>NZ_JBICXW010000012.1:56307-227042 GCF_043200475.1 Kitasatospora sp. NPDC048407 | reverse complement strand
TGTCTGCCTGGTTCCGTGCCGTCGCCGCCGCCCCCCCCGCCCCGCCCCCCCCCCCCCCCCCCCCCCCCCCCCCCCCCCCCCCCGCCCTCGAACCGCATCGAACGCTAACGGCGTACGCCGCTCATCGCGCGCCCACCCGGCTGGCCACACCCCGCCCCGCGGCGGCGGGCCGACCGGCCGGACCCCGCGAACCCGCGGGCGCCGACCTGCCCTGCTGGGCCGGCAGACCGTTCTGCACGTCCATCACCGCATGGGCCACCATTCCGCCCAGCGGGTCGTACCTGATCAGATCCCGCAGCCGGGAGCGTGAGGACCGCCCCTCGTTGCCCGGGTACAGGTGCTTGCCCAGACCCACCGCGTGCGCCAGCGCCGCCAGTGCCGCCGTCCGCGGGTCCGGCGGAACGCCGGTGCGGATCGCGGTGTCCAGCCGCTGCTTGATCGCCGCGTTGGTGCAGTCGTCCGACGCCTGGTAGCGGGTCGTCGGCAGCACACCGCACACCTGACCCGGCACCGCCGTCACCATGCCGCACCGCTCCAGGTGCGCCAGGTACGTCTGCCTCAGTCCCAGGCGCGGCCCGCCGATCCAGTGCGCGGCGCGCACCGGACTGCCACGCCTGCGCAACAGTTCCAACGCATGGTCCAACGTCGGGTCACCGGTCGGCCGTGGCACCACCACGGCGATCCGGTCCCCGTCCGGGACTATCCTTCCGGCCAGGGACAGCTCGACAAGCTGCGCCCCGGCAAGTCCGAGGTCGAGGGTCTGCGGCTGCGCGGTGGTACCCGTGGCCGGGTCCAGTGCGAGCAGCAACAGCTCCTCGGGAATAGTTCTGCGGCTCCTGCCCATCCAAGCCTCCCCGCGTGGATGAATGACAGGGTGACGCCTCTCACACAGCCTTGTCGAGTACGCCTCCGAATCGTGACCTTGCTCGGGCAGGCTGGAACCACCGTTCGACGCCCCCGCGTCTGATCCGGCAGAGGGCTTCACTGGCAGGAAAAACCGCCGGTGGGGCGGGGTGCGGCAGGCCATCGCGGCCACGGTGCCGGAGACTGTACAGGTACCCGGGCGGGTCGAGAACCCGCCCGAAAAAAACCAGCTTGTGTGATCGGACCGGCAACCGCCGGGGCGGACGAGGAGGAGTGGGTTACGTGGGCGAGTCCCCGCAGAGCGAGCCGCGCGACGACAGGACGCGGCCGGCCGAGGCCGAGGAGCGAGCTCCTCGCGAGGGCGGCTCCACTGTGCACCTCCGCGCCCGCGAGACCGACGCCGCGAGCAAGTCCGAGCCCGGCACCGACCTCGACCTGCCCGAAGCCGGTGCCGCGCTCACCGTCGAGGCTCCGGCCGTACGACTCGGGCGGGTGACTGCTGCTGAGCCGAAGGAGGCGGAGGCGGGGGAGGAGAAGGAAGAGGAGACCGCTTCCCAGGACGAGGGAGAGGCCGAGGGCGAGGGCGAGGCCGAAGCCGCTTCCGAGGACGAGCCCGAGGCCGAGGTTGAGGCCGAAGCTGATGACGCTTCCGAGGGCGAGGAGTCCGTTCCGGTCGGGCCCGAGCCGACGATGACCTTGCGTATGGCGAAGGTTGAGGAGCCGGAGGTTCCCGAGGAGGAGTCGGCTCCGGTCGGCTCCGAGCTCACCATGACGCTGCGCATGGAGAAGGCGGCGGAGCCGGAGGCCGAGGGCGAGGAGTCCGTTCCGGTCGGGCCCGAGCCGACGATGACGCTGCGTATGGCGAAGGTGGAGGAGCCGGAGGCCGAGGAGGAGGATTCCGAGGAGGAGTCCGCTCCCGCCGGGCCCGAGCTCACGATGACGCTGCGCATCGGGAAGGCCGAGGAGCCGGAGGGCGACACTCCGGCGAAGCCCGACCCGACCATGAACCTGCGGGCGGAGAAGGACAGTCCCGAGCGGACCGTCATGCTGCGGCTGCCCAAGGACGAGACCGCCGCCCCCAAGCCGGCCCCGACCCCGAAGCCCGCGCCCGCGCCGAAGCCCGCGCCCGCCCCGAAGGTCGCGCCCGTTGCCGCCCCCGCGCCGGTGCCGGTCGCGCCTGCGCCCGTCGCGCCCGTCGCGGTCGCCGAGCCCGTTCCGGCCGGGCCGGAGAGCACCGTCGAGGCGCTGGAGGTGCTGAAGGCACTGAGCGCCCGGCCGGTGAGCCCGTTGCGGCGGGCGATGAAGCGGGTGCTGATCTGGGGCGTCTTCCTGGCCGTGGTGCTGGGTGTGCTGTCGGCCGCGCAGCTGTTGCGTCCGCTGCCCGCGCCGAAGGCGAAGCTCGGGCTGGCGGACTCGTTCACGTTCCAGGGCGAGCAGCTGAACATCCCGTGGCCGACCACGGGGCAGGCCGCCGCCGAGGTGATCGGGGTGGGCGATCTCGGCGCGTCCGGCGAGGAGAAGGCGGTGCCGATCGCGTCCGTCACCAAGGTGATGAACGCGTACCTGATCCTGCAGGCGCACCCGTTGAAGAAGGGCCAGACCGGCCCGATGCTCACGGTCGACAAGCAGGCCGCGGCGGAGTCGACGAACGGCGACGAGTCGCGGGTGACCCTGACGGAGGGGCAGCAGCTCAGCCAGTACGAGGCGCTGGAGATGCTGATGCTGCCGTCCGCGAACAACGTGGCGCGGCTGCTGGCGCGTTGGGACTCCGGCAGCGAGGAGGCGTTCGTCAAGAAGATGAACGACACCGCCAAACAGCTCGGCATGACCAACACCACGTACGCCGACCCGGCCGGGTACAACAACGACACCAAGTCGACCGCCAAGGACCAGCTGAAGCTGGCCGAGGTGGTGATCAAGGACGAGGTCTTCCGGCAGGTCATCGCCGAGCCCGACACCAAGTTCAACAACCAGCGGATCTACAACACCAACAAGCTGCTCGGGAAGAACGGCATGATCGGCGGCAAGACCGGTTCGTCCTCCCCCGCGCAGTCCTGCTTCATGTGGGCGGCGGTCAAGGAGGTCGGCGGCGTCAAGCGGACCCTGGTCGGCGTCACCCTCGGCCAGCCGGTGACCCCCGGGTACGACATCGTGACCGCGGCCCAGCCGGTCAGCCAGAAGATCAACGTGGCCGCGCAGTCCGTGCTGACCGGGCAGGCCCTGGCCAAGCAGGGTGACGTGGTCGGTTACGTCGACGACGGCATCGGCGGCAAGGTCCCGGTGGTCGCCGCCAAGGACCTGACGGTGGCGGGCTGGTCCGGCATCACCGCGCACCTGACGCTCACCCCGATCGGCAAGATCGCCCACACCCTGTCGGCCGGCACCCAGGTCGGCACGCTGTCGGCGGGCGACGGCGCCGACCGGACCGAGATCCCGGTCACCCTCCAGAAGGACCTGGCCCCGCCGTCCATCACCTCCCGGCTGACGCGCCTCGGCTGAGTCGCGCGGCCACCGACGGTTCCTCGGCGATCACCCTGCCCAGCACCAGGGCCAGGGTGATCGCCGTGAACACCACGATCAGCCAGGACAGCAGCGTGAACACCACGCCGAACGGGCCGAACCTGGCGATCGACGCCGACACCGCGTGCGGCAGGTACACCTGCGAGGCGACCCCGAGGACGACCTGCGCGAAGCCGCACAGCACCGCGCCCGGCAGCAGCGGGGCCCAGCGGATGCGGGCGCCGAGCAGCAGGCGCTGGGTCCACCACCAGACGCAGGTGGAGACCACGAAGGTCAGCGGCAGGCCCAGCCACAGGCCCGCACCGAACCCCTTGCGCAACGGCACCTGGATCATCAGGAACACCAGCCAGCCCAGCAGCCACACCACCCAGCGCCACAGCGCCAGCCGGGTGCTGTGGCGCGGCAGCTCCCAGGCCCGTTCGCAGACCCGCTGGAACGCCCGGCTCATCGCTGTCGCGGAGGCCAGCGTGACCAGCACGCCGACGGCCCCGAACGCCTGCGCGGCGCCGTCCGGATGAGTGTTCATCAGCTGCTCGACCTGCTGCTGGGCGGCTCCCTGCAGGCCGAGCTGGGTGCGCAGCGAGCTGGTGAGGCCACGCTTGACGGCGGCCGGCGCGAACACCGCCACCACCAGCAGCGCGGGCAGGCCGGACAGGAACGCCTGGGCCGCCAGTCGGGTCGCGTTGTCCAGCAGGTTGACCCGGAGCAGTTCACCAGCCGTCCGGCCGAGCAGCGGAATCCGCTCGGGGGCACCCTTCGCCGAGGCGGCCACCCGAGCCGCCCGGGCCCTGGCGGACGTCCACCGGCCGGGGTGTCGGTCTGCTGGACGTGGTGGCTCTGTCACACCCAAACCTCCGTCGGGCCGGCCTGGTGGGTCGGAACGCTCAGCGCTTCCCGGTGAGCCGGGCCACCCGGTCGGAGACGCCCCAGGCGGTGACCCGCCAGAGGGCCTCCGCCACGATGCTGCGGCTCATCTTCGACGCGCCGTGCTCGCGCTCCACGAAGGTGATCGGCACCTCGGCGACCTTGAACCCGGCCTTGACGGCCCGCCAGGCCAGGTCGACCTGGAAGCAGTAGCCCTGCGAGGCGACCTGGTCCATCCCGAGACCCAGCAGGGTTTCCTTGCGGAACGCCCGGTAGCCGCCGGTGACGTCGCGGATCGGCACGTTCAGCATCAGCCGGGAGTACGTCGAGCCGCCCTTCGACAGCAGCAGCCGCGACTTCGGCCAGTTCACCACCGCACCGCCCGGCACCCAGCGCGAGCCCAGCACCAGGTCCGCGCTGTGCAGCGCGGTGAGCAGCCGCGGCAGCTCCTCCGGCTGGTGCGAGCCGTCCGCGTCCATCTCGACCAGGACGTCGTACCCGTTCTCGATCCCCCACCGGAACCCGGCCAGGTAGGCCGCACCGAGGCCCTCCTTGCCCTGCCGGTGCAGCACCTGCACCTGCTCGTCGCCCGCCGCCAGCCCGTCCCCGAGCTTGCCCGTCCCGTCCGGGCTGTTGTCGTCGGCGACGAGCACGTGGGCCTCCGGCACGGCGGTCCGGACCCGGGAGACGATCCGTTCGACGTTCTCCGCCTCGTTGTAGGTCGGAATGATCACCAGGATCCGGCCGAGGCCACCGAACGGAGTCTGAGGCTCAGAAGAGGAGGTCACGGGTCGGCGCCTTCCGGGGGAGGTCGAATCTGACACAAGAACGAACAAATCCACCGTAAGCCCACATCGCGCACCCGTCCCCCGCCATCGGCAGCGGCGGCAAACGGCGGGCCATGGGGTGGGGGCGATCCGCTACGCTGTGGGGGACGCATGGCCCGCCTCAGTAGCTCAGGGGATAGAGCACGGCTCTCCTAAAGCCGGTGTCGCAGGTTCGATTCCTGTCTGGGGCACGAGCGTGACCGCAGGCCACAGGCCCTCCACCCCTCGGGGCGGGGGGCCTGCGACGTCCCGGTACACATTCAGTACACATGCCAGGGTGAGACTGTCCGCGACGGCGAGAGGGACTTGGCGGCGGCGTTGGTGATGACGGCGGCGGCCAGGGCGAGGGCAGCGGTGATCCGGTCGTCGTGGTCGGTCGTCAGGGTGTCCGGGCCGCCGACGCCGGAGTCGGCGGCGATGGCTGCCAGTTGGCGGCGCTGTTCGGCAGGGAGGCCGTCTGCGAGGCGGTGGCGTTCGAGGTCGCGGGCGCTGTAGCCCTCGGGTTCGGCGAGCGTCTGGGCGACGGCGGTGATGTAGACGCGGGCGGCGTGCGGGAGTTGGCCGGCGGCGGTGGCGAGGTCGGCGACCGTCAGGGCGAGCCGGGTGTCGAACACCGCGCTGCCATCCCGCGGGGTGACGGCGGCGTGGGTGCGGAGCAGGGCCTCGGTCTGCTCGGCGGCCGGGTCGCCGTCGAGCAGCGTGCACGCGGTGGTCAGAGCGGCGGCGACGGCGTGTTCCCATGGCTCTTCGGCGGCGGTGTCGCGGGCCAGAGCGCGGGCCAGGGCGGTGCGGCCTTCGAGGGCCATGGCGACGGCGGCGACTTGGCGGGCCTCGAAGAGGCGGTCGCCGGGGGCGGTGGACTGCTTGAGGTGGAGGTGGGCGTCGGCCCAGCGCCCGGCGCGCACCAGGGCGCGGGCCCCGTCGAAGACCCAGATGCCGTTCAGCCACTCGTGGACGTCGCCGCGGTCGGCGCTGTTCGCGGTCAGTCCGGCGAGGGGGACGACCAGGCCGCCGACGAGGGTGGCGTCGTCGTTGTCGGCGACCGCCCGTAGCAGCTCGTCCAGGATCGCGAGCGCGGCGATGCCGTTGCCCGCCCGGATGTCGAGGTGGGCGAGGTTGACGAGGGGTTCGAGGGCCCGCCGGGCGTGGTCGGCTGCGAGCGGCCGGTGGGCGAGGTAGAGGCGGGCGTGGTTGAGGCACAGCACGCGGGCCAGGTCTGGCAGTCCGCGGTCGGAGGCGAGCAGCGCGGCGAGGTTGTGGACGCTGGTGGCGGTGGTCGGGTTCTCGGTGTCGGTGGCCTGCTGGGCGAGTTCGGTGAGCCGCTGGACCCGCTTGTCCAGCGGGGCGGCGAGGGCGTGCTTGCGGGGGACGAGAGGCAGGCGGGCAAGGGCGTCGCCGAGCGGGCCGGTGGGCTGGGCGGTCATCGCAGCACCGCCTCCTGCACGTCGACCAGGTCCAGGACAGCACCGGCGGCGGCCGAGGCGAGGGCGGCCTGCTGCTGGTGCGGCAGGCCGAGGCGGTTGGCGGTGAACAGCTGGTGGTGGGCGAGGACGGCGCGCTGCCCCCGCCACAGCTGGCCCTCGTCGGCTAGGGCCCGCAGGGTCAGGCCGTAGACGGCGAACGCGGCGAACCATGGCGCCGCGTGCGCGAGTCGGCCTTCCAGGAGCGAGGAGCCGGGGGCGGTGTCGGCTTGGAGCAGGGTGCGGGCGGCGTCGACCAGGCGCCGGTCCGCGACGGACAGCCGGGGCCGGTTCTCGGCGACCTGCGCCCAGGTGTCGCCGATCTCGTACCGGTCGAGTCCGGCGCCGCGCATCGCGGCGGTACCGAGCAGGAGCCACAGCTCGGCTCGTTGGTCGGGGAGTTCGCCCCGGTGTACGGCACCGAGGTAGGCGAGGGCGTGGCGGCTGTCCTGGTGGAAGAGGCGGTGGGCGGAGGGCAGCGCGGCGTGGCCGCCGAAGGCGTAGGTCTCCGGCTCGTAGATGGCCGGGGTCCAGTCGCTGATCATGCCCGCCTCGCGGCACATGTCCAGGGCCTCGTTGACCGCGGCCGCGGTGGTGGCGGCCTCCAGGGTGCCGGAGGCGCTCTCGCGGTAGCGCAGCCGCCAGCGGTCGCCCTTGCGCAGGAAGTGCCAGGCGTCCAGCAGCCCTTGGTCTTCCAGGGCTATCAGGGCGGGGCCGAGGAGCCGGACGGCGTGCTCCTCGGGGGTGTCGGTGGCCAGGTGCAGGTGGACCTGCGTCCAGGCGCGGTCGCCGGTGGCGAGCAAGGGGTCTCCTTACTTCGGGTCAGACGAGCAGCAGCAGGGCGTCCCAACCGGTGCCGGAGCTGTCGGCCGCCAGGGAGCAGCGGGCGAGGGCGATGCCGGTGGGGCCTTCGAGCAGGCCGTGGCCGGTGGCGTCGGTGCTGGGGTCGGGCAGGTTGCTGGCGGCGGCGAGGATGCGCAGCGCGGTGGCGTGGTCGGTGCGCTCCGCGAAGCGCCGGGCGGCCAGGCGGACCCCGGCGGTGCCGTGGCAGACGGTTCCGTCAGTAAGGCTGTGGGCCTGGTCGGGGTCCTCGATCGCGTCGAGGAAGGCGAGTTCGGCGGCGCGGGCACGGTCGGTGTCGCCGGTGGCGCGGGCGGCGTGGTGCAGCGCGGTGGCGATGCCGGGAGTGCCGTAGCACCAGGACGGGCGCAGCGGCTTGGACTGGCGGGTGCGGCCCTGGTCGGCCTCGGCGGCGGTGAGCGCCTCGGGCCACCAGGCGCGGGCGGCGCCGTTCTGTTGCCAGGCGTCCAGCCAGTCGGTGATGCGCTCGATCGCCTCCAGCTGGCCCGGGACGCGGGTGCCGTCGAGGTAGGCGAGGGAGAGCAGGGCGAGCGGGCCGGGGACGCCGTGCGCGATGCCGAAGTTGCCGTGGCCGCCCGGGTACCGCTCGTCCGGTTCGCCACTGGGCGCGAGGTGCGTCCACCAGCCGGAGCGCCCGTGCACCGGCACGGTCAACCGCACCAGGTAGGACAGGACTTCGCGCAGCAGCTCCTGGCGGCCCTGGACCCGCAGGTGCGCGCCGAGGCCGGTGAGGCCGCCCAGGAGGTCGAACTCGTGGAACTCGGGGCGCTGCCCGGCATCGATGCGGTGGTGGGCGGCGGCCAGGCGCTGCTGGACGATGTCCTCCACCGCGGAGTTCAGGCCCATGCACGGCTGGTGGTAGGCGCGCGGTCCGTGGATCACGGCCAGGTGCAGGACGTGGGCGACGGCGGGAGCGCCGTAGAACACGCCGGCCTCGGCGAAGGAGTTCACGGGTTGGCTCACACACGCGGTGATCCATTCGTGTGCGGTCTCCCAGCTCCCCCGGCCGGTGGTGGCTCGCTCGATGTGGAGCAGCGCGGTGGCGAGGCCGCCCTTGGCCAGAGACTGGCCCCACTGGGCGGAGACATCGGTGGGCGGTTCGAGCAGTTCAGCAGTCATGCCGACTGTCCTTCCTGGGAGAGGGCGGTGCGGATGAGTGCGGCGGCGCGGGTCAGGCGGTGGCAGGTGCGCTCGCTGGTCAGGTCGAAGCCGACGACGCGGGCGTGGTGCAGGTGCAGCAGCGAGCCAAGGACGTCGGCGAGCTCCAGCTCGCCGTCCCGGTCAAGCTCCTCGCGGTAGCGGACCAGCCACCGGGCCCGCGGCTCCCAGGCCGAGGCGAGGGCGCGGCCCTCCTCGGTGAGCGCCAACCGGTCGGGGCGGTCAGCGAGTTCGGCGGCCAGCCGCGGTGCGGTGCGTGGCAGCGCGATCTCGCTGTGCCGGGGCACCCGCTCCAGTAGCCAGGTGTGGCCGGCCTGCTCGCCGAGCAGCGCGGTGGCCAGGTCGAGCATGCTCGCCGCTGTCACGGCGGCTGGGTCGGTCGAGGTGGCGCGCTGGTAGGCGAGTTGGGCCAGCACCGCCCGGGAGTCGGCGGCGAAGAACTCCTCCGCCGCCCTCATCGCGGCCCCGCGCCCGTACCGGCCGCTCTCCGGCAGGTACGTGTCGATCTCCATCCGCGTCAGCAGGCCCTCCTTCCGCATCTGCTGGGCCCACTGGCCGATGCGCTCGGCGGCCAGCGGCCACGCAGCGGCATCGGGAACCGGGATGCGCAGGCGCACGTGCGGTTCGGGGTCGGTGTGCCGCATGAACCACCATCGCGGCGGGACCACCCAGCCAGCAGCCAACTCGGGTACGCGGGCCAGGAGTTCGTCGGCACGGCGCGGGTTGCCGAACAGGCGGGCCGACAGCCACGTGGACGCGCCGGGCAGATGCCCGGTACGGACAGTGGCAGAGCGACCGGGGCGCGGACGGGCGGCGGGCAGCGGGGCGCGGGTGGAGTGCAACTGCACGGTGACCTCGTGCGCCCGGCCGCCGCACCACGAGTTCTCGCCCGGCCCCGGGGCCTCGATCAGGATCGCGGTCGACTCCCGCAGCAGGTGCTCGCGCAGCAGCACCAGGTGCTCCGGCAGCCGCAGGTCCAGCGGCAGCCGCAGGTCCTGCTGCGACAGGTACACCGCCGCCGGGACGTTGTAGCGGGCGATCCACTCGCCCGCCGCCACCCGCCAGTCCTCCCACGGTGCGTCCTTGCCGGGCAGGTCGGCGGCGGGCAGGTGCCAGCGCGCCGCCGACAGCACCACCTCCCCGTAGCGCACCCGCGGCAGGTAGGGCAGCCGCCCGGCGGCGCCCCAGTTGAACGCGGTGAGCCATGGGGTGTGGGCGCTGGTGATCTCGCACAGGAACCGCACCAGCGGGTCGACGTGGGAGCGGAAGTTCACCGCGTTGAGCACCCGTACCTCCACCGGGCGGTGGTCGGCGAGCCGCACCAGCCACATCCGCCGCCCGTCCGCGCACACCCCCAGGTCTTCCAGTCGCAGTGCCCCCGCACCGACCTGCGGGTACTCGCCCAGCGCCAGCACGGGCAGCAGCGCCGGGGCCCGGGAGACGTTCTCCGTGCGGGCGTACAGCGGCGGTGCCGACACCTGCACCACCAGCGCGTCCGCCCGCAGCGGCGGCGCGGCGGCAATAGCCGCCTCCAGCTCGCGCCGACGCTCGGGCTCCAGCAGGTACAGGAACCGGCCTGCGGTCGTGCCCGCCGCGCGCGGTACCGCCTGCACCGTCAGGGTGAACGGTACGGCCCCGTCCGCCGACAGCCGCACCGTCAGCTCGGCGTGCGGCTGCACCGCCTCCTCGGGCACCGGGCCCGGGGCGAGGCGCTCCAGCAGCGGGCCGTCGAGGTCGATCTCCGCCAGGCCCTCGACGGCGGCCTTCTGCGCCAGCGCCAGCAGGTGGCCGTCACGCCGCTTGAACTTCGGCAGCACGTCCGGCAGTAGCGAGTCCCGGTAACGGGCGGGGAAGCCCAGCCCGGTGTCCGGGTTCACCAGCTCGGTGACCGGCACAACCGCGCCCGGCCCGAACCGCTCCAGGAACCTGCCGCGGTAGTCCACCCACGCCGGATGGCCGTCCGGGAACGGCGACAGCCGGGTCAGCACCTCGGCCGCGCCGGCCACCAGCGACGCCACCCGCTGCGGCAGCACCACCGGACCCGCGTCCAGGCGCAGATCCACCATCAGCGACGGCACCTCGCCCGAGCGTCCGGCCTGCTGCCGGGCCAGCAGCGTGCGCAGCGTCCGCTGCTCCGTCGGGTCGGTGGACTCGTTGTGCCGGACCAACTGCTTGCGGACGGTTCGCAGTTCGTTCAAGGCCGCGGTGGCGGCGGGGACCTGGTCGAGGCCGGTGGTGCGTGTGATGGCCAGCAGGTGGCCGAGCGGATCGGTCGCGGTCATCGGCAGCCGCAGGATGCTGATCAGGAAGCCCTGCCGCACCAGTTCGCCAAGCATTTCGCGCACCTTGTCCGCCGGAGCGGCCGGGAACCGGTCGGCGAGCTCGCCGAGCGTCACCGGCACCGCGCTGTCGGCCGCTTCCAACACGTTCAGCACCGGCGGGGTGGCCCGGACGGACACCTCCGCCGGTTCTCCGTCCTGCGGGTTGCGGGTCACTGGCAGTACGACGCGCTCCCCGCGCCGCACCCGTAGCTGGTTGGCTGTCACCGGCAGCAGGTCCCCGACGGCCTCCTCCAACTCCCGCACCATGGTGGTCAGCCAGCGCGCGTCGGGGCGCGCCACTGCCCGAGCCGCACCCCAGCGGGGCGCGACGGCGAACTGGCCGAAGGGCACCGCGGTCACCCCGGCGAACAGCCCGAACGGCGTGGCCCGCTGCTGGCGCAGCGCGTACTGCATGACCGAGGCGGTCAGCCGGCGCAGCCGCCGCCGGGGGACGTGGTCGAAGTCGGAGACCGCCTCGTGCACCCGGGCGGCCAACTGCGGACCGGCGGCGACCTCGACCGACGCCGCGAACGGGGCGTCCGACCAGACGTGCTGGAGCCAGGCCCGCCAGTTCGCGGTGGCGTGGGTGCCGGTGTCGGCCAGGTCGGGCCACCAGGACGGTCCGGACCCGGCCGGACGAGCGGCGGCCCGCAGCAGGGCCGGTCCCACGGCTTCGTACACGGGTGTTCACCTCGATTCCGGGAGATTTCTGGAGGTTTCGGGAATGCCTGGGCCCGGCGTGCGGCGGCTTGACGGCCGCACGCCGGGCCCAGGTCACACGGGGAGAGGGGTGCGGTCAGACGTTGCCGCTGCCCGAGGCGCAGGCGCTGCCGCCGCAGGTGCTGCCGCAGTTGTCGTCGGTGTCGCGCAGCAGCGCGGCCACCGGGTCGGCGCCCTCGACGATGGTCACGTCGAGGTCGAAGTCGCCCGCGGCGACGGCGCCGGTGAGGGAAGTGGTCATGGTGCTTCCTCCGTGGAGTCGGTGGTGCAGGACCTGACCGCGGGTTACGGCCAGGAGATCGTGAGCCGGACGTGGGTCTTGTCGATGACCAGCCCGTCCGGGAGCCGGTCGTCGGGCGCGCCCGCCGGGTGGGCGGTGAAGACCGGGCCGTCGCCGGTGCGGTAGTCGCGGTCCCAGACCTGCACCTGGTCGGTGATCAGGGCGGCCAGGTTCTCGCCGTCGGGGCCGAAGCCGTGCGCGCCGAACTCGAACACCGCCGGGTCCTCGTCCACCTTTTTGAGCGAGAGGTAGGCGAGGCTGCCGCCGTCCACGGTCACCGGGCACGCCATCCGGTTCGCCGGGGCGACCGTCCCGGTGTCCAGCTTCGGGTCGACGGACATCAGCCCGAAGCCGGGCAGCGAGGACGCCAGCCACAGGTACAGCGAGTCGAAGGGCTCCCGGTTGCCGACCGTCACCCCGGAGGGCAGCTCCACCCGCGGCTGCCCCAGAGCCCCGGCCAGGCCGGAGGTGTCCGGCCGGGCCAGCTCGTCGAACCGCAGGCCGACCTCCTCGGTGCCGCGCGGCAGCACCAGGAACTCGTAGTGCGCATCGGCGCCCTGCATCTTGACGAAGCCGCAGACCTCGGCGGACACACTTACCAGCCGCGCGCCCTCCCGGCGGAAGGTGATGGAGCGGGTCAGCCCGCGCATCCGCAGCGGCACGGTGATCGTGCCGCCCTCGGCGAGAGCTCCGGTCCACGCCGGCGGCAGGTCCCACGCCCCCACCGTGACGACGATCCGGTCGAATGGGCCGCCCTCCACCGGCTCGGAGCCATCCGCCAGGACCACCCGCACCCGCTCGTACCCAGCCTCGGCGAGGTACTTCTCCGCGCGCTCGGTGACGAACGGGTCGATGTCGACCGTCACCACCTCGCCCTTCGGGCCGACGAGTTCGGCCAGCAGCGCCGCGTTGTAGCCGCCCGAGCCGATCTCCAGCGCCCGCATCCCCGGCTGCACGTCCGCCTGCTCCAGCATCTGCGCCTGGATCCGCGCGGCCGACACCGAACTGAGCGCGAGCCCGTACTCGTCCCGCTTGGTCACCAGCGCCCGCTCGGGCTCGTACGCCTCCGCGATCGGCACCTCGGGGGCGAACACGTGCCGGGGCACGGCCAACAGCGCTGCCGCCACCCGGTCCGTACGGATCGCACCGCCAGACCGCAGCGCCTTTACCATCGCCGTGCGGAGCTGGTCGGGATCGGGAGAGGACTGGCCGGTCGTTTCCGCCGTGGCGGTCATCGCAACTCCTATTCGTCGGCCGCGGCGAACGCGGCGCTTCTGTGCGGGGACGTCGGGGCGTCCCTGCACCGGGTCAGTCCGCCATCGGCGCGGCCCGGGAGATCATGTGCCGGGTCAGACGGCCATGGTGGGCCGCAGTTGGCTCGGCAGGCGGGGCTCCGTCATGGTGCTGGCTTCGGGCGTCAGCACGGTCACCGCGCACCAGTACGCCGCGGTTGCCTGCTCCGGCTCGACGAGGGGCGTCCTGCCGGGATCGATCGGAGGGCTCTTCCAGCGAGGCCGCGGTTCGGCGCTGAACGATGCCAGCGGGACCGCCGCGTCTTCGTTCGGCCGGCGAAGCCGCGGTTCGCGGAGCAGAACAGGCTTGACCGCCGGTGACCACTTCGACGTCACGCCGCCGCCTCCCGCCGCCCCTGGTGATGTACCTCGGCCCACACGATCTTGTCTCCTCCGGCTCTCTTCACGCCCATGTCCGCCGACAACTTCCGCACCAGCAGCAGGCCCCGGCCGCTCTCCTCGGAAGGCTGGAGGACCGTCGGCGGCAGCAGGTCCGGTCGACCGTCCACGACCTCGACTCGACAGCGGTCCTCGATCTGCCGCAGCCGCACCAGTACGTCTCTGCCGGGTACCGATGCGTGCAGCACTACGTTGGTGACCAGCTCGGACACGATCACCACAAGGTCGTCCACCCCCGAGCTGTCCGGCTCCCAGCCCCACCCTTGGACAACTCGGTCAACATCGCGTCGGGCGAGCCTGACCGAGTCCGGCGTCGCAGGGAACTTCCACACCTGCTCCCGGAGCTCCTGTTCTTCCACGTCCATGCCCGCTCCCTTCGCCACCGCAGGTGTTGAATCCCGGACCGCATCACTGGCCGGGAGAGTCGATGATCGGGCGGTGCCGCCCGCCCGATCTAGACAACCGCGATCGACGACTGGGAGTAAGGTGTTGGCCACCCCCAGCGGTTTAACCGGTTTAACGGCTAGTCAGGGGTCTTGATGGCAAAGCCAGTTCAAGTCAACGAGAACCTGCAGAAGATCATCAAAGAGTCTCGTATGACGTACGACCGTCTGGCCCTGGAGCTGGGCATCGTCGCAGGTCGCAACGGAGATCCGGCACGTCCCGGGAAGTCGCTGATCAGTCACTGGGTGCGCTACAGCGTCGTGCCGTCGGGCGACATGCCGCACTACCTTGCAGCGGTTCTGTCCGACCGGATCGGACGCACGGTCACCCTCGCCGATCTTGGTTTGGCTGAGGCAGCTGTCGATCTCCGTGATTGGAGCTTGGATACGCTGAGCGTCCTGGCCGATCTCCGACGAATCGACGTGGACGACGTGGAAGTGGATCGCAGCACCGCCCTGCAGCTGATGGCCTACTCCCTTGGCGCGCTCGCCCTTCCGGGAGAGAAGTGGTGGAGCGCGATGGCGCGCACCGGAGCAACGCGCGGTGGCGCCGGCAGTCGGCGGGTGGGCGAGGCCGACGTTGAAGCGGTACGGGACATGACCAGTCTGTTCTCCCAGGTCGACCAGCGGCGGGGCGGGGGCCATGCCCGCGCTGCGGTGGTCCAGTACCTGACCAGCGATGTCGCACGCTTCCTGCGCGGGACCTTCGCCTCTGATCGGACTCGCCACCAGATGTTCTCCGCAGCTTCCGAACTCGCCTACGTCGCAGGGTGGATGGCCTTCGACAGCACCGACCACGCGGCGGCCCAGACCTACTTCGGCCTGGCGGTCCGGCTCGCTGCCGAGGCGGACGACCCGGCGATGGCCAGCCACGTCCTGCGAGCGATGGCCCATCAGGCGCTCGACCTCGGACACCCCAAGCAAGCGCTCGACATCGCCACCGCGTCGATCAGCGGCGACCGGTACGCGCTCGCCTGCCCGCGTGAACGCGCCCTGCTCGGAGTGATCCACGCCCGCGGCCTGGCGGCTACCGGCCAGCACACGGCGGCGACCGGTGCCCTGCTCCAGGCCCAGCGTGACCTTGCCGCCGCAGGCCCGGGGGACGACGAGCCGGCCCGGGTCTTCTTCTTCGGCGAGGCCAGCCTCGCGCACGAGACTGCCTCCGCCCTGCGCGACATAGGCGACCTCCCGGGCGCGGTGAAGGAGTTCGAGCACAGCGTGGAGACCCGCAAGGCCAGCTCGTTCGCCCGGACGCACGCCGTCACCCTCGGGTACCTCGGGGCTGTCCACGTCCGGCTGAAGAACATCGAAGAGGGCTGTACGGTCTGGTCGGCGGCCCTCGATGCGATGGGGCCCGTCCGCTCGGGCCGCACCCGGCAGACCGCGATGCACATGCGGGCCACCCTGTCGCCGTTCCGGCACCGCGGCATCCGCAGCATCGACCGTGTCGACAGCAGGGCGGCCGCCTACCTCGAAGCGACCAGCTGAACCGATGGATTGCCACGTACCAACCCGCAGGAGGGGAACCGACCATGGCTGACCGCGAAGTCTTCGAAGTCGAGGCACTGGGCCACGTAGTGGGCGGCCGCACCCAACCCACCGACGACTTCTGGGGCGGCACCCGGTCGATCATCCGGCTCGACGGCACCCGCTTCACCGCCGACGCCACCAAGGGCCTTAAAGACTTCTCCCACCTGGAGGTCGTCTTCCGGTTCCACCTCACCGACCCCACCGACTTCAACCTCGGCGCCCGCCGGCCGCGCGACAACCCCGACTGGCCCGAGGTCGGCATCTTCGGTCACCGCAACATGCGCCGCCTCAACTGGCTCGGCGTCTCGCGCTGCCGCCTCCTCAAAGTCGACGGCCTGGACCTCCACGTCGAAGACCTCGACGCCGTCGACGGCACCCCGATCCTCGACGTGAAGCCCTGGTTCGTCGACTTCGGCCCGCGCGGCGACATCCACCAGGCCCAGTGGACTACCGACATGCTCGGGGACTACTTCGCTCCAGGACAGGAAGACTGACCGACCCGGGCACGGCGGCCGATTTTCACTGGCACTGATGGGATTAGCTTTTGTGTGACTTGATTGGCACAGCAGCAGCGCAGGTCGCAGGCCCTCCGCCCGTTTTGGGTGGGGGGCCTGCGGCGGTTTCCGGGGGTTGTGCGCGGATCGGTCCAACTGGGCCTCGAATACGGCCCGTTTGGGGCTCTTGTCGAGCGGAATGCGACCGTTTCAGGCGGGAGGGTGATCGGTTGCCGATCGCGTCGATCTCCGGTTGCACGCTGTGCTACGTTCCGTGCTCGAACCGAAAAATAGGTGACCCCGGCGGTGCTACCAACACCCCGGGGTACGGCACCAGGAGCAGACACTCCCAATGCGAGTCCATCGTAGCGCGCACGCGCGCAACTTCACCGTGCTGCCCAACGACATGTTGCAGTTCCGGATGCTGTCCTACACGGCCAAGGGCCTCCTCGTGGACCTGCTGTCCCGGCCCGACGGCTGGCGCGAGGACTGCCGGCAGATGGCCGACACCAGCCCGCAGGGGCGCGGCGCGATCCGCAAAGCCCTGAAGGAGCTGACCGCCGCCGGCTTCTACCGGGTCGAGAAGATCCAGCTGCCCAACGGCACGATCATCAGCGAGGCCCACGTCTACGACACCCCGCAGCTCCCGTGGCAGCCGAGTGTCACCCGTCCGGAACCCGGTGAGGCGGATACCGGCGGCGCTGACACCCTTCTAAAGAACCGGGACCAAGAACCCACCCTCCCGGCCGACGAGGCGGCGGCCGAGCCGCCCGGGGAAACCCCGCTGGTGCCGGACGAACAGATCCGCGCGGCGGTCGCCATGCTGTACCGGGTCATCCGGCCCGAACCACGCCTGCGCCTCGGCGAATCCGAAGCTCGCGCCCTCGCCCCGCTGGTTGCGCAGTGGCTGGACCGCGGCGCCACGTACGCCGACCTCGCCCACGCCCTGCTGCCCGGACTCCCCGTCCCGCTGCACTCCCCAATCGGCGTGCTCCGCAATCGACTTGAACGCAAACTCCCCCCGCTCCAGCCCGCAGCCCCCTCAGTCGCCCGCCGCCCCGAGTGCACCAAGTGCAACGACCCCGTCCCCGAACCGGGCATCTGCCGCCCCTGCGCGGGCCTCGCCACCCGCCGCGCCCCGGCCGTCGGCGGTGGCGCGGAAGTCACTCGCGCAGGCGCCGCGCGGGTGCGGGAGGCGGTGCGGGCGGCGAGGGACGCGTTGCAGCTCGGCCCGGGCGGGGCGACTGTCGGGTGAGACGGATGAGCGCGCACCCCACTGGCCCTCTGCCTCGTGCGGGGCGGAGGGCCAGTGGGGTGGGGGTTACTGGGGGGCGAGGCGCTGGGCCAGGGTGGTGATGGTGGTGGCGTTGTGTTGCTGGAGGGAGCCGCCGTAGGTGACGCGGGAGGCGCCGAGGGTGCCGAGGTGGGTGGGGGTGGTGGTGTCGAGGTGGCAGAGGGCGTTGAGGGGGGCGGGGATGGCGGCGGCGAGGGCGGGGAGGGCGGATTCGGGGGCGAGGATGGGGTAGATGACGTCAGCGCCCGCGTCGATGTAGAGGGCGGCGCGGGCGGCGGCGGATTCGACCTCGTGGTCGCCGAACAGGAAGGTGTCGACCCGGGCGTTCAGGACCAGGCGGTCGCCGGCGGCGGAGCGGACCTCGGCGAGCCAACTGGCGTGCTGGGAGGGGTCCTTGAGTTGGCGGGTGGCGGCGGTGGAGTCCTCCAGGTTGCAGCCGATCACCCCGGCCTCCAGCAGGCGTTCGACGATCTCGGCGGGGGCGAGGCCGTAGCCGGCCTCGATGTCGGCGGTGACGGGGACGGCGACCGAGCGGGTGATCCGCTTGAGCGCGGCGAACATCTCGTCGGCGGGGGTGTCCTCGCCGTCCCGGTAGCCGAGTGCGGCGGCGACGGCCGAGCTGGAGGTGGCCAGCGCGGTGAAGCCGGCGTCCGCGAACGCCCGTGCGCTGATGGCGTCCCAGACGTTGGGGAGGACCAGCGGGTCCGCGGGTTCGGTGCGGGTGTGCAGGGCCAGGAACTCCCCGGCGGTCATGGTGGCGGTCATCGGGCGGTCTCCTTCTGCTGGTGGGTACGAAAGGCGGGTCAGTCGAAGCTGAGCGATCCGGTGCGGGTGCGCTTCAGTTCGAAGAAGTCCGGGAAGTTGGCGAGGGCCCGGGCGCCGTCGAAGATGGCGGCGGCCTGCTCGCCGCGGGGGATCGAGTTCAGGACCGGCCCGAAGAAGGCCACCCCGTCGATGTGGATGGTGGGGGTGCCGACGTCCTCGCCGACCGGGTCCATGCCCTCGTGGTGGCTCTTGCGCAGGGCCTCGTCCCACCGGTCGGTTTCGGCGGCGGCGAGCAGTTCAATGGGCAGGCCGAGCTCGGCGAGGGCCTGGCCGGCGACGATCGCGAAGTCCTTGGTGCCCTCGTTGTGGATGCGGGTGCCCAGGGCCGTGTACAGGGGCGCGAGCACCTCCTCGCCGTGCTGTGCCGCGGCGGCGGTGCAGATCCGGGTGAGGGAGAGCGAGTTGTCCACCAACTCGCGGTACCAGTCCGGGAGTTCGCGGTTCTCGTTCAGCACGTACAGGCTCATCACGCGGAACCTGAGGTCCAGGTCGCGGAGCTGCTGGACCTCGAGGATCCAGCGGGAGGTGATCCAGGCGAAGGGGCAGGCCGGGTCGAAGTAGAAGTCGACCTTCGCGGTGGGGGTGGTGCTGGGCTTCAACGCGGTGCCTCCGGTCTCGGCTGCGGCGGAGGCTTGTCCTGCGCCGGCAGGCGGTGGGGTGCTCAACCAGCGAAGCGTATGCCGGGGGGAGTTGACTCATCATCACGTTTTGTGGGTGTCCTCGGTGGTGCGGGCACGGTCGGATGGTGCGGATGGTGCCCGGGCCACCGGGTGGGGAGTGCCGGAGGGGTGTTCGACCGGGTCGTGCGGCGGGTGGCGGTGGCCGGACCACCATCGGGTGCGGCAGGCCGGTGCGCCGGACACCTACGCGCAGGCGCTTCGGGTGCCTAGCGTTCGATGAGACACGTACCAGTCATCCGTCCGGTCGAGGGGGTTCCATGAGCGGTCTCGCCCTGCACGTGCGGGATGCCCTGAGCGGGGGCGACGCGCCGGTTGCCGGCACCGTCGACGCGCCGGCTGCCGGCATCGTCGGCCCGCCGGTTGCCGGCACCGTCGGCCGGGCCCTGCTCGACGAGTTGGGCCCGGTCCTGTTCGCGTCCCTGCGCCGCAGCGACCAGCGGGACAAGGGCGCGCAGTACGTGCGCGGCCTGATCGACGCCCGCGGCCGCAAGACGATCCGCAACATCGCCGCGGTGGTCGGCGGCGCCGGGGCCGAGCAGAGCCTGCACCACTTCGTCGCGGGCTCCACCTGGGACTGGGTGCCCGTCCGGCAGGCGCTCGCCCAGTACCTGGCCCGGGTCGCGCCGCCGCAGGCGTACGTGGTGCGCCCGATGGTGGTCCCCAGGGCCGGGCAGCACCTGGTCGGAGTGGACCGGCGCTTCGTGCCCGCCCTCGGCCAGGTGTGCAACGTCCAGCAGGCGGTGGGGGTTTGGGCCGCCTCCGGGGATCTGACCTGCCCGGTCAACTGGCGGCTGCACCTGCCGCAGGCCTGGCTGGACAACGAGCCCCGGCGCAGCCGGGCGCTGATCCCGGACGGGGTGGACGCCGAGACCCTCGGCGACTGCGCGCTGGAGGCGGTGCTCGGCCTGCCGGGCCGCTGGGGTCTGCCGGTGCGGCCGGTGGTGCTGGACGCCCGGGACGCGGACGGGCTGCGGACCGTCCGCCGGCTGCGGGCCGCCCGGATGCCGGTGCTGGCGAGGATCGACGGGGGCCTCCCGCTCGTCCCGGCCGAGGCCGCGGCGTTCGTTCCGGGGGCCGGGCGGGTGTCCGCGGATCGGCTGGTTACCGCCGTGCGGGAGAACTGGCGTCCGGTGGTGTGGTCGGGCCACAACGGCGGGACGCGGGCCGTCCCGGTCTGGTCGCTGCGGGTCCGGGTGCCCGCCTGGGCCGGGCGGCTGGTGCTCGGGCCGCCCGGCGAGGACCTGCTGCTGCTGGCCTTCGGCGGGCCGGCGCGGGGCCGGCCGGTCGAGCTGTGGCTCACCGACCTGGTGGACCTGCCGCCGGCCGCGCTGTTCCGGCTGACCCGGCTGACGCACCGGGTGGAGCGGGACTTCGAGCGGATCTCCGACCGGGTCGGCATCCGCGACTTCGCGGGCCGCTCGTTCGACGGCTGGCACCGGCACATCACGCTGGCCTCGGCCGCGCACGCGGTCACCGCGCTGGCGGCAGGGGCCGTGGTGGGGCCCTGCCCGCGGCAACGGGCGGGGTGACGCGGTGTCAGGAGCCGTTGTCCGGGGCCTCGTCGGCGGCGCGGTCGAGCAGCAGCCGGCGGATCCGGGAGAGCTTCAGGGCGAGCTGGATCTCGAACGCGCGGTCGGGCTTCTGCCAGTTCGGGCCGAGCAATTCGGAGATCCGCTCCAGCCGCCGGGCCACCGTGTTGGTGTGCACGTGCAGCCGTTGCGCGGCGTAGGTCGGGCTGTTGCCGGTCTCGAAGTAGGCGTACAGCGTGCGGGCGAGCTCGGTGAAGCGCTGCTGGTCGTAGTCGAGGACCGGGCCGATGGTCGAGTCGATGAAGCCCTCGACGTCGTGGTTGTCGGCCAACAGGACGCCGAGGAAGCCGAGTTCGCGGGCCGAGGCGGCCTTGCCGACCGCGCCGAGCGAGGTCATCGCGTCCAGGCAGCGCAGGGCCTCCTGGTAGCCGTGGAACACCGAGGTCGGGTCGGTCACCGGGCCGGCCGCGCTGACCGTCACCGGATTGCCGAGCAGTGGGGCGAGTTCCTCCAGGACGGAGCGGGCGGCCGCCCCCGGGTCGGTGCCGGGCAGCAGCAGTACCGCGCGGCCGTTGTGCACCCGTTTCAGGCCGCTCATCCGGTGCGCGTACAGGTTGGCCCAGGTCGCGGCCTTGCCCTGGGCCTCGCACTCCGGCCGGGCGATCACCAGGACGTGCGGGGTGGACAGGTCGATGCCCAACCGCCGGGCTCGCAGGGCGAGTTGCTGCGGCGGCCGCTGCGGGCTGGCGAGCAGTTCGTCCAGCAGTTCGTCGCGGACGTGGCCGACGGCGGTCGCGGCCCGGCTGCTGTCCAGCAGCAGCGGCACGGCCACCGCCTGGGCGACCAGTCGGCAGATCTGCTCGGCGTACTCGCCGCGGTCGGACGACGGCCGGACCACCAGGGTGCCCAGGTTGGAGGCACCGGCGGTCACCGGTGCGGCCCACAGCCCGTCCGGCAGCCGGACCGGGCGGCGGGCCGCGTGGGTGTCCATCGCGGTGGCGGTCGCCGTGGTCTCGGACAGCTCCGGCAGCTCGCCGGTGAAGCTCAGCACGGTGCCGTCGGTCGCGTACAGCCGCAGTTCCAGGCCGAGTTGGCGGCCGGCCTCGCGGATCAGGGCGTGCACGTCGCCACCGGAGAGGGCCAGTTCCAGCAGCTCCTGGTGCACCTCGGTGATCCTGCGGGTCTGCTGGAGGCCGGCCTCGGTGCGCAGACTCTGCAGCTCCAGGGCGGAGACCGCGGCGGTGGACTGGCCGAGCAGCCGGGCCTTCTCGATCGCGACGCCGCCCAGGTCGCCGAGCGAGGTCATCAGCGCGATCTCGTCGATGGTGAAGTAGCGGACGTTGCGGTCCGCCACGTACAGCACGCCGAACGGGGTGGTGCGGTGGCTCAGCGGCACGCCCATGATGGCGTGCAGGCCCTCGGCGCGGACCACCTCGTCCAGCTCCGGGTGGTGCTCGATCCGCTCGTCGGCGAGGTAGTCGGGCGTCCAGAACGGCCCGGGGTTGGCGAGCACGTTGCTGCCCAGGCCGGAGTCGTCCGGCAGCCGCAGGCCGACGCTGAGCATCGAGGTGTGGCCGTCGGACGTCCGGACGTAGATGTAGCCCTCCTCGTCGTCCGGGAAGCTGATGTACGACATGTCGACGTTGAGCAGCAGCCGGGCCCGACGGGTGATCACCTTCAGCAGGCCGTCCAGGTCGTACGGCATCGCCAGGTCGCGGGCGGTGTCCACCAGGGCGGCCAGGCCGGCCTCGCGCTGCTGGCGGCGTCTCGACTGCGCGTGGATGCTCAGCCCGAGCTGTCTGAGACGGCGGATCGACTCCAGGTCCTGCGCCGACTCGCAGCCGCGGAACGCCTCTTCGACCAGGGTGTCGAGTTGGGCGATCGGCGCCTCGGCGGCGAGCAGTTCGAGAACGCTTAGGGCCACGGATTCCGCCGGCCGATGCGCCATGACAGTCCCTCCCCCGGACCCCCTGAAGCCGACCAGACTACGGTAAGGCCTCGGCCACGGACCGTATGCGGAACCGAACAACCCGTCAAGATTTGGTCAAGTCCTGTGGTCCGGCCACCGGTGCCCGGACCACCGTTCCCCGAGGCGCGGTGTGTTGCCTCCTCACCTTCCGGCGGAGCGCTGGCGTGCGTTTGGGTTGCCCCAACGGAACGCAGGTGGCGACAGCCAGTGAGCCAGGGGGGCTTTGATGCAGGACGTCATGGACTACAGACGGTCGCTGGAGCGCAGCAGTCTTTCCCGCAAGCGCCGGGAGGGCGCGTCGACCTTCACGATGCAGGGCCGCGAATGGGACTTACTGCCAGGGGTGTTCGCGCCGGCCGACTCCCCGTCCACCGCGACCGCCCTCGGCCTGCTCGGGCTGGCAGGGTCCGCGGCCGCCGCCCGCGGCTCGCTGCTGGAGATCGGCTGCGGGACCGGCCTGATCGCGGTGAGCGGCGCGGTGGCCGGCTGCGAGCGGGTGGTCGCCTCCGACATCAACCCGGCCGCGGTGGAGAACGCGCAGCTGAACGCGGGCCGGCACGGCGTCGCGCACAAGGTCCGCACCGTGCACAGCGACCTGTTCGACGGGCTGGACCCGGACGAGCGCTTCGACACCGTGTTCTGGAGCTCCAACTACGTGATGGCGCCCGAGAGTTACCGCTACCAGCACATGCACGAACGGGCCTACGTGGACGCCGGCTACGCCGCGCACCGCCGCTTCCTGGCCGAGGCGTGGCGGCGGACCACCCCGAACGGCTCGGTGCTGCTGCACTTCTCCACCCGCGGCGATCTGATGGCGCTGATGGGGATCGCGTACGAGTGCGGCCGGGCGCTGCGGATCCTGAGGACCGTCCCGGTGCAGGAGGGCGAGCACCTGGTGCAGCACATGCTGCTGGAAGTGGTCGAGCGGCGGCGGCCCGGCGGGCGGGCCGACGCGGTGCCCGCGCAGGCCGGCCGGCGCGGCTGAACGGGGGAGGGCATCCGATGCGAACGCTGCTGGTCGACAATCACGATTCCTTCACCTACAACCTCTTCCACTACCTCGCCGAGGTCAACGGCGAGGAGCCCGAGGTGGTCCTCAACGACGACCCCGGCTGGCGCCCCGGCCACCTGACGGGCTTCGACCAGGTGGTTCTCTCGCCCGGGCCCGGCGACCCTCGCCGCGCCGCCGACTTCGGCATCTGCCGGGAGATCCTGCTCGGCGGCGACCTGCCCACGCTCGGGGTGTGCCTCGGTCACCAGGGCATGGCGGCGCTGCACGGCGGCCGGGTCTCCCGGGTCGAACCGGTCCACGGGCGGGTGTCCGCGGTGGAGCACGACGGCTCGGAGCTGTTCGCCGGACTGCCCTCGCCGTTCGACGTGGTGCGCTACCACTCGCTGGCGGTGGACCGGCTGGCACCCGGACTGGAGGCCACCGCGTGGACCGCGGACGGCGTGCTGATGGGCCTGCGGCACCGCGAACGGCCCTACTGGGGGCTCCAGTTCCACCCCGAGTCGATCGGCGGCCGGTACGGGCACCGGCTGCTGGAGAACTTCCGCGACCTCACCGAACGGCACCACCGGCAGGCCGGCCGGACGCTCCGGCCGGCGCGCCGCACACAGCCCGCCGAAGCCCCGGCCCCGGGAACGGCAGTGCGCCGGTACACGGTGCTCAGCCGGGCCCTGCCCACCGGCTGGGACGACGAGGTCGCCTACGACCGGCTGTTCCGCGCCGGGGTGAACCCGTTCTGGCTGGACAGCAGCCGGCCCGACGCGGAACTCGGACGGTTCTCGATCATGGGCGACTCCGCCGGGCCGCTCGGCCGGACCGTCACCGCCGACGCCTGGCGGCACACCGTCCGCGTCACCGGCCCGGCCGGTGAGCGGACCACCGACGGCGCCCTGCTCGACTGGCTGGACCGCGACCTGCGCGGAACGAGCACCCAACTGCCCGACCTGCCCTGCGACTTCGCGCTCGGCTGGGTCGGCTGGCTCGGGTACGAACTGAAGGCCGAGTGCGGCGGCGACCGCGCCCACCGATCCGAACTCCCGGACGCCGCACTGGTGTTCGCCACCCGCGCGGCGGTGCTCGACCACGCCACCGGCACCACCCACCTGCTCGCACTCGCCGAAGAAGGCCAACAGGCCGACGCCGCAGCCTGGTTGGACACCGCGGCCGGACAGCTGGCCGACGCGGCGGGAGCCCGGCCGCGCCCGGCCGAACGGCCCGCGGCGCTCGGCCGGATCCGGGCCCGGCACGGCCACCGCCGCTACCTCGACCTGATCGGCGAGTGCCACCGCCAGATCGCCGCCGGCGAGACCTACGAGGTCTGCCTGACCAACATGCTGGAGACCGGCGGCACCCTGGACCCCTGGGAGGGCTACCGCCACCTGCGGCGGGTCAGCCCGGCGCCGTTCGCGGCGCTGCTCCGCTTCGACGGGGTGTCCGTGCTCAGCAGCTCACCCGAACGCTTCCTGCGGATCGACCGGGAGCGGCGCGCCGAGTCCCGGCCGATCAAGGGCACCCGGCCGCGCGGCGCCACCCCGGAGGAGGACCGGACGCTCGTCGAGGACCTGCGGACCAGCGAGAAGGACCGGGCCGAGAACCTGATGATCGTCGACCTGGTCCGCAACGACCTCGGCCGCTGCGCCGAGGTGGGCAGCGTCGAGGCGGACGAGGTGTTCCGGGTGGAGACCTACGCCCGGGCGCACCAGCTGGTCTCCACCGTCCGGGCCACCCTGCGCGCCGACCGCAGCGCGGTGGACTGCGTGCGCGCGGCCTTCCCGCCCGGCTCGATGACCGGCGCGCCCAAGCAGCGCACCATGCAGATCATCGACCGGCTGGAGGCCGGCCCGCGCGGGGTGTACTCCGGCGCGATCGGCTACTTCTCGCTGAACGGCGCGGCCGACCTGAGCGTGGTCATCCGCACCGCCGTGGTCACCGGGGGACGGGTCCGGTACGGCGTCGGCGGGGCGGTCATCGCCCTGTCGGACGCCGAGGCGGAGTGGCAGGAGACGGCGGTCAAGGCCGCGCCGCTGGTCGCGCTGACCGGCGCGGAGTTCCCGCTCACCGACCGTCCCGAGGTGCGCCGGCCTTCCCGCCCAGCCGGGCCTCCATCGCGGCATGCAGCCGCATCCAGGAGTCGACCAGTCCGGTGATGTTCTCCGACTCCAGCCGCCGCACCACCGCCCGGTACGGGATGCCGAGCCGGCCCAGCCGGTCGTGCACGGTCAGGGCCGCCTCGTGCTGGCCCATCAGGGTGTCGCCGCGCAGGCGCAGCGCCCGGGCCGCCTCGTCCAGCAGCGGCCGGGTCATCGCGTGCACGGTGCCCCAGGAGACCAGCCCCTCGACGTACCAGGAGCGGGCGGCGGCGGTGTCGGCGAGTTCGGCGGTGGACCAGAGCAGCCGCTGCGGGCGGGCGCCGTGGGCGCGCAGGGCCCGCCAGCGGGCGCTGCCCAGCTGCTCCTCGTACACCTGGTAGAGCAGCCGGGCGGTGGCGACGGCGCCGGTGCCGCGCAGTTCCAGTGCGGGGCCGGTGCCGATCGCGGTGAGCCGGCGGTCGATCTCCCGGTCCACCGGGCCGACCGGCAGCGACGCCACCGAGGCGATCCGGGACACCGTCCGGCCGGCGCGCAGCGCCCGCTCCAGGCCGCCGAACCAGGCGTCCACCACCTCCCGGTAGCGCTGGACCGAGAACACCCCGGTCGCGTGCACGCCGATGCCGAGGGCCACGCAGTCGCGCAGGGCGGTCAGGCCCTCCGGGGTGGCCGGGATCTTCACCAGCAGGTTGGGCCGGTCCACCGCGCGGACCAGTTCGATCGCCTCGGCGGTGGTGGCGGCGGGATTGTGGGCCATCCGCGGGTCCATGTCGGCGGAGACCAGGCCGTCGTAGCCCTGGGTGGCGCGGAACACCGGCAGCAGTTCGTCGGCGGCCATCCGCAGGTCCTGCACGGAGATCGCCCAGACCGCGCCCTCCACCGACACGCCGTGCTCGGCGAGCCGGGCCAACTGCTGGGCGTAGGACGGTTCGTCGGCCAGCCGGGCGGCCAGCAGGGCGGGATTGGAGGTGGCGCCGCGCAGTCCGGCGGGTTCGGTCAGCCGGGCCGGCCGGTCCGGTCCGAACAGGCCCCGGTGGAATCCGTCCAGCCAGGGTGAGACGCCTTCGGCGACCAGGGGGCGCAGGTCTCCGCGGTGCGTCGGGGCGACCGGGGCTTCCTTCACCTGGATCACTGCTCCTCGGTTCTGCGTCGATCCGAAACCGGCGCCGGGGCACGAGGATAGGCAGTCGATTCGTGCCCGGAAAACTCGTGGTCCGCGTCAATGTCAGGTCGAAGGGTCGTATGGGATCGGTCAATTGGGGCCGGGTCGCCGGAACCCCGCCGTCCGGTCGTGCGGGCTCCATGACGGCGGAGCCCGTACGACCGGTCGGTCACCGCCAGCTGACGGGGTTGCGGTAGGAGACCAGCCGCTCCGGGCGCAGCCAGCGCGCCCGGGGGCGGTGGCTGCCGTGGGCGAAGCGCGGGGCGGCCGGGGGACGGGCGGCCAGGGCGGCCAGGACGGCGGTCAGGACGGCGAGTTCCTCCGGCCCGGGGTTGCCGCGGACGATCCGGAAGGCCGGGTGGTCCGCCGCGGGCGTCACCGCTCAGCCTTTCCGCGGCGTCTCGGCGCCGAGCTGGGCGTACATGTCCAGCAGGTCGTCGGAGAGCCAGTACTCGGCGATCCGGCCCTGCGCGTCGAGGCGCACGATGTCCGCGCCGCGCAGCGTTATCCCGGTGCCGGCGGGTGCGGTGGCGGTGGCCGGGCGGCCGCCGGTCCAGACGCCGCGGTACTCCCAGCGGGCCATCAGGTAATCGCCGCAGGAGAACGGGCCGAGGGTGGTGCGGATCCGGGCGTCCTCCCGGAACGAACCGCGGAACAGCGCGATCCAGTTCACGAAGTCCTCCGGGGTGCGGATGCTCGCGGCGGGCGGCATGCCGACCTCGGGCAGGTGGAGCGTCAGCTCCGGCGCGAGGATCCGCCGGCCGATCTCCCGGTCGCCGTTCCACAGGTCCATCCAGCGCGACCAGAGGACGGCGCGGCTCGCCTCCGCCGGCTCGGAACGCGGGTCGAGTGCCAGGTCAGTCATCAGGGCCTCCCGTTCGGCGTCCGCCGGCCGGGCGGTCGGCGGTCGGTGAGGACAGAGCGGATCCGGGCGGCGGCGGATACAGCGGCGGGCCGTACCCGGCGCGGCCGGGCGGGGCTCTGTCAGGACGAGCCCACGCCGTCCGAGCCGAGGAGACCCGATGCGTTTCACCGAGCTGACCGTCCGCGCCGCGCGGACCTGGCTGCCGCCCCGCCGGAGCGCCGCCGACGCGGTGCTGGCCGGCGAGGTGGACGCCGCCGTCGCCGAGGCCTCCGGGGCGGTCGAAGTACCGGTGTCCGCGGACGCGTCCGGCCCCGAACTCGCCGTTCGGGCCGGTCGATCGGCCCTGGCGGCGGCCGGGCTGCCGGCCGGACGGCTGGACCTGCTGGTGCACGGCTGGATCTACCACCAGGGCCACGACTTCTGGTCCCCCGCGCACTACGTCGCCGACCGGCTGGGCGCCGGGCAGGCCGTCCCGTTCGGCGTCCAGCAGATGTGCCACGCCGGGGCGATGGCCCTGCACACCGCCGCCGGACTGCTGGAGGCCGACCCGGCGCTGAACACCGCACTGGTCACCACCGGGGACCGCTTCACCCGGCCCGGCTTCGACCGCTGGCGCAGCGACTACGACGCGGTCTTCGGGGACGCCGGCACCGCCGTCGTGCTCGGCCGCGGCGGCCCCGGACTGCGGCTGGTCGCCAGCCGGGTGGTCGCCGCCCCCGAACTCGAGTTGATGTACCGCGGCGAGGACGCGTTCTCGCCCGCCCCGCTCACCCACCGCGCCCCGATCGACGCCCGCCGCACCAAGAAGGAGTTCCTCGCCGCCGGCGGCATGGAACTGCTCCGCAAGGCCGCCCCGCCGAAGGTCCGCGAAGCCCTGACCGGCGCACTGGAGGACGCCGGACTCGCCGCCCGCGACCCGCGGATCCGCGCCGTGCTGCTCTCCCGGCTCGGCCCCAAGACCATCGACCTGCTCTACCGGCCGGTGATGACCGAACTGCTCGACGCCGAACTCGTCCACCTCGGCGCGCGCACCGGCCACCTCGGCGGCGGCGACGCCCTCGCCAACCTCGCCGACCTGGACCGGCTGGAGCTGCTGGCACCCGGCGAGTCGGCGCTCTGCTTCGCCGGCGGCGGCGGCTTCACCTGGTCCTGCATGGTCGTCGAACGCCCCGCCCGCTGACCGTCCGGAACTTTCCCCGCGTCAGGTGTATCCGCGGCCCCGGCACCCCGCTCTGTCCTGGTGAGCCCGGGGGAGCAGCACCCCCGGCCACCGGACGGGCGACACAGGAGGACAAGCGATGTCCGTGCTGGACGAGGCGACGACGGGAACCGTTCCGCTGACGCCGCAAGAGGCCGAGCGGATCTGGAACGGCTGGCTGCGCATGTGGAACGAGGACCCGTCCCACGCGCGCACGATCATCGCCCCGACGTACCGGCTCCACCTGCCGACCGTCGGCGCGACCATCGACCCCGCGGACATCACCGACCCGGCCGCCATGGAGAACTGGGTCCGCGGCTTCGCCGGAAAGTTCGGCGAGCTGACGTACCGCACCGACGTCGGCCCGGTGGTCGACGGCGACCTGCTGGTCGTCCGCTGGTACGGCACCGCGATCTGCAAGGGCCTGACCGGCTGGCCCCGCGACGTCGCCGGCCGCCCGATCCGCTGGGTCGGCGTGGACATCCTGCGGGTCGCCGACGGCGTGATCACCGAGGCCTGGACGCAGGGCGCCGAGACCACCGAGGGCGCCGGGCCGGCTGTTCGGGAAAGCAGCGCCGCGTGAGCGCCGACACCCGCGAGAGCGGCATCGAACTGTTCCGGCAGTGGACCGGGATGTGGAACGGCGACCTGACGATCGCCGACCGCATCCTCGCCCCCGCCCTGCGCGTCCGGTTCGGCAACGCGCTGCCCACCGTCGACAGCGACGCCTTCGGCACCCCCGAGGACGTCAAGGGCTTCGTCAAGCTGTTCCGCGACTCCCACACCGACCTGCGCTACTTCGTCGAGGGCACCCCCGTGGTCGAACTGGCCTCCCCGGGCGGCCCCGGCACCCACCAGGTGGTCAGCCGCTGGTACAGCGCCTACCGCGGCCCGGGCGGCAAGCCCGTCGCCAACAGCGGCATCGACCAACTGGCCTTCCGCGACGGCCTGATCACCGAAGTCTGGTCGGTCACCGGAAACCGCACGTTCGCCACCGTCGGCGCTGTCGGCGCCCTCAACGGCTGATCCCGAACCCACGCTCCCGAGAGGATCCACGCTCATGGCCCAGTCGGTGGAGGAACTCCCCACGACAAAGGTGGCGGCGCCCGTCGCGCCGCCCGAAGACCGGTCGGTGGCCCGCCGCCGGATGCTCACCTTCCTGGTGCTGTGCGCCGGGTTCGTGATGACCCAGCTCGACATGATGATCGTCAACGTGGCCTTCCCGGCCCTGGAACACGAGTTCCGCGGCTCCACCGTGGCTGGCCTGTCCTGGACGCTGAACGCCTACACCATCGTCTTCGCCGCCCTGCTGGTGCCGGCCGGACGGCTCTCCGACCGCTCCAGCCGCAAGGGCGGCTTCCTGATCGGCCTCGGCCTGTTCACCGTCGCCTCCACGCTGTGCGCGATCGCCCAGAACGTGCCGGAGCTGGTCGCCGCCCGCGTCCTGCAGGCGGCCGGCGCCGCGGCCATGGTGCCCACCGCGCTCGGCCTGCTGCTGGCCGCCTACCCGGCGGAGAAGCGCGGCGGCGCGATCCGCGCCTGGACCGCCGTCGGCGGCATCGCCGCGGCCATCGCCCCCATCCTCGGCGGCTCGCTGGTGAACCTGGACTGGCGCTGGATCTTCCTGGTGAACCTGCCGTTCGGCATCGCCGCGCTGCTCGTCGGCCGCCGCGTGCTGCCCGCCAACCAGGAGCCCGCCACCGGCCCGGTGCCGGACCTGTTCGGCGCGGTCTTCCTGATCCTCGGCATCGCCTCGCTGGCCCTCGGCCTGGTCAAGGCCCCCGAGTGGGGCTGGGGTTCGGTGAACTTCGTCGGCGCGATCGCCGTCGCGGTGGCGTCCTTCGCCGCCTTCTTCGTCCGCTCCGCCCGCCACGCGCACCCGGTGCTGCCGCTCGGCCTGCTGAAGCTCCGCTCGTTCAGCATCGCCAACGTGCTGGCGCTGACCTTCAACATCGCGTTCGCCGCGATGCTGTTCTCCTTCATGCTGTGGGCCGAGACGGTCTGGGGCTACTCCGCCCTGAAGACCGGCCTGGCGCTGGCCCCCGGCACCTTCCTGATGCCGCCGCTGGCCTTCTCGGTCGGCAAGCTGGTCAAGCGCTTCGGCGTCACCGCGGTGATCACCACCGGCTGCGTGCTGCTGACCGGCGCGCTCGCCTGGTGGGCGGCGCTGGCCGCGGCCGACGCCTCGTACTGGTCGATGCTGCTGCCCGGCGCGGTGCTCGCCCCGGTCGGCACCATCCTGGTGATCACCGCGCTGGTCGGCGTGGTCACCCGGGACCTGCCGGCGCCGTCCTACGCGACCGGATCGGCCGTCAACATGATGGTCCGGCAGATCGGCCTGACCGTCGGTGTGTCGGTGTTCATCGCGGCCTTCGGCACCCCGCACGGCGTCGCCGAGACGGTCAAGGCGTTCCAGCACGGCTGGGTCGTCACCGCGGCGCTCGCCGGGGCCGCGGCCCTGGTCGCCCTGCTGCTGGCCGCCCTGCCCAAGGAGACCGCCGCGGCCAAGGGCTGAACCGACCGCTCCCGCCACCTCCGCAGAGCCGCCGCGCCCCGCCCGGGCGCGGCGGCTCCGGCACGTTCCGGACTCCGTACGAACGGGTCGAACGGGTGGGCGACGGGCTGTATCCGGGCGGCCGGGCGCGGATCTGTACGGGTGTAGAGGGCACCACCGCCACCGCACCCGCAAGGAGTCGCACACCATGAGGTTCACCAACAAGATCGGCATCAAGTCGGCCGCCACCTGGCTCCCGGAGACCGTCGAGACGATCGAGGAGCGGATCGCGGCGGGCCTCTGCGACGCCGAACGCGGCGAGGCCATGGGCATCACCGAGGTGCCCGTCAGCGCCGACCTGGCCGGCCCCGAGATGGCCGTGCTGGCCGGCCGCAAGGCCCTCGCGGCGGCCGACTGGGACCCGGCGAAGATCGGCTTCCTGGCCCACGCCAGAGTGTTCCACCAGGGCCACGAGAAGTGGTCCTACGGCCACTTCGTCGCCAACGGGGTGGGCATATCCGACCGGGCCTTCCCGTTCGGCATCGAGCAGCTGTGCAACGGCGGGGCCGCCGCCCTGCACCTGGCCGCCGCCCACCTGATCGCCGACCCGGACCTCGAGTCCGCCATGACCACCACCGGCGAGCGCTTCTTCGCGCCGGTCTGGGACCGCTGGGCGCAGCACCCCTGCATCGGCTACGGCGACGGCGGCACCGCCGTCCTGCTCGGCCGCGAGGCCCGCCCGGACGACGCGCTGCACCTGCTGGCGCTCACCCACTCCACCGCGCACGAGATGGAGAGCATGGAGCGCGGCGACAACCCGTTCAGCCAGTACCCGATGCAGCACTCCAAGACCTGGCCGACCAACGCGCAGCGCGGCGAGTTCAACGACCGCATGGGCGAGAACCACTTCCCGGACGCCGCCCGGCGGCACACCCAGATCTCCCTCGACCGGGGCCTCGCGGAGGCCGGCCTGGAGCACGACGACCCGCGGATCAAGTACATCACCATCTCCCGGGTCGGCCCCGGGCTCCAGGAGATGATGTACGGCCCGGCGCTCAGCACCGTGAAGGCCCAGCAGATCAACCTGGGCACGAAGACCGGCCACATGGGCGCCGGCGACCTGCCCGCCAACCTGGCCGACCTGATCTCCCAGGACCTGCTGGCCCCGGGCGAGTTCGCCATCATGTGCAGCGCCGGCGGCGGGTTCACCTGGACCACCTCGATCGTCCAGCGCCCGGAGCGCTGAGCCGCCTCCGCCCCGGGGCCGGCCCCCACTCCGGCCCCGCCCCCGCCCCTTCCTCCGCCCCTTCCGGACCCCCACCCGGATCCTGGCCCGGACCCCCACCCGGGCCCCGGAACGGCCGTCCCACCGGCCGCCCGCGCGTCGCCCCGCCCGGTCCTCCCCCCTCGGACCGGGCGGGGGCGGCGCACGTCCTGTTCCACTGCCTTCAGCTGAGGAGAAGTCATGAGTCGGACCCCCGCCCCGGAACGCGTCGTGGTCGGGATCAGCGGCGCCACCGGAGTGGTCTACGGCATCCGGATGCTGCAGGCGCTGCGGGTCCTCGGCGTGGAGAGCCACCTGGTGATGTCCCGGGCGGCCAGACTCACCCTCTCCTACGAGACCGAGCTGACCGTCAAGGAGGTGCAGGCCCTCGCGGACGTCCACTACGGCCCCGAGGACGTCGGCGCGGCCGTCTCCAGCGGCTCCTTCCGCACCGCCGGAATGGTGGTCGCGCCCTGCTCGGTGAAGTCGCTCGCGCAGATCGCCACCGGCTCCTGCGACACCCTGCTGGCCCGGGCCGCCGACGTCACGCTCAAGGAGCGCCGCCGGCTGGTGCTGATGGTCCGGGAGACCCCGCTGACCCTCACCCACCTGCGCAACATGGCCACCGTCACCGAGAACGGCGGCATCATCGCGCCTCCCGTGCCCGCCTTCTACACCCGCCCCGACAGCCTGGACGACGTGGTCGACCAGACCGTCGGACGGGTGCTGGACCTGTTCGGCCTGGACACGTCCGGATTCCCGCGCTGGGGCGAGTTCCCCCGGAACGCCCGGCACCGGACCATCGAGACCGCCTGCCCGGCGGAGTGGGAAGCGAGCGTGACCCGGTGACCCGGAAACACCTGAAGAGCCTGCGCGAGTACCTGGACGCGCTCGCCGAACTCGGCGACCTCCGCGAGGTCGCCGAACCCGTCGACACCGAGCTGGAGATCGGTGCCGTCATCCGGCGCGCCGTCGAACGCAACGACCCGGCACCGCTGTTCACCGCCGTCACCGGACACGCCCCCGGCTTCCGGGTGCTCGGCAACCCCGGCGCGCTCAGCTCCCTGCCCGGCGCCCGCTGGGCCCGCGCCGCGCTCTCCCTCGGCCTGCCCGTCGACAGCCACCCGCTCGAGATCGTCGAGGAGTTGGCCGGCGCCCAGCAGCTCACCCCGATCGCCCCGGTGATCGTCGAGGACGCGCCCTGCCAGCAGAACGTGCTGCTCGGCGAGGACGCCACCCTGGACGCCTTCCCGGTGCCGCTGATCCACGACGGCGACGGCGGACGCTACGTCAACACCTGGGGCGCGATCGTGGTGCGCACCCCCGACGGCACCTGGACCAACTGGTCGATCGCCCGGATCATGAAGGTCGACGGCCGCACCATGGCCGGCATGATCAACCCGCCGCAGGACCTCGGCAAGATCTTCAAGCTCTGGCAGGAGCGCGGCGAACCGATGCCGTACGCGCTGGTCCAGGGCTGCGAGCCGGCCGTCCCGTTCGTCTGCGGCATGGGCCTGCCGTCCGGCGTGGACGAGGCCGGCTACCTCGGCGCCTTCTTCGGCGAGGCGCTGGAGACGGTCCGCTGCAAGACCGTCGACCTGGAGGTCCCGGCCAGTGCGGAGATCGTCATCGAGGGCCACGTGTCCCTCGACGAGACCGTGCCGGAGGGGCCGATGGGCGAATTCCTCGGCTACGTCTCCGGGCAGCCCCGGCAGCGCAACGTCTTCCGGATCAGCGCCATCACCCACCGGGACGACCCGGTCCTGCCGGTGGTCTCGGCCGGCAAGCCCGTCGAGGAGGACCACACCGGCGTCGGACTGACCTACTCCGCCGTCGCCCTGACCAACCTGCGGGAGGCCGGGCTGCCCGTCACCGCCGCCTGGATGGTCCCCGAATCCGCCGTCAACCTGCTCGCCATCACCGTCCCGCGGGACTGGCGCGAACGCTCCGCCGGCGCCTTCACCACCACCCGGATGCTGACCCGCGCCCTCGCCCGGGTCGGCCTCAGGGCCAAGGTCGGGTTCTGGCTCAGCCGGGTCCTGGTGCTCGACGACGACATCGACCCGACCGACCTGCGCGACCTGCTCTGGGGCTTCGCCACCCGCTGCCACCCCGGCCGCGGCGAACTGCGCCTGGAGGACGAGCGGGTGACACCGCTGCACATCTTCTACAGCCAGGAGGAGATCCTGTCCGGCAGCGGACCGAAGACCGCCTACGACTGCCTGCTGCCCTGGGAGCCGGAGAAGCGGCCGCGCTCCACCGCGTTCAAGGACAACTTCACCGAGCCGGTGCGCCGCCGTGCGCTGGAGCTCTGGCCCTGAACCGGGCACCGGCGACGCGCAGGGCCCCACGGAGTCTTCCGTGGGGCCCTGCGCTGTGCGGTCAGGTCCAGGCCGGCACCGGGGCCTCCAGCCGGCTGAACACGCCCAACTGGTCGTCGGACAGCCAGTATCCGTCGAACCGGCCGTCCGGCCCGATCCGCAGCACGTCCGTGCCGCTGTACGCCACCCGCGTGCCGGGCGCGGCCCGCGCGCCCAGCGCCGTGCCGCCGTCCCAGACGCCCTCGCAGCGCCAGCGGGCCACCAGGTAGCGGCGGCCGTCCGGGCCGGAGACGGCGAACGGGCCCAGCTCGGTGCTGAACCGGGCGTCCCGGAAGGCCGAGCGGAAGTCCACGATCCACGCCGCCAGCGCCGCGCCGTCGGTCAGCGTGCCCTCCTCGGGCATCCCGACCCGCGGCAGCCGGGCCTCCAGCCGCTCGCCCACCAGGTCGGCGGCGGCGGCGAAGTCGCCGTTCCACAGGTCGACCCAGCGTTCCCACAGTCGCTCCATCGGTCCCTCCCTCGATTCGTCTCTGTCGAACAGAGCGGCCCGGCAAGCCTGTTGGGACAGGTATCCAGGGGCCGGTCCGGAGGCTCTGTACAGGTGTCGGGACCACAGCGAACAAGGAGAGAAGACCCATGACCGAGTCGGCACCCCGGACCGCGATCGTCACCGGTGGCAGCCGCGGCATAGGCCGGGCCGTCGCACTCCAACTGGCCGCGGAGGGCTACCACATCGCGTTCTGCGGGCGCCGGGAGTCCGCCGAGGCCGAGGAGACCGCCGAACTGATCCGCGCGCAGGGCGTGCAGTGCCTGCCGGCCGCCCTCGACGTCGCCGACTACCAGGCCGTCGACACCTTCGTGAAACGCGCCGAGGAGGAACTCGGGCCGGTCCACGCCCTGATCAACTCGGCCGGCATCGTCAAGGACAACGCCCTGGTGATGATGCCGCTGGCCGACTGGCACGCGGTGATCGACACCAACCTGACCGGCACCTTCAACTTCTGCCGCGCGGTGGGCTTCCACATGCTCAAGCGCCGCACCGGCACGGTCGTCAACATCTCCTCGGTGGCCGGCGTCTACGGCCACGCCACCCAGGCCAACTACGCCGCCTCCAAGGCCGGCGTGCACGGCCTGAGCCGCACCTTCGCCAAGGAGATGGCCCGCTACGGGATCCGGGTCAACGTGGTGGCGCCCGGCTTCATCGAGACCGACATGACCGACGCGCTCTCCGACCGGGCCCGCGCGCAGGCGCTGTCCATCGTCCCGATGAAGCGTTTCGGCAGCGCCCAGGAGGTCGCCGAACTCACCGCCTTCCTGGTCTCCGAACGCGCCGGGTACATCACCGGCCAGGTGTTCCAGGTGGACGGCGGCGTCGCGCTGTGAGACCCGACCCCCGCCCCCAGCCGCAGCAGTGGGACGGCGTCGACGTCTGGTGGATGGCCGTCCCGTCCCGGCCGGACGGGGACGCCGGGCGCCGCACCGAGGCCTGGGCGCTCGACCTGCTCGACCGGCAGCAACTGGCCCGCGCCGCCCGGCTCAAACAGGCCGAACGCCGGCACCGGTTCGTCTCCGCGCACGCCGGACTGCGCGTCCTGCTGGCCCGCTACCTGGACCGCGAACCCGACGCGGTGGCCCTGCACCGCGCCGCCTGCGGCCGCTGCGGCGGCGCGCACGGCAAGCCCTACGCGGATGACGGCACCCTGCACTTCTCGATGTCGCACTCGGCGGACGGCGTGCTGTACGCCTTCGCCCGCCGACCGGTCGGCGTGGACCTGGAGACCGCGCCCGTCCGGCCCGGCACCGAGGAACGGCTGGCCGGCTACCTCCACCCGCTCGAACAGCACGACCTCGCCGCCCTGCCCGCCCACGAACGGGCCGCGGCGTTCCTGCGCTGCTGGGTGCGCAAGGAGGCGTACCTGAAGGGCATCGGCGTGGGCATCGCGCACGGCGTCGACGGCGTCCGGGTCGGGCTCGGCGCCCGGCCCGGCCGGCCCGGCGCCCGCTCCGAGGGCGAGGACGGCTGGCACCTGCTCGACCTGAACGTTCCGACCGGCTTCGTGGCGGCGGTGGCGTTCCCGGGAGCGGCCCCCCGGGTCCGCAGCCGGGTACTGCCACTGCTGCGGGCCCGGGCGTGACCACTGTGCACAACGACCAGGGCCGGTTACGGTGCGGAGGAGATCCGCGCCGTGACCGGCCCGTTCTGGCAGAGGAGGCGGTTTTCCCGTGGACGACGAGATCCTGGCGATCCTGGTGCGCGAGGCGCTGGCGGACGAACCCCCGGCCGCCCTGGTCGACCTGGTGGCCTCCTGGCCCCCGCCGGTCGCCCCGGCCGAGGCGGACTGACGGCTCAGCGGCGTTCCGCCCTGCGGGCGGCCTCCAGCTCCTCGGCGAGGCGGCGCAGCGCCCGGCCGCGCAGCGGGCCGACCGAGCCCCGGGCCACGCCCAGCACCCGGCTGATCTCGTCGTACCCCGGCGCCGGGTCGGCGCTCAGCAGGGTCAGCAGGGCCTGGTCGCGGGCCGGGAGCCGGCGCAGCGCGGTCAGCACCTCGGTGCGGCGTTCGTCGAGGAGCAGCGCGTGGTCCGGCGCTTCGGACTGGTCCGCGGCGGCGGCGCCGCGTTCGAATTCGGTGCTGTCGCCGATCGGCAGGTAGCGGCCGGTCCGGGAGACCTGCTTGAGGCTCTCGCGGCGGGCGCAGGTGGTCAGCCAGTCGGGGAACCGGTGGGGTTCGCGCAGGTTCGCCAGGTGCTGGTACACCCTCAGCCAGGTGAGCTGGTAGACCTCCTCGCAGTCCGCCGAGGACAGGCGGTGCGAACGGGCGATCTTCCAGACCAGCGCGGAGTACCGCTCGACCAGCGCCCGCCAGGCCGGCTGCGCGCCGGCCAGGCAGTCGCGCACGAGCTCGGCCGTACCGAGGTCGGCGGTCACGGTGGGCTGTCCGACGGACATGGGTCTCGCCTCCTGTTCCGGTGAGTTGGGGAGAAGAAGTCATCGGCGGCACCCCGGGGCCGCCGTCGCCTGCCGGGGTGCGGCGGCGGCCCCGGGCCGTACGGTCAGCGCCGCAGCACCAGGCAGCCGACCTGGCCGTCGGGGGACAGCGAGGTGACCAGCGCGACGCTGCCCGCCGGGGCCTGCTCGCGCTCCCAGACCGCGAGCACCGCGGCGATCTGCACCGCGCCGCCGGCGCTGAAGCTCTCGCCCAGCACCCGCTTGGCCCGCAGCACCCGCTCCGGCAGGGCGCCGAGGACGCGGGCCACGGCCCGTTCCTCGATCCGCTCCAGGCCGCTCTGGCCGCTCGCGCCCAGCGAGAGCGCGCCGACCTCGGCCGGGGCGACGCCGCTGCGCTCCAGGGCCGCCCCGACCACCCGGGCGAGGGCCGCCGACAGGCCGCCGGAGGCCACGTCCGTCCCGCCGAAGCCGACCTCGCAGGCCAGTGCCTCGGCCAGCGTCCGGCGGCCGGACTCCCGTGCGGCGTCCGCCGGTTCGAGCAGCAGCAGGGCCGCCGCCTCGCCGACCGCGGCCCCCGGGGCGAGGGCCCCGGAGCGGTGCCAGCCCCAGGCGCTCTGCGCGCAGAACTCCTCGACGCCGCCGACCAGCAGCCGGTCCGCGTGGCCCTGGCGCAGCGCGTTGCGGGCGTACTTGACGGCCTGCAGGCCCGACAGGTGCCCGCCGGCCAGGGTGGCGTTCACCCCGTGCAGGCCGTGCCGGATGGCGACCTGCCCGGCGGCGCAGTTCATCACCGTGTTCGGGAACAGGCCCGGGTTCACCAGGTAGGGCTTCTCCAGTTCGAGCGTCTCCCGCGAGTACTCGCTGGAGCTGCGGATCGAACCGGTGCTGGTGCCGAGCACCACGCCGCTGCGGGCGGTGGTGACCGGGCCGGACTCCGGGGTGCCCGCCGCGGCGACGTCCAGGGCCAGCCGGGTGGCGATCAGCGCCAGCTTGGTGGTGCGGTCGAGCTGGCGGTTGCCCTTCTTGCCGAGCAGTTCGGCGACCGGCAGTGCCGGCGCCACCCGGACCGGCCGCGGCGGCAGCGTCTCGGCGGTCACGTCCGCCGGGTCGCCGCCCGCCACCGGGGCGCCCGCCAGGGCCGCGCCGAGCGCGTCCAGGCCGAGCCCGGCGGGGGTGACCACGCCGGCCGCGGTGATCGCCAGCGGTTCGACGGCGACAGCTGTTGCCGTGGTCATGCGACCCTCCCGAAGACGGTGATGGCGTTGTTGCCGCCGAAGGCGAAGCCGTGGTTCTGGACGATCCGCGGCGAGGCCGGCCGGGCGGTGTTCGGGACGGGGTCGACGCCGGGGCCGAGGGCCGGGTCCACCTGCCGCAGGTTCGCGGTCGGCGGCAGGAAGCCCTCGTGCACCGCCATGCAGCAGATCAGCGCGCCGAAGCCGCTGGCCGCGCCCATGGTGTGGCCGATCATCGACTTCAGGGAGCTGATCGGCGGCAGCCGGTCGCCGAACACCTCGCGGACGGCGGCCACCTCGGTGGAGTCGTTGGTGCGGGTGCCGGTGCCGTGGGCGCAGACGTAGTCGACCTCCTCGGGGGAGACGCCCGCGCTGCGCTGCGCGGCCCGGATGCAGGCGGCGATGCTGGTCGGGTCCGGGTGCACCATGTGCTCGGCGTCGCAGTTGACGCTGTAGCCGAGCATCTCGGCGTAGATCCGGGCGCCGCGGGCCACCGCGTGGTCGTAGCGCTCCAGCAGCAGCGCGACGCCGCCCTCGGCGGTGAGGATGCCGGCCCGGTCCGCGTCGAACGGCCGGGACACCTCCTCGGCGAGCGCGCCGAGCCGGTAGAAACCGGCGTGCGCCCAGCGGTTCACCGAGTCGGCGCCGCCCGCGATCATGTAGTCGGCCTCGCCCGAGGAGACCTGGTCGAAGGCGTAGCCGAGCGCGTAGTTGCTGGCCGAGCAGGCCGTCGCCAGGGTCAACGCCTCGCCGGTCAGGCCGAGTTCGGTGTTGACGGCGGCGGCGATCCGCTGGGCCGGGGCGGCGGCGACGGTGCCCGGGGTGAGCGACTTCAGCTCGCCGGACACCCACTCGCCGACCAGCTGCTCGATCACCGCGGACTCGCCGCTGGTGGTGCCGATCACCGAGCCGGCCCGCGCGGCGGCGAGCTGCTCGGCGGTCAATCCGGCGTCCTCGACCGCCATCCGGGCCGCCGAGGCGGCGAACTGGCCGCTGCGGCCCCAGACTTCGGGGTCGATCCGGCGCAGCCACTGCTTCGGGTCGAAGTCGTGCACCTCACCGGCGTGGACGTGCGGGAAGCCGGTGGTGTCGAAGCTGCGGATCTCCGAGGTGGTGCGGCGTCCGGCCCGGACCGACTCGGTGAAGGCGGTGACGCCCAGGCCGGCGCTGCTGACCGCGCCGAGCCCGGTGACCACGACCCGTTGGTGGTCGGGGCGGTTGCGGGTGGGCTGCGTGCGGGTGGGCTGCTTGCGGATGGGCTGCGTGCGGGTGGTCTGCTCAGGCATCGCCGCCGCCGACCTGGTGACGGGCGACGATCACGTAGACGTTCTCCAGGCTGGTCAGCTCGACCAGGTCGTCCTGCGGGATGGCCACGCCGAGGTCGCGCTCGATCCGGGCGAGGATCTCGATGGCGAGCAGCGAGTCGGCGCCGTGGTCGTCCACGAAGTGGCTGGAGAGGGTCAGTTCCTCGGGCTCCAGCTCCAGGACGTCGAGGACGATCTCGCGGATCAGCTCGGCCTGGGCGTCGGTCAGGGTGGTGGTGGGCGTGCTCATGACGGTGTCCTCTTCCGGGTTCGTGGCGGTGGGTTCGGGGTGGGGCGGGGCCGTCAGGCCGTCGGGGTGAGCCGGGCCGGGTCCGGCCGGCGGCTCGCCGGGGCGGGGGGCTTCTCGCCCAGGTGCCGCAGGTTGACCAGCAGGGCGCGGAACATCGCCGGGACGGACAGGAACTTCAGCGGGCCGATCAGCCGGGACGCGAACAGGTGCATGTGCCGGGCGGTCACCGCGTCCCGGGCCGCGCCCGCGAACATCAGCCGCTCGAACGGGTTGAACGCCCGGCCGCTCGCGTAGTCCGAGATCAGGTGCCGGTGACCGCCGAGCTGCTTGCGGTGCCGCTTGCCGTACGCCGCGACGGCCCGGTCCACGTCGCCGCCGGCGGCCAGCACCGGACCGACCGCGTCGGCCAGCCAGGACGCCGACTCCAGCGCCCAGCCGCAGCCGACGCCCCACAGCGGGTCGCTCGCCATCGCCGCGTCACCGATCAGCGCCAGGCCCGGCGAGGCCGGACGGCGGCTGAGCAGCGGGTAGTTGACGGTGCCGATGATCTTCGAGATGCGGGTGGCCCGGTCCACGTCGGGGGCGTCCGGCAGGTTCCGGACGAAGTCCAGATAGGCGCCCTCCAGGTCCTTCTTGAACTCCGGCAGCTTCTTCCGGTCCGGGATCACCGCGACGACCGTCACGCCGTCGTCGTTCGGCATCGCGTACGCCACGTCCGGCTCCAGGAACCAGCACTGGGTGATGCCGCCGGCCAGCTCCAGGTTCTCGAAGTGCGCGAAGTAGCTGAACCGCTGGTTCTCCACGGTCTTCACCGGGATCCCGGCCAGCCGCGCGGTCGCCGAGTCCTTGCCGTCCGCGCCGACCACCAGCCGGGCCCGCAGCTCGAACTCCCGCTTGCCGTCGCTGACCCGGACGCCCGCGGTCCGGCCGCCCTCGTCCAGCACGCCGACCAGGGTGTGGCCCAGCAGCAGGTCCACGCCCGGGGTGTCCGCCGCCGCCCTGCGGATCAGCGGGTCCAGGGTCTGCCGGCGCATGTTGTACGCGTACGGCAGCTCCTTGCCGTCCGGGCCCGGGCTCGGGTGGATCCAGCCCCAACGGGTCCACCAGCGCGCCTCGTTGCGTATCGCACCGGCCGACTTCAGGGTCTCGATCAGGCCCAGCCGCTCCAGCACCGGGAAGGCGTTGGGCTGCAGGTAGTGGGTGCAGAGCACCTTGTACGCCGACATGTCGGAACGCCGTTCCAGCAGCGCCACCCGGGCGCCCTGCCGGGCCAGCAGCACCGCCGCCGCACAGCCGGCGACGCTGGCGCCGCTGATCACCACGTCGTACTTCTGCTCGGTCGCGAGTGTCATGCGCTGATCGCCTCCTCGATGCGGATCCGTTCGGTGGTGGGGTCGGTGAGCCGGTCGCCCTCGAAGCCGATGCCGAGACAGCCCAGGAAGGTCAGCACCTCGGCGGCGACCTCCTCGGCCTGCTCGACCTGGCAGAAGTGGCTCAGCCGATTGCTCTGATGGACCGTCAGATCACTGATCCGGGAGCGGAGTTCACGGACCGCTGCGGGGGGCGCCGACATGTCCTTGGTGCCGCTGATCAACTGCACCGGCACGGTGATCCGGTCCAGCGTGAGGCCGGGGATGCGGGCGAGCATCGCGTAGAACTGCAGGAAGCCGTGCGGTTCGACCCGGTCCCGGATCCTGCGCTGCATCAGCTCCAGCAGCTCCGCGTCCAGCCGCTGCGCCCGCGGGCCCAGCTGCACCGACATGCCCTCGGTCAGCACCCGGCGGAAACGGGTCACCGCCTCGGTGAAGTACTCCGGGTCCACCGCGCGGTCGTGCGGCCGGTAGACCGGCGCGACCAGCACTGCCGGCGCCTTCACCGCCGGGACGTCCCGGGCCAGCAGCTCCAGCAGCGAACTGGCGCCGAACGAGTGCGCCACCAGCGCGGTGGCCGGCTCCTCCAGCAGCTCCAGCGCCCGCTCCAGCCAGACCGCGGAACTGCCGTGCTCGGTCCACGCGTAGCTGGAACCGGCCCGCCAGGGCAGGTCCAGCGCGCTGAGCCGCAGGCCCGGCGGGATCAGTGCGGCGAGCCGCAGCCAGGTGTCCCAGTTCTCCTCGAAACCGTGCGCCAGCACCACGTGCGGGGCGTCGTCGGGGGCGCCGGGGCGCTCCCAGATCCGCAGCGTCTCGCCGCCGATGATGTGGTCGGCCGACAGTGCCCAAGGTCTGTGGCGGGGGGATCCCCGCCGCGTTGCATACACGTCCCATCACTCCTCGGCATCGTGATGATGAAGGTCCGCCGGGAGTCGGGCGGGGGACCCGGCCTCCCGGCGCCTCCACTGTCTGCCGAGGGGCCCGGGGCTGAGGAGGTGCTCCGGCCACCGTTTCCCGGCGGCGCGCGGTAGGGGGCGCACACCGGGGGCAGGCCGGCGCAGGGCAGGGCCCGGGGTGGGCCCTTGTGCGCGGGGCGGGGGCGGGTGTGGTCCGGCCACCGGCCCGCGGTTGCGCGGGTATGCCGACGGCCCGCCGCGTCCGGAACTGCCGCACGGCGGCGGGCAGTTCGCGGCGGGGCGGGCCGGTCGGGCCGGTCGGGTCGGCCGGTTGGTCGGGTCGGGGAGGGGCGGGGTCAGCCGCGGCGGGGCTCCCAGCGCAGCAGGCGGCGGGAGAGCGCGAACGACGCGGCCAGCCAGGCGGCCAGCAGCAGCAGCGACGGGGCGGCGGACGTCCAGCCGTGCAGCAGGTCCAGTTCGCGCAGCGGGCCGCCGGACCAGCTCTCCGCGCCGAACTCGCGGCCGAACCAGGCGGTGCGCAGCCCGCGGACCACCGGCGACAGCGGCAGCGCGCCCGCCGGGCCGTGCAGCCAGTCGGGCAGCGCGGAGATCGGGGTGAACACGCCCGCCCCGAACATGCACAGCACCAGCACGGGGGTGGCCACCAGCGGCGCCGTCTCGGTGGTCGGGGTCAGCCCGGAGAGCGCCACCGCCAGCACCGAGAACAGCAGGTAGCCGCCGAGCAGGGTGAGCAGCAGCAGCGCCGGATCGGCCGGCAGTGGCGCACCGAACCAGCCCACCGCGACGCCCCCCAGCACCAGCGCCTGGATCAGCACCACCACCGCGCCCGCGCCCAACTGCCCGGCGAGGACGGCACTCGGCGGGCACTCGGTGCCGCGCAGCCGCTTGAGCACCAGCTCCTCGCGGCGCGCCACCACGCTGCTCAGCAGGTTGACGAACGAGGTGACCAGCGCCAGCCCGAGCAGCCCGACCGCCACGTACCCGGCGGCGTTCACCCCGCCGATCCACTTGCCGCGCAGCGGCGCCGCGATCAGCAGGTTGAGCAGCACCGGCAGCAGGAACCCGATGAAGGTGGAGCGCCGGTTGCGCCAGAACACCTTCCAGGACAGGCCGAACTGACCCTTGGCGTACGCGAACCAGCTCATCGGGACGCTCCCTCGGCGACGGCGTGGTGGTGGGCGGCGTGGTGCTGGCCGGCGTGGTGGCGGGCGGCGTGGTGGTGGTGGTCGGCGCGGTGGTGGTCGGCGCGGTGGTGGTCGGCCAAGGCGAGGAAGACGTCCTCCAGCGAGCTGGAGCGCACCTCCAGGCCGTCGAGCTCGATGCCCTGGGCGGCCGACCAGGCGTGCAGCGCGGCCAGCGCGGGCGCCGAGCGGGGCACCCGGTACACCGCCCGTCCGTCCGTCAACGACGGTGCGGAGCCGAGCAGTTCGGGGAGCGCGGCGAGCGGGCGGCCGGGCGGCAGCGGCAGGGTGATCAGGTCGCCGCGGCCGGACAGCACCTCGTCGACGGTGCCCGCGGCGGCGATCACGCCGCCGTCCATGATGGCCACCCGGTCGGCCAACTGCTGGGCCTCCTCCAGGTAGTGGGTGGTCAGCACCACCGTGGTGCCGGCCGCCCGCAGTTCCTCTACCAGCTGCCAGGTGGTGCGGCGGGCCTCCGGGTCCATGCCGGTGGTCGGCTCGTCCAGGAACAGCAGCTCGGGGTCGTTCAGCACCGCCAGCGCCAGGTCCAGCCGGCGGCGCTCGCCGCCGGACAGCTGGCCGACCCGGGTGCCGGCCTTCGGCTCCAGCGCCACCCGGGCCAGTACCTCGGCGGTGGGCCGGGCCCGGCTGGTGAAGGTGCGCCAGCAGTCGACGGTCTCCTTGACCGTCAACTCCTTAAAGAACCCGCCCTCCTGGAGCATCGTGCCGGTCCGCCGGCGCACCCGGGCGCCCGCCGTGAACGGGTCCAGGCCGAACACCCGGACGGTCCCGGAGGTCGGCGGGTGGTAGCCCTCCAGCACCTCCAGGGTGGTGGTCTTGCCCGCGCCGTTGGTGCCGAGCAGGGCGAACAGCTCGCCGCGGGCGATGGTGAAGGAAATGCCGCGCACCGCCTGGTATTCGCCGTAGCTGCGCCGCAGATCCACTACCTCCACGGCCGGTGAATTCTCGGAAAGAGGTGTCATGACTGCAGCGTGACGGGTGCCTTCGAGTATCTGCAAGTAGCGCATCGCCGCAGGTCGGAGTATGTGCAAAATGTCATCCAGGGCGGTGACATTTACGCTCCAGGGAATCTGACATCTCCTACTGCACAGGCTTTCGCGGCCCGGCCATAGTTGAGACATCGCCGAGAGCGGAACCGGAGAAAAGCGAAACCGGGAAAGCGAAAGGCGGCAAAAGAAAACCGAGGCGGCCGACCCGAGAAGCGGGCCGGCGCCGCGAAACAGAGGGAGATTCCCATGGCGCAGAACGAGATCGAGAAGGACGAGCAGTTCGACATCGAGGTCGAGGAGCTGGACACGGTCAGCGGCGGCGCCGCCTCCTCGCTGATGTGCATGGCCTGCCCGGTGTCCTGCTTCAGCTCGGTGGTGCTCGAGTCCGAGTAATTCGGGATCTGTGCGGGGGTGGTCCGCCCCGGCGGCCCACCCCGGCACCCACCCGGCCCAACCCCGTTGCCCCACCGTCGGATTGAAGGAGAGCCGGGCATGGACAGCCTCCGGCACGAGCTGATGCGGTTCATCCAGGAGCCCGCCGCTCAGCAGGACCCACCCGCGCTCTACCGCAGGCTGCTGGCCGAGGCGCCCGTCCTGGACCTCGGCCCGGCGTACGTGGTCTCCGGGCACCAGGAGATCCTCGCCGTCCTGATGAACCCCGGCACCAACGTCGACCCGACCAGCGTCGGACTGCCCCGGGCGGGCAACACCGCGCTGATCAAGGTGATCGACCGGATGCTGCCGATGCGCGACGGCGCCGACCACACCCGGCTCAAGCGCCTCGCCACCGCCGCGTTCAGCCACCGCCGGCTGGAGCAGATCCGCGAACGGATCGAGACCACCGCCGCCCGGCTGCTCGCCCCGCTGATCGACGCCGGCTCCTTCGACCTGGTCGCCGACCTCGCCGTGCCGCTGCCGGTGGCGGTCTCCTGCGCCATCCTGGACATCCCCGACACCGAGCACGACCGGATCACCGGCTGGGCCGCGCTGATCACCCGCTCCTTCCTCGACCCGTTCGGGGCCGGGCCGGGGGCCGCCGAGCTGGACGCCGAGTTCGCCGAATTCCGCGCCTACGTCGAGGAGTTGTGCGCCGAGCGGGCCGCCAGGCCCGGGGACGACCTGATCTCCCGGCTGACCGTCGCCCGCGACCAGGGCCGGCTCGACTCCGAGGAACTGCTCGCATTCGTGGTGATGCTGCTGGCCAACGGCCTGGAGACGCTCACCGCCGGACTGGCCGTCGCCGCCTGGGAGTTGATCCGCACCCCCGGCCTGGCGGAGCGCGTCCGGACCGAACCCGCCTTCGCCGCCGCCGTGTTCGACGAGGCGCAGCGCCTCGGCAGCCCCGTCCGGGCCAGCGCCCGGGCGCTGACCCGCGAGATCGCCCTCGGCGGCAGCGTGATCCCGGCCGGCCGGGTCGCCGTGCTGCTGTACGCCGCCGCCAACCGCGACCCGCGGCGCTTCACCGACCCCGACCGCTTCGACCCCGACCGCGCCGAGCGCCGGCACCTCGCGTTCGGCCACGGACCGCACCACTGCCTCGGCGCCCCGCTCTCCCTGATCGCCGGCGCGGCCGTCCTGCGCGGACTCGCCGAGGCCGACCTGACACGGGAGTTGAGCACCCCGCTGACCGACGCCACCGCCCGCCGCCACGAACAGTTCGCCTTCGGCGGCATCCGCGAACTGCCGGTCGAATGCCCGCTGCGCGAGCCCGCGCTGGGGGTGGCGGCATGAGCACCGTGACGGAACCCCAGGACACCGCAGTCACCGAGCGCTCGCAGGCCGCCGTCGCCGCCGCGCGGGCCGCCGCCGTGCTGGAACCCGGACTCGACCAGCCGGTGCGGCTGGTCGGCGCGCGGCTCCGGCTGGCCGGCATCGCGCTGGCGCTGGCCGTCGGCGCGGGCGCGGGCTGGGCGGTGTGGGGCAGCCTGCCGAACGCCATGACGGTGCACGCCGTTCTTGCGCACGGCACCGCGCCGGTGCGGGTCTCCGCGCCGCACGGCGGCAGCGTGGCCGCGTTCCTGGTCCGCCCGGGCCAGCCGGTGACGGCCGGACAGGCGCTGGCGCGGCTGGCCGGCCCGGACGGCACCACCGAACTGACGGCCCCCGCCGCCGGCACGGTCAGCGCCCTGCTCGCCGCGCCCGGCGCCCAACTCGCCACCGGCGCACCGGTGCTGGCCCTGGATCCGGCCGACGCGCCGGCCACCGTCCGGCTGGTGTTCGACAACCCGAAGGGCGCCGCGAAGCTCACCCCCGGCCGGCCCGTCCTGGTGCCGGTGCCCGGCGGGGGAGCGGTGCGGGCGGTCGTCGACCGGATCGACCCGCTGCCCGTCCGCGCCGACACCCTCGACGGCACCCTGCCCGTCGCCGTCCCCGGACTGCCCACCGGCTCCGCCCCCGTCTGGGTGGCGTACGCCCGCCTGCCCCAGGACATCCCGCTGGCCGGCCCGCTGGCCGTGGACGCCCGGGTCGACCTCGGCAGCCGCCACCCGTACCAGGCCGTGTTCGGGAAGGAGGCCACCCGGTGAAGCCCACCGCGGTCAGGACCGTGGAGCCGCCCGCGGCGGCGGAACGCGAGACCACCAGCGGCCCCGCGCCCGCACCGAAGCCCGGTCGGACGTCAACCGCCAAGCGGCGCAAGCACATTCGCACGCCCGTGGTCCCGCAGATGGAGGAACAGGACTGCGGCCCCGCATGCCTGGCAGTGGTGCTGGGCGCGTTCGGGCGACGGGTGACGCTGCACGAGGCGTCGCGCGCCTGCGGGGTCAGCCGGGACGGGGTGAGCGCGGCATCGGTGGCGCGCGCCGCCGGACGGTACGGGCTGACGACCCGGGGGCGCCGGGTGGTGCGCGGGGACGACCGGCTGGCGGGGCTGGGTGCGGTGCCGGTGCCGTCGATGGTGCTGATGACCGGCCCGCACTACGCGGTGTTCGAGGGCATCAAGCGCGGCCGGGTGCACGTCAACGACCCGTCGCTGGGCTCCTACTCGGCCACCCCGGCGGAGTTCTGGGCCACCTTCGCGGGCATCGCCGTCGGCTTCGAACCCGGCCCGGACTTCGAACCCGGCGGGCGCCGCTTCCCGCTGCTGCGCGCCCTCGCCGCCCGCATGCGGCCGTACGCCTGGCCGCTGCTGGTCGCGGTGCTGGTCGGCATGGTGACGACGGTGCCGGGCGTGGGCGGCGCGTTCCTGCTGCGCACCTACCTGGCCGCCGTGGTCAACGGCGGCGCGGACGGCTGGGCGGTGCCGCTGACCGCGGCCGGCCTGTCCGTCGCGGGGCTGGTGCTGGCCGGGAACTGGCTGCGCTCGGCGATGGTCAACCGGGTGCTGGAGGCGATGGCCGCCAGCTCGTCCGCCGCCTTCCTGTGGCGGATGCTGCGGCTGCCCGGCGCGTTCTTCCACCGGCGGCAGCTCGGCGGACTGGTCACCCGGGTGCAGCTCAACGACGGCCTGGCGAACCTGCTGTCCTACCGGCTCGCCGGCGCCGCGTCCTCGCTGGCCTCCGCCGCCGTGCACCTGACGGCACTGATCTGGCTGGCCCCGAGACTCGCCGCGATCCCGGTCGCCGTCGCGGTGCTGGACACCCTCGCGCTGCGCTCCGCCGACCGGCGGCGCGGCGGCCTGATCCACCAGCTGCACGGCGAGAACCACAAGCGCGACGGGGTGGCGTTCGCCGGGGTGTCGGCGATCGAGACGGTCAAGGCGGAGGGTGCCGAGGACGCGCTGTTCCGCTCCTGGGCGGGCTGGCAGGCCCGCGCCGCGCACACCGGCCAGCGGGTCTCCGACGCCGTCCTGGTGCCGCTCTCACTGCCCGGCGCGCTCAACTCGGCCGCCGCCGCCGTCACACTCGTCGCCGGCACGGTGCTGCTGCTGGCCGGCTCGCTCTCCTTCGGCACCCTGCTGGCGTTCCTGCTGCTGCTCAACGGCTTCCTCCTGCCGGTCTCCCAACTGGTCGGCACCGGAGCCGAGTTCACCATCGCCAGGGCGCAGAACGCACTGCTGGAGGACATCTCGACCAGCGAGGTCGACCCGTACCTCGCGCCGGTGCTCGACAGCCCCGCCGAACCCGTCCGGCTGCGCGGCGAACTCGAGCTGTGCGACCTGGAGTTCGGCTACGACCCGAACCGGCCGCCCGCACTCTCCGGCATCTCGCTGCGGATCACCCCCGGCGAGTGGGTCGCCGTGGTCGGCGCCTCCGGAAGTGGCAAGTCCACGCTGGCCCGGCTGGCGGCGGGCGTACTGCGCCCCTGGAAGGGCGCGGTGCTGCTCGACGGGCGCCCCCGCGACGACTGGCACCGGGGCGTCGTCACCGGCCAGATCGCCTACGTGGAACAGCAGTTGAGGCTCTTCGAAGGCACCGTCCGGGAGAACCTGACGCTCTGGGACCCGGCCGCCGACGAGGACGCCCTGCACCGGGCCCTCGCCGACGCCGAGGCCGCCGACCTGGTCCGCCGTCGCGGCGGACTGGACGCCCCGATCGACGAGGACGCCCGCAACTGGTCCGGCGGCGAACGCCAACGCCTGGAACTGGCCCGCGCGTTGGCCCTCGACCCGGCCCTGCTGGTGCTCGACGAGGCGACCAGCGCGCTCGACGCGCACACCGAGGCAGCCGTCAACGAGCACCTGCGCCGGCGCGGCGTCAGCTGCCTGCTGCTGGCCCACCGGATCAGCACCATCCAGGCCGCCGACCGCGTCGTGGTGCTCGCCGGGGGCCGCATCGTCCAGCAGGGGCCGCCCGCAGAACTCGCCGAACAGGACGGCCCGTACCGGGAGTTGCTGCGCGAGGCCGAAGCGAACGACACCGCCGACACCGCCGACACCGCCGAGATCGCCGAGCCCACCGACACCACCGACACCGCCGAGATCGCCGAGATCGCCGAGACCACCGACATCACCGAGAACCGCCCCGCCCGAACGGAGGAGCAGGCATGAGCACCGCCACCGCCGCCCCCCGGGGCGGGACACAGACCGCCGCGGCGGACACCGAGCGCGACCCGGCGACCCGGGCCGACGCCACCGCGGCCGCCAACCGGACCGCACTCGCGGACGCGTTGGCCGCACTGGGAACCGCCGCCACCACCCGTCCGCACACCGTCCCGCGCCGCGGCGAGAGTTCGCCGTTCGCGCCGCGCCACCGCGCGGACCAGGCGCGGGACGTGCTGCGGGCGCTGGGGGTGGACGTTCCCGAGGAGATCCCCGCCGCCGTGCGGGACGCCGCCGATCCGGTCACCGCGCTGCTGCGCCGGGCCGGGGTGCGCTGGCGTCCCGTCACGCTGGACGGCGGGGACGAACGCGGCACGGCCGGTCCGATGGTGGCGTTCGCCGCCGAGGACGGCCGGCCGATCGCCCTGATTCCCCGGGCCGGACGGCACCGCCGTCTCGACCCGGCCTCCGAACGCCCCGGGAAGCGTCCGGAGTTGAGCCGCCAGGCGCTGCTGCTGTACCCGCCGCTGCCACCGGGGCGCCCGACCCCGGCAGTCCTGCTGCGCTTCGTGCTCGCCGTGCCCGGTGCCCGCCGGGACGTGGCGGCGTTGGGCGTGGCGGGGCTGGTGTCGGCGCTGCTCGGCCTGCTCGTCCCGCTGTCCACCGGAGTGCTGCTGCCCGGCCTGCTGCTGGCCGATCGGCACCCGGTGCGCTGGCTGGCCGTGCTGCTGGGCTCCGCGGTGGTGGCGTCCTGGCTGCTCACGCTGGTCCGCAACACCGCGGCCGTCCGGCTCACCAGCCGGGTGCAGAACGCGCTCGAACCCGCCGTCTGGGACCGGCTGCTGGCCCAGGACGCGCGGTTCTTCCGCGACTTCACCACGGGTGATCTGGTGCACCGGGCGAACGCGGTGGCGCAGGCCCGGCAGGTGCTCTCGGAGGGGCTGGTGGGCGCCGTGCTGGGCGCGGTGTTCGCCGTCACCGGCCTGACGGTGCTGCTGCTGGTGGACTGGCGGCTCGGCGGGCTGCTGCTGCTCGCCGTACTGGCGGTGACGGCCGGGCTGCTGCTGCTCGGCCGTCACCGCCAGGAGCACGAGGCGCAGGTGTTCGCGGCCCACGGGCAGCTCCAAGGGGTGCTGTACGGGCTGCTGTTGGGCATCGACAAGATCCAGACCGCGGGCCGGGAGATCCAGGCGTTCGCCCGCTGGGCGGCCCCGTTCGCCGGGCAGAAGCGCGCCGACGCCGCCGCGATGCGCTCCGACGCGGTGGCCGGCGCGCTGACCACCGCCCTGCAACCGCTGCTGCTGGCCGTGCTGCTGGCGGGAGCGACGTTCGGCCCGGGCGCCACGGCCGGGCACCTGATGGCGTCGGGTGTGGCGATCGGCCAGGTCGCGCTGGCGCTCGGCCAGGTCACCCACGCGGCGACCAGCGCGTACGGCATCGCCCCGGTGCTGGAGCGGCTGCGGCCGATCCTCGCCGAGCCGGCCGGCGCGGCCGCCGACCGGTCCGGCCGGCTCGCCGACCCGGGCCGCCTGAAGGGGCAACTCGCCCTGGACGACGTCACGTTCCGCTACCCGGGCCATGCCGCGCCGGCCCTCGACGGGGTGTCGCTGCGGGCCGAGCCGGGCGAGTTCGTCGCCGTGGTCGGCCCGTCCGGGGCGGGCAAGTCCACCCTGATCCGGCTGCTGCTCGGCTTCGAGCAGCCCGAGTCCGGGGCGGTCCGCTACGACGGCCGCGAACTCGCCACGCTGGACGCCCGGTTGGTGCGCCAGCAGCTCGGCTCGGTGCTCCAGCACGGCCGGATGCTGCGCGGCTCGCTGCTGGACAACCTGGCCGGCGCCGACCCCGACATCGACCGGGACCGGATCTGGCAGGCCGCCGAACTGGCGGGCATCGCCGAGGAGTTGCGGGCCCTGCCGATGGGCCTGGGCACCCGCGTCGGCGAGGACGCGCAGGGCTTCTCCGGCGGCCAGGTGCAGCGCCTGCTGCTGGCCCGCGCCCTGGTCCGCGACCCCGCCGTGCTGCTGCTCGACGAGGCCACCTCGGCCCTCGACAACACCACCCAGCGGCGGGTCGCCGACGCCGTCGCCGGACTCGACCGCACCCGCCTGGTGATCGCCCACCGACTGAGCACCATCCGCACCGCCGACCGGATCTACGTGCTGGACGGGGGCCGGGTGTCCGCCGAGGGCACCTACCGCGAACTGCTCGGCACCGACCCGCTGTTCACCCGCCTCGCCCGTTTCCAGGAGATGTGAGATGTCGCTCGAACTGCAGACCTGGCTCCGCACCGCCGGAAGTCCGGGCCCCGACACCCCCGTTGCCGCCCTGCTGCCCGAACTCCCCGGCGCCGACGCCCGGTTGAGGGAGGTGATCGCCGCCGCCGCGAGTTTCGACGAACGCGCCGCCGCCCGCGACGACGGGCAGGCGCTGTTCACCCCCGACCCGGCCGAGGACCGCCGCAGCCGCGCCGCCGCCGTCGAGACCTGGCTGAGCCGCGCGGCCGGCGACCGGCGCTCCGCCGGCGTGCTGCTGGAACACCTCGCCGAGACCGGCCGCCCGCTCGGCGAGGGCCTGCGCCGGGTCCGCCTCGCCGACCCGGAGAAGCTGCCCTCCTGGGCGCACGCGCTGGGCGCCTTCCTCCGCGCCCAGCCTGCCCAACCCGCCACCGCCCCGGGCGCGTTGACCGCCGGTTTCGCCGCCGCCGCCGACGCCCTGCTGCCCACCGGCCCCGGCGGCATCCTCGGCGTCCCGGTCACCGGCGCGGCCCGCGCCGACCTGGCGAAGACCCTGACCCGGCGGCTCACCGAAGCCTGCCACCTGACGTTCTGCCACGAGTTGCAGCTCGCCACCGGCCGCCCGCGCGCCACCGACTGGGACACCGAGGGCGGCCTCGACGCCTCCGCCACCGGCTGGCTGGCCCGCCTGGAACGGCTGCCCGCCCTCGCCCACCTGGTGGGCACGGTCTGCCGGCAGTGGCAGGAGATGTACACCGAGCTGTTCGCCCGGCTCGCCGCCGACCGCGAGGAACTCGTCGAGAGGATGTGGCACGGCACCGACCCGGGCGCCGTGACCGCCGTCCGCGGCGACGCCGGCGACCGGCACGCCCAGGGCCGCTCGGTGGCGCTGCTGCACTTCGAGCACGGCGCCGGCGTGGTCTACAAGCCCAAGGACATGCGGCACGCCACCGCCTTCCTCGGCCTGGTCGAGCGCCTCAACTCCGAACTGTCGCTGGACCTTCCGCTGCGCACCGTGGTGCTCCGCTCGGACCGCGGCGACGACGGCCACGGAGCCTCGCTGAGCACCGACTGCTCCGGCGACTACGGCTGGGAGCAGCTGGTCCCGGCCAGCCCGTGCGCCGACCGGGAGGGCTTCGCCCGGTTCTACCGCCGGCTCGGCATGACGATCCGCCTGGTCCAGCTGATGGAGGGCCGCGACCTGTGGGCGGACAACCTGCTCGCCGACGGCGAGCACCCGGTCCTGGTCGACCTGGAGTGCCTGCTGTACCCGCGGGTGCAGGACCCGCCGGCGCTGTCGGCCGCCCAGCACAGCCTGCTGGACGAGTTGGAGACCACCGTGGTGCGCACCTCGATGGCCTTCCTGTCCTGGACGCCCCCCGGCCACACCGACGCCGTCGACATCGGCTGCCTGTCCCGGGTCGGCAGCCAGGAGAGCGCCCCCGGCGTGCCCGTCCTGCCGCTGCCCCCGTACCGCCCGGTGCACGACGGGCGGCCCGCCGACCCGTGGCAGTACACCGACGAGGTGGTCGACGGCTACCGCGAGATGCACGCCGTCCTGCACCGCCTGCGCGACGAACTCGCCGACCCCGAGGGGCCGTTGAGCGGATTCCGGGGGGTCTGGGTGCGCTACATCTGGCGGCACACCTGGGACGGGTACAAGATCCTCCGGGCCTCCACCAGCCCGCTCGCGCTGGACGACGGCGCGACCCGGGAGACCGTGATCGCCGGCGCGCTGCGCGGGGCCGTCGCCGCCCGGGCCGGGAAGGCCGCCCGCGGCGACCTGCTGGAGGTGGTGCTCGCCGAACTCGACTCCTTCCGTTCCTTCGACATCCCGTTCTTCCGCTCGCTGACCACCTCCTCCTCGGTGTTCACCGCCGACGGCCGGGAGATCCCCGGACACTTCCGGTCCACCGGCTGGAAGCGCCTCCAGCAGCGGATCGCCGAACTCGACGGCTTCGACCTGGACGCACACGTCGCCATCCTGTCCGGCTGCGTGGACGCCGCCCGGGCCGGCACCGAACAGACCCCCGTCAAGCCCGCCCGCCCGACGCCGCACGCCGATCCGGCAAGATCGGCCGGACAGGCCCTCGCCGCCGAACCGCCCACCCCGGGCGAACTGCTGGCGCAGGCCACCGCGCTCGGCGACCGGATCCTCGCCGACCGGCGGTCCACCGGCTGGCTCGGCCAGAGCTGGTACCCGGGAACCGGCCTGCGGCAGATCGAGGCACTCGGCCCCGACCTGGTGTCCGGCACCCTCGGCATCGCCCTGCTGTTCGCCGAACTCTGGTCCGCCACCGGCGAACCGCGCTTCCACCGGGCCGCGCACGGCCTGCTGTCCGAGGCCGCCGCGGTGATCGACATCGAGGAGCCGCGGGCCTTCGTCTTCGCCTCCGACCCCCGGCTGGCGTCCGGCGCGCCCGTCCCCGGCGGCTTCGCCGGACCCGGCGCGATCATCCACGGCCTGGCCCGCGGCGGACTGCTGCTCGGCGAAGGCGAGTTCCTGGCCGCCGCGCAGGCCCTGGTCCCCGGCGCGCTCGGCGTCGCCGAGTCCGTCTCCGACCGGCCCGGCCGCCCGCGGACGGCCGCGCCCGCCGACGCCTCGCTCGGTACCGCCGGCCTGCTGCTCAACCTGCTCCGGCTGCGCCGCGCCGCAGGCAGCGGCCACCCCGACACCGACCGGGCGATCCGCGCGCTGGCCACCCGGGCGACCGGCCAACTCGACGACGAGGCAGCGGCGTTCGACTTCCGGGAGCTGGTCCCCGGCGGCACCGACTCGATCGCCGCCGCACTCGCCCGCACCGTCGCCGAGGCCCCCGCGCTGCTCGCCGACCCCGAGACCGTCCGGGCCCGGCTGCGCGAGCACCGCTTCGCCACCGGCACCCGGGCCGGCCGCCTGGCCTGCCTGGACGCCGCCGTCTCGCTCGGCGCGGACGCCGTGGACGGCGCCGACCTGGCCGCGCTCGCCCCGCCCGTCACCGGCCCCGAACTGGCCGCGCGCTCCGGCCGGGCCCTGCTGTCCGCCGCCACCGAGGCGCTCACCGCCGCCGAGGCCGGCCTGATCCACACCCTGCCGGAAGGCGCCGAGGCGCTGCTGCCCGGCCCGTTCTACGACGGCCGGGAAGCCGCCGCCCTGATGGCCCGCGAACTGATCACCCGGCACCGCGTGCACGGCACCTGGTTCCCCGACCGGGCCATCGACGACACCGTCAACCTCGGCGCGCTGGACGGCACCGTCGCCGTCGGCCTGCTGCTCCTTCGCGTGCACGACACCTCCGCCGCCCCGCTCGCCACCCTGCGCTGACCGCGCCACCGCTTCGAGGAGTACCCGTCATGTCCGAACTCATCGGATTCAAGCGCCAGTTCACCCCGTACGTGGTCGACGGCGAGGCCGTCTACCTGGTCTCCGAGCGCGGCGTCTCGGTGGTCGACGGCAGGCTCGCCCAGGCCCTCGCCCCGCTGCTGGACGGCACCCGCACCGCCGAACAGGTCGGCGCCGCCCTCGACGGCGTCGTCCCCGCCGACAAGGTCGACGCGGGCGTCGGCAAACTGCTGGCCGGCGGCTGGCTCACCGCCGCCGACCCGGACACCGACCGCCCCGGCGCGGCCTTCTTCGAAATGGCCGGGCAGGACGGCGACACCGCGATGGCCGCGCTGCGCAGCGCCCGGGTCCGCATCGAGGTGCACGGCGACGTGGACACCGCGCCGTACCTGGCCGCACTGACCGCCGCCGGCGTGACGGTCGACCAGGACGCCGAGTTCACCGTCGCCCTCACCGAGGACTACCTGCACCCCGGCCTCGCCGAGCGCAACCGGCAGGCGCTCGCCGACGGCCGCCCCTGGCTGCTGGCCCGCCCGGTCGGCTCGATCGTCTGGGTCGGCCCGGTGTTCACCCCGGACGTGCCGGGCAGCGAGGGTACGGACGGTTCGGGCTGCTGGGAGTGCCTGGCGCACCGGCTGTCCGCCAACCGGCAGTCGCTCAGCTACCTCCAGCACCGCCTCGGCCAGGACGAGCCGATCTCCACCGCCGGCGCCCACCTGCCCGCCACCCTGGCCCTCGGCACCCAGCTCGCCGCCCTGGAGACCACCAAGTGGCTGGCCGGCGCCCGCCCCGCGCAGGCCGCCGTCACCACCGTGGACACCGTGCTGCTGGAGAGCGAGAAGCACACCCTGGTCCGCCGCCCGCAGTGCACCGCCTGCGGCGACGACGCGACCGTGACCCGACGCCAGCTGGAGCCCGTCCGCTTCGAGCCCCGCCCGAAGGCGTTCACCGCGGACGGCGGGCACCGCTCCGCCTCGCCCGAGGACATGCTGGACAAGTACCGCCCCCAGCTCAGCCCGATCACCGGCGTGGTCACCACCCTGGTCCCCGCCGCCCACACCCCCACCGGCCTGCGGGTGTACATGTCCGGGCAGAACCTGTCCCGGCAGGCCGGAAGTCTCCGGCAGCTGCGCAGCGGCCTGCGTTCGAACAGCTGCGGCAAGGGCCGCACCGACGCGCAGGCCCGGGCGTCCGCGCTCGGCGAGGCCATGGAGCGCTTCTCCGGCGTCTTCCAGGGCGACGAGGCCCGCCGCCTCGCCACCTTCGCCGAACTCGGCGACGCCGCGATCCACCCCGAACGGACCCTGCTGTACTCGGCGAAGCAGTACGCCGAACGCGAGCAGTGGAACGCCAAGCAGTCGGCGTTCCACATCGTCCCCGAGCCGTTCCGCACCGACGACCCGATCGAATGGTCCCCGGCCTGGTCGCTGACCGAGCAGCGCCACCGCTGGCTGCCCACCCAGGCGATGTACTACGGCTACCGGCACAGCGGCCGGTTCTACGCCGCCGGCGACTCCAACGGCTGCGCCGCCGGCACCTCCTTCGAGGACGCCGCGCTGCAGGGCTTCCTGGAACTCGTCGAACGCGATGCGGTGGCCCTGTGGTGGTACAACCGCGTGCAGCGCCCCGGCATCGACCTGGACGCCTTCGGCGACCCGTACATCGACCAGCTGCGCGAGGTCTACCGCGGACTGCGCCGGGAGATCTGGGCCCTCGACCTGACCGCCGACTTCGGCATCCCCGTGGTCGGCGCGTTCTCCCGCCGGCTCGACGCGAAGCCGGGCTCGGGCCACAACGAGGACGTGCTGATCGCGTTCGGCGCGCACCTCGACCCGCACATCGCGCTCACCCGCGCGCTCACCGAAATGAACCAGTTCCTCGGCCCCGTCGCCGGCGACGAGCACGGCCGGGTCAGCTACGCGGGCGCCGACCGCGACCAGAAGGCCTGGTGGACCACCGCCACCGTCGCCAACCAGCCCTACCTGCTGCCCGACCCGAACGCCCCGCGCTCCACCCCCGCCAGCTGGCTCCCGCTGGCCGGCGCCGACCTCGCCGACGACCTGGCGCTCGTCCAGCGCATCGTCGAGGACCACGGCATGGAGTTCCTGGTCGCCGACCAGACCCGCCCCGACGTCGGCCTGCCCGTCGCCCGGGTGATCGTCCCCGGCATGCGGCACTTCTGGGCCCGCTTCGCGCCGGGCCGGCTCTACGACGTCCCCGTCCGGCTCGGCTGGCTGGACACCCCGACCCCGGAGAGCGCGCTCAACCCGATCCCGATCTTCATCTGACCGAAGCGCGGGGCAGCCGGGCCCGGCTGCCCCGCCCATCCGGGGAGGTACCCATGACCGTCATCGAACACCTGCCACCCGCCCCCACCACCGGGGACCACCGCCCGCTGCGCCGCCTGCTCCGGCTGCGCCCCGAGGTCGACGTCACCGCCCGGGGAGCCGACGTCGAACTCACCCACCCGTGGGGCCGCCAGCGCATCCACGCCCTCGGCGAGCGCACCGTCGCCGCACTCGCCGAACTCACCCGCACCGACGCCGACCTGGACGAACTCGCCCTCGACCAGGTCCGCCTGCTCAAACTGCTCGAACGCTTCCCGTACCTGGTCAACACCACCGTCACCGACCCGCTCGGCGACCCGCTGGCCACCGCGGTACCCATCGCCCGCTCCGCCGACCTGCCCGGATTCGCCCGCCCCAGCGGACAGTTGGTGCTCTCCCGGTTCGCCTACCTGCGCCGGCTGCCGGACGGCCACGGCGAATCCTGCGTCCTCGAATCGCCGATGGCACCGTTCCGGCTGGTCCTGCACCGGGCCGCCGCCGGCGCCTTCGTCACCGCACTCAGCACCTCCCGCACCGCCGAGGACGCCGCACTGCTCGCCGGAATGTCCGCCGGCGAGGGCGAGGCACTCGCCGGACTGCTGGCCGGCGGCGGCTTCCTGGACGCCGGACAGGGCGCCGAAGCCCCGCTCTGGGACTTCCACGACCTGCTGTTCCACGCCCGCAGCCGCCCCGGCCGGCACGACTACCCGTCCGGCGGCGTCTTCGCCCACCAGGACGTCACGCGACTGCCCGTCGTCTCCGGCCCCGGCACCCGCGAGGAGGGCACCGGCATCGAGCTGCCGATCCCCGACTGGGACACCGTGGTCGCCCGCGACCCCGCCCTCAGCGAGGTCCTGGAGGGCCGCCGCTCGGTCCGCGCCTACGCCGAGACCCCGGTGACACTCGACCAACTCGCCGAACTGCTCTACCGGGTGGCCCGGGTCCGCCGCATCATCCCCGGCGACCCCGCCGACCCGCACGGCTACGACGGCGTCGACCGCCCCTACCCGGCCGGCGGCGCCACCGGCGAACTCGAGATCTACCTCTCGGTGGTCCAGTGCGTCGGCCTGGAACCCGGCGTCTACCGCTACGACGCCGCCGCGCACCGGCTGCGCCCGCGCCCGTTCCAGGACCCCGGCGAGAAGGCCGCGTTCAGCGAACTCGTCACCGCCGCCTGGCGGGCCACCGCCTGCATCGTCGAACCGCAGGTACTGCTCACCGTCACCAGCCGGTTCGGCCGGCTGTCGTGGAAGTACAGCCAGATCGCCTACGCACTGACCCTCAAGCACGTCGGCGTGCTCTACCAGACCCTCTACCTGGTGGCCACCGCCATGGGCCTGGCCCCCTGCGGCCTCGGCTCCGGCGACACCGACGCCGCCGCCCGCGCCCTCGGCCTGGACTGGGCCGCCGAATCCTCCGTCGGCGAGTTCCTGATCGGCAGCCGCCCCGCCGACCTGCCGCGCACCGCGCACGGCTTCGCCGACGTGGTCTCCGCCGCCCGGGCCGGGGAGGGCCTCGGCGGGAACTTCTGACACAGGCCTGTACGCACGCACGCCTGCGACCCGTCAGCGGGAATCTGACGGGTCGTCGGCGGGGCCATTCATGGGGTGTTACAACCAGCCGCACTCGCGGGCGATCCGGATCGCGTCGCACCGGTTGCGCGCCCCGGTCTTGGCGATCGCCGCCGACACGTAGTTGCGCACCGTCCCCGGCGACAGCGACAGCGCCGCCGCGGCCTCCTGCACCGTGCTGCCCTCGGCGATCTCGCCCAGTACCGCGAGCTCCCGGCGGCTGAGCGGACCCGGCTGCCCGGTGGTCCGCACCACCTCCAGCACCAGCCGCGGGTCGTACACCCGCCCGCCGCGGGCCAGTTCACGCACCGCCGCGATCAGCGCCGGCGCCTGCACGTCCTTCAGCAGCACCCCCGCCGCGCCCTCCACCAGCGCCCGCCGCGCCTGCGCCGTCCGCGGCAGGGCCGGCACCAGCAGCAGCACCGCGGTGCCCGGCGCGGCATGCTGCAGGCGCCGCGCGGCGGCCGTCGGATCCGGCTGCTCCTCGTCCACGCCGAGCACCGCGACCGCCGGGCGCACCCCGGACGCCGCCGCCGCGGCCTCCTCCCCGCCGACCGTCTCGGCGACCACCGCGAGGTCCTCCTCCCGGTCCAGCAGCGCCCCCAGCCCCGAACGGAACAGGTGGTGCCGGTCGGCCAGCAGCACCCTGGTCGGGCTCGCCGCCGCTGCCGCGGCGAGCGGGAACTGGTGGGGCACGGCCCGCTGCACCAGCGGGCGTTCCAGTGCGGTGGTCATCCGGACGCCTCCCCGGCTCTGCCGCCCGGCCCGATCAGCCCCAGCCCCAGGTGTCGTTGTGCGGCGGCTCGGTCGAGGTCGGGCTGCCGGACGGCGCCGGGGTGGGCGTCGGCCCGACCACGATCACCTGCGCACCCGCGTCGGTCGGCGGCTGCGGACCGCCCGCGACGGTGCCGTCCGCCGTGACCACCGCTCCCGGCCGGCTCGGCCCGGCCAACTCCGCGGCGGTGGCGATGCCGCCGACCACCATCGCACCCAGAGCGGCAATCGTGACAAAACGGATGTTCAGCGTCATGGGAGTGCCCGATCCTCTCGCGTTCGGCCGATCCCCGGGCTGCCGCCGGGGCATGTGTGGTGAACCGCCGTCAGGTCTCCGGTGCGATCCGCGGCCCCGCCGGGGGCTGCTCCCGCGGTCTCGCACCGCCGTCCTGCCGACATCACCAAGAGTGGCCCGGACGGCACCCCCGCGTCAGCACCCGGAGCTGGCACCAGAGTGCCGTGACACCGAACGGCCAGCTTCCCGCCGAGAGGTCAACTCCGTGCTCGGGCCTGCAACATGCCGAGCGCGATCCACGGATCCGCCTCGCAGCGCACCACCGCCCAGCCCGGCAACGGCCCGCCCGGCTCCGTCAGCGCACCCGCGCCCACCTGCAACGCCCGCTCCGCGGCCAGCAACGACCCGGCGGTCAGGAAACACACCGCCGCCAACCCGTCCGGTCCGGTCAGCACCCGGGCATGGCAGACCCGGGCCCCGATCAGCGGCAGCCGCAGCAGGGCCAGCCGGACCGGATCGGCCTCCATCGCCGGACCGCCCGGGACGGGCCGCGGCGGGATCAGCTCCAGGCGGATCGCGTACACCCCCCCAGCGTGACGGACCCGAGCCCCCGCCGGAGGGCGTCACGGGTGACAGATATCCGCCTGGCAAGAAAATGACAGTTGCCCGGCACCCTTCACGGGTTGCCCACCCGTCCGCCAGAATCTCCGCAAGTCAGTTCCAGACCTGACTCGGGTGGCAATAACCTGACGCCCGATCAGGACGCTACCCGGGGGCAGCGCCGCGAACCGGCGCATGGAGGCCGAGATGAAAAGAGCGACGCGCACCGGCACCGGACAGGACATACGGAAGACCGAACGTTGACCGCCGGCGGCCCGATCGGGCTCGACGCGTTCGGCGAAGCCGTCTACCGGGCAATGCTGCTGCACCCCGACCTCGACACCGGCGGCCTCGCCACCCACCTGGACAGCACCGAGACCGAGGTCTGCGCCGCTCTCGACCGCCTCGCCGACCTCGCCCTCACCCGCCCCACCAGCTGCGGAACCCGCTGGCGCGCCGTCAACCCGGAACGCGGCCTGGCCGCCCTGCTCGCCCACCAGGAGGCCGAGGCAGCCCGCCGCCACCGCGAAATGGAACGCAGCCGCGCCGCGATGGCCGGCCTGATCGCCGAGTACGCCCACCTGCACTCGCCCGGCGAACAACGCGGCGTCGAAATGCTCTTCAGCCTCGACCAGGTCCGCGACCGGCTGATCCAGCTCGCCTCCGACGCCACCGCCGAAGTGCTCTCCTTCGCCCCCGGCGGCCCGCAGCCCGCCCAGGTGATGGAGGCCAGCCGCGCCCTTGACCAGGAGACCCTGGAACGCGGCGTACGGATGAGAACGGTTTACCAGGACAGCGTCCGCAACGACCCCGCCACCGTCCAGTACGCCCGCTGGCTGCACGGCCTCGGCGGCGCCGTCCGCACCGCACCCACCCTGCCGCTGCGCATGATCCTGGTCGACAACGCCACCGCCATCGTCCCGATCGACCCCGAGGACCCCCGCAAGGGCGCCGTATTACTCCAGAGCCCCGGCGTGGTCGCCGCCCTGCGCGCCCTGTTCGACCAGGTCTGGGACCACGCCCGCCCGCTCGGCGAATCCACCCAGCGCGACCCGCACGGCCTCACCGGCCAGGAACGCGAACTGCTGCGCCTGCTCGCCGACGGCCTCACCGACGAACGCGCCGGCCAACGCCTGGGCGTCTCCCTCCGCACTGTCCGCCGCATGATGGCCGACCTGATGGTCCGGATGGACGCCCGCAGCCGCTTCCAGGCCGGCATCCAGGTCGCCGGCCTCGGCTGGCTCGAGGCCGCCGAGGACGCCCCCGCCTGACGCCGCGAGGCGGTGTCCCCGGCCAGGGCCTGTCTCCGAGATCCCGCCCGCCCCACCGCGCGCGCCCGGCGTTCGGCCGGAGGCGTCTCCGGGCGAGGCCTTCCACCTGGCCCGCCGAGAGCACGCACCGGACACCGCCCGGCACCGACGGCGGACCCTAGCGGCGGTGCTTGCCCCCGGCGGCCGGGGCCGGCGTCGGGTACGGGATCCGCAGCTTGCGGGCGAACGGCGCCACCGACGCGCCCACGCCCAGCGGACGGGCCAGTACGAACAGCGACACCAGCACCGCGAGTGAGCCCGCCGCCAGCCCCACCAGGCTGCCGAACAGGTTCTCGCCGAACCGCCCCGCCAGCCAGTGCGCCGCGAACGCACCCGGCAGGCACGCCACGATCAGGCCCACGTGCAGGGTCACCAGCCGGAAGCCCTCCAGCCCACTGCCGCGCCGACCACCGCGCCGCACACCCAGATCCATGGTGGCGTTCGCCCCCGGCGAGAAGGCGTCGGTGCGCAGCACCATCGTCGAGTCCAGATCCCCGTTCGATTCCGGGGCGGGCGCGGCGGCCGGGGGAGCGCCCTTCGCCAGGCGGCGGCCCAGCGCGACGCCGGTCACCAGCACCGACAGGATGGCGGCCGCGGTGTGCGCCACCGCCATGCCGATCACCTTGTCCTGCAGCGGCAACACCTCGTACGCCACCCAGCACAGCGCGGCGTTGGTGCCGGTGGAGATCAGGGTCAGCCAGAACGGAGTCTTGGCGTCGCCCATCGCGTAGAAGCCGCGGGCCAGGCCGTACTGGGCGCAGAACGCGGGCAGTCCGATCGCGAAGGCCATCAGCAGTTGGCCCACCACCATGGCGTCGTCATGCACGGTCGGCCCCGAGCCGTAGCCGTACGCGGCCATCGCGATCTGCGAACCCAGCGCGAAGAACAGCACGGCGGCGGTCACCACCATCGCCGCCGAGGAGCGCAGCACCGCCGACAGGTCCTCGCCGATCTTCCGGTAGTCGCCCGCCGTCGCGGACCGCGCCATGCTCGGCAGCAGCGCCGTCACCAGCGACACCGTGATCACGCCCTGCGGGACCACGAACAGCGCGTAGGCGTTGTTGTAGGCGAAGATGCCGCGGCCGCCCAGGATGCCCGCGTCATGCGCCGCCTTGCCCGCACCGGTGCCCAGGCTGCTGATCACCGCGAAGGACAGCTGGGTGGCCGCCACCAGGGCCAGCGCCCAGCCCGCCGCGCGCAGTGGCCGGGTGAGGCCCGCACCGCGCCAGTCGAAGCGCGGACGGTAGGTGAAACCGGCCTTGCGCAGTGAAGGAAGCAGCGCGGCAGCCTGTACCACGATGCCCATGGTCGAGCCGAGACCCAGCAGCAGCGCGTCGCCGCTGCTCACCTCCTCGGCCGCGTACGCGTGGTGCCCCATCGCCAGGTAGCCGCCGAACACGCCGATCGCCACCACGTTGTTCAGCACCGGCGTCCACATCATGGCGCCGAACCGGTCGCGGGCGTTCAGTACCTGCCCGAGCAGGGTGAACACGCCGTAGAAGAAGATCTGCGGCAGGCAGTACCGGGCGAAGGTGATCGCCAGCTCGCGTTGCACCCCGTCGAACGTGGAATAGAGGTCGACGATCTGCGGGGCGAACAGCCACGCACCGAGCGTCAGCACCACCAGGATCGTCCCGCACAGGGTCAGCAGCCGGTCGGTGTACGCCTTGCCGCCGTCCTTGTGGGTCTGCATCGCGTGCACCAGCTCCGGCACGAACACCGAGGCCAGCACACCGCCGATCAGCATCATGTAGACGATGTTCGGCAGCGAGTTCGCGACGTTGAACGCCTCGCCGGCCGGGCCGATGGTCAGCGCCGCCACGATCACCGCGCTGCGCACGAAGCCCAGCGCACGGGACGCCAGCGAGCCCAGCGCCATGATCAGACCATTGCGCCCGGTGGACGCGGCGGGCTTGGCCGCCGGCGTCTCCGCCGCCTGTTCTCGCTCCTGCTCCTCGCTCGCCCGCGGCGCAGGCACCGGCACCGGGGCCTGCGGCGGGGGCGGCGGGTATCCGATTTGGTCGTACTCGCCGAACTGGTCGGGGATCCGGCTGAACTGCATGGTCGGCGGATCCTGCGGAACAGCCGGCGGATCCTGCGGAACGTACGGCCCGCGCTGCCGGGGGTACTGGCCAGCCTGCTGAGGGTGCTGCGGGCCGCCGTGCTGAGGATGCTGCGGGCCGCCCTGCTGGGGGTAGTGACCACCCGGCTGCTGGGCGTACTGGCCACCCTGCTGCGGGTACTGGCCGCCCTGCGGAACGTACGGACCACCCTGCTGCGGGTACTGGCCGCTCTGCTGCGCGTACGGGTCGTACGGGTCGGTCGGGCCGTCCGCGGTGTGCGTGGTCATCGGACCCCCCGTCGATCGGTGCCCGTGCGGCGTTGCGTGGGAATGTGCGGGAGTTCCGGTCCGGCCGGGCTCCATCTGCCGGTTGCAGGGTGCATCCAGCCGCAGAAGTCTGCCGTAATTCGGCACCCGATGGGGAGTCGGGTGCCGTTCGGGGGCCGATCCGGCCCGTCGCGGTGGGCGTTCGGAGGCCGTGGCGGGTCGTCTGCCGAGCGCCGTTTCCGCCCGGAAACATGCGGAATGCCGCCCACGTCCGTTCCCTCCCCCGGACGGCCCGGATGCGGAGTGTGACCTTGCTCACGAACCGTCAGGAACGGCCCGGGTCGCCGTCCGCCTCGACCGGCAGCGGCGGGGCCAGCACTCGCTGCACTCGGGGCCGCAGGCGCCAGTGCAGTCGGCGGACGTCCCGGCCGAGCCGGCCAGGCAGCCAGAGTTCGACCGCCAGCGTCACCCCGGCCAGCACCGCGGCCGCCGCCGCCCAGCCGGCCAGCACGTCGCTGGGGTAGTGCACGCCCAGTGCGAGCCTGGTCCAGCCGACGCCCAGCACGGTGAGCGCCGCGCCGGTGCCCGCCACCGCCCGGACCGCCCGGTCCGCCCGCGGCCAGAGCAGGACCAGCAGCGCCCCGCAGGCCACCGCCGAGGCGATCGCGTGCCCGGACGGGAAGCCCGCGCCGGAGCCCACCGCGACCGGGTCGGCGAAGTGCGGCCGGGCCCGGCCGATCAGCGCCCGGCCCGCCCCGCTGACCGTCCAGCCCAGCAGGCCGACCGCGACCACCCAGCCGGCCAGCACCCGGGCGCGCACGCACCACAGCCACAGCGCGGCGGCGCCGAGCAGGGCGCGCATCGTCCACGGGGCGCCGATGTCGGCCAGCGTCTGCATGGCCGCCGTCCACACCGGGTGCCGCAGCGCGTACCGGTGCAGCGCCGCCACCCAGCCGTGGTCCAGTCGGTCCAGCGGCGACCAGCCGGTTCTCACCAGAACCAGCAGCACCGTGAACAGCAGCAGACCCGTCAGCCCGATCCAGGCACAACGGAGCAGTGTCCGGCGTTGAACCGGAGAGCGGCGGCGGCCGGCCGGGGGCCGGTCGACCGACGGGGAGCCATCGGTGGACTGGTGCATGACAGACACCTTCCCAACGGCGGGAGACCAGTCGGCCGTCCGTCGATAGCGATTCGGCATCAGTTGTGCGGATGTGTCGCGAAGACTCCGCACCGGTTCGGTGGCGGCGGGTGGATGCGGGGTGTGCGAGCTGCGTCACGCTGAGTGTATCGACGGATGAAAATCGGCAGGATACTGCATGGCTCACGAAAAACTGAGCCACTTGGGAATGTTGTCCGATTTCTGTGCGTTGGATCGTTACGTGTGAGCCGGGAACTGGCCCACACGGTTGTGCCAGGCGGCGGAACGGAGCGCCCCCGGCCTCGTCAGTGAGGGAGCAAGCATGGCCACCCGTGCCGTCGTACGCGACAGGGCCGATCGGACTCGCACCGCCCGACCGACCAACCTCGAAGCCGACCGCGATCTGGTCGGCATGTACCTCGACGAGATCGCCAGGACGCCCCTGCTCGACGCCGCCGAGGAGGTCGAGCTGTCCCTGCGCATCGAGGCCGGAGTCTTCGCCCAGCACCTGCTGGACGAGGAGGAGCAGCTCGACGGCGCCAGCACGGAGGAGCTCCGCGCGATAGCCGACGACGCCGAGCGCGCCAAGGACGTCTTCATCCGCTCCAACCTGCGCCTGGTGGTCGCCGTCGCCCGCCGCTACCCGCGCAGCGGCCTCCCCCTGCTCGACCTGATCCAGGAGGGCAACGCCGGCCTGGTCCGTGCGGTGGAGAAGTTCGACTACTCCAAGGGCTTCAAGTTCTCCACCTACGCGACGTGGTGGATCCGCCAGGCGATCACCCGCTCGATCGCCGACCAGTCCCGCACCATCCGGCTGCCCGTCCACCTGGTCGAGGAGCTCGGCCGGATCCGCCGGGTGCAGCGCGAGAAGGCCAAGGAGCTGGGCCGCGAGCCCGAGCCCGCCGAGATCGCCGCCGAGCTGGACACCACCGAGCAGCGGGTCAAGGACGTACTCGACTGGGCCCGTGACCCGGTCAGCCTGAACATGGCGGTCGACGACGAGGGCGAGACCCAGTTCGGAGACCTGGTGGAGGACACCGGAGCCGTCTCGCCGGAGGACGCAGTGCTGGTGATGCTTCGCCGCGAGGAGCTGGACGGCCTGATCGGCCGCCTCGACGACCGCACCGCCTCCATCATCCGCAGCCGCTACGGCATGGAGGACGGCCGCGAGCGGACGCTGACGGAGGTCGGCAAGCAGCACGGCCTGACGCGCGAGCGGATCCGGCAGATCGAGAAGCACGCGCTGGCCGAGCTGAAGAAGATCGCCGACCACGCGGGCTTCGAAGCCGCGTGACCATCGACGCACAACCAGTCCTTCGGGCGCCCCTGCGGGGGCGCCCGTCGGTTCTAGAGTGGACGAATGACCGAGCAGGACGAGACGAACAAGCCCAAGCCGCGACTGGTCTTCAAGGACCCGTTCGAGCAGCAGACCAGTGACGACACCGACCGCGGCTGGGGTGAGTCGCAGGGCGGGCGGGGGCTGGACTGGTACCTCGACCAGCGGCCCCCGCACCACGGCGAGAAGTAGCAGCGCAGCCCTCAGCGGCTGACCAGCGCGTCGCGGATCTCGGTGAGCAGTTGGACCTCCTTCACCTCGGCGCTCAGTACCTCTTCCTCGACCGTCTTCCGCTTCTCCATGTAGTGGTTCATCGGCAGGACGATCAGGAAGTACACAACAGCGGCGATGATGATGAAACTGATCACGGCACTGATCACCGAGCCCCACAGGATGAAGATGCCGGAGGTCACGTTGCCACTCGCGTCCATCGAGCACGGCCCCCGGAGGCAGGACGCGTAGCTGTTCAGGTCCTTGGTGCCGATCAGCCCGAGGAGCGGGTTGATGATGCCCTTGACGAACGCATTGACGACGTTGGTGATGGCCGCACCGATGACGACGGCGACGGCCAGGTCCACCACGTTGCCGCGGAGCAGGAATTCCTTGAAGCCTTTCATGCCGCGTCGAACGGCGGCAGTACGCGTAGGTCACGGGTGAATCCACAGCCCTCCGGTTGACGCCCGGGGGCATCCGGCGGCTCCCGGACCGGGCGGGGGAGCGGGCCGCAGCGGGCCCGAGGTGAACGCGGCGGCCAGCGCCAGGCAGGCCACCGCGAGCAGGCCCGGACGCCGGCGCACGGCCTGCCGCAAGCGGTGGCGGCCCCGCGCGGTGCCCCGGATCGGTGGAAAATCGGGCACTTCGCGGCGCGGCGGCACCGGCGCGGCGGGCAGCGGGGGAAGCACGAAGGCGGTCATGGCGGCAGGCCCTTCCTCGGGAACGGCGGCCCCGACCGGGGTCGCGGCAGCCATCCTGCGCCCGCCCCGCGGCCCGCGCCCGCCGATATCCCCACCCTGTGGATAACCCGGCCCTGTGGAAAACCGCCGTCACCCGCAGGGCTGAACCGCTGCGCCGTTCGGAGCACACCCCGCAGGCGCCGCGCCCCGCCGTCCGGAGGAACCCGCGTAACCGCCCCGGACACGCCGGCAGGCCCCGCCCGGTCGGTACCCGGGCGGGGCCTGCTGCGCTGCTGCTTCAGGCGATCAGCTTGCGGCCGGAGCCGAGCTGCTGCTGGTCGACGACGAGGCCGACGAAGAAGAGGTCGAGGTGCTCGACGAGGACGACGACGAGGCCGAGGACGAGGAGCTCAGCGAGCTGCTGGAGCTGCTGCGGCTGTCGGTGCGGTAGAAGCCGGAGCCCTTGAAGACCACGCCCACGGCCGAGAAGACCTTACGGAGCTTCCCCTGGCAGACGGGGCACGTGGTCAGCGCGTCGTCGCTGAACTTCTGCACCGCCTCGAGGCTGTTGCCGCACTCGGTGCACTGGTACTGGTACGTGGGCACTTTCCGCTTCCTCCTGCACTCCCCCTGGCACTCTCACGCTACGAGTGCTAACGACGGTCCATGATGCGGCATTCCGCTGGTGGAGTCCAGCGGCTCAGCCGCGCAGACCCGCTCCGGCCGGCTCCTGACGGGCGTCGGCACCGTGAACCACCGTACGGCCGGGGGCGGCCGGAGCGAGCAGCAGGCCGCGCATCGTGACCATCGCCACCAGGCCGAGGCCGGAGCCGATCAGCGCGACGGCGAAGCCCAGCGAGGGCCCGGAGTGGTCGATCAGCTGGCCTGCGGCGGTGGAGCCGACCGCCAGTCCGAGGCCGATGGCGCCGGTCAGCCAGGTGAACGCCTCGGTCTCGGCACCGTCCGCGACCAGGGTCTCCACCAGGGTGTAGCCGGTGATCAGGGTGGGGGCGATGGCCAGGCCGCAGAACAGGCCGGCGATCGCCAGCGAGACCAGGTTCGGCATCGCCCACAGGGTGGAGCAGCCGATCACCAGCAGCGCGTAGCAGGCGAGCATCCGCTGCCGGGCCGAGCTGCGCCACGGGATCAGGCCGTAGAGCACGCCGGCGACCATCGAGCCGGCCGCGAACAGGCCGTAGACCGGTCCGCTGAGGCCGGGGGTGCCGGCGTCCTCGGCGAAGGCGGTGATGGAGACCTGGAGCGCGCCGAAGACGGTGCCGAGGCCGAGGAACCCGCCGGCCAGCAGTCGCACGCCGGGGGAGGCCAGCGCGGAGGCGCGGCGCAGGCCGGGGGCGGCGGGGCCGCTGGGGGCGGGGGCGGTGCCGCGGCGGGCGGCGAAGGCCAGGCCGCCGATCACGGTGAGGGTGGCCTCGGCGATCAGCCCGACAGACGGGTTGACCGCGGTGGCGATGCCGGTGGCCAGCACCGGGCCGATCACGAAGGTGAACTCGTCGGTGACGGACTCGAAGGCGAACGCGGTGTTCAGCAGCGCGGGCCGCTGGTTCAGCCGGTTCACCCAGCGGGCCCGGACCATGGCGCCGACCTGCGGCACGGAGGCGCCGGCCGGGGCGGCGGCGAGGAACAGCGTCCACTCGGGGGCGCCGCCGTGGGCGAGCGCGATCAGCGTGCCCACCGCGGCGGCGTGCACCAGGACGGCGGGGACCAGCACGGCGGCCTGGCCGTGCCGGTCGGCGAGCCGGCCGGTCTGCGGGCCGATCAGGGCCTGCGAGACGGCTGCGGTCGCGGCGACGGCGCCGGCCAGGCCGTAGGAGCCGGTGGTGTCGCGCACCAGCAGCACGATGCCGAGGCCGAGCATGGCGTACGGCAGTCGGGCGACCAGGGCGGGGAGCAGGAAGGTCCAGGCGCGCGGGGTGCGCAGCAGGGCCACGTAGCCGTTGGAGGTGGTGTCGTCGACCGGTCGGCGGGCCGCCACGGTCGGTCCTCTCTGCTGCCTGGTAGCGCGGGACCGGGCAAGCGAAAAGGAACCGGGACCGGCGCCGAGAGTCGTCCTCTCGCGCGTCGACCGGGGTTGTTACCGGGCCCGGGCGGTGCGCCTCGGGGCCCGGCCGCCGAGCGGTCGCGCCGACTCTGCATCAGGCAGATGATGCGGGGGAATCGGGGTTTCAGCCTTCAGCTTAGCGGTTCAGCCCGCTTTCCTTCTGGGAACGGAAGGTGAAGCCTCGGCATTGTGCAACCAGCCGGCCAGCTTGCCGCCCTGGTCGACGGCGCGCAGCCGGTGTTCGGCGGCCTCCGAGACCTCGTCCGTGGTGACCACCAGCAGTTCGTCGCCCTCGCGTAGCACCGTCATCCGCTCCGGGACGAAGCTGGAGCCCTCGCGGACCACCAGGGTGACGGCGGCGCCCTTGGGCAGGCGCAGCTCGGAGACCTCGACGCCGGACATCCGGGAGCCGGCGGCCAGCTGCACGGACAGCAGGTGGCCGTGCAGCTTCTCCAGCGGGGCGGATTCGATGTCCAGGTCCTGGCCCATGTCGCCCTCGCCGATCTTCAGCCAGCGGGCGACCATCGGCAGCGTCGGGCCCTGGAGCAGGGTGAAGACCACGACCAGGATGAACACCACGTTGAACAGCTGCTCGGCGTCGGCCGCGCCGGACACCAGCGGGATGGTGGCGAGCACGATGGGCACGGCGCCGCGCAGTCCGGCCCAGGACAGCAGGGCCTGCTCCTGCCAGGAGATCCGGAACGGCGTCATGCTGACCATCACCGACAGCGGCCGGGCGACGAACACCAGTACGGTGCCGGCCACCAGGCCCGGAATGATCGCCGAGCCCATGCTCGCGGGGGTGACCAGCAGACCGAGCAGCACGAACATGCCGATCTGGCCGATCCAGGCGAGTCCGTCGGCGAAGCCGCGCACCGCGGGGCCGTGCGGCAGCTTGGAGTTTCCGAGGACCACCGAGGCGAGGTACGCGGCCAGGAAGCCGGAGGCGTGCAGCAGCGCGCCGCCCGCGTAGGCGAGCACGATCAGCCCGAGCACCGCGATCGGGTACAGGCCGGAGGAGGGCAGCGCGACCCGGCGCATCGCGTACGCGCCGAGCTTGCCGACCGCGAGTCCGACGGCCGCGCCGATCGCCAGTTCCATGGCGATGGTGCCGAGCAGCACGTACCAGGAGTCGAGTTCGCCGGTGGTGGCGAAGGCCACCACCAGGATCACCACGGGCGCGTCGTTGAAGCCGGACTCGGCTTCCAGCAGGCCGGTGAGGCGCTTGGGCAGCGGGACCGTCCGCAGCACCGAGAAGACCGCCGCGGCGTCGGTGGAGGAGACGATCGCGCCGAGCAGCAGCGCGGTGCGCCACTCCAGGCCGACCAGCCAGTGCGCGCCGGCGGCGGTGACGAACACCGAGACCGCGACGCCGACGGTGGCGAGCACGGCGGCTGCCGGTACGACCGGTTTGATCGCCTTCCAGCTGGTTTTGAGTCCACCCTCGGCGAGGATGACCACCAGGGCCGCGTAGCCCAGGACCTGAGTGAGTTCGGCGTTGTTGAAACTTATGCCGATGCCGTTCTGGCCGAGCAGGACACCGATGCCGAGGTACAGCAGCAGTGACGGCAGCCCTGTTCGGGTGGAGAGCCTGACGGCGCCGACGGCGACGAGCAGGATGACGGCGGACTCGAGAAGCAGCTCGTTCAGGTGGTCAACGGTCACGCAGGGGCACCTCGGGGCAGGAAGGGCGGCTGACGGATCGTTACTCAGTCTAACATTTTACTTGATCTTTACGCTAGTCCCTCCTTTCATCCAGGCCCGATAGGGTCCGAACGGCACCGGCGAAGCCCTGCCGGTGTCCCCCGTGCACAGCTGCCGCTGCCGTCGCCCTAATGTGGTGACCTGTTACGGCTGCACGCTCCCTCATACAAGGACTCGGATGCCCCGCTCGAAGAAGTTCCGGCGCGCACGTCTGATCGTGATCCTGCTGGCCGTGCTGCTGGTGGCGGGTCTGGCCGGCGGCGGCTGGTGGGCAGTGGACACCGTCCGCTCGTCGTTCCCGCAGGTCAGCGGCACCGTCAAGGTGCCCGGCATGTCCGCCCCGGTGGACGTGGTGCGCGACGACAAGGGCATCCCGCAGCTGTACGCCGACACCGACGCCGACCTGTTCCGCGGCCAGGGCTACGTCCAGGCGCAGGACCGGTTCTGGGAGATGGACGTCCGACGGCACATCACCGCCGGCCGGCTCTCCGAGATGTTCGGCTCCGGCACGGTGGAGAAGGACAGCTTCCTGCGCACCATGGGCTGGCGTCAGGTGGCCCAGAAGGAGTGGGACACCACGCTGTCCGAGGAGACCAAGCGCAACCTGACCGCGTACACCGAGGGCGTGAACGCCTGGCTGGCCGAGCACCCCGGCGGGGCCGGCGCCTCGGTCGAGTACGCGCTGCTCGGCGCCGTCAACTCCGGCTACACGCCCGAGAAGTGGGACCCGGTCGACTCGGTGGCCTGGCTGAAGGCGATGGCCTGGAGCCTGTCCGGCAACATGCAGGAGGAGATCGACCGCTCGCTGCTAACGCAGAACTTCACCACCGAGCAGATCGCCCAGCTCTACCCGGACTACCCGTACGACCGCAACGGCACCATCGTGAAGACCGGCAAGGTCGTCACGGACGGCACCTATACCCCCGGCGAGGGCGCCACCGTGCCCGCCCAGCCCGGCAGCGCCGCCGCGGTGACCACCGCTCAGGCCCGGGCCGTGACCCAGCAGCTGCTCGGTGACCTGTCCGGCAAGATGGGCGAGATGCCGCAGCTGCTCGGCCCCAACGGGCAGGGCATCGGCTCCAACTCCTGGGTCGTCTCCGGCGCCAACACCACCACCGGCAAGCCGATGCTGGCCAACGACCCGCACCTCGGCCCCGGTATGCCGTCGATCTGGTACCAGATGGGCCTGCACTGCCGCGCCGCCTCCGCCGCCTGCACCTACGACACGGCCGGCTACACCTTCGCCGGCATGCCGGGCGTCGTCATCGGCCACAACAAGGACATCGCCTGGGGCTTCACCAACCTCGGCGCCGACGTCACCGACCTGTACCTGGAGAAGGTCACCGGCCCCGACACCTACCTGCTCGACGGCAAGGACGTGAAGTTCACCGTCCGCAAGGAGACCATCAAGGTCGCCGGCGGCTCGGACCGGACCATCACCGTCCGCACCACGCAGGACGGCATGCCGATGATCTCCGACCAGTCCTCCGAGGACCAGAAGATCGGCAGCTACGCGCCCGCCGGCAACGCCGCCCCCGACCGGGCGGCCGGCTACGGCGTCGCGCTGCGCTGGACCGCGCTCGTCCCCGGCAAGACCATGGACGCCGTCTTCAAGCTCGACAAGGCCAGCGACTTCACCACCTTCCGGGCCGCCGCGCAGGACTTCGCCGTCCCCGCGCAGAACCTGATCTACGCCGACACCAAGGGCAACATCGGCTACCAGGCCCCCGGCCTGATCCCGGTCCGCGGCAAGGGCGACGGCCGCTACCCCGCCCCCGGCTGGGACTCCACCTACGCCTGGAACGCGAACTACCTGCCGTTCAAGTCGCTGCCCTACGCGTACAACCCGCCCGAGGGCTACATCGTCACGGCCAACCAGGCCGTCGTCGACGACACCTACAAGCCGCTGCTCACCAAGGACTGGGAGTACGGCACCCGCGCCAAGGAGATCACCGACCAGATTCAGTCGAAGCTGAAGAACGGCGGCAAGATCTCCCTCAACGACATGCAGTCCATGCAGCTCGACAACACCAGCGTGCTCGCCAAGGAACTCGTCCCGCTGCTGCTCAAGGTCCAGATCGACGACCCGTACGTGCGCGAGGCCCAGGACCTGCTGAAGGACTGGAACTACCACCAGGACGCCGACTCCGCCGCCGCCGCGTACTACAACGGCGTCTGGCGGAACCTGCTGATGCTCTCCTTCGGCCAGAAGTTCCCGGCCGACCTGCGGGTCGAGGGCGACTGCCTGCTGGTCCGCCAGAAGCGCGACAACACGCTCCCCGACGACGCGCTCGGCGGCGCCGCGCAGGCCGTCACCGAGTGCGGCACCCGCAAGCCCTCGCTGGCCCAGCCCGACGGCGGCGACCGCTGGATGGAGGTCGTCCGCCAGCAGCTCGCCGACCCCAAGTCGCCGTGGTGGGACTACATCGACTCCAACCACCAGCAGCAGCACGGCCTGGACAAGCTGCTCGCCGAGGCCCTCAAGGACGCCCGCCAGGACCTCACCTCGCGCCTCGGCAAGGACATCTCCACCTGGAGCTGGGGCCGGCTCCACCAGCTGACCCTGCAGGAGCCCACGCTCGGCACCGACGACTCGTCGATCGCCTCCACCGCCGTCCACAAGCTGCTCAACCGGGGCCCGTACAAGATGTCCGGCGGCAGCGCCGCGGTCGACGCCACCGGCTGGAACGCCGCCGCCGGCTACGACGTCGACTGGATCCCCTCGATGCGCATGGTCGTCGACCTCAGCGACTTCGACGCCTCCCGCTGGATCAACGTCGGCGGCGCCTCCGGCCACACCTTCCACCCCAACTACAACGACCAGACCGACCTCTGGGCCAAGGGCGAACTCCTCCCCTGGTCCTACACCAAGGACGCCGTCACCAAGTCCGGGAAGAACACCCTCACCCTGACCGCCGGCTGACAGCCCCTGCCCCAACGGAGGCGGACCCCCAACGACAAGGGGGTCCGCCTCCGGCGCGTTCCGGGGCGGAACTCCGGAGAGCGGGGCACAGCGGCGCCGCGGACGGTGGCCGCCTGGGGTGGGCCGGCAGGCCGGCTTCCGGTGGAACGGCGGCCCTGCCGACCTCCGTGCCACCCTGCCTCCGGCGTTCCCCGCGGTCAGTCCGCGAAGCGGGTCACGCCGGCCGGGGTGACCACGGCGTGGACCGGGAGGTCATGGGGTTCGGCGGGGACGGCGGGGAGAAGCTCGTGCGGGTAGAGCAGGGTGGCCAGCAGCGGGTGGGCGCCGGCGCGGGCGAGGCGGGCCAGGACGCGGTCGTAGGAGCCGCCGCCGCGGCCGAGCCGGATGCCGCGGGCGTCGACGGCCAGGCCGGGGAGCAGGACGACGTCGGCCTCGCGGACGGCGTCGGGGCCGAGGCGGTCGGCGAGCGGTTCGAGCAGCCCGCGGGTGGCGGGTGCCAGCCGGGCCTCGCTCTCGTAGGGGGCCCAGTCGAGGTCGTTGTCCGGCAGCAGGACCGGCAGCAGGACCCGCGCCCCGGCGGCCGCCAGCGCGGCCAGCAGCGGGCGGGTGCCGGGTTCGGCGCCGACCGAGACGTACGCGGCGACGGTGCCGCCCGGCGGCACCAGCTCCGTCGCGTGCTCCGCCAGCGCCCGGGCCGCCGAGGCCCGCTGTTCGGCGGTGAGGGCCCGCCGTTCGGCGAGCAGCCGTGACCTGAGCGCCGCCTTGTCGTTGGACAACTGATCCGCAGACACCATCCGTATCCCTTCGGCTCCGTCATTCGCAGTGACACGAGCCTGACACGTCGAGGCCGCCGCATGCCCACCCCGCTCCTGCTCCAGGCCCTGGCCGTGCTCGGCGCGGCCGCCCCGGTCGCCGCCGGCGTCGCGGCGCTGCGCCGCCGCGGGGCCGGGGCCGCGCCCGGCGGCAGGGAGACGGAACTTCTGGCGAAGATCGCGGAACTGACGGCGGAACGGGACGAGTTGCGCCGCACCGCGTCCTGCGACCCGCTCACCGGGGTGTGGAACTACCGGCACCTCCAGCTCACCCTGGACCAGGAGATCGAACGGGCCCGCCGGGCCGAGGCCACCGCCGTCGACCCGCGCCCGCTGTCGGTGCTGATGGTGGAGCTCGTCGGCTTCGACGCGCTGGTCGCCGAGCACGGCCGCTCGCGCGCCAACGGGATGCTGCGCGACCTCGCCCAGCGGCTGGCCGTGGAGATCCGCAGCTGCGACACGCTGGGCCGATACGGCGGCGAGGAGTTCCTGGTACTGCTGCCCGACACCGCCCCGGAGGGCGCCGCCCAGGTCGCCGAGCGGCTCTGCTGGTCGGTGCGCCGGCACCGCCTGACCGACCGTCACCCCGGCGAGCCGGCCGACCCGGAGGCCCGCAGCGGGCTGACCGCCGCGATCGGCCTGGCCGTACTGCCCCGGGACGGCGCGCACGCCGCCGTCCTGCTGCGGGCCGCCGACCGCGCGCTCGCCGAGGCCAGGGCGGCCGGCGGCGACTGCTGGCGCCCCGCTCCGTCCGGCCCGCCCGCGTCGAGCGGTCCGGACGCTTCACCGGTGCCCGGTAAGGTGTTTTCCGGCCCCGGCGGGAACCCCCTCGCCCCGCCCGTGACCACCGTCGGCCCCCATACGACCGGTGACCGGCCCTGACCGACGATTCATCCGCCTCTCAGCGGGGTGGAGTTCCTGCCTTAGTAAGGTCGACGCATGACGAACAAGCACGCCCGCACGCCGGTCACCAAGGCAGTCGTCCCCGCTGCCGGCCTCGGCACCAGGTTCCTCCCCGCCACCAAGGCCACGCCGAAGGAGATGCTCCCGGTCGTCGACAAGCCGGCCATCCAGTACGTCGTGGAGGAGGCCGCCTCGGCCGGTCTGTCCGACATACTGATGGTCACCGGTCGCAACAAGCGTGCTCTGGAAGACCACTTCGACCGCGCGTACGAGCTGGAGGAGCTGCTCACCCGCAAGGGCGACCACGACCGTCTGCGCCGCGTCCAGGAGTCCGTGCAGCTGGCCAACATGCACTACGTCCGCCAGGGCGACCCGAAGGGCCTCGGCCACGCCGTCTCGGTCGCCGAACAGCACGTCGCGGGCCAGCCGTTCGCCGTCCTGCTCGGCGACGACCTGATCGACCCCCGGGACCCGCTGCTGGCCCGCATGATCGAGGTGCAGCAGGAACTCGGCGGCTCCGTGGTCGCGCTGATGGAGGTCGACCCCGCGCAGATCCACCTGTACGGCTGCGCCGCCGTCAAGCCCAACGGCTTCGGCGAGGACGTCTTCCAGGTGACCGACCTGGTCGAGAAGCCCGACACCGCCGACGCCCCGTCCAACTACGCGGTCATCGGCCGCTACGTGCTCGACCCGGCCGTCTTCGACGTGCTGCGCGAGACCCCGCCCGGCCGCGGCGGCGAGATCCAGCTGACCGACGCGCTGCGCGAACTCGCCACCCGCGACGAGAACGCCGGCGGCCCGGTCTACGGTGTGCTGTTCAAGGGCCGCCGCTACGACACCGGCGACCGCGCCGACTACCTGCGCGCGATCGTCCGGCTGGCCGCCGAGCGCGAGGACCTCGGCCCCGAATTCCGGACCTGGCTGCGGCAGTTCGTCGCCGCCGAGATGCAGGGCTGACCCACCACGAAGGCGAGCGTGAGGCGATGACCGGGAAGCACGACCCCTGCGGAGAGGGCGCCGGCTCCCCGGCCTCGCCGCGCCTGTGGAGCGTCGACGAACACCTCGCCGACGTGCTCTTCGCGGCCGCCCCGCTGCCGCCCATCGAACTGCGGCTGCTCGACGCCCAGGGCTGCCGGCTCGCCGAGGACGTGCGGGCCGGCGCCGACCTGCCGCCGTTCGACAACAGCTCGATGGACGGCTACGCGCTGCGCACCGCCGACACCGTGCGGGCCACCGGGCAGTACCCGTCGGTGCTCGCCGTGGTCGGCGACATCGCCGCCGGGGCCGGCGACCTGCCCAAGGTCGGCCCCGGCCAGGCCGCCCGGATCATGACCGGCGCCCCCGTCCCGCCCGGCGCCGAGGCCGTCGCCCCGGTCGAGTGGACCGACGGCGGCACCGGCACCGGGCAGGCCGCCGACGCGATGGGCGGCGCCGACGAGGGCACCGAGGTGCGGGTGCTGCGCCCGGTCTCCGAGGGCGCGTTCATCCGCCGCCGCGGCAGCGACGTCACCGCCGGGGACACCGTGCTGGAGGCCGGCACCGTGCTCGGCCCCACCCAGATCGGCCTGCTGGCCGCGATCGGCCGGGCCACCGTCCGGGTCCGCCCCCGGCCGCGCGTCGTGGTGCTCTCCACCGGCAGCGAACTCGTCCAGCCCGGCGAGGAGACCGGCCCCGGCCGGATCCACGACTCCAACTCCTTCACCCTGACCGCCGCCGCGATCGCCGCCGGCGCCGTCGCCTACCGGGTCGGCGGCGTCCCCGACGAGGCGTCAACTCTCCGCGCGGTACTGGAGGACCAGCTCGGCCGGGCCGACCTGATCGTCACCAGCGGCGGCGTCTCCGTCGGCGCGTACGACGTGGTCAAGGAGGTGTTCGCCGACTACGCCGGCGTGGACTTCCGGCGGCTGAGGATGCAGCCCGGCAAGCCGCAGGGCTACGGCCGGATCGGCGGCGAGCGGGGCGTGCCGCTGCTCGCGCTGCCCGGCAACCCGGTGAGCGCGTACATCTCGTTCGAGTTGTTCGTCCGCCCCGTCATCCGCACCATGCTCGGCGCCCCCGACGTGCACCGCCCCGTGGTGCGCGCCACCACCACCGCCGCGCTGCGCTCCCCGGCCGGACGGCGGCAGTACCTGCGCGGACGGTACCGCCCGGCGGACGGCACGGTCGGTCCGGTCGGTGGCGAGGGATCGCACCTGGTCGGGGCGCTGGCCCAGGCCGACTGCCTGATCACGGTGCCCGAGGACACCACCGCACTGCCGGCCGGCAGCCCCGTCGATGTGCTCCTTCTCACGGACTGACCCGCGCGGGGCGGTACGGTAGCGCGAGATTCGCACCGTGTTACTGGAGCCCATTCGTGACCGACACACCCCCCGGCGACCGCCTCACGCACGTCGACCACACCGGCGCCGCCCGGATGGTCGACGTCTCCGAGAAGGCCACCACCACCCGGGTCGCGGTGGCGGCCGGCCGCGTCCGGGTCGCCCCCCGGGTGGTCGAGCTGCTGCGCGGCGAGGGCGTCCCCAAGGGCGACGCGCTCGCCGTCGCCCGGATCGCCGGCATCATGGGCGCCAAGCGGACGCCCGACCTGATCCCGCTCTGCCACCCGATCGCGCTCACCGGCACCACCGTCGACCTGACGGTCACCGACACCGCCGTGGAGATCACCGCCACCGTCCGCACCGCCGACCGCACCGGCGTCGAGATGGAGGCGCTCACCGCCGTCGCCACCGCCGCGCTCACCGTCATCGACATGGTCAAGGCCGTCGACAAGACCGCCGCCATCGAGGACGTCCGGGTGCTCAGCAAGACCGGCGGCAAGAGCGGCGACTGGGTGCGGGAGGACGCCCGATGAGGGCGCTCGCCGTCACCGTCTCCAACCGGGCCGCGGCCGGCGTGTACCAGGACAAGGGCGGCCCCCTGCTGGTCGCCGGACTGCGGGAGATGGGCTTCGCGGTCGACGGCCCGACGGTCGTCCCCGACGGCGACCCCGTCGAGGCCGTGCTCCGCGAGGCCGTCGCCGCCGGGTACGACGTGGTGCTCACCACCGGCGGCACCGGCATTTCCCCGCAGGACCTCACGCCCGAGATGACCGCCCGGGTGATCGACCGCCCGATCCCCGGCATCCCCGAGGTGATCCGCGCGTACGGCCGCGAGCAGGTGCCCACCTCGGCGCTCTCCCGCGGCCTGGCCGGCCTCGCCGGACGCACCCTGATCGTCAACCTGCCCGGCTCCACCGGCGGCGTCCGCGACGGCCTCGCGGTGCTCGCCCCGCTGCTGCCGCACGCCGTCGACCAGTTGGCCGGCGGCGACCACCCGCGCCCCGCGGGCGGTGCGCACTGAACGCGGGCTGGCCGGTCGAACTGGCCGAGGGCGACATCGTGCTGCGGCCCATCCGCCGCCGCGACCAGGCCGAGTGGCAGGAGGTCAGCCGGCGCAACCGGGAGTGGCTGCGCCGCTGGGAGGCCACCGTCCCGCCCGCCCCGCCCGGCCGCGTCCCGCTGCCCCGGCCGACCTTCCGGCAGATGGTCCGCTACCTGCGCGCGGAGGCCGCCGCCGGCCGGATGCTGCCCTTCGTGGTGGTCTACCGGGGCCGCCTGGTCGGCCAGTTGACCGTCGGCGGGATCACCTGGGGCTCGATGTGCTCCGCCAACGTCGGCTACTGGGTGGACGAGGCGGTGGCCGGCCGAGGCATCACGCCCACCGCCGTCGCGCTCGCCGTCGACCACTGCTTCCGCGACCTGGGCCTGCACCGCATCGAGGTGTGCATCCGCCCCGAGAACCGGCCCAGCCGTCGGGTGGTGGAGAAACTCGGCTTCCGCGCCGAGGGAATGCGCCCCCGCTATCTGCACATCGACGGCGACTGGCGCGACCACCTGGTCTACGCGCTCACCGCCGACGAGGCCGCCGACGGCCTGCTGCGGCGCTGGCACTCCCTCAGGAGCGGTCCTCCGCAGGAGAATTGAATATCTGTTCGAATAGTAGATATCGATATGGCATCGGCGGGGCGCCGGAGCCGGGGCGAGCCGCCACAAATGGCGGCAAAATAGTCTGAGAATCAGCTTGATCGGACGACACGCCGTCCCAAATTGCTGCAGCGCCTTACCCCGCGCCCGTACCGTGTGAAACGTGAGCAGCAGTGGCCTTATCTACGCGGTCATCGTAGGGGCCTGGGCCGCCTATCTGGTGCCGATGTGGCTCCGCAGGCAGGACGAGCTCAACGAGTCGCGTCCGACGGAACGGTTCAGTACCGCGATCCGCCTGCTGGCCGGGCGATCGGCCATGGAGCGGCGCGCGGCCCGAGCCCTCGGCGAACAGACCGCAGACCAGCAGCACCCCGCCGGGGAGCCGGACGGGGTCCTCGCCGACCCCGCGGACGTCCCCACCCGGCCCGCCGGATGGGACGGCGCCGAGGCGGCCCCGGCCTCCGGGCCCGGGTCCGAGCCCAAGGCGCTGGCCGAGCCGGTCGCGACTGCCGAGGAGGCCGCGCCCGCCGCTGCCGTCCAGCCGGTCGCTCCCGCCCCGTCCGCGCCGCCCGCCTCGGCGGTTCCGTCGGCCTCCCCGGCCGGGAAGGGCGCTCGTGGCGAGCAGGACGAGCGGCGCTCCGCAGAGCGGCGGGCCCGGCTGCTGGCCCGGCGGCGGCGGATGGTCTCGATGCTCTTCCTCGCCTTCGCGCTCGGCGCGGTGGTCGCCGCGGTGGCCGGTGTCGCGTTCCTCTGGGTGCCGGCCGTGCCCGGCATCCTGCTCACCCTCTACATCGGGCACCTGCGCCGCCTCGAGCGGCAGCGCTACGAGGTCAAGTTCGACCGGGTCCGGGCCGCGCAGGCCGCCGAGCGGCTGCGGGAACGCGAGCGGGCCCGGACGGCCGACACCGCGACCGCGCCGCACGGCATCGACGTCCCGACCGAACCCGCCGCCCGGGCCAGCGCCCTCGCCGACGCGACCGAGCACGAGGAGTGGGTCGACGGAGTCCGCGCCCGCGCCGCGGCCGGACCCGACTCCTGGGAGCCCGTCCCCGTCCCGCTGCCCACCTACGTCACCGCGCCGGTGGCCCCCCGGGTCAACCGCGGCCTCGACCTCGCCGCCCCGAACACCTGGGACTCCGGCCGTCCCGCCGCCACCCCGCTGTTCGACCAGTACGGCGAGCCCGGCCACCAGGCGGCCCCCGAGTACCGCCCCCGCGCCGCCAACGAGTAGCCCGCACCTCCGAGCGCCCCGCCCATCGATCCAGGTGGCCGGGGCGTTCGTGTTTTTCCGGGCTTCGAACGTCCAGTCACGGCCGCCCGGCGACCATGGTCATGAGTACCCCTCCAGGGGTGATAGAGTTTCTTCTTGTTGGGGCTGTGGCGCAGTCCGGTAGCGCACCTCGTTCGCATCGAGGGGGTCAGGGGTTCGAATCCCCTCAGCTCCACCCAACAGAAGTCCCGCCCGGGTCACCCGGGCGGGACTTCTGCGTTGTGCCGGCGCCGGACGAGAAGCGGAAGGTCTACCCGCTGGACGCCGACGGGCTGCTCCCGTGGCAGGACGGTCACCGGCTGCGGCGGACGAAGCCCGCGCCCGGGCACACCTGGCAGCACGGGTCTACGGCGGGCTGTTCCCGCTCGCGGAGGTGCGGCACACCTTGGTGGAGGTGTTCGGCCGCGACCCGGAAAGCCACGACGGGCGGCTGGACAGCGAGGGCGCGCTGTTCGCGCTCACCGTGGACGACCCCGGGTCGGTGCTGGCCGATTCCACCGTCATCTCGACCGCGGCTGGGCGGTCGGCCGGACCGCTGCCGGGGCCGGGGGCCGGGAAGGCGTGCTGACGGAGGGTGGTGTGCAGGCTACCGTTGGGCGCGTCGGGTGGAGTGGGCGGAGGTCGTCGTCTTCGCGCACGGTACTGAGGGGTGGGGGCATGATCGATCCGCTGTCGGTCTCGGCGGTCGCGGGGGTGCTGGGCACGATCGGCTCGGCGATGGCCGGGGAAGCCGGGAAGTGGGCCTGGGAGTCGATCGGGAACCTGGCCCAGCGGGTGACCGGCCGTCAGCTCGCGGCGCCCTCCGGGGCCGAGGAGCGGGAGGAACTCGCCCGGTTGCTGGTCGAGGGGGCGCGGCGCGATCCGGCCCACGCCCGGGCGCTGGCCGCGTGGTTGACGGGCCTGGCCGACGGGGAGTCCGAGCAGGCCGACGCGGTGCCGCGGCTGCTGCCCGTCTCCACCCGGTACTTCACCGACCGCAAGGGGCCGCTTGCCGCGCTCGACAAGGAAGCCGGACGGAAGGCGGACGGTCGGCCCCGGCAGGTGCTGCTGCACGGCCCGGACGGCATCGGCACCAGCGCGGTGGCGATCCACTGGGGCGGCCGGGAGGCCCACCGGTTCCCCGACGGACAGCTGTACGCCGACCTGCGCGCCGGCGGACCGCAGGGCGCGGCCGACCCGGCGACCGTGCTGCGGCGCTTCCTGCAGAAGCTCGGCGTCCCCGCCGACCAGCTGCCCGCCACCGTCGAGGACCGGGCCGAACGGTTCGGACAACTGCTCGCCGGGCGGCGGCTGTTGGTCGTCCTCGACCACGCGCACTCGGCCGCCCAGGTGCGGCCGCTGCTCACCGCCGCCCCCGGCGTCGTCACCGTCATCACCGCGCGCCGCCCGCTGGCCGGGCTGGACGCGCTGAACCTCCCCGTCGGACCGCTCGCCGACAAGGACGCCCGCCGGCTGCTCACCGACCTGGCCGGCAAACACACCGTCAGCGCCGCCAAGGCCGCCCTGCCCGGGGTGCTGGACCGTTGCGCCGGCTCACCGTTCGCGCTGCGCGCCGCCGCCACCGTGCTGGGCGAGACCGCGCCGCGGGCGCTCGCCGGGCAGGTCTTCGCCGACCCCGTGGAGGCCGCGACCGCCGACCGGTACGCCCGCCTCGCGCCGAACAGCGCCTCGGTGTACCGCAGTTGCGCGCTGCGCCGATGGCCCGCGATCGGGCCGGCCGCCGCCGCGGCCGCCACCGGACTGACCGAGGCGGAGGCCGCCGAGGCGCTGGACGAACTCGCCGCCGCCGGACTGCTGGAGACCGCCCTCGACGGCCGCCACCGCTACCGCCCGGCCGTCCGCCGGCACGCCGAGGCAGCAGCCATTCGGGAGGACGGGCTCGCGGCCTGCGCAACTGCCGTGCGGCGCACCGTCGATCACTACCTGCGGCTCGCCGTCCGCGCCGACTACGCGGCGCTCCCGCAGCGCTGGCACCTCGGCCCGCTGTACGCGGAGCTCGGACCGGACGGCTACCTCGGCGAGGCCGAGGCGCTGGCGGCGCTCGGGACGGAACTGCCCAACCTGGTGGAAGCCGTGGGCGCCGCCGAGGAGTTCGCCGCCCCCGACCTGGTCTGCCAGCTGGTCGAGGCGCTGTGGGCGGTCCAGTTGAAGGCCGGCCGGCACGACGAACTGCTGCCCGCGCTGCGGGCCGGTGCGCGGGCCGCATCCGCCGTCCGGCCTCCGGTCGCGGCCCGGATGCACGTCCAACTCGCGCTGGCGCTCACCGAGTTGCAGGAGTACGGCGAGGCCGAGCAGCAGCTGGTGCTGGCCGCCGAGGTGGAGGAGTCGGACGGTCACCTGCGCGGGCAGGCCACCGCCGTGGAGACGCTCGGCCTGCTGCGGCTGCGCCAGTGGCGCTGGGCCGAGGCGCTGGAGTGCTTCGACCGGGCCGTCGGACTGCTCGACGGCATCGGGGACGGTGACAGCGGGCAGGCCGACCTGCCCCGGGCCCGCGCCCTGCTCGCCCGGCACCGCGGCCGGGCGCTGCGCGGACTGGGCCGGTTCGAGGAGGCCCGGGCGTCGATCGAGCAGGCGGTGGCGTTCTTCCGCGGCACCGGCGAGGCCTACAACACCGCCCGCGCGCTCACCGACCTGGTCCAGACGCTCATCGACCAGGGGCACGGGGCGCAGGCGCTGCCGCTGCTGGACGAGGCCGGGGTGCTGCTGGAGCGCGGCGGCGCGGTGTTCCACCTGGTGCCGCTCGCGGTGCTGCGGTCGCTGTGCGGCGACGCGGGCGAGTGACCGAGTCGGGCGTCAACGGGGGCGAGTGACCGAGCCGCACATCAGCGGGGCTGAGCGACCGTCACCCGGTGGATCGCGGCGCCGGTGCGGACGGTCGGGGTGCCGGTGGTCGGGCCGAGAGTGAGCCTCCGGCGGTGGGGGGCTTCGTTGGACGTGCGTGGCGGAGCGGTTTGTCGAGTGGTTGTCCTCCGCTGAGCGGCTCCGCGGTGGTCCACCTGGCGCAGCTCGCGGTGCTGCGGCTGCTGTGCGTCAGCGGGGTTGAGCGACCGTCACCCGGTGGATCGTGGTGGCGGTGCGGACGGTCAGGGTGCCGGTGGCCGGGCCGAGGGCGAGCAGGGCGGAGGCGGCGGTGGCCGGGTCGAGGCCGTCGAGGGAGGTCAACTCCAGGTTCGCGCCAGAGCGGTGGCGGGCCGTGCAGGTGGTCGGGCCGGTGATCTGGACGGCCAGGGTGCAGGAGGCGTGGCGGGACAGGGTGTGATCGGCCCAGGCGAGTGGCGGGTCGAGCCGGGGGTCGTCGAGGGTGCCGTGGCGGACGATGACGTCGGCGAGGGCCAGGGTGCCCGGGTCCAGGGTGTCCTCGTGGGCGACCAGGTGGGCCGTGCCGTGGCCCTCCGGCTCGTGGCGGGGAGCGGCGAACCGGCGTATCTCGACCGTGCCGTCCTTGCCGGCGTGGGCCAGCACCCGGACGGGTGCCGTCACCAGGGGCGGCTGGTGGACGGGCAGGGGCAGCAGGTCGAGCAGTGCGGGGGCGGGCGGTTCGGGGAGGTCGAGGAGGCGGTGGAACAGCGCGCGCAGCAGACCGGCGGACTCGCCCGGGCGGGAGCTGGTCAGCTCGGCCGGTCCGGCCGGTGCCGTGCCGCGGGCGAGCAGCTCCACCAACTGCGGGGCCAGCGCGGCGTGCAGGTCGAGCTTCGGGGCCTCGCGGACGAACGCGGCGACCTGGGAGCCGTCGTCGAGGACGGACGCGCCGGCCGCCGCCAGCACCACCGGGGTGCCGAGGGCCGCCGCGTAGTAGCTGACCGAGCCGAAGTCGCCGATCACGGCGTCCGCGGCGATCAGGGCCTGCCGCCAGTCCGCGACCGGGTCGACCAGCGTCACGCCCGCCCGGCGGGCCCCGTCGAGCCAGAGCCGGACCTGGCCGGGGCCGTGGCCGTGCCACACGTTGGGGTGCAGGACGACGGCGACCCGGTACTCGTCCAGCGGCAGCTCCGGCAGGCGGGAGAGCAGCAGCGGCAGGACGTCCTCCGCGCCGCCGTCGCCGAACAGCGAGGTGGGGTTCCAGGTCGAGTTGAGGACGATCAGGCGCTGCCCGGGGCGGACGCCGAACGCCCGGCGGAACGCGTCGCGGCGGGGGCGGGCCGCGAGGATGCGGTCGAAGCACGGGTCACCGCCGAGCACCGCCGTGCCGGCCGCCTCCGGGCAGGCCGCCGCGAGCCGGTCGAGCTGGTCGGGGTGGGACAGCACCAGTGCATCGGCGACCGGGACCCCGTCGTGGAGCAGCCACTCGCGCGAAAGCCCGAACACCGGCGCTCCGGTGTCCGGTGTCCGGTGTCCGGTGTCCGGTGTTGCCAGCTTCTTATTGTAGCCAACGCCGTGCGAGAGGACGATCAACCGGCTTTTGAGCTCGTGCAGTTGACCGCCGAAGCTGGCCGAGATCGCCAGCTCGGGGGCGAGCTCGAGGGCCTGCTCCCAGGGGACGACGGGGACGCCCAGGGAGTGGAGGAGTTCGGGCAGTCCGGAGCGGAACGGGGAGCTGCCGGGGCAGGTGGCGAGCAGTTGGACGCGCAGGTCGTCGCGGAACAGGCCGACCACGTCGAGCAGCCGGGTCGCCGAGGTGACGTTGTGTGCCACCAGCAGGACCCGCCGGCACTCGCCCCGGGTGGTCCACCGTGCGGAGTCGTCGCCGACCGGCACCCTGATCCACTCGTCCCGCAAACCGTTCCTCCGTGATCGTTCCACCACCGCCCCGGCAGCTTAGCGATCACGGGCGGGCGGCGGACCGGCTTCCGGGGACAGGCTCTGGCGACGCAGCAGCAGGCCGAGTCGCGGGGCGAGCAGCGGCCGCAGCAGGCGGGCCACCGGGGGAGTGGACAGCAGCAGGGCGAGTGCGGCGGCCCCTTGCCGATGGCGGGCGGCAGAGGCGGCGCGGGGGAGGGTTCGGCGAGCAAAGAGGCACTCCAGGTTCGGCGGTTTCCTCAGGACCCTACGAGCCCGACCGCGCGGCGCCAGGGCGTCAGCGCTTCAGATAGGCGAGGACGGCGAGCACCCGGCGGTTGGCGTCGGGGGTGTTGTCGATCCGGAGCTTGCCGAAGATCGCGGCGGTGTGTTTGGCCACCGCGCTCTCGCCGATGTGCAGTTCGGCCATCACCGCGGCGTTGGAGCGGCCCTCGGCCATCAGGCGCAGTACGTCGAGTTCGCGGGGCGACAGGTCGGCGGTGGTGCCGCGGGCGGTGGAGCGGGCCATCAGGCGGGCGATCACCTGCGGGTCCATCACGGTGCCGCCGGAGGCGACGGTGCGGACGGCGTCGACGAACTGCGCGGTGTGGGTGACCCGGTCCTTGAGCAGGTAGCCGACCGCGCCCTCCCCGTCGGCGAGCAGTTCCTGTGCGTACAGCTGCTCCACGTACTGGGACAGCACCAGCACCGGCAGGGCGGGCCGTTCGCGGCGGACGGTCAGCGCGGCCTGCAGGCCCTCGTCGGTGTGGGTGGGCGGCAGGCGGATGTCGACGACGGCCACGTCGGGGCGCAACTCGCGCAGGGCGCGCAGCAGTTCGGGGCCGTTGTCGACGGCGGCGACGACGTCGAAACCGTGTTCGGCGAGGGTGCGGCTCAGGCCGTCACGGAGGAGGAAGAGGTCTTCGGCGAGGACGACGCGCACGGGAGCTCCAGGGTCGCGGTGGTCGGTCCGCCCGGCGGGCTGACCAGGGCGAGGGTGCCGTCGAAGGCGGCCAGTCGGCGGCGCACCCCGGCCAGGCCGCTGCCGCGGGCCGGGTCGGCGCCGCCCCGGCCGTCGTCGGTGACGGTGGCGCGCAGCAGGCCGTCCACGCAGCGCAGTCGTATCCGCACGGTGCGGCCGCCGGAGTGCTTGCCGGCGTTGGCGAGCAGTTCGGCGACCGCGAAGTAGGCGGCGCCCTCGACGGCGGCGGGCAGCCGGCCGGGCAGGTCGGCGTCCACCTCGACGTCCAGGAAGGCGTCCAGGGCGAGCGAGCGGACGGCGTCGGGCAGGCCGCGGTCGGCGAGTACCGGCGGGAGGATGCCGTGGACCAGGTCGCGCAGCTCCTGCAGGGCCCGCTCGGAGCTGGCCCGGACTTCGCCGAGCAGCCGGCGGGCGGCGGCCGGGTCGCTGTCGACCAGCCGGTCGGCCTGGTCGAGGGTCAGGCCGAGGGCGACCAGCCGGGCCTGCGCGCCGTCGTGCAGGTCGCGTTCGATCCGGCGCAGTTCGGCGGCCTGGGTGTCGAGGGCGTCGGCCCGGCTGTCCGTCAGCTGGCCGATCCGGCGCTCCAGCCGGGTCGCGTACGGGTCGCCCAGCAGCTTGCCGGTCCACTCGCCGTAGCGGACCAGCACCGGGACGGTCAGCCACAGGCCCCCCGCGACGAAGGCCAGGCCGAGCGCGGCGGCGGCGAGCGCGGTGCCGGTGGACTCCACCGGGACGAAGGCGTACCAGTTGTCCGGGCCGAGGTACTGCCAGATGAACGGCTGCACCAGCGCGCCGAACAGACCGAAGCCGACCAGCGTCGGCGGGACGGCGACCAGCAGGCCGGTGCTCCACGGGCCGAAGCAGGACCAGGCGAGGTCGCGCCAGAAGGCGTGCGAGCCGAGCACCGCCACCGCCCGGCCGGTGACGGTCGGGGCGGTGGGCAGCGGTTCGGGATCGTCGAGCACGGTGCCCGTCCAGCGGGCGGTGCGGTCGCGTTCGCGGTCGCTGCCGCGGCGCAGCAGGCCGGCCGCGGACGGCAGGAGCAGCAGACCCAGGCCGACCGGCAGCAGTGTCAGCGCGCCGAGCGCCGCGAGCCCCCGCAGTGACGTCACCAGGGCGTCCAGCGAGAGTCGTTGGCAGCGGGCCAGGGCGACCAGTGGTCCCCGGAAGCGCATCTGTCGGTCCGTCATGTCGTCGCGAGCCTATCCGCACGGGCCGGGCGGCGGTCGGCCAGGACCCAGGGCAGCGCGACCAGCACGCTCGCCGCGCCGAACAGCAGCATCGGCTCCACCGCGCCGGACTCCTCGTCCAGGAACAGCAGCATGCCCAGGTTCACCAGGGTGTGGAAGCCGCCGGCGAGCAGCAGCCGGTGGGCGCCGATCCGCTCCCAGGCCAGGCCCAGCAGCACCGACATGGCGACCGTCGCCGCCAGGAACCCGGCCGCGTACGCCGGGGCCTGCGCGAACACCTGCACGTGCCAGGCGCCCCAGAGCAGACCGACCGCGGCGGACGAACCGAGCGGGCCGAAACGGGTGCGCAGCAGCGGCTGCAGCAGGCAGCGCCAGCCGATCTCCTCGCCGCAGGCGCCCACGAACTGGGCGACCACCACCACGCCGAACGGGGCGGCCAGCGAACCCGGGTCGCGCACCGGGACGCCGCCGTGCAGCAGCAGGGCGCCGGCCACCGCCAGCGCGGTGATCGCCACGGCGCTGAGCAGCAGTGCCCCGCGCGGGCCGCGCGCCCCGCCGGCCGTCAGCAGGCCCCATACCTGCGACGGCCGCATCAGGGCGACCGCGGCCACGCCCAACGCCGGGCCGAACTGGGTCAGTTGGAGGACTTCGTCGGGCAGTCCGGTGAGCGGCTGGACCGCGCCCAGCAGGCCGGCGGCCGGAAAGGCCACCGCGAGGAAGAGCGCGGCGGGGCCGAACCAGCCGGTCCGGGTGGCCCGGGTGTTCCGCATGGGAGTTCGCCTCTCGATCGGGATCGTCGTGTCACCCATGACGATCCCGGGCGGCGCTTCTCGTGCCATTGCAGCCACCTGCCCGGCCGGGGTGCACCTAGCTGCACCCCCTCGCCTCTTCCTAGGCGGCTGCCGGCGTGGGCAGCCGGGAGGCCAGCAGCGCGAGCTGGACCTGCGAGCTGACACCGGACTTGGCGCGGATCCGGCGCAGATAGGTGTCCACGGTGTGCGGGCTGAGCCCCAGCCGGCGGGCGATCGTCGCATAGCTGGCGCCCTCGCCGACCAGGTGCAGGACCTGGAGCTCGCGGCGGCTGAACCCGACGGCGGCAGCGGGGTGCTGGACGGTGGAGGTGTGCATGGAGAACTCCCGGAGGTCGAGGTGGCAGCGGGGGTCAGTTCCAGGGCTGGCAGAGGGGGGTCTCGCAGGCGCCGCCCCACGAGGTGTCGCCGCCCATCGGGGTGTCCGGCAGGTCGACCGTCACCTGCTGCTGCAGCGTGGTGGAGCCGGTCGGGGCGGCGGTGTCGGCGGAGGCCGGGGAAACGGCGGCGAACAGGGCCGCGGCGGTGACGGCGGCGAGGGCGAGGGCGCGCTTCATGGGGGCCTCCGAGGGCGGTTGTGGGGTGGGGAGCGGGCCGGTCGGGCGGTGCTGCCCGGTGCTGTTCGGCCTGCATCCAGCATGTCCGCCGGGCCACCGCCGGACCACCGGGTGGCCACCTCATCAACTGCGCTGGCAGCAAAGTGACCAGGGGGCGAAACGGGTCAAATCGGTTGAAAGGCCATGTCCTGCCGGAATGGTTGTACGGGGTCGGGTGTCACGCGATCTCGTGACTGTCCATCAGGTTTGAGAGCGGCCCAGGATGGTTCGGCGGTGCCCGAGACGGCTCGGCGCCCGCTCCGGAGGGGGCAGTCGTGCAGTGGTACGAAGGGGAGGACCGGCGGTCTCCCGAACCTGACGGCCAGGTCGTCGAGTTGGCGGCCTTCCTGCGGGGCGGCACCGCCCGCTCCGGGCCGGCGCTGATGTGGAGTGAGCAGGAACCGGCCCCGGACTGCTCCGCCGATGCGCTGGCCGCCGCCCTGGAACGGGAGTTGGCCCGCCCCGTCCTGGCCGTCCCCGACCGCCTTGCCGGACCGTGGCAGCACGGCCATGCCGCCGTGCTGCTGGTGCAACGGCGCGGCGCTGCGGCGGTCCAGCTGAGCCCGCCCCCCGGCTCCGCCGCCGGCCGCAGCACGCTGCGCCTGCGCGCCGCCCAGTGCCTGCTGGTGCCTGCCGACTGGAGCTACCGACTCGACCCCGGCAGCCCCGTCCGGCCGCTCGTGCTCGCGCTGCCCTGACGCCCCGGCAGTCCCGTCCGGCCGCTCGTGCTCGCGCTGCCCTGACGCCCCGTCGGCCTCTTCGGCGGCGGAAGATACCCTGCGCTTGGTGTACGAAGATCGAACTGCAGTTCGGGGCGTGCACGGCTCGGCCCGGACGACGTGAGGACCCTGGAGGCATTCGGATGAGCAACTGGCACCCACCGGCCCCGCCCGGCCTCCGTACCGGCCCGCTGCCGCAGCGCTCTGCGTTCGGGCTGCGGCTCCAGTTCGGGCTGCAGTGGTTCTGGCTGCCGATCCGGGTCCTCTGGGACTTCCTGGACGGCTCGGTGGCGCTCGACGGCACGGCCGAGCCCGGTGCGTCCAAGTTCGTTCTCACGCCGAGCCGTTACCGCCTGGAGCGGCACGGCACCCGCGAGGAGTGGGAGGCGTGGGCCGCGCGGGCGCTCGACCGGGGCATCGAACAGGAGCTGGCCAGGGTGCGGTCGCGGCTGGAGCACAACAAGAAGTACCGCTACAAGTACAAGGGCAAGGACTTGATGCCCAGGACGAGCATCCGGCGGCGTTACTACCGGGGCATCGGCCTCGGCGGGCTGGCCGCCCTGGCCGCAAGCCGCGGCTGGCAGGTCGACTGGAGCAGCGACCTGGCGGAGGCCCAGATCTTCCGGCCACAGACCTGACGGGCGGTGCGTCAGTCGTCCTCGAACGGTTCCTCGCTGAAGCGGAACCACGCCTGCGGCGGATCGATGTGCAGCAGGAACTCGGCGACCGGGCCGTCCGGGGCGTGCAGGGTGCAGTTCTTCGTCAGCGCGGTGTAGAACGGGTCCCACGCCTCCCACTCCTCGGCCTCGACCAGCCGAAGGCTCTCGGCGAACCCTGGCTCGGCGGCCGGCCAGCCCGGGCCGGGCAGGAAATCGCCGGACAGCCACGGGAAGTCGGCTTCGGTGATGCGGATCTCGGCGACCAACTCCTCGCCGCGCACCAGGCGCCAGGTCTCGTCGGTGAACGCCATGCGAGGCTCCAAGGGGCGGGGGAGGCTGGCGGTGACAGTCTGGCGGAGGGGTCGGACACTACCCAATGTCACGCGATCGTCCCCGAGTTCACTCGTACGAGTGGATTGTGGCGTCGGGGCGGCGGAGCCGGGTAGCGGTGACCGAGGGTCGGAGGGCTCGTTAGGCATCGCGCCGATCTCTGTCGTCGAAAAGGGGCGGGACCCAGTGGCTCAGCCGTTCGAACTGCCGGACTTCTACGTGCCGTACCCGGCGCGCATCAACCCGCACTACGAGAAGGCGCGGGTGCACACCAAGGAGTGGGCACGCGACTTCGGCATGCTGGAGGGATCGGGCATCTGGGAGGAGCACGATCTCGACTCGCACGACTACGCGCTGCTCTGTTCCTACACCCACCCCGACTGCGACAGCGAGGCACTCGACCTCGTCACCGACTGGTACACCTGGGTCTTCTTCTTCGACGACCACTTCCTGGAGATCTTCAAGCGCACCCTCGACCGGGAGGGCGGCAAGGCCTACCTGGACCGGCTGCCCGCCTTCATGCCGATGGACCTCGCCGACGGCTTCCCCGATGCCACCAACCCGGTCGAGGCAGGCCTGGCGGACCTCTGGCAGCGCACCGTCCCGCACATGTCGGCCGACTGGCGGGCCCGGTTCGCCGAGTCCACCCGGAACCTGCTGAACGAGTCCCTCTGGGAGCTCTCCAACATCAACGAGGGCCGGGTCTCCAACCCCGTCGAGTACATCGAGATGCGCCGCAAGGTCGGCGGTGCCCCCTGGTCGGCCGGTCTGATCGAGTACGCCGCACACGCCGAGGTGCCCGAGGCGGTCGCGTACTCCCGTCCGCTGCGGGTCCTGCGCGACGCCTTCTCCGACGGCGTGCACCTGCGCAACGACCTGTTCTCGTACGAGCGCGAGATCCAGGAGGAGGGCGAACTCTCCAACGGCGTCCTGGTGCTGGAGACCTTCCTCGGCTGCTCCACCCAGCAGGCCGCGGACGCGGTCAACGACCTGCTGACGTCCCGCCTCCAGCAGTTCGAGAACACCGCGCTCACCGAACTCCCCGGCCTGTTCGCCGAACACGCGCTGAACCCGGAGGAGATCGCCCGCGTCCTGGCCTACGTCAAGGGCATGCAGGACTGGCAGTCCGGCGGCCACGAATGGCACATGCGCTCCAGCCGCTACATGAACGGCGGCGGCGCGGCAGCCCCCGTCCTCGGCCCCAAGGGCCTCGGTACCTCCGCCGCCAACATCCGCCTCGCGGCGGGCATCCGCGGCCTGCGCAGCTTCGCCCACACCCCGCACCGCAGGGTCGGGCCCTCGCGGATGCCCGACTTCCCGATGCCGTACGCCGTCTCGCTCAACCCGCACCTGGACGCCTCCCGCGAGAACGTCATCGACTGGGCCCGCGAGTTCGGCCTGCTCGACCCGGAGCCCGGCGTCCCCGCCTCCGACATCTGGAACGAACAGAAGCTCCGCGACTACGACTTCCCGCTGTGCGCCGCCGGCATCGACCCCGACGGCACCGCCGCCGAACTCGACCTCAGCTCCGCCTGGCTCACCTGGGGCACCTACGCCGACGACTACTACCCCCCGGTCTTCGGCCGCCCCCGCGACCTGGCCGGCGCGAAGGCCACCAACGAGCGGCTCTACGCCCTGATGACGCTCGACGGCAGCCTCCCCTTCGAGCCCCGCAACGCTCTGGAAGCCGGCCTCGCCGACCTCTGGCAGCGCACCAGCGCGCCCTTCTCCACCTCGGCCCGGGCCAAGTTCCGCAAGGCCGTCGGCGACATGATCGACAGCTGGCTGTGGGAGCTCGCCAACGGCGCGCAGAACCGCATCCCCGACCCCGTCGACTACATCGAGATGCGGCGCGCCACCTTCGGCTCCGACCTGACGATGAGCCTGTCCCGGCTCGGGCGCGGCGAGACCATTCCCGAGGCGGTGTACGAGAGCGGCACCATGCGGGCGATCGAGAACTCGGCGGCGGACTACGCCTGCCTGGTCAACGACCTGCACTCGTACCAGAAGGAGATCGAGTACGAGGGCGAGTTCCACAACCTGGTCCGGGTGGTGGAGAACTTCTTCTCCTGCGACTACCCCGTCGCGGTGGACATCGTCGCGGACCTGATGGGCTCGCGGCTGAACCAGTTCCAGCACGTGGTGCAGGGTGAACTGCCTTTGCTGAAGCAGGACTTCGGTCTGGATGGCGAGGCGTCGGAGGCGATCGACGGGTACGTCCACGAGCTGGAGGACTGGATGGCCGCCGTGCTGCACTGGCACCAGCAGTGCCGGCGGTACACGGAGGACGTCCTCGAGCGGCACTTCGCACCCAGCACGGCTGTCACGCCGGAGCTGGGGATGTCGGCGGTGCGGATTCTCGCAACGCTCGGGAAGTAAGGGGCGCTGGGGGTACCCCCAGGCGAAGCCGAGGGGGCGGAACTGCGCGACAAGCGCAGGCCCGTCCGCAAGGTCGCGAGCAGTGTTCAAGTCATTGCCTGCATCGCGATCTTGCGGACGTGGTGCCTTCCGCTTCGCGCAGTTCCCCGCGCCCCTGTATTCGCGCTCGCCTGCGTTCTTCCTACTCCACCGGGTGGTGATGGTGGTGCGGCCGGTGCCCTCGCGGGTGGCGGGTGAGGGTGTAGCCGAGGACGCCGGCGAGGGCGGCGAGGATGCCGCCGGTGGCGGTCCACCACCAGCGGGTGTTCCAGCCGGAGAAGAGGTCCGAGTACCAGTGGGTCTCTTCCGCGGTGGGGGCCGCCGCGTACGCGGCACTCGCGCTGGGGGCGGGCGTCGCCGCGGGGCCGCTCGCGGTGGAGCCGGCGTTGACCGGCGGGACGAGCGGGGCCTTGAGCGAGCCGCCTTCGGGCTGGGCGTCGTTCAGGCCGCCGGTGGTGGCGACGTGCACGTGGACCTGGGAGGCGAGGCCGAGGTCCTGCTGCGGGATGTCGCTGGTGGAGAGCCGGATGTAGTAGGTGCCGGGCAGCGGGTCGCCGGACCAGGGCTCGGCCCAGGAGCGGATCTGCCGCAGGGTGCAGCTCAGGGCGATGGTGGTGGCGCTCTGTTCGGCGGTGCCGTTCTGCGGTCCGGCGGTGCAGGCCTGGCGGCGGCGCAGGCCGTCGAAGAGTTCGACGGTCCAGGTCTGTGCGCCGTGCCGGTCGGCGGCGTCCGGGAGGGTGACCTTGACCTGGACGGTGGCGGTCTGGCCCTCGGAGGCCGGGAACGCCCAGTACAGGTAGTCGCCGGTGGAGACCGGGACGTCCGCGTCCTGGCCGGCGGCCAGCGTGGTGGCGGTCAGGAAGCTGGTGCCGACCGAGTTGAGCACCGGCTTGGCGCTGCCGCTCGCGGACGGCGAGGGCGAGGGCGAAGCGGCGGTCGCGGCGGGGGCCAGCAGGAGCAGGCCGGTGAGCGCGGCGGCCGGGGCCGCGAGGGTGAAGAGCTTGCGCATGGTCAGTTCTCCCGCCAGACGGCGATCCGCCAGCGTGCCAGCCAGCCGAAGATCAGACCGGCGAGCAGGCCGGCCAGGGTGAGCACGCCGAGCAGGATCCAGCCGCGGCCGAGGCCCATCGCGGCGCCGTCGGGCGCGGGGGAGGCGGCGGAGACGTCGACGGTCAGTTCCAGCGGCAGGCCGGGGTCGGCGGCCTGGGCGGCGGCCTGGCCGGCGAAGGAGTTGCTGACGATCAGGCAGACGGTGCGGTCGGTTTTCGACGCGCTGCCGGAGCTCGGCGACGGGGAGGCGGAGGTGTCGGGCGCGGACCAGCGGACGCCGGTGGACGCCACGTCGGTGCGGCCGGAGCCGGCGTCGCTGCCGCGGACCAGTTCCTGGCCGCTGCTGTCGGTGGCCTGCAGCAGGACCCCGTAGTCGCGGGCGACGGCCCGGTCGGGGGTGACGCTGACCGAGGCGCGCAGTTCCTGGCCGGCCTTCACCGGCACCCGGTACACCCGGTGCTCGGAGAACTTCTCCCGGTCGCTGTACACGCCGGGCGCCAGGATCGGCGCGTTGGTGCACTGTTCGGCGCCGGTCACCTTGGCGGGGGTGACGGTGTGGGTGTCCTGGGCGCGGGTGACGATCTGCTTGACGCGGGTGGTCAGCTGTTCCTGGGTGCGGACGTCGGTGAAGGTGCCGCCGGTCGCGTTGGCGATGCACAGCAGCTGCTGGCGGGTCTTGTCGTCGTGCGCCAGGCCGAGGGTGTCGACCACCAGGTGGATGCCCTGGCTGGCGAGTTCGCGGGCCACGTCGCACGGGTCGGGCGGGGCGCAGGTGTCCTCGCCGTCGGTGATCAGCACGATCCGGCGGGTGGTCGGGCCGGTGCCGAGGTCCTGGGCGGCGGCGCGCAGCGCCACGCCGATCGGGGTCCAGCCGGTCGGGCGGACGGTGGCGACGGCGGTCTTGGCCTCGACCTTGTTGGTCTTGCCGACGGGGAAGAGCTGCTTGGTGTCCTTGCAGCCTTCCTTCTGGTCGGCGCCGGGGTAGGTCGCGCCGAGGGTGCGCAGGCCGAACTCGGTCTCGTCGGGCAGGGCGTCGATGACCTCGTTGATGGACTGCTGGGCGACCGCGATCCGGCTCTTGCCCTGGATGTCGGCGGTCCGCATCGACCCCGACCCGTCCAGGATGAGGTCGACCTTGGGCGCTTCGGTCGCGGCGGCGGGCGGGGCCCCGGGCTCGTCGGCGTACGCGGGGAAGCCGACCAGCACCGTGGCGCCGACTATCGTCAGCGCCCCGAGCAGGGCGGCTCCGCGGGCCGTCCGTCGTTTCTTGGTAAGGGTGATCACCGCCGCATCCTATGAACCGTCAGTTCCAATCGCCCAATGCGCGTGGTGAGCGCGACGTACCCTGAACTGGTCGGCACAGCAGGCGGGGAGAGCGCATGACGGTGCGTCTGGAAGGCGTCGGAAAACGCTACGGACGCGGCGGTCCGTGGGTGCTGCGGGAGGTCGGGCTGACACTCCGCCCGGGCTCCCTGGTGCGGATCGAGGGTGCCAACGGCAGCGGAAAGTCGACGCTGCTGAAGCTGCTCGCCGGGATCGAGCGCGCCGGGCGGGGGACGGTCGAGGTGCCCGCGAGCCGGGCGTACGTCCCGGAGCGGTTCCCGCCCGCGCTGCCGTTCGACGCCCGCGACTACCTGTGCCACCTGGGCCGGATCCGCGGCCTGTCCGCCGGGGAGGCGCGGCGGCGGGCCGACCACTGGCTGGAGCGGTTCGGCATCACCGGGTACGCGGGCACCCCGATCGGCCGGCTCTCCAAGGGGACGTGCCAGAAGGTCGCGGTGGCCCAGGCGATGCTCGCCGAGGCCGAGTTGCTGCTGCTGGACGAGGCGTGGACCGGGCTCGACCAGAACGCCCGCGGCGAACTCGACAGCGCGGTCGCCGAACGGGCCGCGGCCGGCGGCCTGGTGGTTTTCGTCGACCACGACCCGACCCGGCTGGCGGGCCTGACCACCGAGGGGCACCGGGTCGACGGCGGCACCCTGCACCCGATCCCGCTGCCGCGCGTCGACGAGGACGGGCCGCGCACCGCGGTCGTGGTCGAGGCCGAGGCGCTGCCCGAGTGGCTGCCGGGCCGGCCCGAACGCAAACCGCTGGCCGACGGCGCCACCCGGCTGGACGTGCCGGCCGCGCACTCCGACGCGCTGCTGCGCCGGCTGCTGGCCGCCGATCCGCCGGTGCACATCCGTTCCGTCCGAGGGGAGCAGACGTCGTGACGGTGCGCATGCTGACGCGCTACCACCTGGAGCTGCTGGTGCGCTCGCAGCGCTGGCTGCCGCCCGGACTGGTGTACCTGCTGCTGATGGGCCTGGGGGTGTCGGGCGGCGACGAGGCACTGTCGGCGGCGGCGTTCTCGGCCGGTCTGCTGGTGCCGGTGACGGGCTGGCTGGTCCGGTCGGCGGTGACGGCGGAGCCCGCGCAGTCCCGGGCCTGCCTGGTGGCGGCCGCGGGCTGGCGGCGGGTGCACCTGTCGGCGCTGCTGGCGGCGGCGCTGGCCGGGCTGGCGCTGGGCGCGGCGGGCCTGGCGGCGGTGCTGCTGGTGGGCAGCGGCAGCTCCGGGCCGGCGGTGGCGGCCGGTCTGCTGGCCACCGTGGTGTGCGTGCTGACGGGCACGGCGGTGGGCGCGGTGTGCAACCGTCCGGTGGTGGCGGCCACGCAGTACGCGGTGCCGCTGGGGCTGGGCGCGATGGTGCTGGTGCTGCTGGTACCGGGCTCGCCCGCCAACGTCGTGGTGCGGGCGCTGGTGCTCGGTTCGCGGCAGCACACGCTGTCGGTGCCGTGGTGGACGTTTCCGGGCGCGGTGGCGCTGGCGGCGGCCGCCGGGTGGGCGGCGGTGGCGGTGGCGGAGCGCCGGGGCGAGTGAGCGCGGGGGAACCGGACACACCGCAGTAGATGGGATTAAATACCGCGAACCATGGCTAGGGTGCTGGTGACGTGCCCGATGCCCTGCCGGAAGGACCCTGCTGTGAGCAACCTGTTCGCGATCGCCTACCCCGATGTCGCCACCGCGCAGAAGGTCCGGGACGAGCTGATCGGTCTTCAGAAGCAGCGGCTGATCGACCTGGAGGACATCGTGGTGGTCGAGCGCCGCGCGGACGGGAAGATCAAGCTCCACCAGGCGGTCTCCAACACCGGCCTGGGCGCGGCCTCCGGCGCCCTGTGGGGCGGCGTGATCGGCCTGCTGTTCCTGATGCCGGTGATCGGCGCGGCGATCGGAGGCGCGACCGGCGCCGCCGTCGGAGCCTCCACCGACACCGGCGTGGACGACAACTTCATGCGGCAGGTCGGGCAGAAGCTGGCCCCGGGCAGCGCCGCGGTGTTCGCCCTGGTGCGCACCGCCACCCAGGACAAGGTGATCCCGGCGGTCGCGCAGTTCGGCGGCGAGCTGATCCAGACCTCGCTGAGCCACGACGAGGAGGAGCACCTGCGGGAGATCGCCCGCGCGGCGAACCCCACGTCCACGCTCTGACGCTGCTTCAAGGTCGCACCGGCGGGGTCGCTCGGACCCCGCCGTTCCTGCCCCTCCGAGCCGGCGAGGATGCCCGGTGGCCACTGACTACGCGATCCTCGCGGCCGGCGCGCGGCGGCCCCGGCGGTGGACCGAACTGCTGCTGGTGGTGGCCGCGGTGGGGATCGCGGTGTTCGGGTACGTCGAGGTGGGCGTCAACATCGACGGCAAGGCGCCGCCGGACGCCGCCCAGTACGGCGCCGCGTTAGGGGTGCTGGCGCTGCTCGCGCACGGCGCGGTGCGCTGGCGGGCGAAGTGGGCGGACCCGCTGCTGCTGCCGATCGCGGTGCTGCTGAACGGCATCGGGCTGGTCGTCATCTACCGGCTGGACCGTAACACCCCGCACCACGAGGCCGCCCCCACCCAGTTGCTCTGGTCCACCCTCGGGGTGGGCCTGTTCATCGCGGTGCTGTTCCTGCTGCGCGACCACCGCCGGCTCCAGCGTTACGCGTACCTCGGCGCGTTCGTGGCGCTCGTCCTGCTGGTGCTGCCGGTGTTCTTCCCGCCGGTGTACGGCTCGCGGATCTGGATCACGCTGGGCCCGCTGTCCTTCCAGCCCGGCGAGTTCGCCAAGGTGCTGCTGGCGATCTTCTTCGCCGCCTACTTGGCGCAGCACCGCGACGCGCTCGCCCTGACGGGCCGCAAGGTGCTGTGGTTCCGGCTCCCGCTCGGCCGGGTGCTCGGGCCGGTGCTGCTGATCTGGGCGGCGTTCGTCGGCGTGCTGGTGCTGGAGACCGACCTCGGTACCTCGCTGCTGTTCTTCGGCCTGTTCGTGGTGATGCTGTACGTGGCCACCGCCCGCACCGGCTGGATCGTCATCGGCCTGCTGCTGTCGGCCGTCGCCGCCGTCGGGGTGGGCTGGCTGTCGCCGCACGTGCACAGCCGGGTCACCGCGTGGCTGCACCCGCTGGCCTCGATCGAGGCCGGGCAGGGCGCCAACCAGATCGCCCAGTCGCTGTTCGCGTTCGCCTGGGGCGGCGAGCTCGGCACCGGCCTCGGCCTCGGCCACTCGGCGCTGATCGGCTTCGCCACCAAGTCCGACTTCATCCTCGCCACCATCGGCGAGGAGCTCGGCCTGACCGGCCTGCTCGCGGTGTTCCTGCTGTACGCGCTGCTGGTCTCCCGCGGCTTCCGTACCGGCATCGCGCTGCGCGACCCGTTCGGGCGGCTGCTCGCGATCGGTCTGGCCGCGCTGGTCGCGATCCAGGTGTTCGTGGTGGCCGGCGGCGTGCTCGACCTGATCCCGCTGACCGGAATGACGCTGCCGTTCATCGCGCAGGGCGGGTCCTCGGTGGTCACCAACTGGATCATCGTGGCGCTGCTGGTGCGGATGAGCGACGTCGCCCGGCGCCCCGTCCCCGAGGAGGCGGCGTGAGGTTCACCCGCCCCGAGGGCACCAACGGCGGGCCGCAGGGCCTGCCCGGCATCTCCACCACCGGCCGCCGGGCCGCCACCTTCTGCATGCTGCTGATCATCGCGCTGGCCGTCCAGGGCACCCGGGTCCAGGTGTTCCAGAAGCAGGAGCTGGACCACAACAGCGCCAACCAGCGCGCCACCATCCAGCGGTACGCGCAGCCGCGCGGCAATCTGATCGCCGGCCAGCCCGTCACCGGCTCGGTCGCCACCGGCGGCCGCCTGGCGTACAAGCGCACCTACACCGACGGCCCGCTGTACGCCGCCGTCACCGGCTACTCCTCGCAGCTCTACGGCAACACCCAGCTGGAGGGCGTCTACGACGACCTGCTCACCGGCACCGACCCCCGGCTGGCCGGCTGGGCGGTGTGGGACGCCATCACCCGCCACCAGCAGCCCGGCGGCGACGTGGTCACCACCATCGACCCGGCCGTGCAGCGCGCCGCCATGCAGGGGCTCGGCGGCCAGCAGGGCGCCGTCGCCGCGATCGAACCCGCCACCGGCCGGATCCTCGCGCTGGCCTCCACCCCCAGCTACGACCCCGGGGCGATCGCCGGCACCGGCTCCGCCGACCAGGCCACCTGGGAGAAACTCCAGGCCGACCCCGACCAGCCGATGCTCAACCGGGCGCTGCGGCAGATCTACCCGCCCGGCTCCACCTTCAAGGTGGTCACCGCCGCGGCCGCCCTCGCCAACGGCACCGTGACGGACATCCAGGCCCCCACCGGCGCGCCCTACCCGTACGTGCTGCCCGGCACCACCACCACGCTCAACAACGACACCAGCGGCTGCGACCGGGAAGGGCTGTCGCTGGACCAGGCGATGACGATGTCCTGCAACAGCGTGATGGGCTGGCTCGGCGTGCAGACCGGCCTCGACCGGATGGTCGCGATGGCGAAGAGCTTCGGCTTCGACGACGCCAGGCTCGACGTTCCCGTGCGGGCCGCCCGCTCCAACTTCGACACCACCATGAACAGCTCGCAGCTGGCGCTGTCCTCGATCGGCCAGTACAACACCGCCGCCACCCCGCTGGTGATGGCCATGGTCGCCGCCGGGGCCGCCGCCGACGGGCGGGTGATGTATCCACAGCTTGTGGACAGGCTCACCAAGGCCGACGGCACCCAGGTCCAGCTGATGCGCCCCACCCTGTACCGGCAGGCCCTCGGGCCCGGCGTCGCCGCCGAGCTGCGCACGCTGATGGTGAACGTGGTGAACAACGGCACCGGCGGCAACGCGCAGATCCCCGGCGCCGAGGTCGGCGGGAAGACCGGCACCGCCGAGCACGGCGTCGACAACACCGGAACCCCGTACGCCTGGTTCATCGCCTGGGCCCGCCCGGCCGGCTCCACCGCCACTCCGCCGGTCGCGGTCGCCGTGGTGGTCGCCGACAGCCAGGCCACCGACGTCACCGGCGGAAAGCTGGCCGCGCCGATCGCCAAGGCCGTCATGCAGGCCGCCCTGAACCGGTGACCGCCTCAAGGCTCCAAGGTCGCATAGTTATGCATAGCGGTGCATTTGATACAGTTCCTCCCTGATCCCCACCAGAAGGACAATTCGATGAGCACCACCCGCCTGCTGCGGCGCAAGCCCGTGGACACCCTGATCGCCGAAGCGGGCGGAACCGGAGCCGGGCACCTGCGCCGGTCCATCGGCCTGTGGCAGCTCTCCGCGATCGGCATCGGCGCCACCGTCGGCACCGGCATCTTCTTCGTCCTCACCACCTCCGTCCCCGAAGCCGGGCCGGCCGTGGTGATGTCCTTCGTGATCGCCGCCGTCACCGCCGGCCTCACCGCGCTCTGCTACGCCGAGCTCGCCTCCGCCATCCCGGTGGCCGGCTCCTCGTACTCGTACGCGTACGCCACCATGGGCGAGATCGTCGCGTTCGGCGTCGGCGTCTGCCTGCTGATGGAGTACGGCGTCTCCGCGTCCGCGATCGCCGTCACCTGGGGCCAGTACCTCAACCAGTTCGCCGACCTGGCGTTCGGCCTGCACCTGCCCGCGGCGCTCACCGCCCCGCCCGGCGAGAACGGCATCGTCAACCTGCCCGCCGTCATCCTGGTCGCGCTGGTCACCGTGCTGCTGATCCGCGGCGCCGGCGAATCCGCCAAGGTCAACGCCGTGATGGTGGCCATCAAGCTGGCCATCCTGCTGCTGTTCGTCGCCATCGGCCTGACCGGCTTCCACGCCGGAAACTTCACCCCGTTCGCCCCCAAGGGCTGGGAGGGCGTGCAGACCGCCGCCTCCACCATCTTCTTCTCGTTCATCGGCCTGGACGCCGTCTCCACCGCCGGCGAGGAGGTCCGCGAGCCGCGCCGCACGCTGCCGCTGGCCATCCTGATCTCGCTCGGCGTGGTCACCCTGCTGTACATCGCCGTCGCCGTCACCGCGATCGGCGCCCAGCCCTGGCAGCAGTTCGACGGCCAGAAGGCCGGCCTCGCGCAGATCCTGCAGGACGTCACCGGACAGTCCTGGCCCGCCCTGGTGTTCGCCGGCGGCGCGATCATCTCGATCTTCTCCATCACCCTGGTGGTGATCTACGGCCAGACCCGGATCCTGTTCGCGATGGGCCGCGACGGCCTGCTGCCGCGCCACTTCACCAAGGTCTCCCCGCGCACCGGCACCCCCGTGTGGAACACCGTCATGGTCGGTGCCGCCGTCGCCCTGCTGGCCGCCGTCTTCCCGCTCAAGCTGCTGGCCGACATGACCTCGATGGGCACGCTGGTGGCGTTCTGCGCCGTGTCCGTTGGCATCATCGTGCTCCGCCGCACCCGCCCCGACCTGCCGCGCGGCTTCAAGGTCCCGTTCTACCCGGTCACCCCCGTGCTCAGCGCCGCCTCCTGCGTCTACCTGATCACCAGGCTGCACCGCGACACCTTCATCGCCTTCGCGATCGCGCTGGCCCTGGCCGGCGTCCTCTACTTCACCTACAGCGCCAAGCACTCCCGGCTGGCCGCCGCCCGCAGCGAGGAAACTGACACTCCGTAGCCCACGTGCCGCTGCAATTCGGGCGGAAAGGGCGAAACCGGCCCGGGCTTCGCGACAGAGCGTGTACATCCCGCCTAGCCTTCGAGCCATGGCGAGCACCCGACGGGTCCTGCGCGTGTTCGGGCACCCCGTGGTGCAGGCCGGCGGGTGGCTGGCGGCAGCGGGCTGGGCGGGGGCGTTTCCGCTGGTGTCGCACCTGGCCAACCAGGTCGCCTGGGGGCGGTTCGCGGCGCCCGGGTACCTGCTCGCCGCGGTGCTGACGCTGACGCTGCCGCGCGGGATCGCGGCGCGGGCGGCCGCCGCCGCGGCGGCGCTGAGCGCGGTGCTGCTGCCGCTCGGGGCGCTGGCGCTGGCCGGGCGGCACCAGTCCGAGGTGACGGTGGTCGAACGGTCGGCGGCGCTGCTGCTGCACACCGGAAGCCCGTACCTGCCGCACCCGGTTCACGTCGTCGACTACAACCCCTACCTGCCCGCGATGTCGCTGTTCGGCCTGCCCCGGCTGCTGCTCGGCGCGGCCGGCGGCCCGGCGGTGCGGGTGCTGGGCGACGCCCGGCTGTGGTTCGCCGCGGCGTTCCTGGCCTGCCTGCTGGCCGGCTGGCGGCTGCTGCGCCCCGCCCCGGTGCGGACACCGGCGCTGCCGCTGACGGTGCTCACCGCCTCGCCGCTGATCGCGCCCGCGCTGACCGTCGGCGGCGTCGACCTGCCGCTGATCGGCGTCTGCTGCCTGGCCATGGCGCTCGCCGAACGCGGCCACCCGCTGCGCACCGGCCTGGTGCTGGCGCTGGCCTGCACGCTGAAGTGGACGGCCTGGCCGGCGCTGCCGATCGCGCTGCTACTGCTGCACCGCCGTCACGGCCTGCGCCCGGCGCTGCGGGCCGCCTGGCCGGTGCTGGCCCTCGGCGGGGCGGTGATCGGCCCGTTCGTGGTGCTCCACCCGCGCGAACTGTACGAGCAGGTGGTGCGCTTCCCGCTCGGGCTGACGGCCGTCCACACGCCGGCGGGCAGCCCGCTGCCGGGCAAGGTGCTGGCCGGTCTCGGCCCGCTCGGCCACACCCTGTCGCTGACCCTGCTGTGCCTGGGTGCGCTGGCCGTCGCGCTGTGGCTGCGGGCCCACCCGCCGGCCACCGCGGTCGCCGCCTGCGACCTGCTTGCGGCGGGCCTGACGGTGGCGTTCGCGCTGGCCCCGGCCGGGCGGTTCGGCTACCTGGCGCTGCCCGCCGTCCTGGTGCTGTGGCCGCGGCTGGCGGCGGCCCCCGGGCGGCCGTTTCCGGTGCCCCGGCGCCGGGCGACGCAGCGGCGGCCCCTCGCAGTGCCTATGGTGTCCCGGGACACCGTACGAACACGGGAGTGATCTTGGGCGCCACCGGACGACGCCGCTTCTTGGGCCTGGCCGCCGGCGCGGCCGCCGCCTCGCTCGCCGCCTGCGGCCCGAACCGCACCGCCACCGGAGGCAGCGGCGGGGCCGCCGCGCCGAGCCCCGCACCGTCCGCCACCGCGGCGGAGAACGCCAAACCGGGCAACGCCGACTGGGTGATCCGCAACGCCGGCCCGGCCGACGCGATCGAGGGCTGGGCGGACCGGGCCGGCGTGCTGCCCGGCGAACAGGTCGGTCTGCACGTCTCCACCACCGCGCCCGGCTACACCGTCACCGCCTACCGGATGGGCTGGTACGGCGGGGCGCGCGCCCGGCAGGTGTGGAAGTCGGAGCGGCTGCCCGGCAGCAAGCAGCAGCCGTTCACCGTCGAACAGCCCACCCGCATGGTGATCACCGCCTGGCCGCGCAGCACCGCCGTCGACACCACCGGCTGGCCGGAGGGCTGCTACCTGCTGCGGCTGGACGCGGACGGCGGCGCCGGGCAGCGGTACGTGCCGCTCACGGTGCGCTCGCGCAGCACCGCCGGCACGACCGTGGTGGTCAACGCGGTCTCCACCTGGCAGGCCTACAACGAGTGGGGCGGCTACAACCTGTACAACGGCCCGTCCGGCGGCCTGCCGACCCGCTCGCTCCAGGTCAGCTTCGACCGGCCGTACCAGTACGACGACGGCGCGGGCCTGTTCCTGGTCTACGAGGCCCCGCTGGTCGCGCAGGCCGAGAAACTCGGCATCCCGCTGTCGTACACCACCGGCATCGACGTCGCCGCCGACCCGAACCTGCTGCACGGCGCCAAGGCGGTGCTCTCGCTCGGTCACGACGAGTACTGGTCGCCCGAGCAGCGCGCGCACTTCACCGCCGCCCGCGACGCCGGATCGCACCTGGCGATCCTGGGTGCCAACTGCTGCTTCCGGCGGGTGCGGTACGAGCCGTCACCGACCGGGCCGGACCGCACGGTGGTCTGCTACAAGGGCGCCTGGAAGGACGACCCCGGGTACCAGGCCGGGCACCCGGCGACCACCGACTTCCGCTCCCCGCCCGGCGCCGACCCCGAGTCCTCGCTGCTCGGCGTGATCTACGACGGCTACCCGGTGGACGCCCCGTACGTGGTCACCGAGCCGGGCCACTGGCTGTTCGCGGGCACCGGCGCGAAGGCCGGCGACAGCTTCCCGCACCTGGTGGGCGTCGAGTACGACCGGGTCGACCCGTCCTTCCCGACCCCGCAGGGCATCGAGGTGCTGTCGCACTCGCCGGTGGTCTGCGAGGGCCGGCACTCGTTCGCCGACACCGCGCTGTACACGGCGGGCAGCGGCGCGCTGGTGTTCGCCACCGGCACCATGCGGTGGGTGGAGTCGCTGGAGGCGACCGGCCAGGGCGGCATCCACGGCATCGACGGGAAGGCCGGCGCGTTCACCCGGCAGGTCACCGAGAACCTGCTGCGGCGCTTCGCGCAGTAGCCCCCGCCGTCCCGCAGGCCGGGCGGGGGCCCCGCCCGCCGTCACTTGTGGTTGCCGACCCCCAGCACCTTGGACGAGGCCGGACCGGCCGCGGCCGAGCCGTGTCCGGCTCCCTGGAACTCGGCGGCGACGGCCAGATCGCCGGAGTAGGCGGTGAACCAGGAGTTCGCGTCGGCGGTGTTGTCGACCTCGGCGGTGCCGGTCTTCGCGCCGGAGCCGCTCGGCAGGGCCGGCTTCACGGCCGCGGCGGTACCGGACTTGACGGTCTGCGTCATCAGCGACCGCAGGCTGGAGAGCACCTCGGGGGAGAGCGTCCGGGCGGCCTTCACCTGGTCCATGCCGGGCACCAGGATCGGCTGCTTGAACACCCCGGACTGCACGGTCGCGGCGATCGACGCCATGCCCAGCGGATTGGCGCGCACCTTGCCCTGGCCGATGAACTCGCTGGCCGCGCCCGCCATGTTGGTCTCGGTCGGGATGTCGGTGTCGAAGTTCGACAGGCCGGTCTTCCAGACCAGCCCGATCCCGAACACGTCCTTGGCGAGCGAGGGCAGGCTGTTCGCCTTGAGGGTGTCCTTGCCCTTCTCGATGAACGAGGTGTTGCAGGAATTGATGAACGCGTCGGTGAGCGTGTACTCCGGGTGCGCGCCCTTGAAGTCGTTGCTGATGGACTTGCCGGTGACCATGGTGGTCTCCGGGCAGGGCATCGAGCTGCTCGGCGTGAGGCCGGCCTCCAGCAGCGCGGCGGCGGTCAGCACCTTCAGGGTGGAGCCGGGCGCGGTCGCCCCGGAGAACGCCCGGTTCTGGCCGTTCGTGGGGGAGAAGGCGTAGGCCAGGATGCCGCCGGTGCTGGGCTCGATCGCCACCAGCGAGCCCGGCTTGCCCTGGGCGGAGACCGCGGCCTCGGCGGCCGCCTGGAGGTCCGCGTCCAGGGTCAGCTTCAGGTTGGGGACGGCCTTGGGCTCCTTCAGCGTGAACAGCTTCTCGGAGGCGCCGTTGCCGGCGGCCGGGGAGATCACCACGGCGGTGCCGGCGTCCTCCGGGCTGCCCTGCGGGGCGGCGGCCTTCAGCTGGTTGAGCAGACCGGTGAGCGAGGCGTAGCCGGCCAGCGGCTTGCCCTTGCGGTCGGTGACGGCGGAGGGCGCGGCGAACACCGGCTTGACGCCGATGGTCTCGTTGGCGTCCAGCTTCGGGTGGATCACGGTGGGTGCCCAGTGCACGGCGGCGGTGCCGTCGCTCATCTTCACCACCCCGAGCACGCCGTCGTAGTTCCACGGGGTGCCGGTGTCGGCGAACTCCAGCGAGGCCTTGAAGCTCTCGAACACCCCGGTCGGACCGGAGTCCGCCGGAGCCGGCGCCGACGCGGATGCCGGCGCCGATGCCGAGGCGGCGGCGGACTTGGAGGCGGACGGGCTGGGCGCGGTGGTGGGGCCGCCGACGGTGAGGTGGACGGCGCTGGGCTTCACGCTGTCCTTGAAGGCCTGCATCGCGGCCTGCGCCTTGTCCGGGTCGTCGGTGAGTTTGGCCGCGGCGGACAGATCGCCCTTGCCCCAGGCGTCCAGGAACGCCTTGGCGCCGGACGCGGCGAGCTCGGGGCTGGGCGGTTCGGCGACCACGGTGCGGGGCTTCTTGGCGGATTCCTTGCTGTCCGAATCGCCGGAGACCAGGGCGTAGGCCCCGTAGCCACCGGCGAGGAGCAACACAGTGGCGGCCGAGGCGATGCCGATCTTCGCGCCGTTGTTCACGTGGAGCCCCCCGAGATGTGTCATGGCCGTCGGAATTCAGCGGCCACGACACCATAAGCAGACACCATCCGTGCACTCACGACACGCCGTCCGTTTGTGACAGATCCGGTACACGGTTTCCGGTGTGGTTCCGGTGGCTCAGATCCAGGTACTGAGCCACATTCGGCCGTTCCAGTCCGACATGGGGATCGTCTGGCCGGTGTAGATCGGATAGAAGTACAGGAAATTCCACATGATCGCTGTGATCAGCAGACCCGCACCCGTGGCCCCCGCCAGCCGGCGGTCCGGCGAGGCGTCGGCGGGGCCAAGCATCGCGCCGATCATCATCGTCACCGCCAGCACCATGAACGGCACGAAGCACACCGCGTAGAACAGGAAGATCGTGCGCTCCTGGTACATGAACCAGGGCAGGTAGCCGGCCGCCACGCCGCTCAGCAGCGCCGCCGCCCGCCAGTCGCGGCGCCACAGCCAGCGGTACAGGCAGTACAGCAGCGCGGCGATGCCCGCCCACCACAGCAGCGGGGTGCCGATCGCCAGCACCTCGCGGGCGCAGTCGGAGGTGGTGCAGCCGTCCTGGCCGTTCTTCGGCGACTCGTAGAAGAACGACACCGGGCGGCCCAGCACCATCCAGCTCCACGGGTTGGACTGGTAGGTGTGCGGGCTGTGCAGGTGGGTGTGGAAGTCCCACATCGTGTAGTGGTAGTGCCACAGGCTGCGCAGCCAGTCCGGGCCGAAGCCGCCCGGGTTCTGCACCGCCCAGTCGCGGAAGTAGCCGCCCTTGCCGGGCTGCGTCGAGGACATGATCCAGCCGGTCCAGGTGGCCAGGTAGGTGGCCAGTGCGGTGAGGCCGAGAGTCAGGCCGGACCAGAAGAAGTCCCAGGCGTGCCGCAGCAGCCGTCCGCCCTCGCCGATCGGCCGCCCGTCCGGGGTGCGGCGGATACCGCCGGCCAGGCGGCGGGCCGAGGAGTCCCAGAACGCGCTGAGCAGCAGGAACGCGAGGATCGCCGGGCCGCCGCTCCACTTGGTGCCCATCATCAGGCCGAGACTGACGCCCGCCGCCAGGCGGTAGGGCCGCCAGCCGAGGTGCCACCACTCGCCGCCGAGGCCCTGTTCGAGACGGGCGGCGACCAGGGCGCGGCTCCTGTCCCGGTCGATCAGCAGCAGGCCGAACGCGGCCAGGAAGAAGAACATCACGATCAGGTCGAGGATCGCGGCGCGGCTGAGCACGAAGTGCAGGCCGTCGACCGACATCAGCAGCCCGGCCACGCAGCCCAGCAGGGTGGAGCGGAACAGCCGCCGCCCGATCCGGGCCAGCATCAGCACCGACAGGGTGCCGAGCACGGCCATCATGAACCGCCAGCCGAACGGGTTCATGCCGTAGATCTGCTCGCCCAGGCCGATGATCCACTTCCCGACCGGCGGATGCACGATGTACGCCGGGTCGGTGCGGAACGGGACGGTCGGATTCGGGCCGGTGATCAGGTTGTTGGCGTCATCGGACCAGTTGGTCTCGTAACCGACCTGCCAGAGCGAGTACGCGTCCTTGGCGTAGTACGTCTCGTCGAAGATCAGCGCGTGCGGCCCGCCGAGATTGACGAAGCGCAGCACGCCGGCGAACGCGGCCACCGCGATGGGGCCGAGCCAGCCGGACCAGCGGCACAGCCACGCCCAGAGCGCGTCCGGCAGCCGGATGCCCAGCCGGGCCAGCAGCGGGGACGGCGCGACGCGCTCCGGAGTGACGCCCGGTCCGTCCGGCATCGGCGGCACCAACTGCTCGTCCACCGCCGTGCGCCGCGGCGCGCGGTAGCCCACGCCGGACAGCGCCCGGGCCCACCGGGAGTCCGGCTCCGGCTCGGCGCGCGGTGCCGGAACGGCGGCCGGATCGGCCGATTCCAGCACGCTCACGCCACCCCATTCGGGGTGGTCCATACCACTGTCCATGTCGCCGCTCACGGGCCACATCGTAGGGGCAACGGCTGAAGTCACAAGGGGTCCCCGCACGGCCCGCGCCGCACCGCGCCGCGTCCGTCCCGGTGAGGACCCCCCTCCGGTAGGGGAGGATGGTGCCGTGACTGGTGTTCTCGTACTGGCAGGTACCCCCATCGGCGACGTCGAGGACGCGCCGCCCCGACTGCGCTCCGAACTCGCCGAGGCGAACGTGATCGCGGCGGAGGACACCCGGCGGCTGCGCCGGCTGACCCAGGCCCTCGGCGTGACGCCGACCGGCCGGGTGGTGTCCTACTTCGAGGGCAACGAGGTCGCCCGCACCCCGGAACTCGTCGCCGCCCTCCAGGACGGCGCCCGGGTCCTGCTGGTCACCGACGCCGGCATGCCCTCCGTCTCCGACCCCGGCTACCGGCTGGTGGACGCGGCCGTCGCCGCCGGGATCAAGGTGACCGCCGTGCCCGGCCCCTCCGCCGTGCTCACCGCGCTGGCGCTGTCCGCGCTGCCGGTCGACCGGTTCACCTTCGAAGGCTTCCTGCCCCGCAAGGCCGGCGACCGCTCCCGGCAGCTCGCCCAGATCGCCGCCGAACCGCGCACCATGGTGTTCTTCGAGGCCCCGCACCGGATCGCCGAAACCCTCGCCGCGATGGCCGAGGCGTTCGGCGCCGAACGGCCCGCCGCGGTCTGCCGCGAACTCACCAAGACCTACGAAGAGGTCAAGCGCGGCCCGCTCGCCGAACTCGCCGCCTGGGCCGCCGACGGCGTCAAGGGCGAGATCACCGTCGTGGTGGCCGGCGCCCCGCCCGCCGCCCCCGAGGAGGTCGGCCCCGCCGAACTCGCCCGCCGGGTCGCCGCCCGCGAGGAGGCCGGCGAACGCCGCAAGGAGGCGATCGCCGCCGTCGCCACCGAACTCGGCCTGCGCAAGTCCGTCGTCTTCGACGCCGTGGTGGCCGCCAAGCACGGCGGCTGACCCGACGAGTTCGGTGCCGTGGTGGCTGCCGAGCACGCCGGCTGACTCGACGAGTGCCCGTGGCCGAAATCGGTCGTACGTTGGAATGAGCAACCCCAGCGGAGGGCCAATTCGGAACCAAGACTTGGCAAGCCGGGCATCGGACGGACCCTCCCGGGCATTCCCTGGGATGGAAAGACCCGCGCCGGGCCCGCCAGGTCGGGCGACGGGCTCCGAGCGAAGCGAGGTGGCGCATGAGCGACACGATCGACAGCCCCCTGGAAGGCGGAGCGCCCAGCGGCCTCGGGCTGACCACCCGGCCGCGAACCCCCGTGGAGACGGTCCGTGAGGCCTACTCCTTCGTCTGCCTCAACTGCGGCTACGGCTGGGAGCAGGCGTACGACATCGAACACCACATGGACCGGGACGGACACATCCTGGTCGAGTACAAGGCGAACGGCGTCAAGGTGCCGTCCCCGCTGCGTGAACTGGTCTGCCCCGGCTGCGGCGGCGAACGGGTCCGGATCATGCGGGCCGGCCGAGTGGCCGGACTGGCCGCCATGGCCGCCGCCCCCGGCTACGCCCCCACCGCTGAACCCGAGGGTCCGCAGAAGCCCCGCAAGCCGAGGGTCCTGCACTGGTGGAACCGCCTCTTCCGGAGCCACCGCCCCCGCTGAACCGACCGACCCCCGGCCCCGGACCGCCCATGCGGTCCGGGGCCGCGGCGTTCTCCGGTGACTAGGATTTCGTCGGGGGCCACCGCCGTGCCGCCGTCCGCCGCCTCGCCGACTCGAAGAGAAGATCGCCTCCTGATGGCCAGCAAGAAGAACGACGACCGCAGCACCCCGCCGCCGCTCCCCGAGCCGCTCGCCGTCCCCGTCGCCGACTCGCACACCCACCTCGACATGCAGTCCGGCACCCCCGCCGAGGGACTGGCCCGCGCCGCGTCCGTCGGCGTCACCACCGTCGTCCAGGTCGGCTGCGACGTACCCGGCTCGCAGTGGGCCGCGGACCTCGCCGCCGAGTATGAGCAGGTGCACGCCGCCGTCGCGCTGCACCCCAACGAGGCCCCGCGGATCTTCCTCGGCGACCCCGACGGCTGGTCCGGCCAGCGCCGTTCGCCCGGCGGCCAGGACGCTCTCGACAAGGCCTTGGGCGAGATCGACCGCCTCGCCGCCCTGCCGCACGTCCTCGCCGTCGGCGAGACCGGCCTCGACTACTTCCGCACCGGCCCCGAGGGCGTCGACCTGCAGAAGGAGTCCTTCCGCCGCCACATCGAGATCGCCAAGCGCCACGGCAAGGCACTCGTCATCCACGACCGCGACGCCCACGAGGACGTCATCGCCGTCCTGCTCGAAGAAGGCGCCCCCGAGCGCACGATCTTCCACTGCTACTCCGGCGACGCCGCCATGGCCAGGACCTGCGCCGAACACGGCTGGTACCTCTCCTTCGCCGGCCCCGTCACCTACAAGGCCAACCACCCCCTGCGCGAGGCCCTCACCGCCACCCCCCTCGACCGCGTCCTGATCGAGACCGACGCCCCCTTCCTCACCCCCCACCCCTACCGCGGCCGCCCCAACGCCCCCTACCTGATCCCGGTCACGCTGCGCGCGATGGCGGCCCATCTGACGCTGGGGGAGGACGAGTTGGCGACGGCGATCAGCGCCAACACGGCGCGGGCGTTCGGGTACTGACCGCATCCCGGTGCGGGGTCCGCTCGTTAGCATGGAGGCAGTGAGGAGGCTGTGATGAGCGCCGAACCGATCGACTTGATGTACCCGCCGGCGAATGGCTGGACGTACAGCGAGCTCAGCGTGATCGACCTGCCGTTCAAGTGGGAACTGGTGGACGGAGCGATCGTGGTCCGGGGGCAGACGAAGTGGTGGCACGACCGGGTGCGCAACGAGCTGTACTCGGCGCTTCGAGCGGCTCGGGTCGAGCCCTACGTCGCAGACGCAGAGCGCTGTGTGCTGATCGACGAGTACACCGTTCTCCTGCCCGATGTCGTCGTGTTCGACCGGACCGACCTGAACGTTTTCGAGTTGGAGTGCACTCCGCCCGAGTCGGTGGTTCTGGCCGTTGAGGTGGTGTCGCCCGGCTCACGTGTGGCAGACCGTTTCAGCAAGCCCGGGATCTACGCCGAGCAGCGAATCCCGTCCTACTGGCGGGTCGAGCGCGGCGACAACGACCTCCCCGTCGTGCACGAGTTCCGGCGTGACGAGCTGCAGGGCGTCTATCTTCCGGTCGCCGTGCACGAGGGACTGCTCCGTACCGACCTGCCGTTCCCGGTCGAGATCGATCTCAAGCAGTTGGTGGAGCTCTGACCCCCGTATCCTTGGCGGGTGAGCACCACCGAACCCACCTCTGACGGCCACCTGCTGGGGGCTGCCGACATTCGTGCGCTGGCCGAGGCGTTCGGCGTGAAGCCGACGAAGCAGCGCGGGCAGAACTTCGTGATCGACGGGAACACCGTGCGGCGGATCGTGCGGGCGGCGGAGGTGACGGAGAAGGACGCGGTGGTCGAGGTCGGGCCGGGGCTCGGGTCTCTGACGCTGGCGCTGCTGGAGGTGGCGCGGCACGTGACGGCGGTGGAGATCGACCCGCTGCTGGCGCGGCACCTGCCGGACACCGTCAAGGGCCGGATGCCGGGCAAGGCCGCCAATTTCGACCTGGTGCTGAGCGACGCGATGGACGTCACCGAGCTGCCCGGCCCCGCGCCGACCGCGCTGGTGGCGAACCTGCCGTACAACGTCGCCGTGCCGGTGCTGCTGCACATGCTGGAGACGTTCCCGAGCATCGAGCGCACGCTGGTGATGGTGCAGAGCGAGGTCGCCGACCGGCTCGCCGCCAAGCCCGGCAACAAGGTGTACGGCGTGCCGTCCGTGAAGGCCAACTGGTACGCGGACGTGAAGCGGGCCGGCGCGATCGGGCGGAACGTGTTCTGGCCCGCGCCGAACGTCGACTCCGGCCTGGTCTCGCTGATCCGCCGCGACCCGCCGTCCACCACCGCCACCCGCCGCGAGGTGTTCGCCGTCGTGGACGCCGCGTTCGCGCAGCGCCGCAAGACCCTGCGGGCCGCGCTGGCCGGCTGGGCCGGCTCGCCCGCCGCCGCCGAGGAGGCGCTGCGCGGTGCGGGCATCGACCACACGCTGCGCGGCGAGATGCTGACGGTCGAGCAGTTCGCCGCGATCGCCGAGCACAAGCCGAAGGCGCAGGAACAGTAATGGTGACGGTCCGGGTACCCGCCAAGGTCAACGTGCAGCTCGGCGTCGGCGGGGTCCGCCCCGACGGCTACCACGACCTGGCGAACGTGTTCTTCGCCGTCGCCCTCGGCGACGAGGTCACCGCCACCGCGGCCGACGGCGTCACCCTGACCTGCACCGGTCCCGACGCGGACGCCGTCCCGCTGGACGACACCAACCTGGCCGCCCGCGCCGCGCGCCTGCTCGCCGCGCACCACGGCCTCGCCGACCCCGGCGTCCACCTGCACATCGCCAAGGCCATCCCGGTGGCCGGCGGCATGGCCGGCGGCAGCGCCGACGGTGCGGCCGCGCTGGTCGCCTGCGACGCGCTGTGGGGCCTGGACACCCCGCTGGAGACCCTGCTGGAGCTGGCCGCCGAGCTCGGCTCCGACGTCCCGTTCGCGCTGCTCGGCGGCGTCGCGCTGGGCCGGGGACGCGGAGAGATCCTGGAGGCACTGCCCGTCTCCGGCACCTTCCACTGGGTGTTCGCGGTCGCCGACGGCGGACTCTCCACCCCGGCGGTGTTCCGCGAGTGCGACCGGATCCGCGAGGAGTCCGGCACCGGCGCCACCATCGACGACGTGCCCACCCCCGACGCCGACCCCGCCCTGCTCGCCGCCCTCGCCGACGGCGACCCCGTCGCGCTGGCCGACGCCCTCAGCAACGACCTGCAGGCCGCCGCCGTCTCCTTGCGCCCCTCGCTCGCCGACACCCTGCACGCCGGCACCGAGGCCGGCGCCCTCGCCGCCCTGGTCTCCGGCTCCGGCCCCACCTGCGCCTTCCTCGCCAAGGACGCCGACGCCGCCGCCCACATCGCCACCACCCTCCGCACCTCCGGCACCTGCCGCACTGCCCACGCCACGTACGGGCCGGTGCCCGGGGCGACGGTGGTCAGCGCACCCACGCCTTGAACGGTCCGGTGTCCAGGCTGATCCCGACCGGGTCGGGCAGCACGACGGTCTTGCCGAAGGGCCGCCGCACCAGGCTTGCGTACTGGCCGTCCTCGGGCTCGCTGTGGACCGACACTTCGCAGCTGTCCCGGTCAATGAGGAGATAGACCGGGATGCCAGTCTCCGCGTAGGCCCGCGGCTTCTCGTCCCGGTCGCGGCGGTCGGTGTCGGTGTCGTACGAGGTCACCTCGACCACCATGACGACCTGGTCGGCGTCGGCCCATTCGCCCTGGCCGGCGAAGCCGCCCGGCCGCTGCTTGACCTGGAGCGCGCTCCGGGTTCGAGACTCGTTGCCGCGGCCCGCACCGGGCGGGCCGCGGAGACGAGGGGAACCCGGATGCGCAAGCGCACCATCGGAACCGACCCGCGTACCCGTCGCGAGGTCAGCGTGCTCAGCCTCGGCGCGATGCTGTTCGGCACGCTCACCGACGAGGCCACCTCCTTCGCCGTGCTGGACCGGTACGTGGAGGCGGGCGGCACCTTCATCGACACCTCCAACAACTACGCGTACTGGCAGGACGGCAGCCAGGGCGGCACCAGCGAGGAGGTCCTCGGGCGCTGGCGGGCCAGCCGGGGCATCACCGACGAGGTGGTGATCGCCACCAAGCTCGGCGCCCGTCCGAAGGCCCCCGGCACCGGGTTCATCGAGAACGGGGAGGGCCTGTCCGCCGAGGTGATCCGCGCCTCGTCCGAGGCCAGCCGCAAGCGACTCGGCGTCGAGAAGCTCGACCTGCTGTACGCGCACATCGAGGACACCGCGGTGCCGCTCGCCGAGACCGTGCACGCCTTCGGGGAGCTCGTGAACGGGGGGACGGTCGGGCTGCTCGGCGTCTCCAACCACTGGTCCTGGCGGGTCGAGCGGGCCCGCCACATCGCTGCGCAGGCCGGGCTGCCCGGCTACGAGGTGCTCCAGTACGGCCACACCTACCTGCGCCGCCGCGGCGACCGGCCCGGCCTGCTCAGCCAGGACGGCGACCAGGCCGCCGTCCAGGGCGACCTGATCGCGTACCTCAAGGAGAGCCCCGAACTCACCCTGGTCGCCTACTCCCCGCTGCTCGGCGGCGCCTACGTCCGCGACGACAAGCCCCTCGGCCCGTCCTTCGACCACGCCGGCACCCCGGCCCGGCTCGCCGCGCTCGATGCGGTGGCCCGCGAGACCGGGGCGACCCGCAACCAGGTGGTGCTGGCGTGGCTGCTCGGCGGCGAGCTTCCGGTGATTCCGCTGGTGGGGGCGTCGTCGGTGGCGCAGCTGGAGGAGAGCTTGGGGGCGCTGGAGCTGGAGCTGACGGGCGAGCAGCGGGATCTGCTGGACCGGGCGCGGTAAGGCGAATCAGGGGCGCGTGGAGGCACCTCCCAGCCCCCCAGGGCTGGGGGAGAACTGCGCGAAGCGGAAGGCACCCAGCGGCAAGATCGCGACGCAGGGCCATGACTTGCACGTGGTCGCGACGTTTCGGACGTGGTGTGCGCTTGTCCCGCAGTTCTCCGCGCCCCTGATCGCTTGCTCGACGGCACTAGGCTGGGGGTTCGTTCCACCCCCCTTCCCCAGGAGTGCAGCTTCGTGGCCGTCAACCTCGCCACCATCGAGTCCGTCACCAAGGTGTACGGCACCAGGGCCCTGCTGGACGGGGTGAGTCTCGGCGTCAGTGAGGGGGACCGGATCGGTGTGGTGGGCCGGAACGGTGACGGCAAGACCACGCTGATCCGGATGCTGGCGAAGCTGGAGGAGCCGGACAGCGGGCGGATCACCCACTCCGGTGGGTTGCAGATGGCGGTGCTGACGCAGCACGACTCGCTGGATCCGACGGCGACGATCCGGCACGAGGTGATCGCGGACCGGGCCGACCACGAGTGGCTGGGCGATGCGCGGATCCGGGACATCATTCAGGGTCTGTTCGGCGGGCTTGACCTGCCGGGGTTCGCGAACGGGCTGGACACCGTGATCGGGCCGCTGTCGGGTGGTGAGCGCAGGCGAATCGCGCTGGCGAAGCTGCTGCTCGGCGAGCCGGACCTGATCGTGCTGGACGAGCCGACCAACCACCTGGACGTGGAGGGCATCGCCTGGCTGGCGAAGCACTTGCAGAACCGCCGGTCGGCGCTGGTCTGCGTCACCCACGACCGGTGGTTCCTGGACCAGGTCTGCACCCGGATGTGGGACGTTCAGCGTGGTGAGGTCCGCGAGTACGAGGGTGGCTACTCGGACTACGTGTTCGCCCGCGCCGAGCGCTCCCGGATCGAGGCGACGGAGGAGCAGAAGCGGCAGAACCTGGCCCGCAAGGAGCTGGCGTGGCTGCGTCGCGGTGCCCCGGCCCGGACGTCCAAGCCGCGGTACCGGATCGAGGCGGCGAACGCGCTGATCGCGGACGTGCCGGAGCCGCGCGACAAGTCCGAGCTGATGAAGTTCGCCAACGCGCGGCTGGGCCGGACGGTCTTCGACCTGGAGGACGTGACCGTCAAGGCGGGCGAGAAGCTGCTGCTGGAGCGGCTGACCTGGCAGCTCGGCCCGGGTGACCGGATCGGTCTGCTGGGTGTGAACGGCGCCGGCAAGACCTCGCTGCTGCGGGCGATGCAGGCCGCGTACGCGACCGAGGGCGACGTGCAGCCGGCCGGCGGCGTGATCAAGGTCGGCAAGACGGTGCGCCTGGCGTACCTCTCGCAGGAGGTGGCCGAGCTGGACCCGGAGACCCGGGTGCTGCAGGCGGTCGAGCAGATCCGCGGCCGGGTGGACCTCGGCAAGGGCCGGGAGATGAGCGCCGGGCAGCTGTGCGAGCAGTTCGGCTTCGGCAAGGACAAGCAGTGGACGCCGGTCGGCGACCTGTCCGGTGGTGAGCGTCGCCGCCTTCAGCTGCTGCGGCTGCTGATGGACGAGCCGAACGTGCTGTTCCTGGACGAGCCGACCAACGACCTGGACATCGAGACCCTCAACCAGCTGGAGGACCTGCTCGACGGCTGGCCCGGCTCGATGATCGTGATCAGCCACGACCGGTTCTTCATCGAGCGGACCACCGACACCTCGTACGCGCTGCTCGGCGACCGCCGGATGCGGATGCTGCCGAACGGCGTCGACGAGTACCTGGAGCGCCGCACCGCGATGGCGGAGGCCGCCGCCGCGGCCGCGGCCGCCCAGATCCCGGCCGCCGCGGAGACCTCCGGCCTGTCGGCGGGCGACCTGCGGGCGGCGAAGAAGGAGATGCAGAAGCTGGAGCGGCAGATCGCCAAGCTGGACCAGCAGGAGTCCAAGCTGCACGCCCAACTCGCCGAGCACGCCGCCGACTTCTCCAAGGTCGCCGAGCTGGACGCGCAGCTGCGCAAGGTCCGCGAGGAGAAGGAGGAGCTGGAGATGGGCTGGCTGGAGCTGGCCGAGCAGGTCTGAGCACGGCGAGGGCCGCGCACCCGCGGGTGCGCGGCCCTCGCGGGTCAGCCGAGCAGGACGTCCAGTTCGTCCGCGGCCCGGGCCAGTGCGCTGCGGGTCGGGTCGTGCGGGCCGGTCGGGCGGGCGGCGCGGCCGGACGGCGCGTGGTGGGCGCGGGCGGCGTCGGTGAGGCGGTCCAGCGAGTGCAGGACGCGTTCGATCACCTCCGGTTCGGGTTCCCGTCCGCCGTAACGGAGTTGGGCGGCGTACGCGGCGACCGCGCCGGCCAGCCGTTCCAGTGCGGAGGTGGCGGGCAGCCACTCCTCGGCGAGGCGTCCGGCGGGCGGGGGTTCGGCCAGGCCCAGGTCGACCTGACGGCGGGCGTCGGCCAGTGCCCGGTAGGCGGTGCGGCGCAGCCACACCTCGGCGACGGGTTCGACCCGGGCCACCGCGGCCAGGTACTCGTGGACGGTGGCGGCGGCCTTGACGATGCCGGGCTCGATCCGGTGCGGGGCGCGTTCGGGCCACAGCAGGTAGCCGAAGACCAGCACGATCGCGCTGGCCAGCGTGGTGTCCAGCACCCGCGGCCAGAACTCGGCGGCGCCGCTCTCCCCGCCGAGTTGCACCAGGATCAGCGCCACCGGCGTCATCACGGCGGTGTTCAGCCCGTAGTGCGCGGCCGTCGAGTACGGCAGCAGCGCCACGCACAGCGACACCGCGACGCTCAGCGCCCAGGACTCCGTGGTGACGGCCAGCAGGACCGCCGTCGCCGCGATGCCGAGCACGGTGCCCAGCACCCGGCTGACGGCCCGATGGAACACCGAGCCCAGATCCGGCTTCAGGACGAACGCCACCGTCAGCGGCACCCAGTAACTGCGGCTCAGCGTCAGCGCGTTGACGGCCGCCTCGGCGACCGCCACGCACAGCGCGACCCGCAGGCCGTAGCGCACCGAGCCGGGCGAGAGCAGACGGGCGCGCAGCCGCCACGGGTCGGGCGGCGGCGGGGCGGCGGTGTCCAGCGGCGCCCAGCGGCCCGAGACGGTGTCGGCGGCGGCCCGCAGCGCGGTGTCGAACGCCGTCCGGGACGGGGTGTCCGGCTGCCAGTCCGGGTAGGCGGGCTCGGGTCCGCCGGTGATCTGCCGGGCCAGCGCCGCCGGGAACTCCACCAGCTCCGGCGGCACCGGCCGCCATGCCCAGAGCAGTCCGGCGGCGGCCTCGGTGGCGCCCAGCGCGGCCTCGTACGAGCGGCGCAGCCAGCGCAGCCGCTCCGACTCGTGGCGGCCCGGGCGGGTCGGCGGCAGCAGGTCCTGCATCTGGTTGAGGCGCGCGGTCAGCACCCGGCGGGCCGCCGGTCCGTCCGGGGTGCCGAGGGCGGCCAGCATGCCGCCGAGCGCCCGGTAGACCTCCGCCAGCGCGACGGTGCGCGGGTCGGTGCGGACGTCGGTGCGGTAGCGCAGGCCCAGCAGCAGGACCAGCGCCGCGCCGCACGGCATCATCGCGGGCGCCGCCCACCATGGGTGGGGCAGCGCCATGCCGCCGCCGAGCGAGGCCGAGACCAGCAGCAGCATCCCGGCTGCCGAGCCGCGCGGGCCGGTCGCGGACAGGGCGCCGCCGGCGAAGCCGATCAGGGTCAGCGCGATGCCGACCAGCAGGCCGCCCGCGCCGAGGTGCTGGAGCGCCGCGCCGATCAGCATGCCGGTGGTGGAGGCGGTCAGCGCCAGCGCGATCCGCGGGGCGCGCAGCCGCAGCGGCTCCACCCGGTCGTTCATGGTGGCGTGCATCGCGCCCAGCCCCGCGAAGACGCCCAGGTCCAGGCGGCCGAACAGCAGGCCCGCCGACAGCGGCACCGCCATCCCGAGCGCCGCCCGCACCATCGGCCGCCACGGCACCGGCGGCCGGGCCGGCCGCAGGGCCAGCGCCCACCAGGCGGAACGGTCGGAAGAAGCACGACTGCGGCCGGGGGCTGACACGGGATCACGCGCTTTCGCTGAACGGGAGTTCGCGGCTGCTGGGCGACATTGCAGAGCAGATCGGGTCTTCTCGGGCAGTTTAGCCCGCCCACCTGGTCGAAGCTGATTTCCCAACCGGTCCGCCGACCATGTAATGTCTTCCTCGTCGCAAGGGGAACCGCAAGGAACCCGGAGCAACAAGCCCCTATAGCTCAGTCGGTAGAGCGTCTCCATGGTAAGGAGAAGGTCTGCGGTTCGATTCCGCATGGGGGCTCAGCAGACGAAGGCCCCGCCACTCGGCGGGGCCTTCGGCGTCTGCCCGTTTCCCGACTCTTGGCCAAACCGCGACGGCGGTTTTTCGGTACGTCCCCTGGCGGCCCGCGCACGAATGCGCTGTGATGGTGCGTCTGTCCTGCCGAACCGGGGAGGGGGCGGCATGAGCGTGCGGCTCGTAGTGGCGGACGATCACCGGCTGATGGCCGAAGCCCTGGGCACCGCCCTGCAACAGCGCGGCCACCGGGTGCTCGGCGTGGGTTCGCCGTGCGGCTCGGTGCTCGACCTGGTCGTCGGGCGGCGCCCCGAGGTGTGCTTGCTCGGGACGGCCGCCGGCCCGGACGACCCGTTCGACGTGCTGCGCCGGTTGCGCCGCGACCGTCCGGAGATCGCCGTGGTGGTGCTGGGGCCGCTGAGCGCGCCCGGCCGGGTCGCGGCCGCGTTCGCCGCCGGTGCGGCGGGCTACGTGCGCAGCGACGAGCGGATCGACGTGGTGGACCGGGCGATCGCCCGGGTCCGGGCGGGGGAGGCGGCCGTCGCGGTCGAGGTGCTGCGTGCCGCGTTCGAGCACCTGCTGTGGCCGGTCGTCGAGCCCGACGACGAGGCGGTGCGGCTGCTGCGGCTGCTGACCCGCCGTGAGGTGCAGGTGCTGGGCCGGATCGCCGACGGCGAGGACACCGCGGCGATCGCCGCCGCGATGCGGATCGCCCCGTCCACGGCGCGCACGCACGTCCAGCGGGTGCTGACCAAGCTCGGCGCCCGCTCCCGGCTGGAGGCCGCCGCGCTGGCCGCGCGGACCGGCATGCTGGATCAACTGGCCTGAGTTGCAGCGGTGTTCAGTGCGCCGCGTAGGCAGGGGGCGGGACGCCGACGGTGCGGGTGAACTCGCGGGTCAGGTGCGCGTGGTCGCGGTGGCCGAGCTCGGCGGCGAGCCGGGACCGGTCCGGGGCGTTCGGGCGCTGCGCCGCCTCCAGGGCCTCGTGGATCCGGTAGCGCAGGACCACCCACTTCGGGGGACGCCCACCCGGGCGGCGAACAGGCGCCGCAGGCCGCGCACCGTCAGGCCGCTGCGGGCGGCGAGGTCCGCGACCCGGGCGGACCGGGGCCCGGTCGGGGCGATGGGGATGTTCGCGGAGCCGGTCGGTTCGCCGGCGCTGACGGACCTGGTGGTGCACGGCTGGGACCTGGCCCGGGCCACCGGCCTGCCGTACGGGCCGGCGCCGGAGGCGGTCGCCGTGCTGGGCCCGCTGACGGCGGAACCGGTGCCGAACGGGCGGGCGATGGGGATGTTCGCGGAGCCGGTGGGCTATGCCGGGGACGACGCGTTCGAGGCGCTGCTGGCGCTCACCGGCCGGGGCCCCCGCTGGTCGGCCGGACCGGGCCTTTAGTGCAGGTGCCATATGCTCCGAGCGAGGAACACCGAGCGTTGCGGAGGTCGAGGGCATGAGCAAGTACCTGGTCACGGGCGGAGCCGGCTACGTGGGCAGCGTGGTGGCGGCGCACCTGCTGGAGGCGGGGCACCGGGTGACGGTGCTGGACGACCTGTCGACCGGTTTCGCGGAGGCCGTGCCGGACGGCGCGGAGTTCGTCCGCGGCCGGATCCAGGACGCTTCCCACGTGCTCGACGCGTCCTTCGACGGGGTGCTGCACTTCGCCGCGTCCTCGCAGGTCGGCGAGTCGGTGGCGGACCCGGAGAAGTACTGGCGCAACAACGTGGCCGGCTCGCTGGAGCTGGTGTCAGCGATGCGCAAGGCCGGCGTCGGCAAGCTGGTGTTCTCCTCGACCGCGGCCGTGTACGGCGAGCCGGAGGAGGTGCCGATCAAGGAGACCGCGCGCACCTCGCCGACCAACGCCTACGGTGCCACCAAGCTCGCCGTGGACCACCTGATCACCTCCGAGGCGATCGCCCACGGCCTGGCCGCCGTCAGCCTGCGGTACTTCAACGTGGCCGGGGCGTACGGCCGTTACGGCGAGCGGCACGAGCCGGAGTCGCACCTGATCCCGCTGGTGTTCCAGGCCGCGCTCGGGCAGCGCCCGCACATCGCGGTGTTCGGCGAGGACTACCCGACCCCGGACGGCACCTGCATCCGCGACTACATCCACATCGCCGACCTGGCCGAGGCGCACCTGCTGGCGCTGGACGCCGCCAAGCCCGGCGAGCACCTGATCTGCAACCTCGGCAACGGCACCGGCTTCTCGGTGCGCGAGGTGATCGAGTCGGTCAAGCGGGTCACCGGCCGGGAGATCCCGGTGCAGGTCGCGGACCGCCGCCCGGGCGACCCGGCGGTGCTGGTGGCCGCCGCGGACCGGGCCCGGGAGGCCCTCGGCTGGGCGCCGAAGCACCCCGAGCTCGACCGGATCGTCGCCGACGCCTGGGAATTCACCCTCGCCCACCGCGCCTGACCAGCCCCGCTCCCGGCCCGACTCCGACCCCCGAAGTCTCTGCGTACAGGAACTTCACCAAACCCCCACGCCGTACGGGCGGCCGCCCGTACGCTGATTGAGGCACCGGTGGGGGTCGGGCCAGGAGCAGGGGGGCAGGACGATGGGGCGGATTCGCGTCCTGGTGGTCGACGGCCACCGTATTTTCGCCGAGGCACTCGCCACGGCGCTCGCCGCCGAGCCCGATGTGGACGTCGGGGCGGCCGGCAGCGCCGCCGCGGCCGAACGCGCGCTGGAACGGGCGGCGGCCGAACGCCGCCCGTACGACGTGCTGTTGGTCGACGCCGACCTCGGCGCCGCCCCGGCACCACCACCCCGCCACCACCTCGGAGTGCCCCAACAGCGGCCAGCCGCCGGACAGTTGACGCGCCCACCGGCCGCCGCCCGGCCGCCCGCAGACGGGACGCGACCGGGCGACGGGATCGCCCTGGTCGGCCGGGCCTGCCGGGCCCACCCGACGCTGCGGGCCGTGATGCTGGCCGTCGCCGACGACCCGCAGCGGGCCGTCCGCGCCCTGCAGGCCGGGGCCAACGGCTGGGTGGCACGAGAAAGTTCGCTGGGCGCGCTGATGGCCGTGATCCGCGGCGTGCTGCGCGACGAGACCCACCTGCCGCCCGCCCTGCTGACCGGGGTGGTCCGCGAACTCACCTCCGCCCGCCGGGACCGCTCGGAGAGCGAACGCCTGGTCGCCGCGCTCACCCCCCGCGAGGAGGAGGTGCTGCGCTGCATGGTCGCGGGACTGGGCAGGCAGGCGGTGGCCGAGCGGCTGTTCCTCTCCCCGCACACCGTCCGCACCCACATGCAGAACGTCCTGGGCAAGCTCGGGGTGCACTCCACGCTCGCGGCGGTCGCCGTCGCCCGCCGTGCCGGGATCGCCCCCTCCGAGCCGCCCGGGCCGCCTGTCGTGCCCGCCCCCGCCCCACCGCCGACCGTCGCCTCGACCGCAGGCCCCGGCGCGGGCTGAACGAGCCCCGCCTTCCGAGCAGGTTTCCACTCCGTGAGTCAGCGAGACCGGAGGTCAGATGTCGTCGCACCGCGCTTCCGCACGCCCGCACGCAGCCCGCGCCCGCACCCGCATCCCCGAGCAGCGCGCCGGCTCGGCCGGCCTGCGCACCCTGGTCGTCGGGGCCGGCGCGGCCGGCACGGCACTGGTCCGCGACCTGGACCGGACCCCCGAGTTCGGCCTCACCCCCGTCGGGGTGCTGGACGACGACCCCGCCAAGGCCGGCCGGCACGTCTCCGGCCGCCCCGTCCTCGGCCCGCTCGCCGACCTCACCCGCCACGCCCTCGCCCACCGCGCCCAGGTGGTCGTCCTCGCCATCCCCGGCCTGCCGCACCAGCGCGTCCGGGAACTCGCCACCGCCGCCGCGGCGGCCGGCGCGGCCGTCCGCTACCTGCCGTCCTTCCTGTCCGCGCTGCGCCGCGCCGTGGTCGGCTCCGACCTGCGCACCCTGGACGTCAACCGGCTGATCGGCCGGCACGAGGTCCACGTCGTCTCGCCCGACGTCCGTACCGTCATCGAGGGCCGCCGGGTCCTGGTGACCGGCGCGGGCGGCTCCATCGGCAGCGAACTGTGCCGCCAGGTCCAGGCGTTCGGCCCCGCCGCGCTGTACATGCTCGACCACGACGAATCCAACCTGCACCGGCTCCAACTCGACATCTGGGGCGAGGCGTTGCTCACCGACGAGTCCCTGGTGATCGCCGACATCCGGGACCGCCCGCGGATCCAGCAGATCTTCCGCGACCTGCGCCCCGAGGTCGTCTTCCACGCCGCCGCGCACAAGCACCTGCCGCTGCTGGAACGCCACCCCAGCGAGGCCGTCAAGTCCAACGTCCTCGGCACCGACCACCTGGTCGAGGCCGCGCTCGCCACCGGCGTCGAACGCTTCGTCCTGATCTCCACCGACAAGGCCGCCGACCCCACCTCCGTCCTCGGCGCGAGCAAGCGTCTCGCCGAGCTGATCGTCCAGGCCAACGCGAAGGACGCCCGCAACCTCGGCACCGGCGTCTTCGCCGCCGTCCGCTTCGGCAACGTGCTCGGCTCCCGCGGCTCGCTGCTCTCCGTCCTGGAGGAACAACTGCGCAGCGGCGGGCCCGTGACGGTCACCCACCCCGACGTCACCCGGTTCTTCATGACCATCGAGGAGGCCGTCGGCCTGGTCCTGGAGGCCGGACGGATGGCCGAGGGCGGCGAGGTCTTCGTCCTCGACATGGGGGAACCGGTGCGGATCGTGGACCTGGTCCACAACTTCGCGGAACAGGTCCAACTGGACGCGGCGGAGGTCGAGATCCGGTACACCGGGCTGCGGGCGGGCGAGAAACTCAACGAGGCGCTGTTCTCCGACACCGAGGAGCGGCTTCCCACCGCGCACCCGCGGATCTACGCGACGGCGGCGAATGCGACTGGCGTCGAGGACCTGGCGGGGGGCCTCACCGCGTTGTACGGGGCCGCGACGGGCAACGAGGACTCTGCGGTTCGCGGCTGCCTGGCGGTGCTGCTGCCCGGCTACAAGAGTGCCCCGGACAAGCCTCCGGCGCTCTCGGCCCTGTATCCGGACGGCTTTTGAGTTTTTGTCTTCAGGGGCTCGGGGAACGGCGAGGCCGGGACTGCGGATGGTCGGACCTTGCGATGCGGTCGTGCTGCTTCGGGTGTCTTGAGGCACCGGGAGACCCGAAACGTATGAACGCTCAGCGCCCTGTTGATCAACCGCAGACTCGAACCCGCCGTTCCCCGGGCCCCTGAAGAGCCGATCTTCCGGCCCCTCGAAAAATCAGCCTGCCCGGTCGAAAGGGATGACCAACTGGCGGAGCAGGGACGCGAGTTCGGCGCGCTGGGTGGGTGCCAGCTGCGCGAGGATCTCGCGTTCGTGGGCGAGGAGGCCGGCCAGGGCCTGGTCGGCCTTGTCGCGGCCGGCGTCGGTGAGGCGGACGAGGACGCCGCGGCGGTCGTCGGGGTCGGGGAGGCGGACGACCAGGCCCTTGGTGGTGAGGCGGTCGATGCGGTTGGTCATGGTGCCGGAGGTGACCAGGGTCTGGGTGAGGAGCTGGCCGGGGGAGAGCTGGTAGGGGTCTCCGGCCCGGCGCAGGGCGGTGAGGACGTCGAATTCCCAGGGTTCGAGGCCGTGCTCGGCGAACGCGGTGCGGCGGGCGCGGTCCAGGTGGCGGGCGAGTCGGCTCACCCGACTGAGGACCTCAAGGGGCTCCACGTCGAGGTCGGGGCGCTCTCGGCGCCATGCTGCGACCAGGCGGTCGACCTCGTCCTCCATGACGATCAGTGTATCGGGGGATGTGTCGATGTGAAGTCTCTTGACATCAAGAGATAACAAAGGAACGCTCGGCGTCCGAAAGATATCTTGACATCGAGATACTTCTGGAGGTTCGCCATGCCCGCCGACTGGGACGCCCACCAGTACCTGCGCTACGCGGAGGAACGCATCCGGCCGCTCAACGAACTGCTCGCCCGGGTCCCCGAACTCCCGCCCCGCCCCACCGTGCTGGACCTCGGCTGCGGCCCTGGCAACTCCACCGCCGTGCTGCGCCGCCGCTGGCCCGAGGCCCGCCTGCTCGGCCTGGACACCTCGCCCGCCCTGCTGGAGACCGCCCGGGCCACCGGCGAGCCCACCGCCGAGTACCGGCTGCAGGACGTCACCGCGTACGACCCCGCGCCCGAGCGGCCCGACCTGATCGCGTCCAACGCCGCCCTGCACTGGATGGACACCCCGACCGCCGACCACCTCACCCTGCTGCCCCGCTGGGCGGCGGCGCTGCGCCCCGGCGGGGTGATCGCCTTCCAGCTGCCCGGCAACTTCGCCGCCCCCAGCCACACCCTGCTCGCCGAGCTGAGGCAGAGCGCCCGCTGGCGCGAGCGGCTGGGCACCGTCCGCCCGGACGCGTCCTGCCACGCCCCGGCGCGTTACCTGGAGGCGCTGCTGGCCGCGGGCTGCACGGCGGATGTCTGGGAGACCACGTACCTGACGGTGCTGCAGGGGCCGGACCCGGTGCTGGAGTGGGTCAAGGGCACCGCGCTGCGCCCGGTGCTGGAGCGGCTGCCCGATCCGGGCGAGCGGCAGGCGTTCCTGGCGGAGTACGGGGCGCTGCTGCGCGAGGCGTACCCGGCGGGCGAGTACGGCACGGTGTTCCCGTTCCGCCGGGTGTTCGCGGTGGCGGTCAGGCGCTGAGGGAGGGTCACTTCGCGCTGGGCAGGGCCGGGTGGCGGCCGAGCACCACCACGCCGACCACGATCGCGGCCATCCCGGCGCTCTGCCAGGCCAGCGCGGCGGGGGTGATCCGGACCCGGTCGCCGAGGAATCCGACCGCGCAGGCGATGCCGGCCAGCGGCTGGGCGGCGGTGAGCGCGGGCAGCGACATCCGCAGCGGCGCGGCCTCGAACGCGGACTGCACCAGCAGCAGCCCGACCACGCCGATGCCGATCACGGTGTACGGCTGCCAGGAGGCGAACGCGGCGGGGGCGCCGTGCTGGTCGATCAGGTCGAAGGTGGAGCGGGTGAGGGCGTCCTGGAGGCCGTAGAGCAGGCCGGCGGCCAGCGCGAGCAGGGTGGCCTCCTCGAACAGGGGGAGGCGGCGGGCCACCGAGACCAGCAGCAGGGCGAGGCCGGCGACGGTGCCGATGACCAGCCACTGCCGCACCGGTCCGACGCCGGGGCCGCCGCCCTGGGGCTGTCCGGCGGCGATGAACGCGGTGACGCCGAGCGCGATCAGGGCGACGCCGATCCAGCCGGAGCGGCCCAGCCGGGTGCCGGTGATCCGGCGGGCCAGCAGCATCGCCCAGACCAGGTTGGTGGCCAGCAGCGGCTCGACCAGGGTGACCTCGCCCTGGCTGAGCGCCAGCGCGGACAGCACCTGCCCGGCGATCATGAATCCGATGCCGAGCAGCCAGTCGGGCATCCGCATCAGGTCGAGCAGCAGCCGCCAGCGGAGCATGTCGCCCTTGGGGGCGCGCTGGGCGGCGTGCTGCTGCAGGACGAAGCCGAGTCCGAGGCAGCAGGCCGCGCCGAGGGCCAGCAGGAAGACCGTCAACGGGTTCTCCTGTCATGCGGGACGGCCCGGCGGCCCCGGTGACGGGGCCGGGCCGGTCAGTTCTTGCGGTCCCCGACCAGCTTGGGGTGCCGTTCCAGGCCCTCCAGGCCGTGCCAGGCGAGGTTGACCAGGTGGGCGGCGACCTCCGCCTTGGCGGGCTTGCGCACTTCCAGCCACCACTGGCCGGTCAGCGCCACCATGCCGACCAGCATCTGCGAGTACATCGGCGCCAGCCGGGCGTCGAAGCCGCGGGATTTGAACTCCAGGCCGAGGATGTCCTCGACCTGGGTGGCGATGTCGCTGATCAGCGAGGCGAACGAGCCGGTGGACTGGGCCACCGGCGAGTCCCGGACCAGGATCTTGAAGCCGTCCGTGGAGGTGTCGATGTAGTCCATCAGCGCGAACGCGGCCTGTTCCAGCAGCTCCCGGGAGTGCCCGCCGGTGAGCGCGCCGGTGACCATGTCCAGCAGGAGCTGCATCTCGCGGTCGACGACCACGGCGTACAGGCCCTCCTTGCCGCCGAAGTGCTCGTAGACGACCGGCTTGGAGACCCCGGCGCGTTCGGCGATCTCCTCCACCGAGGTGCCGTCGTAGCCGCGTTCGGCGAAGACCGTTCGGCCGATCTCCAGCAGCTGCTCGCGGCGCTGCTTGCCGGTCATCCGCACCCGGCCACTTGTCTTCGCGGCGGCGCCGCGGGCCGCGCCGCGCCGCGAAGGCTGCTGATGGCCGGCGCTGTCTCCGTTGGTCCCGTTCACCCCTCCATCATGCTGCAGGCGCTGCCTCATGCGGCGCGGCGGGCGGCGATCCGCTCCGCACCCGGCCAGCGGACGTCGGTGGCCCAGCCCGCCTTCTCGAACCAGCGGATGACCCGCGCCGAGGAGTCGACCTGGCCGCGCAGTACGCCGTGCCGGGCCGAGGTGGGGTCGGCGTGGTGCAGGTTGTGCCAGGACTCGCCGCAGGACAGTACGGCCAGCCACCACACGTTGCCGGACTTGTCGCGGGACTTGAAGGGGCGTGAACCGACCGCGTGGCAGATCGAGTTGACCGACCAGGTGACGTGGTGCAGCAGGGCGACCCGGACCAGCGAGCCCCAGAAGAAGGCGGACAGCGCGCCCTGCCAGCTCCAGGTGGCCAGGCCGCCGATCACCGCGGGCAGCGCCAGCGAGAGCGTCGTCCAGAGCCAGAACAGCCGGGAGATGCGCCTCATGGCCGGGTCGCGGACCAGGTCGGGCGCGTACTTGAGCTGCGGGGTCTGCTCCTCGTCGAACATCCAGCCCATGTGCGCCCACCACAGGCCCTTGAGCAGGGCGGGCACGCTCTCGCCGTAACGCCACGGGGAGTGCGGGTCGCCCTCCTTGTCGGAGAAGCGGTGGTGCCTGCGGTGGTCGGCGACCCAGCGCACCAGCGGGCCCTCGACGGCGAACGAGCCGAGCACGGCGAGGCCGATGCGCAGCGGCCGCTTGGCCTTGAACGCGCTGTGGGTGAAGTAGCGGTGGTAGCCGATGGTGATGCCGTGGCAGGTGAGGAAGTACATGGCGACGGCGAGGCCGGCGTCCAGCCAGGACAGGCCCCAGCCCCAGGCGATCGGGACGGCGGCCAGCAGGGCCAGGAACGGCACCGCGATGAACAGGGCGAGGGTGACCCGTTCCGCGGGGCCCTGTTTCTCGCCGCCCCTGGTGGCGGACAGACGGGGGAGAAGGTCCTCGGCGGCGCTCGGCGGCGCCTGCCCGGCCTGGATGGTCATGGCGCTTCCCGGGGGAGGAGGGTGGTGCCAGCGGATACCTACGTTTCCGTAACCTACGGCATCGTAGGTATCGGACGGCGGTAAGCGGAAGGCTCGCGCGCGGACGTGTCGCGGTGTTCGTCCGTCGGATTCCGGCAGGACGGCCGCCCGAGTCGGGTGTGTCGTTCGTGTGCTTCGCGGAAGGTGGTGGAGCTACGGGCCGTCAACCCGTAGGCTGTGCTGGGCGCGGCAACCGCGCCTTTCCGCCGTGGTGTAATGGCAGCACAGGGCCCTTTGGAGGCCTTTGTCTGGGTTCGAATCCTAGCGGCGGAGCCTCCACGACCGTTTCGGTCGTTTTCCGCCCGTCTCGTCTCGGTATTCTCGGTGCACCCTCACCCCGCATCGACCGAGGAGTCTTCCCGCGTGAGTGCAAACCAGCCCGCTGCCGTGATCGTGCTCGCCGCCGGGGGCGGTACGCGGATGAAGTCCAAGGCCCTGCCGAAGGTGCTGCACGAGATCTGCGGCCGCTCCCTGGTGGGCCACGCGGTGTCCGCCGCCCAGGAGTTGACGCCCGGTCAGCTGCTGGTGGTGATCGGCCACCTGCGCGAGCTGGTGCAGGCGCACCTGGCCGAGCAGTACCCGGCGGCCCGCCCCGTCGTGCAGACCGAGCAGCTCGGCACCGGCCACGCGGTGCGCACCGCGCTGCAGGCGCTGGCCGCCGACGGCGTGGAGCTGGACGGCACCGTGCTGGTCACCACCGGCGACGCCCCGCTGCTGACCGGCGGCACGCTGTCCGCGCTGGCCGCCGCGCACGCCGAGCAGGGCAACGGCGTCACCGTGCTGACCGCCCTCGTCCCCGACGCCACCGGCTACGGGCGGATCCTGCGCGAGAGCGACGGCGCGGTCGCGGCGATCGTCGAGCACAAGGACGCCAGCCCCGAACAGCTGGCGGTCAACGAGATCAACTCCGGGGTGTTCGCGTTCAACGCCAAGCTGCTGGCGCACGCGCTGTCGCTGGTCGGCACCGACAACTCGCAGGGCGAGGAGTACCTGACCGACACCCTGGAGATCCTGCGCCGCGAGGGCCACCGGGTGGGCGCGGTGGTGGCCGCGGACCACCGCGAGATCGTCGGCATCAACGACCGGGTGCAGCTGGCCGAGGCCCGCCGCCTGCTCAACGACCGGCTGCTGGAGCGCGCGATGCGGGCCGGCGTGACGGTGGTCGACCCGGCCACCACCTGGATGGACGTCCAGGTCGGCTACGAGCCGGACGCGCTGGTGCACCCCGGTACCCAGCTGCTCGGCGCGACCCACCTGGGCGAGGGCTGCGAGGTCGGCCCGAACACCACGCTGACCGACACCTCGGTCGGCGCGGGCGCCCGTGTGAGCAACACCACGGCGGAGCGCGCCGAGATCGGCCCGGAGGCCTCGGTCGGCCCGTACGCGTACCTGCGGCCCGGCACCGTGCTGGCCCGGAAGGCGAAGGCCGGCACGTACGTGGAGATCAAGAACTCCCAGCTGGCCGAGGGCGCGAAGGTGCCCCACCTGTCGTACATCGGGGACGCCTCGATCGGTGAGGGCACCAACGTGGGTGCGGCGTCGGTCACAGTGAACTACGACGGTGTGAACAAGCACCGCACGGTCATCGGAGCCCACTGCCGCACGGGTTCCGACAACATGTTCATCGCCCCGGTGACGATCGGTGACGGCTCCTACACCGCCGCCGGATCCGTGATCACCAACGATGTTCCGGCCGGTTCGCTGGCCGTCGCGCGGGCCCAGCAGCGCAACATCGCAGGCTGGGTTGAGCGGAAGCGGCCCGGTTCGGCGTCCGCCCGGGCCGCCGCCGAGGCGTCCTCGCCGGAGTAGCCGGACCGGACGGCCGGGGATCTTGAACGGAGGTCCCCGGCCGTCGGTCACGGTCCGGGGCGCGTAACCTGAAGTACATACGTGCGCCATCGGGCCTGCTGGGCCGTGCCTCGGCGTACTCACTCAGAGTGGCAAATACACGAGGAGACGGTGCAGTGAGCGGGATCACGACCTCCGGTGAGAAGAAGCTCAAACTCTTCTCCGGTCGAGCCCACCCGGAACTTGCCGAGGAGGTTGCCCGCTCGCTGGGCACCGAACTCGTCCCGACCAAGGCCCTGGACTTCGCCAACGGCGAGATCTACGTCCGCTTCCTGGACTCCGCGCGCGGCGCCGACTGCTTCGTGATCCAGAGCCACACGGCTCCGATCAACCAGTGGATCATGGAGCAGCTGATCATGATCGACGCGCTGAAGCGCGCGTCGGCCCGCAGCATCACCGCGATCCTCCCGTTCTACGGCTACGCCCGGCAGGACAAGAAGCACCTCGGCCGCGAGCCCATCTCGGCCCGCCTGATCGCCGACCTGCTGCGCCAGGCCGGTGCCGACCGCCTGATGGCCGTGGACCTGCACACCGCGCAGATCCAGGGCTTCTTCGACGGCCCGGTCGACCACCTGTTCGCGCTGCCGATGCTCGCCGACTACGTCGGCGACCGGGTCGCCGACCGGTCCAAGCTGACCATCGTCTCGCCGGACGCCGGCCGGGTGAAGGTCGCCGACCAGTGGTGCGACCGCCTGGACGCCCCGCTGGCGATCATCCACAAGCGCCGCGACATGACGCAGGCCAACACCATCCTCTCCGCCGAGGTGGTCGGTGACGTCCGCGGCCGCACCTGCGTCCTGGTCGACGACATGATCGACACCGCCGGCACCATCTGCGCCGCCGCCGACGCGCTGTTCGACGCCGGCGCCGCCGACGTCATCGTGGCCGCCACCCACGGCGTGCTCTCCGGCCCCGCCGCGGACCGGCTGAAGAACTCCCGGGTCAGCGAGTTCGTGTTCACCAACACGCTGCCGACCCCGGCCGAGCTCCAGATGGACAAGATCACCACGCTGTCGATCGCCCCGTCGATCGCCGCCGCCGTGCGCGAGGTGTTCGAGGACGGCTCGGTCACCAGCCTGTTCGAGGGCGTGCACTGACCTCTCGCGGGCGCTGACCCCTTGTCAGCCCCTTGATCGGCCCCCGGTTCCGCCTGGAACCGGGGGCCGATTTCACGTCCGCGCCACCGCCCGGTTAGTCTGGGGAGACTGCTCGGCGAGGGATGCCCGTTTTCGGTGCTCCGTGATCGACGCGCGAGAACGATGCGCTTTGATCGAACCGCCGAGTGTCCCCCCAAACGTTATTGAGGGTGTGGCCCGGCGGTTCTGTCGTTCCTGCACCCCTGCGCATTTCCGAGGAGTGCAGTCGTGTCCGAGATCCGCATCGCCGCTGAGTCCCGCACCGAGTTCGGCAAGGGTGCCGCCCGTCGCGCCCGTCGCGCCGGCTTCGTCCCCGGTGTCGTCTACGGCCACGGCCACGCCCCGGTTCACCTGAACCTGCCCGGCCACGACCTGATGATGGCCCTGAAGACCCCGAACGCCCTGCTGGTCCTGCCGATCGACGGCAAGGACGAGTACGTGCTGCCGAAGGCCGTCCAGCGCGAGGCCATCAAGCGCTCCATCGAGCACGTCGACCTGCTGCTGGTCAAGCGTGGCGAGAAGGTCACCGTCGAGATCCCGGTCCACACCGAGGGCGAGCTGGCCCCCGGCGGCAACCTGGTCGAGCACGTGCTGAACGCGCTCCCGATCGAGGCCGAGGCCACCCACCTGCCCGAGTCGGTCACCGTCTCGATCGAGGGCCTGGAGGCCGGCGCCTCCATCACCGCCGGTGACATCGCCCTGCCGGCCGGCGTCGCGCTGGCCGTCGAGGCCGACGCCGTCGTGCTGCAGGTCATCGGCGCCCAGGCCCCCGAGGCCACCGAGGAAGAGGCCGAGACCGAGGCCGTCGAGGGCGAAGAGGCCGCTGTCGAGGCCTGATCCTCGCGATCTCTCCGTCGCTGCCCCGGCCGCCTTCCGCTTCGTGCGGGCGGCCGGGGCAGCGGCATGTCCGGGATGATGGACGACGCAACGACACCCGCGTGAGGAGCGGCATGAGCGAGTACGACGGCCCCTGGCTGGTGGTGGGCCTCGGCAACCCCGGCGAGGGCTACGCCCGCAACCGGCACAACATCGGCTTCATGGTGGCCGACCTGCTGGCCCAGCGGATGGGCGCCAGGTTCAAGGCCCACAAGAGCCGCGCCCAGGTCGCCGAAGGGCGCCTCTCGGGCAAGCGGGCGATCCTCGCCAAGCCGATGACCTTCATGAACCTCTCGGGCGGTCCGGTCACCGCACTGCGCGACTTCTACAAGGTGCCCGCCTCGGCGATCATCGCCGTCCACGACGAACTCGACCTCGACTACGCGGCGTTGCGGATCAAGCTCGGCGGCGGCGACAACGGCCACAACGGACTGAAGTCGATCACCAAGTCGCTCGGCCCCGACTACCACCGGGTGCGCTGCGGCATCGGCCGCCCGCCCGGCCGGATGGAGGTCGCGGACTTCGTGCTCAAGGACTTCTCGTCCACCGAGCGCAAGGACCTCGACTGGTTCGTCGACCGCTCCGCGGACGCCGTCGAGGCACTGCTCGCCGACGGCCTGGAGCGCGCACAGCAGAACTACAACTCCTGACCTGCTTCGACCACCCTCCGTACACAACATTCATGCAACGCTTGCCTCGTGGAAGCTGACTGGTGGTCAGAACACGCCAGGAATCGGATACCGTCGGACCCGGTGCAAGGATTGAAGTGCCGTCACTGGGGGTATGGAGCGTGATCCGCTCGAAGCGTGTGGGCAAGGTCGTCGGTGGCACCGTGCTGTGCCTGGCCGCCGGAGGATGGGCCGCTGCGCCGGCGCTGGCCGCCGAGCCTGTTGTCGCGGTCACCCCCGAGCCGGCCGCGGCCAAGCTCGCCCCGCCCACCGGCTCCGTCGGCTCGGCCGGCGTGTACGCCGTCGGCGGCGGCCTGGTGGTGGTGGCCGGCGGTGCGGCGACCTGGCTGCGCAAGCGCAAGAAGGCCTAGCGGGAGTCCACAAACGGACGAGGTCCGCTCCGCCGGGGAGTTCCCCCGCGGAGCGGACCTCGCTGTTTCGGTGCGTCAGCCGGTGTTGCGCAGGCCGGCCGCGATGCCGTTGACGGTCAGCAGCAGCGCGCGGGCCCGCAGCGGGTCCTCGGGGCGGCCGTGGGCGACCTCCTCGCGCTGGCGGCGCAGCAGCGCCACCTGCAGGTAGGAGATCGGGTCGAGGTAGGCGTCGCGGACGGTGAAGGTCTGCTTCAGGACCTCGTTGTGCTCCAGCAGCTCGGACTCGCCGGTCAGCCGCAGCACCTCCCGCAGCGTCAGTTCGTGCTCGGCGACGATCTGGTCGAAGACGTGCCGCAACTCGCCCGGCACCAGCTGCTCGACGTAGTGGCGGGCGATCCGCAGGTCGGTCTTGGCCAGCGTCATGGCGACGTTGGACAGGAAGTTGCGGAAGAAGTGCCACTTCCCGTACATCTCGTCGAGCACGTCCGCCAGGCCCGCCGCGCGGGCCGCCGCCAGGCCGGAGCCGACGCCGTACCAGCCGGGGACGATCTGCCGGGACTGGGTCCAGCCGAACACCCACGGGATGGCCCGCAGGCCGTCCAGGCCCGCGCCGCTGTCGGGGCGGCGGGACGGGCGGGAGCCCAGGTGCAGCGAGGCCAGCTGGTCGACCGGGGTGGACGCGAAGAAGTACTTCGGCAGGTCCTCCTGCTCCACCAGCCCCCGGTAGGCGGTGTGCGCGGCCTCCGAGACCCGGTCCATCGCGGCGTCCCAGCGGGCCAGCTCCTCCGGGGCCTGGCGCGGGGCGGTGTGCAGCGCGGACGCGGCCAGCGTGGCGGAGAGGGTCAGCTCCAGGTTCTCCCGGGCCAGCGACGGCAGCAGGTACTTGTCGGAGATCACCTCGCCCTGCTCGGTGACCTTGATCTCGCCCTCCAGGGTGCCCCACGGCTGGGCGAGGATCGCCTCGTGCGAGGGGCCGCCGCCGCGGCCCACGGTGCCGCCGCGGCCGTGGAACAGCCGCAGCCGGATCCCGTACCGGTGCGCGACGTCGCGCAGCCGGCGCTGGGCGCGGTGGATCTCCCACTGCGAGGTGGTGATGCCGCCGAACTTCGAGGAGTCCGAGTAGCCGAGCATGACCTCCTGGATGTCGCCGCGCAGCGACACCAGCAGCCGGTACGACGGGTCGGAGAGCATCTCCTCCAGGATCCGGTCGGCCTGCTGGAGTTCGTCGGTGGTCTCCAGCAGCGGCACGATGCCGATCTTGGCGATGCCCGCGTGCAGGTCGATCAGCCCCGCCTCGCGGGCCAGCACCACGGCCGCGAACACGTCGTCCGCGCCCTGGCACATCGAGATGATGTACGACTCGACGATCTCGTCGCCGAACCGCTCGAAGCCCTGCCGGATGGTGCTGAACACGCCGAGCGTCTTCGCGCCCGCCGCGTCCAGCGGGGCCGGGGTCGGGGCCAGCGGGCGGCGCGAGCGCATTTCCTTCGACAGCAGGCGCTGGCGGTACTCGCGCGGCATGTCGGTGTAGCGCCACGCCTCCTCGCCCAGCCGGTCGAACAGCTGGCCCAGCGCGTGGTGGTGCGCCTCGGCGTGCTCGCGGACGTCCATGGTGGCCAGCTGGAGGCCGAACGCCTCGATGGTGCGGATCGCCCGGGCGAGCCGGCCGTCGGCGATCAGGCCGCCGCGGTGGGCGCGCAGCGAGTCCTGGATCAGCTTCAGGTCGGCGATCAGGTCCCGGGTGCCGACGTAGTCCCGGCCGGGGACGTGCGGGGTGCCGGCGGCCAGCCGCTCGCGGGTGTTCTCCAGCTTGATCCGGATGCAGGTGGCCTTCAGCCGGTACGGCTCCTCGGCGTTCATCCGCTTGTAGCGCGGGCTCAGCTCCGGAAGGTGCGTCAGGTCGGCGTCCAGCGAGGCCAGCAGCTCCTCGGAGGCGCCCGCCAGGCGCACCGAGGTGGACAGCGAGGCGCGCAGGTCGTCGATCGCCGCCAGCGCGTCCTTGATGCCGTACTCGTGCTGCAGGTTGAGCACGTCCCAGGTGACCTGCGGGGTGACGTTCGGGTTGCCGTCGCGGTCGCCGCCGATCCAGGTGCCGAAGGTCAGCGGGCGCACCCCCTCCGGCAGGGCCAGGCCGACCCGGGCGAGCTCCTCGTGCAGCTCCTCCAGCACCGCCGGCACCGCCTCGCGGTACAGCTCGTCCAGGTAGTAGACGGCGTTGCGGGCCTCGTCGGTCGGCTCCGGGCGGGCGATCCGCAGCTCGTCGGTCTGCCACAGCAGGTCGATCACCTCGGCCAGGCGGCGGTCCGCCTGCCGGCGCGCGGAGGTCTGCCGGGCCGAGTCGACCTGGCCGGTCGCCGCCTGCTCGCGGTGGATCCGCTCCAGCAGTTCGCCGACCCGGCGCAGCTTGTTCAGCACGCTGCGGCGGGCCGCCTCGGTCGGGTGCGCGGTGAAGACCGGACGCACCGCGAGGTTGGCCAGCGTGTCGGCCAGGTGCTTCGGGTCCGCCTCCTTCAGCTGGTCGGCGGTCTGCGACAGCACCGAGCCCTCACGGGCCCGGCGGGACGCGAACTCCCGTCCGCGGTGCACCTGTTCGGTGACGTTCGCGAGATGGAAATAGGTCGAGAACGCGCGCACCAGCTTCGCGGCGGTGTCCAGATCGATCGACGCGAGCAGCTGGGCCGTCGCCTCGCCGTCGGTACGGCTCAGCAGGCGCACCTGTTCGACCAGGCCCAGCAGTTCCGGGCCCTCCTGACGCACGAGGGTCTCTCCGAGCAGGTCGCCGAGGCGGCGGATGTCCGCACGCAGCGCGGCATTGTCTGCCTGGTCGGCGGTCGGGGATGGGTTGTCCGCCGAAGTGGGGACCGGAGCGGTCACGGCTGGCTCCCTGTGGTGGTGGGGTGTTCGGCAACGGCTCTGCCATCACCGCGATGCGGGTGACGGGTGCGGACCGCGCTGTCCGACGGGCAACAGCATAGGTGGCACCCGGTGCCAGAACGGAGAGGTGGCCGGATGGCGGACAGGGGGGGGCGCGAGCGCAGGCGGGCGAACAATCAGGGGCTCGGGGAACGGCCCCGCCGTTCCCCGGGCCCCTGCTTTCGCACCGGCCTGCGTAAGGTGTCCGTTATGAGTAATCAGCCGGCGGGGGACGGCGTGTGGTGGTGGGCGCGGAGACGCAGCGCGGCGCTGGACGTGGGATTGGCGTTGGTGGCCGCGTCGGAGTGTGCGGCCGGGGCGTACGGGCTGGTGAGGATCCGGCTGGAGCTGGGCCTGGGGCCGGCCGTGGTCGGGATCGTGCTCGGGGCGCTGGCCGGGCTCTCGCTGGTGGTGCGGCGCAAGTGGCCGGTGCTGCCGGTGGTGGTGGCGCTGGTGTTCGTGCCGGGCTTCTTCGGCGTGATCCTGCTGGTGGTGTCGTTGTACACGCTGGCGGCGACCTGGGAGTGGCCGGTCAGGCGGGCCCGGGTGATCGTGCTGTCGGCGGTGGCCGCGGTGGAGACCTTCGGCATGGTGGTGCTGGCGATGTTCGCGCCGAACCCGTCGCCGCCGCAGGAGCCGTTGCCGCCGGCGTGGGTACTGGTGATCGCCTCGGCGTTCGTCGCGGTCGGCATGGCGGTGGCCCCGGTGGTGACCGGCCTGTACATCGGGGCGCGGCGCCGCCTGGTGGAGTCGCTGAAGGACCGCGCGGAGGGCCTGGAGACCGAGCTGACGCTGCTCGCCGAGCAGGCCCGGGAGCGGGCCTGGCGGGCCAGGGTCGAGGAACGCACCCTGATCGCCCGGGAGATGCACGACGTGGTCGCGCACCGGGTCAGCCTGATCGTGGTGCACGCGGCGGCGGTGGAGCGGATCATCCCCAAGGACCCGGCGAAGGCCCAGCAGTCGGCGAACCTGATCGGCGAGGTCGGCCGGCAGGCGCTGGACGAGCTGCGGGAGATCCTCGGCGTGCTGCGGATGACCGAGGCGCAGGACCAGGTGGAGGCGCCGGTCGGCGGTCTCGGGGAACTGCCGGAGCTGGTGGACCAGTCCCGGGCGGCCGGCATGGCCGTCTCGCTGACCGTCAGCGGCGAGCACCTGGTGTACGTCGCGGAGGCCGAGCAGACCGCGTACCGGGTGGTGCAGGAGGGCCTGACGAACGCCCACAAGTACGCCGGCGGGGCGCGGGTGGCGGTGCTGCTGGCGTACGTGCCGAACGGTGTGCGGGTGTCGGTGGTCAACGACTGCCCGGGCGGCGCGGCCGTGCCGGTGGCGCTGCCCAGCGGCGGCAACGGGCTGGTGGGGATGCGCGAGCGGGTGCTGGCGCTGGGCGGGATGTTCCACGCCGGGCCGGAGAGCGACGGCGGCTTCCGGGTCGAGGCGGTGCTGCCGTCCAGGCTGCGGCTGGCCGTCGCACCGCTGGACTGACCTCCGCCTATGCCCCGGCGGTGCGCAGCCGGTGCGGGGCCAGGCCGAGCACCAGGGTGGCCAGCGCCTGGTCGACGCTGTGGCCGAGGAACCATTCGCCGGTGTGGTCGAGGCTGTAGACCCGGCCCTGCTCGTCGATGGCCAGCAGCGCCTGCCCGTGCAGCTCCTCGCCGAGCGGGGCGAGCCGGGTGCCCAGGGCGCGCCCCAGGTCGGTGAGGGTGCGCGGGGCGTGCAGGCCGCAGCGCGGGTCGAGCAGGAACGGCGTACGGGCCATCGTCCGCCCGGGGCCCGGGACGTCGAAGGCCAGGCCGCCGAACTCGGCCCAGGCCTCGACCGCGGCGGGGAACACCGTGTGCTGCGGGTCCGTCGGACCGCCGTGCGCGACCATCGCATCGGCCCACTGCTCGGCCTGGCGGATCTCCCACCGGCCCGGGTGCCAGCCGGCCTGCTTGAGGGCGGCGGCCACGTCGGCCGGGAAGCGGGGTTGGGTACGGACGGTGCTGGCGTTCAGGACGTGCTCCGGTGGTTCGGGGACGGGGAACAAGAGGGTCAGCGGCGGCCGGGCGGCCCGACCGCGACGCTGGCCACGCTCAGATGATCCAGCAGCGGAGCGCAGGAGCGGCAAGGCGGTGCGTGCGTGCCGTGCGCCGGGTCGCCCTCCTCGCGGATCCGCACCGTGGTCATCCGGGCGCCCTTCAGCGCCTTCCGGGCCTCCTGCACCGTCATCGGCTTGCGCGAGGCACGCTTCGAGCGGGACGCGTCGACCTGCCCCAGGTACTGCGACAGCAGTGCCGGCTCCGGGCAGCGGCCGAGGAAACGCTCCCGCTTGTCGACCGGCAGCGCCGCCAGGAACTCGCCGACCAGCGGGTGCAGCATCGGCGACAGGTCGGACTTCTCCCCGGCCAGTGTGTGCACCTCGCCGCCGCGCAGCATCAGCGCCGCGGCCACCGCGGGCAGCAGGCTGTCGCGCTGGTGCCGCAACACGGGCGGCGGGCCCGACTGGTCCATGACTGCTCCTCGACGTTGTACGGCGCACCGGCAGTTTTCCGCTGCCGGGGGTCTGCTGACGGACGGTGAATCCTCACCCCGAAGCATCCAGCCTGCCAAACGGATCCGACTTCTGCCGAGCCGGGGTGCGACACGGGGGCGCGCGGAGGTGTACGGAGGGCTCAACTCCCGTACCGCACGCTCCTGGTGGCGTTCACCGGGTTTTCCGATTGTGCCTCGACCGGCCCGGCCGGGCCGGTACCGTTCGAGCGACGCGGCGGCAAGGGGGGTCTTGCGATGGGGTCGAACGTCGTGGCGCACGAGGCGCCTGGGGAACACGTGCCCACACCGGGCAGTACCGACCGAGAATCCGACCGGCGGATCGGACTCGCCGTCGTCGGAGCCGGCTACTGGGGACCGAACCTGGTCCGCAACGCCCAACAGACCGCCGCACTGCACCTGCACTGGCTGTGCGACCTGGACGAACAGCGCTCCCGCAAGGTCCTCGGCGAGTACTCCACCGTCACCGCCACCACCTCCTACGAACAGGTGCTCGCCGACGAACGGGTGCAGGCCGTCGCCATCGCCACCCCCGCCGCCGCCCACCACCGCCTGGCCCGGGCCGCCCTGGAGGCCGGCAAGCACGTCCTGGTCGAGAAGCCGATCACCACCACCGTCGAGGAAGCCGCCGACCTGGTCGCCCTCGCCGAGGAACGCGGCCTGGTCCTGATGTGCGACCACACCTTCTGCTACACCCCCGTGGTGCGCCGGATCCGCGAGTTGGTGCACAGCGGCGACATCGGCGACATCCAGTTCTTCGACTCGGTCCGGATCAACCTCGGACTCGTCCAGCCCGACGTGGACGTGCTGTGGGACCTCGCCCCGCACGACCTGTCCATCCTCGACTTCGTGCTGCCGCCCGGCGTCGAACCCGTCGGCGTCAGCGCCCAGGCCGCCGACCCGATCGGCGCCGGCCGCGCCTGCGTCGCCTACCTGACGGTGCGCCTGTCCAACGGCGCACTCGCCCACTGCCACGTCAACTGGCTCTCCCCGACCAAGGTCCGCACCACCCTGATCGGCGGCTCCCGCCGCACCCTGGTCTGGGACGACCTCAACCCGCAGGCCCGCCTCGCGATCCACGACCGGGGCGTCGACCTCACCCCGCCCGAAGAACTCACCGACGCCATCCGGCACCGCGCCCTGATCTCCTACCGGGTCGGCGACATGGTCGCCCCCGCCCTGGTCGAACAGGAAGCCCTGCGCAACGTGATGGCCGAATTCGCCGCCGCGATCGACGAGGGCCGCACCCCGCTCACCGACGGCCGGGCCGGGCTGCGCGTGCTGCGACTGCTGCACGCCGCGTCCCTCAGCCTCGAACTCGGCGGCTCGACCGTCCCCGTGGAGACCACCCGTCAGACTGCCGTGTTGGAGAGGGCCACCGTCCGATGAACGCCGCCGCCCAGCTGGAAGGCTCGCGCTGTGTGGTCACCGGCGGCGCCGGAACCATCGGCTCCACCGTCGTCGACCAACTGATCGAGGCCGGCGCCCGCGAGGTCGTCGTACTCGACAACTTCGTCCGCGGCCGCACCGAGAACCTGGCCCGCGCCCGCGAGATCGCCGCCCCCGGCCAACTGACCGTGGTGGACGGCGACATCCGCGACCGCGCGCTGCTGCGCGAACTCCTCGCCCCCCGCACCGACGTGCTGTTCCACCTCGCCGCGATCCGGATCACCCAGTGCGCCGCCGAACCCCGGCTCGCCCTGGAAGTCATGGTCGACGGCACCTTCGACGTGGTGGAGGCCGCCGCGGAGACGGGGGTGGGAAAGGTGATCGCCTCCTCCACCGCGTCCGTGTACGGGCTGGCCGACACCTTCCCGACGCCGGAGAACCAGCACCCCTACAACAACGACACCCTGTACGGGGCCGCCAAGGTCTTCAACGAAGGCCTGCTGCGCAGCTTCCACAGCATGTACGGCCTCGACTACGTCGCCCTGCGGTACTTCAACGTGTACGGCCCCCGGATGGACGTCCACGGCCGCTACACCGAGGTCTTCATCCGCTGGATGGAACGCATCGCCGCCGGACAACCACCACTGATCTTCGGCGACGGCGCCCAGACCATGGACTTCGTCTACACCGAGGACATCGCCCGGGCCAACCTGCTCGCCGCCACCGCACCCGCCACCGACCGGGTCTACAACATCGCCTCCGGCACCGAAGTGTCGCTGCGCGGCCTCGCCGACGCGCTGCTGGAGGCCATGGAATCGGACCTCGACGTCGAACACGGGCCCGCGCGGGACACCGCCGGGGGCGTGGTCCGGCGGCTCGCGGACATCTCGGCGGCCGAGCACGACCTGGGCTGGAAGCCGGAGTTGGGGCTGGCGGACGGGCTGCGGAAGCTCGTCGCCTGGTGGCGCGAGCAGGTCTGACAGGGCGGACTCGAACGTCGGAAAGATCGCGGCAGGACGAGTGACTTGCACGTGGGCGCGACCCAGCGAAGGAGCAACCCGATGTCCACCATTCCCGTGATGATCCCGTGGCTCGGCGAGGAGGAGGCCCGGGCCGCGGCGGATGCCGTCCGTTCCGGGTGGGTCGCGCAGGGCCCGCGCGTCGCCGAGTTCGAGCGGGCGTTCGCCGAGGCGGTGGGCGTGCCGCACGCCGTCGCGGTCTCGTCCTGCACCACCGCGTTGCACCTGGCGCTGATCGGCGCGGGCGTCGGGCCCGGTGACGAGGTCGTCGTCCCGTCGTTCTCGTTCATCGCCACCGCCAACGCCGTCACCTACGTCGGCGCGACACCCGTCTTCGCGGACGTCGACCCGGCCGGCGGCAACCTCACCCCCGAGACCGTCGCCCCGCTGCTCACCGACCGGACCCGGGCGGTGATCGCCGTCGACCAGGGCGGTGTCCCCGTCGACCTGGACGCCATCGAGGAGCTGGTCCGGCCGCGCGGCATCGCCGTCGTCGAGGACGCCGCGTGCGCCGCCGGCTCCGTCTACCGGGGCCGCCCGGCCGGCGCGGGCGCGGACATCGCCGCGTTCTCGTTCCACCCGCGCAAGCTGCTCACCACCGGGGAGGGCGGCATGGTCACCTGCCGGGACGGCGAACTCGCCGCCCGGCTGCGGCGGTTGCGGGAGCACGGCATGAGCGTCTCCGCCGCCGAGAGGCATTCCGGGGCGGGCGGGGCGGCCGTGCTGGAGACGTACGACGAGATCGGCTTCAACCACCGGATGACGGACGTCCAGGCGGCGATCGGGCTGGTGCAGCTCGGGAAGCTTCCGGCGATGGTGGCTCGGCGGCGCGAACTCGCTTCTGCGTACCGGGAGTTGCTGGGGCCGGAGCTCGGGGGGCGGCTGGTCGGTGATCCGGCGCACGGGACGTCGAACTTCCAGTCGCTGTGGCTGCTGCTGCCGGAGGGCGCGCCGGAGCGGGGGCAGGTGCTCGCTTCGCTGGCGGCGGAGGGGGTTTCGGCGCGACGGGGGATCATGGCTGCGCATCTGGAGGCGCCGTACAAGGGTTCTTCCCGAGTGGGGTTGCCTGTCACGGAGTTGCTGACTTCGAGGACGTTGATTTTGCCGCTGTACCACTCGTTGACGGGGGAGCAGCAGGAGCGGGTGGTTGAGGCCTTGAAGGGAGCGCTCTGAGTGCTCGTGGCGCTCTCACGTGCAAGCCGTTCTCTCTGACGCGATCTTTCCGATGTCCGTCTTCCGGTTCTCGCAGTTCCCCGAGCCCCTGGTTGGTGATTTTCAGTGAACGACATTCCGCTGGTTGACCTGCACGCCGCGCACGCGGAAATCGCCGATGAGGTCCGGGAGGGCTTCGCGGCGGTGCTGGCGAGCGGGGCGTACATCAAGGGCCCCGACGTTGCCGCGTTCGAGCGGGAGTTCGCGGCGTTCTGTGGGGTGGGGCACGCGGTCGGGACGGCGAACGGGACCGACGCTCTCGAACTGGCGTTGCGGGCACTCGACTTGGCGCCGGGGGGTGGGGTGGTGCTGCCGGCGAACACGTTTGTGGCCACGGCGGAGGCTGTGGTGCGGGCGGGGCTCAGGCCGGTGCTGGTGGATGTGGACGAGGAGTGCTTGCTGATCGATGTGGAGCAGGTGGCCGAGCGGGTGGCGGGGGCCGTCGCGGTGGTGCCGGTGCATCTGAATGGGCAACTCGCGCCGATGGAGGCGGTGTTGGAGGTTGCCGGCGGCTTGCCGGTGGTGGAGGACGGGGCGCAGTCGCAGGGGGCGGCGCGGCACGGGCGGGTGTCGGGGAGTTGGGGGCGGATCTCGGCGACCAGTTTCTATCCGGGGAAGAACCTGGGGGCGTACGGGGACGCGGGTGCGGTGGTGACGGACGACGCGGAACTCGCCGGGGCGTTGCGGCTGATCGGGGACCACGGGTCGGCGCGGAAGTACGTGCATGAGCGGTTCGGGTTCAACTCGCGGATGGACACCTTGCAGGCGGTGGTGCTGCGCAGCAAGTTGCGGCGGCTTCCGGCGTGGAACGAGGCCCGGCGGGCGGCGGCCGAGCGGTACGACAAGCTGTTGGGCGGGTTGGAGGGGGTGACGTTGCCGCGCACGCTGCCCGGCAACGAGCACGTCTGGCACCTGTACGCGGTACGGGTGGAACGGGACCGGGAGCGGGTGCTCGCGGAGTTGCAGCAGGCCGGGATCGGGGTGGGCGTGCACTATCCGGTGCCGGTGCACCTCCAGCCGGCGTTCCGTGAACTGGGATACCCGGAGGGCGCTTTCCCGGTCACCGAGCGGGCCGCCGGGCAGTTGCTGACGCTGCCGATGTTCCCGCAGCTCACCGAGGGGCAGCAGGTGCGGGTGGCGGAGACGCTGGTGCGGGCGGTGCGCCGGAGCTGACGTGGTGTCGGTCCCGGTCGGGCGGTACCCCGGCCGGGTACCCCCGTGACCCTTAACGTGGTCGGTCGTTGCCCTACGCTGGTCCCCGAGGATTTCGGCTTCTGCTGTGGGGGACCCCAGATGACGACAGGTCGGCCCGGCACCGCTGCCGTGCCCAACGCGGCGTACGCGGGCCAGGTGGTGCAGTTCCCGGACCCGGTCCGGGCCGAGCGGCACCCCCAGGGCGTCCGCATCGACGAGCACGGGTTCCCGGACTTCTCGCCGTACGCGGTCGCCGCCGCCGAGGTCGCCGACCCGCCGGAGGGCTTCGGCGTGGACGAACTGCGGCTCACCGACTACGTGTCGGCGAACGCCGCGCTCTACACCCAGGGCCACGAACTGTGGGCCGACCTGGACACCGCCGTCGCCACCCCGCAGGGCTGGACCTGGCACCACGTGGCCGGCCGCGCCCCGGCGGGCTGGCGGCGGATGGAGCTGATCCCGGTCGAGGTGAAGGCTCTGCTGCGGCACCACGGCGGCCTGGCGGTCTCCACCGCCGACCACGCCCGGCGCGGCACCCGCCCGCTCCAGGAGCGCCGCCCCGTGCACCTCCCGCTGGCGAAGGACGGCGGCGACCCGCTGGCCGTCACCGAGGACCTGGTGCAGCGCGCCGAACAGCGCCTGGGCCACCCGCTGCCGCCCGTCTACCGCGACTTCCTGAAGCTGGCCGGCGGCCGCGCCCCGGCCGGTGCCGCGCTGGACGTCGACCTCGGCCTGCTGGTCGACCAGCCGTTCCTCACCCTCAGCGAGGAGTACGGCACCCAGGACCTGGTGTACGCCAACAAGTGCCTGCGCGACCACCTGACCAAGGACTACCTGGCCATCGCCTACCAGCAGGGCGGCCTGCTCACGCTCAAGGTCCGCGGCGAGCAGACCGGTTCGGTCTGGTTCCTGCCCTACGACGACGCCCGCGACCAGGGCGCGGACGAGCCGCCGGAGCAGCGGGTGGCCCGGCTGCTGCTGCCCTGCGGCGACAGCTTCGACGCCTTCCTGCTGCGGCTCGCGGGCAGCCCCCCGGAGCTGGAGACCGTCGCCGAACTCATGGTGGACGGTGGCTTCGCGCGCGCCGTCCCGGTGAACTGACCGAACGACAGGGGTGGGACGAGACGTGGTGACCACGTACGCGCAGGCGCAGGAGACCGCCGAGGACTGGATCAACGCCGGCGTGCCGCGCTCGCTCCAACGCGAGGTGCGGGTCCGGGAGTTCGACCTCGGCTACGTCTGCTGGGCGGTGGACGGCAGCGAGCACGGCGGCGGGCCCGGCACCTCGCCGCGGCTGGTGATCGCCCGCGACAGCGGCGCCAGCATGCTCTGGCCGCCGCTGCCGATCAACGAGGTGGTCCAGCAGTTCGAGGAGCTGTACGGGAGCCCCGCCGAACCCAACCCGGCCGGCGCCGCCAAGCCGGTGCGCGGGGCGGTCGAGGCCACCTCCTTCCTGCTCAGCCCCCCTCAGTGGCTGCAGGACGCCGGTGCCGCGGCGGTGGCCGCCGAGGCCGCGCAGCTGTCCGGGTCTGCGACGCCGCCGCCCGCCGCGGTGCCGGCTGCGCCGGTGCCGACGCCGCACGTGCCGGTGCCGCCCGCGCCGGTGGCTGCTGCTGCGCCGCCGGTGCCGCCGATGCCGTCCGTGCCGGGTGAGGAGGGCCCCAACTACTTCGACGCGTCCGGGATGCCCGTCCCCGGCGCGCCCGTTCCGCCCCCGCCGGGCGCGGAGGCTGCGACCGTGCTGGCGCCGGCCCAGCCGTTCCCGGTCGGTGGGACGCCCGTTCCCGGGACGCCGGTGCCGGTCGGGGCGACGCCGCCGTTCCCGCTCGGCGGGCCGGCAACTCCCGCGCCCGTCGGGGCGACCCCGCCGTTCCCGCCCGGCGGGCCGGCAACTCCCGTGCCCGGTACGCCCGTTCCGCCGGACGGGCCCGCGCCGTCGATCGACTACGCGCCGACCATGCTGGCCACCGACGGCCCGCCCGGGCTGATGGGGCTGCCCGGTGCGCCCGGTACGCCCGGCACGCCCGCGCATGGAGTACAGCTCGGCCGGTCCGGTCCGACCGCTCCGCCGCCGCCCCCGCCGAACGACCTGCTGCCGCCGACCGGCGGCCCCGCGCACGTCGGCCTCGGCCGGTCCGGTCCGACCGCTCCGCCGCCGCCCCCGCCGAACGACCTGCTGCCGTCCACCGGCGGCCCCGCGCAGGGCCCCGGCGGCCGCACCGGCCCCGGTGCCCCGCCGCCGCCCGCGCCCGCCGAGCTGAGCGGCGCCGCCGGTGCGCCCGCCGCGCCGCCGGCCGCTCCGGCGCCCGAGGCCGCCGCCGTCGCGTACCAGGCGACCCAGCTGGCCCCGGCGATCGAGATGCCGCCGACGGGTGGCCCGGCGACGCCGCCGTTCCCCGTGCCCGGGCCGCAGCAGGGTGCCCCGTTCCAGGCCCCGCCGCCGTTCCCCGGTCCGCCGCAGGGCATGCCGCCGCAGCCGTTCCCGGGCGCCCCCGTGCCGCCGCCGCAGCCGGGCCCCGGCCCCGCGCCGGTCGCGCCGGTGCCGCCGTCCGGTGTGCCGACCACCGGCCCCGGCACCACCGCGGTGGTCAACTACCGGGCGCCGGACGGCTCCGAGCGGAGCCTGGTGATGATGTCCGAGCTCGGCACCCCGCACCCGGAGTGGAAGGCGCTGCAGGAGCTGCGCCGGATCGGCGTGCCCGCCGACCAGGTGCTGGAGGTGCACACCGACCTGGAGCTGTGCGACCTGCCCGGCGGCTACTGCGCCCGGATGGTGAAGGCGTCCTGGCCGAACGCGCGGATCAGCCACACCGCCCCGTACGGCCGGGACACCGCCGCCCGGCAGGCCGGCATGGCGGTGCTGAGCGAGCACGTCGAGCAGCTGCACCAGCTGGTGTCCGCGCCGCCGCGCCCCCGTACCCAGCGGGTGCCGCTGCCGCCGCCCGGCTCGGTGCCGCCGATGCCGCCGATGGTTCCGCAGCAGCTGGCCGCCGAGCTGGGGCAGCTGTTCGGCCCGGGCGTGTTCCGGTTCGAGCAGCGCGCGGTGGCCCGGCAGGGCGTGCCGGACGCGGTGGCCCAGACCCTGATGTGGGTCGGTCTGCCGCGCGAGTTCCCGCCGTTCTTCTGGGCGCAGGCCCAGGAGGGCCGGCCGATCCCGACGCTGGCCGAGCTGGCCGCCGAGCGCGGCCTGCCGCCCGGCCCGGACTTCGGCGGCTACCTGGTGCTCGGCAACGACTACGGCCGCCAGCTGTGCGTCCAGTACGGCACGGCCGCGGTGGTCGCCGTGGACATCGAGAACCCGGCCGAGCCGCCGCGGTTCGTCAACAGTGGTGTCCCGGAGTTCGTCCGCTGCCTGACCGTGCTGGCCCGGATGTGGCACCTGCGACACGGCCTCACGCCCGAGCAGGCCGGCCGCTGGACCACCGACTTCCAGGCCCAGCTGCTGGCGGTCGATCCGGCCGCCGTGCACACGCCCGAAAGCTGGTGGGCCGTGCTGGTCGAACAGCTCTGGGACGGACTGTTGTAGCCCCTCCCGCGCGGCCGGTTCCCCCGGCCGCGCGGCAGCGGCCTGTTTGGTTTGCGTTCGTATCTGCGCAAAATAGGTCAATGGGACGGACGATTCCGCCCACCGAACCACGCACCCGGCGGGGCTGCGCAGCCCGCGAGCACGAGGAGAACAGCCGAATGAGCGACGCCGTGTCCCAGTACGGCTTCACCGTCTCCCGGCGCGGTTACGCGCCCGAACAGGTCGACGCGGCCGTGTCCGCGCTCAGCCGCGAACGGGACGAGGCCTGGGAGCGCCTCAGCGTGCTCGGCTCCGGGCTGCGCGAGATGGAGAAGCGCCTCACCGACATCCAGCAGGCCGCCGAGGACGCCCCCGACCCCGACTTCGGCGAGCTCAGCGAGCAGGCCGCCGCCCTGCTGAAGATCGCCCAGAACGAGGCCGAGGCGATCCACAACAAGGCCAAGCGCTCCGGCGAGGACGCCCGGGACGCCGCCCACGAGGCCGGCGAGGCCGCCGCCCGGGACGCGAAGCAGTACGCCGCCAAGCAGCGCGAGGACACCGACCGGTTCGCCCGCAGCACCGACGAGCGCAGCCGCGCCGAGGCTGAGCGGATCCGCGCCCAGGCCGACGCCGAGGCCCGCGCCGTCGTGCACGCCGCGACCGGCCACGCCGCCCGGATCCGGGTCTCCGCCGCCGACGCCTCCGAGCAGTCCGAGGTCACCCTCGCCGAGCGCCGCCGCAAGGCCGACGAGGAGTTCGCCACCGCCGAGGCCGACGCGGACGCCGCCGTCGCCAAGATCACCCTCGCCGCCGAGACCCGGGTCAAGGAGGCCGAGCAGCACCGCGAGGCGATGCTCGCCGAGGCCCGCCGCCTCGACACCCAGGCCCAGGTCAAGGCCGACGCGGAGATCGCCGCCGCCAAGGAGAAGGCCGCCCGGATCAAGCTCGCCAGCGAGCGCGAGCAGGCCGACTTCACCAAGCGCCTCGACAAGGTGCAGACCCACCTCGACCACATCAAGGGCACCCTGGCCTCGCTCACCGGCGCCGCCGTCGGCGCGATCGAGGACCCGGAGGACGGGACGCCGGCCGCCGCCGCGAAGAAGGCCGACCTCACCAAGGGCCCCGTCGGTACTGCCACGGCCACCAAGCCGGCCGTCGAGAAGCTCTCCGAGAAGCCCGTCGCCGAGAAGGCCAAGCCGGTCGACCAGCCGACCGCGGTGCTGCTGGGCCCCGTCAAGGGAGAGTCGGCCGCCAGGCCCGCGGCCGCCGACCCCCGCAAGCCGTACACCCCGACCCTGGCCGAGCCCCCGGCGCCGCCCACCAAGCCCGCCAGCTTCGCCAAGGACCCGCTGCCGCCCAAGCCCGCGACCCCGCCCGCCGCGTCGTCCGAGCCGGCTGCGCCTGTGGCGTCTGTTGCGTCTGTTGCGTCGGCCGCGCCCGCGGCGCCCGTGACCGCTCCGGAGGCGGAGACCAAGATCGTGCCCAAGATCGTCATCGTCGACGACCTCGGCCTGAACCACGACACCCGCCCCAACCGCGACCGCATCCAGCGCCGGGGCTGAGCGCCCGGAAACACCTCCGCCCCGTTCGGCAGCAGGCAGCTGTCGGACGGGGCGGAGGTGTTTCGTCCGGCGGTCAGCCCAGGAGGGTCTCGCCGATCCAGCCGCCGGGTGCGCAGCCGGGCGGGATGGCGAAGACGGCGGAGCCGATCGGGGTGGTCCACTGGTTGAGCAGGTCGGATGCGGCGAGGGCGCGCTGGATGGGCAGGAACTGGGCGGCGATGTCCCGCTGGAACGAGGCGAAGAGCAGGCCGGTGTCGGGGGTGCCGTCGGCGGCCGGGGCGTCGTCGTAGTTGAACGGGCGGCGGAAGATGCGCTGCCGGGGGTCGCTCACGTGGGCGCGCCGGACGTGGGCGAAGTCGGAGATCACCGGGAAGCCGAGCCGGTCCTTGGCGTCGAAGTCGGGCGGGTCCTTCTCGGCGGTGCCGGTGAGCGGGGCGCCGGTGTCGAGGGTCCGGCCGATGGAGAACTCCTTGGCCTTGGAGTCGGCGGCGTCCCAGGTCTCCAGCTCCATCCGGATCCGCCGCAGCACCATGGTCGTGCCGCCGCGCAGCCAGTCCGGGCCGTCCTCGGCCCACACCGCCTGGGCGAAGATGTCGCTGCCGAGCTCCGGGTTGACGGTGCCGTCGATCTGGCCCATCAGGTTGCGCTGGGTGACGCCGTCGGCCTGGACGCCGCGGCCCCGGCGGAAGCCGCGCTGCGCCCAGCGAAGCCGGGCGAAGGTACGGGCGTCCTTGATCAGCATCCGCTGGGCGTGGGCCACGGTGAGCGGGTCGTCGGCGCAGATCTGGATCAGCAGGTCGCCGCCGCACCAGTGGTCCTGGAGCCGGTCGATGGAGAACACCGGCAGCTGTTCGACCGAGGCGGGCCGCCGGTCGTCCAGCCCGGCGGCCTTGAAGAAGCCCGGGCCGAACCCGAAGGTGACGGTCAACCTGGCGGGCAGTTCGGCGAGTTGGGCCTCGGTGTCGGCGAGCGCCGGCTCGCCCTGGGTGAGCCGCACGGCGTCGTCGGTGAGCAGCCGCATCATGCGGCCCAGCGCGGCGCGGTCCGTTCCGGTGTCCAGGTCGAAGCCGAGGAACACGCCGTGGGCCTGGGCGGGGGTGTCGATCCCCGCCTGGTGCGGCCCGTGGAACGGGATCTTCTGGACGCCGTACGCGGGCGCTGCCGACCGCTCCTCGCCGGGGCGGCGGGGGCTGTCGGCCACGGCGGCGCCGATACCGCCGCCGGCCAGCGCCCCGCCGAGGGCGAGCGCGCCGCCGGTCAGCAGCCGGCGGCGGCCGACCGCAGCGGTGGCGGGTGCAGCGGCTTCGGTGGGGCTGGTGTCCATCGGGAGCTCAGCCCTTCGTCATGCCGGAGTTGTAGTCCTCCTTGCCGCCCGCGAACGCCTTGGCGACAGCGGTGAACTTCAGCGTCTTGCCGTCGTCGAGGGTCAGCGTGACGGTGACCTCGTCGCCCGGCTTCACAGGCTTGGACAGGCCCATCAGCATCACGTGGTCGGCGCCCGGCTTGAGCTCGTGGCTGCCGTTCGCCTCGATGACGAAGCCGCCTGCCTTCGGGCGCATGGTGGGCTTGCCGTCCACGTCCGCGACCTCGTGCAGTTCGGTCTTCGCCGAGACGGTCGAGGTGCCGGACACGACGGTGACCTTGGCGCCGGTGTTGTTGACCAGGGTGGCGAACACGCCGGTCATCTCGGTGTCGGACGCCTTCACCCACGGGTCCTTGACGGTGACCGGTGCCGAATCGGCCTTCGCGGTGGCGCTGGGCGAGGTGCTGGCCGCCGGGCTCTTGGCCGAGCTCTTGTCCGAGGAGGACGAGTCGCTGCTGCCACAGGCGACGAGGGCGGTGAGGGATATCGCCCCGACCGCCGTGGCGGCGACGAGGCGGCGCAGGCGGGGGGAACGGGCCGGGGCGGTGGTGATCGGCATGGGGGTGCATCGGCTTTCGACTCGGGTGCGGGCGTGGTTGTGTGCCGCAGTTACCGCAGTGGTCGGACCGGGTGGGCGGGAAGTTCCCGCGATGTGCCGGGAACTTCCGGGAGGCCGGCGACGACGACTGAGAGGTGAAGCCCCGAGTCTTTTTTCGCCCGGCGGCCGTGCCGTTGCTCTTGGCACTGCTGCTGGCCGCGCTGTCCGTCCTGGTGTCCGCGCCCCGGGCGGCGGCGCACGCGCAGCTGCTCGAATCCAGCCCGGCCGCGGACTCCGTGGTCGCCGAGTCGCCGACCTCGATCACGCTGACCTTCGACAGCGCGGTGCAGGCCGGCTACACCACGATCGTGGTCGCCGGCACCGACGGGACGTCCTACAGCGACGGCGCGCCGACCGCGACCGACCGCGAGGTGCGGCAGAAGGTCGGCCGCCTGCCGAAGGGCCTCGTCCAGGTGACCTGGCGGGCGGTCGCTGCCGACGGGGCGCCGCTCCAGGGGCGCTTCAGCTTCACCAACGACGACCAGACCGCCCCGACCCAGCCGCCGCCACGGCCGTCGGCGTCCGCCCCTGCTTCCGGGGCTCCGTCCGCAGCCGCCGGAGCCGACGCCGGCGACAGTGCGGACTGGGTGTGGTGGGCGGCGGCCGGCGGTCTGTCGGTCGTCGCGGCGGCGGCCGTGACCGTCCTCGTGCGCCGGTCCGACACCCGCTCGCGAGGCTGACTCACAGCACCTCGACCGAGGCTCCCGTCAGGCGGTGGCGGCAGTCCAGGACGTACTGGGCGTGGGTGGTGACGGCGGTGTAGTCGAACTCGTCGTGGTCGGCGAGCAGGATGACCGCGTCGGCGGCGGCGAGTTCGGCGGGGGTGGCCTCGACGCGGTGGACGGTGGCGAGCGGGCCCGCGTCGTGGGGTTCGGCGACGTGGACGCCGGCGACCACGTGCGGGTCGGCGGCGCGGACTTCGGCGCCCTGGCGGGTGAGGAGTTCGACGATCCGGGCCGCCGGGGTCTCGCGGGCGTCGCCGGTGTTCTTCTTGTAGGCCAGGCCGAGCAGCAGCACCCGGGAGCCGTTGACGCTGCGGCGGCGCCGGTTGAGCGCGTCGGCGAGGCGGCGGACCACGTAGTCCGGCATGTGGCTGTTGACGTCGTTGGCGAGCTCGACGAAGCGGAAGGACTGGCCGAGCGCGCGCTCCACCCGCCAGGACAGGTACGAGGGGTCGATCGGCAGGCAGTGGCCGCCGACGCCCGGGCCGGGCGTGAAGCGCAGGAAGCCGAACGGCTTGGTGGAGGCCGCGTCGATGGCCTCCCAGACGTCGATGCCGAGGTCGTGCGCGAACATCGCCAGCTCGTTGACCAGCGCGATGTTGACGTGCCGGAAGGTGTTCTCCAGCAGCTTGGTCAGCTCGGCCTCCTTGCAGGAGGAGACCGGCACCGTCCGTTCCACCAGCTGTCCGTAGAAGTCCGAGACGGCCGCGAGCCCGTCCGGCGTGGTGCCGGAGACCACCTTCGGGGTGTTCTCCAGCTTCCACACCGGGTTGCCCGGGTCGATCCGCTCGGGGCTGTAGCCGAGGTGGAAGTCGTCCCCCGCCCGCAGTCCGGAGCCGGCCTCCAGCAGCGGGGCGAGCAGCTCCTCGGTGGTGCCCGGGTACGTGGTGGACTCCAGGACGACCGTCGCACCGCGCTTCAGGTGCCGGCCCAGCAGCTTCGCGGACGCCTCGATGTAGGAGAGGTCGGGCGCGCCGTCCCGCAGCGGGGTCGGGACGGTGATTACCGCGATGTCGAACCCCGCCACGTCGGCCGGGTCGGCGGACGGCAGGTACCGGCCGCCGTCCAGCAGCGGGCGCAGCCGGTCGCCGGGGATGTCCTCGACGTACGACTCGCCGACCGCGAGCCGCTTGATCCGGCGGTCGTCCACGTCGTACCCGATCACCTGATGGCCCACCTCGGCGGCGCGGACCGCGAGCGGGAGACCGACATAGCCCTGACCTGCGATGACAACGCGCATGACGAACCCAACCCCCTGGAAATCCCCCGGTGTCCCCACACCTTCTTCACAAGAGAGTACGGAGGCGCGACCGCCGCGCGGGCGGCTTCGCGGGAAGTGGCCGGAGACGGGCGGGTGACTGAACTCGGCCACCCCGCAAGGCCGGTGGATATCGGCGGACAGCGCGCCGACGCCGAGATCTCGCGGCGCAAGCCCCAGGCAAGCGCCGCGAGTCCCGGCGTGAGTGGCGCGGGCGCCCCCACCCAGGGTCGCCCGGCCTTCGCACTCCCGACCCCCATCGAGGTGCGATCGCGCTTCCGCAGCCATCCCCCACGGTTGGATGCGGCCTGCGCTGTGCTCCATCCTGCGCCGCCACCATGGACAGACAGTGACAGGAGTGTGTCGGCTGCATGATCTCTGGACGAGCCTGTACGAATACCGGTAAGTCGCCCCGGCGCCGCCGGTCCAAGACGCCACGCCACGTGCGGGGCCCCCGCGCGGCGTAGGCTGGACACCCCCCGGGCGCACCGCGTTCCGGGACTGTCGCGCTGCCCGGCGGCCGTCTGCTTCCGGGCCAACTCCCTGCCGTGGAGAAATTGACGTATGAGCCTGTCCGGACTGCTCGATGTCGTCGTACGGGACGCCGCAATCGCCGAGGCGATCGAGGCGGCGGCCACGGGGCACAGGCAGCACCTCGACCTGGTCGGCCCGCCCGCCGCCCGGCCGTTCGCGATCGCGGCGCTGGCCCGTTCGCTGGCCGCCCGGGCCGGTGAGAGCGGCCGCCCGGTGCTGGCGGTCACCGCCACCGGCCGGGAGGCCGAGGACCTCGCCGCCTCGCTGCGCTCGCTGCTGCCGCCCGACGCGGTCGCCGAGTTCCCGGCCTGGGAGACGCTGCCGCACGAGCGGCTCTCCCCCCGCTCGGACACCGTCGGCCGTCGCCTCGCCGTGCTGCGCCGGATCGTCCACCCGCGTGCCGACGACCCCGCCGCGGGGCCGGTGCAGGTGGTGGTCGCCCCCGTGCGCAGCGTGCTGCAGCCGCAGGTGAAGGGCCTGGCCGAACTGGAGCCGGTGGCTCTGCGGCGCGGTGAGCAGCACGACCTGAACGAGGTCGCCCACAGGCTCGCGGCCGCCGCCTACGCCCGGGTCGAACTGGTCGAGAAGCGCGGCGAGTTCGCCGTCCGCGGCGGCATCCTGGACGTCTTCCCGCCGACCGAGGAGCACCCGCTGCGGGTGGAGTTCTGGGGCGACGACGTCGAGGAGATCCGCTACTTCAAGATCGCCGACCAGCGTTCGCTGGAGATCGCCGAGCACGGCCTGTGGGCGCCGCCCTGCCGCGAGCTGCTGCTGACCGGCGAGGTGCGCGCCAAGGCCGCCGAACTGGCCGCCCGGCACCCCGAGTTGGGCGAGATCCTGGACAAGATCGCGCAGGGCATCGCGGTCGAGGGCATGGAGTCGCTGGCCCCCGTGCTGGTCGACGACATGGAGCTGCTGCTCGACGTGCTGCCCACCGGCTCGATCGCGGTGGTCTGCGACCCGGAGCGGGTCCGCACCCGGGCCGCGGACCTGGTCGCCACCAGCCAGGAGTTCCTGGCCGCGTCCTGGGTGGCCGCGGCCGCGGGCGCCGACCGGCCGATCGACCTGGAGGCGATCGACGTCTCCGCCGCGTCGCTCCGGTCGCTGGCCGACGTGCGCGAGCACGCCGCCGGGATCGGGCTGCCCTGGTGGTCGGTCAGCCCGTTCGCGACCAGTGACTCGACGGTTTCCGAGATCCTCGCCCGCGGCGGAGCCGCTGATTGGCACGGCGACGCCGACACGCTGACGCTCGGCATGCACGCCGTCGAGGCGTACCGGGGCGACACCGCGCGGGCGATCACCGACGCCCGGGAGCGGCTGGCCGCCGACTGGCGCGTGGTGCTGGTGACGGAGGGCCACGGCCCGGCCGCCCGACTGGCCGAGGTGCTCGGCAACGAGGGCATCCCGGCCCGGCTGGTCGCCGACCTCGGCGAGGCCCCGACCCGGGACGTCGTCTACGTCTCCTGCGGCTCGATCGAGCACGGCTTCGTTGACGAGGCCCTCAAGCTCACCGTCATCACCGAGACCGACCTGTCCGGCCAGAAGTCCTCCACCAAGGACATGCGCCGGATGCCGTCCCGCCGCCGCAACGCCATCGACCCGCTGGCGCTGGCCGCCGGCGACTACGTGGTGCACGAGCAGCACGGCGTCGGCCGGTACGTGGAGATGGTGCAGCGCACCGTGCAGGGCGCCACCCGCGAGTACCTGGTGCTGGAGTACGCGCCCGCCAAGCGCGGCCACCCCGGCGACCGGCTGTTCGTGCCCACCGACCAGCTCGACCAGGTCACCAAGTACGTCGGCGGCGAGGCCCCGACCCTGCACCGCCTCGGCGGCGCGGACTGGGCCAAGACCAAGCAGCGGGCCAAGAAGGCCGTCAAGGAGATCGCCGCCGACCTGATCAAGCTGTACTCGGCCCGCATGGCCGCCCCCGGCCACGCCTTCGGCCAGGACACCCCCTGGCAGCGGGAGCTGGAGGACGCCTTCCCGTACGCCGAGACCCCCGACCAGCTGACCACCATCGGCGAGGTCAAGTCGGACATGGAGAAGTCCGTCCCGATGGACCGGCTGATCTGCGGCGACGTCGGCTACGGCAAGACCGAGATCGCCGTCCGGGCCGCCTTCAAGGCCGTGCAGGACGGCAAGCAGGTGGCCGTCCTGGTGCCGACCACGCTGCTGGTGCAGCAGCACTTCTCGACCTTCGCCGAGCGGTACGCGAACTTCCCGGTCAACGTGAAGGCGCTGTCCCGCTTCCAGACCGACACCGAGGCGAAGGCCGTCCTGGAGGGCCTGTTCGAGGGCTCGGTGGACGTCGTCATCGGCACGCACCGGCTGTTCTCCTCGGAGACCCGGTTCAAGGACCTCGGCCTGGTCATCGTCGACGAGGAGCAGCGCTTCGGCGTCGAACACAAGGAACAGCTGAAGAAGCTCCGGGCCAACGTGGACGTGCTCACCATGTCCGCCACCCCGATCCCGCGCACCCTGGAGATGGCGGTCACCGGCATCCGCGAGATGTCCACCATCACCACCCCGCCCGAGGAGCGCCACCCCGTCCTCACCTTCGTCGGCCCCTACGACGAGAAGCAGATCTCCGCCGCGATCCGGCGCGAACTGCTGCGCGAGGGCCAGGTGTTCTACATCCACAACCGGGTCGAGTCGATCGACAAGGCCGCCGCGCGGCTCAAGGACCTGGTGCCCGAGGCGCGCGTCGCCACCGCGCACGGGCAGATGGGGGAGACCCAACTCGAAAAGGTCGTCGTCGACTTCTGGGAGAAGGAGTTCGACGTCCTGGTCTCCACCACCATCGTCGAATCCGGCATCGACATCTCCAACGCCAACACCCTGATCGTCGAACGCGGCGACACGTTCGGGCTCTCGCAGCTCCACCAGCTGCGTGGCCGCGTCGGCCGAGGGCGGGAGCGTGGCTACGCGTACATGCTGTACCCGCCGGAGAAGCCGCTCACCGAGACCGCGCACGAACGCCTCGCCACCATCGCCCAGCACACCGAGATGGGCGCCGGCATGTACGTCGCCATGAAGGACCTGGAGATCCGCGGCGCGGGCAACCTGCTCGGCGGCGAACAGTCCGGCCACATCGCCGGCGTCGGCTTCGACCTCTACATGCGGATGGTCGGCGAAGCCGTCGCCGACTTCCGCCAGTCCCTGGAGAGCGGCGGCGCCGAACCGGAGGAGGAGCCGCTCGAAGTCAAGATCGAACTGCCGGTCGACGCACACGTCCCGCACGACTACGCCCCCGGCGAGCGGCTGCGCCTCCAGGCGTACCGGTCGATCGCGGCCGTCAACTCGGAGGCCGACATCGCGCAGGTCCGCGAGGAACTGACCGACCGCTACGGCAAGCTCCCCGAACCGGTCGAGAACCTCCTGCTGGTGGCCGGCCTGCGACTGTTCGCGCGGCGCTGCGGCATCGGCGACATCACCCTGCAGGGCAACTTCGTCCGCTTCGGGCCGGTCGACCTGCGCGAGTCCCAGCAACTCCGGCTGAACCGGCTCTACCCCCGCACCCAGATCAAGTCCGCGGCCCAGCAGCTGCTGGTGCCCCGGCCCAGCTCCGGCGGACGCATCGGCGGCAAGCCGCTGGTGGGGCGGGAGTTGCTGTCGTGGAGCACGGAGTTCCTGAGCACCATGTTCGACGACCTGAAGCGGTAACGCAGGGGGACTCGCGCGAAAGCGGGGGCGCGGGGAACTGCGCGAAGCGGAAGGATCCGACCGCAAGATCGCGACGCAGGACAATGACCTGCACTTGATCGCGACCTTGCGGACGTGGTGTGCGCTTGTCGCGCAGTTCCCCGCGCCCCCGGTTTCGCGCCCGTCTGCGTTTCGCACCCACCTGCGTTTCGCGCCCGCCTGCGTGCCCTTACAGCTTCCACTGCCCCGTCTGCTGCGCGAAGCCGCTGTCCAGCGCGAACTGGATCTTGTCGAGCTTGGCGTCCGCCGGGATCTCGAAGGTGATGAAGCCGAGGGCGGTCTCGCCGGGGGCGATGTTCGCGGGGACGGGGAACTCGGGGCCGGCCTTGGTGTCGGCGACGGTGGAGCTGTAGCCCTGGCCCTTGTCGTCGAGGACCTTCGCGCTGTTGGCGGGGGCGTCGGCGTAGGCCGCGCTGCCGGTGGCCTTGATCCGGAACTGGACGGAGACGAAGCGCTTGCCGTCGGCGGGCTTGGTGTACTCGTCCGCGCCCTCCGAGTTGTCGACGACCTTCACCAGCGTGACGTCCGCGGTGTTGGACTTCTCCACGCCCTTCAGGCCGATGGTGTCGCCGGGCTTGGCCACCGAGGAGCCGGCCGCCTTGCCCTGGTCGCCGCCGGCGCTGGAGGCGCTCGCGGAGTCGGCGGCCTTGGGGGCGGTGGAGACGGAGTTCTTGTCGGGGCCGCAGGCGGTCGCGGCGGCGAGCAGGCAGGCGCCGAGGAGGACGGCAGCGGTGCGGCGGGTGCTGATGCGGATGGACATGACGGGCTCTCCCCCAGGGATTCTGCGGTGGGCCGGGGTTCCGGCGATGACTCCAGTAAAGCCCCGGGTGTGAACAGTGTCAATGCGAGTTCACGAAACGTCTCTGTTCACGTGTGAACGCGTCGGGGTGGCCTCCTGGCTATGCTGTGTGGCCACACCCAGCTGCTGAGGAGCCCGCGCATGTCGGAAAGTCCCGAGGTCACGGCCGCCGAGATCGCCCGGCTCGCCGGGGTCGGCAGGGCCGCCGTGTCCAACTGGCGCCGCCGCCACACCGACTTCCCCCGGCCCGCAGGCGGCACCGAGACCAGCCCGACGTTCCGGCTCGACCAGGTCGAACACTGGCTCCGCGCGCAGGGGAAACTCGCCGAACTTCCGCTGCTGGAACGGGTCTGGCAGCAGCTGGAGCTGCTCCGCGACCCGTCCGGCTCGGCCGTCGCCCCGCTGGTGACGGCCGGTTCGCTGCTGCTCCTGCTGCACCGCGCCCCGTCCGCGTGGGCCGAACTCGCCGAGCAGCCGGACACCCGGCTGGCCACCGCGCTGCCCAAGGCGCTGCGCCGCACCGTCGGAGCGCTGCTCGGCCCGGACGCGCCCGCGACGCTCGACCTGCCGCTGATCGCCGGTGCCACCCACCTGGACCTGGCCCGGCTGCTGGCCCGGCTGACCGCGGAGAGCGCCCCCGCCGCCGCGTACGAGCAACTGCTGACCAGGTACACCGAGGCCAACCCCCGCCTCCAGCAGCCGATTCCGGCCCAGACCGCCGCCCTGCTGGCCGCCCTCGCCGGACCGCCGGGCAGCGACCAGGCGGTGCTGGACCCGGCGTGCGGCACCGGCGGGGTGCTGCTCGCCGCCGCGCCCGCCGCGCGCCGCGGGCAGGACGCCGACCCGGGCCTGGCCGGCGTCGCACTGCTGCGCCTCGCGCTGGCCGCCCCCGCCGACCTCCCCGGCCCGCTGCCGGTGGACGTCCGGGCCGGGGACGCGCTGCGCGCCGACGCCTTCCCGGGCCTGGCCGCCGACGCCGTGCTGTGCCGGCCGCCGTACAACGAACGCGACTGGGGCCACGACCAGTTGCAGTACGACAGCCGCTGGCCCGGCGGGGTGGTGCCGCCGCGCGGCGAGTCCGAACTGGCCTGGGTGCTGCACTGCCTGGCGCACACCCGCCCCGGCGGGACGGCTGTCCTGCTGCTGCCGCCCACCGTCGCGTCCCGCCGGGCCGGCCGCCGGGTGCGGGCCGAACTCGTCCGCTCGGGCGCGCTGCGAGCCGTGATCGCGCTGCCCGCCGGCGTCGCCCCGCCCTATGGCGTGCCGCTGCACGTGTGGGTGCTGCGCGGGCCCGAGCCCGGCGACGACTTCCGGCACCTGCTGCTGCTGGACGCCGCCGCCGACGGAGGCCGGGAACGGATCGACCGCACCGCGCTCCAGCAGGACGTCCTGACGGCGTGGCAGGCGTTCGACACCGCCGCCCGCACCGGCGGCCCGCTGCCCGCCGACCGGCCCGGCCGCTCCCGGGCCGTGCCCGCGCTCGACCTGCTGGACGACGAGACCGACCTCACCCCCGCCCGCCACCTGCCCGCCCTGCCCGCCGAGGCCGCCCCCGACGCACTCACCGCCCTGCGCGAACACCTGGCCGCCGAACTCGCCCGGCTCGCCGACCTGGACGCCGCCCTCCCCGCCCTCGCCGCCACGGGCGTGGGCGCACCCCCGCAGGTCAGCATCGGCGAACTCGCCCGCTCCGGCGCGCTCGAGGTGCACTCCTCCGGCCAGGGCGCCCCCGCCCGCCCCGGCGGCCGCACCCCGCTGCTCACCGACCAGGACCTCCAGACCGCCGCCCCACCGAGCGTCGCCACCGACGCTTCGGACGCGCTGACGATCCGCCACGGTGACGTGCTGGTGCCGGCGTTGGGCGGCGAGGGCGCACAGGCGGTGCACCCCGGCAGCCCCTACGCGGGCGCCGCACTCGGGGCCCGGCTCCACCTGCTCCGGCCCGACCCCGCACTGCTCGACCCCGACTTCCTGGCCGGCCAGCTCCGCGCCACCGGCGCCGGCCGACGCGCCAGCAGCTACGCATCCACCACCAGCCGCCTCGACATCCGCCGGGTCGAAGTCCCGCGCGTGCCGGTCGAGCAGCAGCTCGCCCTGGGCGCCGCGTTCCGCCAACTCGCCGACTACGAGGCCGCCCTGACCCGCACCACCACCGAGGCCCGCACCCTGACCCGCGCCCTCACCGACGCCCTCGCGGCCGGAACGGCGAAGCCATCCTGACGCGCGCTGGGGAACGGCGAAGCCGTTCAGCGGCTCGTGGGGGCACCTCCCAGCCCCCAAGGGCTGGGGGAGAACGGCGAGGGCGAGTCTGCGGAGGACCAGCGGGGCGTGTGAGGTCCCCCGTTTCCGGTCCCCGTCTTTGACCCGCCATCAGTCGTGGCAGCCGCTTCCGGTGGGGGTAGCGTGTGCGCAGCACATTCCCGTCGTCGAGGAGCGTCCATGCCCGCCCGCGCCGTCTCCGGCCCGCCCCGGATCTGGGTGACGCTGCTGTGCGCGGCGGTGCCGGTGCTGACCCTCGGGATGCTCGGCATGGTGCCCTCGCTGGTGCTGGCGGTGGGGCGGCGGCGCCGGGCCGACATCGTCGGCGCGGTCGTCATCGGGCTGATGCAGCTGGGGTTGTACGTGGGTGCCGGGCTGACCCCGGAGGGCGGGACGATCAACAACCTGGTGGGTCTGCTGCTGCTGCTCCCGCTGTTCCTCGGTACGCCGGTGCACTACCTGCTGATGAACCAGCGCCGGTTCTGGCCGCAGGCCGTCGCCACCCCGCCGCCGTACCCGTACCCGGCGTACCCCGGGTACCCGGCGTCGGCCCCGACGTACCCCTCCGGCACCAGCACCCCGTACCCCTACCCGGCCCCGGTCGCACCGTCCGCCGCCACCCCGCACCCCGCCACCCCGCCGCCCGCCGCCGCACCGGGTGGCGCGACCGGCACCGCCGAGCTGCGCGAGCTCGGTGAGCTGCTGCGCCGTCAGGCCGGGGACGGGCAGCCGTGAGCCGCACCGTCGGTGGGCGGTACGTGCTCGAGGAGAAGATCGGGCACGGCGGGATGGGGCAGGTCTGGGCGGCCCGGGACCAGCAGTTGGGGCGGCAGGTCGCGGTGAAGCTGCTGCGCGCCGACGCGGTGCCGGACCAGGCCGGGCGCGGCGACAGCCAGGGCGAGCTGCTGCGGCAGCGGTTCCTGCGCGAGTGCCGAATAGGGGCGTCCCTCGACCACCCGGGCCTGGTCACCGTGTACGACGCGGGCGCCGACGGGGACGAGCTCTACCTGGTGATGCAGCGGGTCCCCGGGATGAGCCTGGCCGACCTGATCGCCGAGGAGGGCCCGCTCGACGTCGTTCGGGCCGTCGCGGTCGCCGGGCAGCTGTGCGCCGCGCTGTCCGCCGTGCACGGGGCGGGGGTGGTCCACCGGGACCTGAAACCGAGCAATGTGATGGTCCGTCCGGACGGGCGGGTGATCCTGCTCGACCTCGGCATCGCCGCCGCCATCGACCCCACCGCCACCCGGCTCACCCTCACCGGCAGTCCGATCGGCAGCCCCGCCTACATGGCCCCCGAGCAGGCCATGGCCGCCGACACCGACCGGCGCAGCGACCTGTACGCGCTCGGCTGCATGCTGCACGAGATGCTGGCCGGCGGCCCCCCGTTCCCGGCGCCCACCGCGCTCGGCGTGCTGCGTCGCCAGCTCGACGACCCGCCGCAGCCGTTGCGCGGGCTGCGTCTCGAAGTCCCGCCCGCGCTGGAGAAGTTGGTGCTGTGGCTGCTCGCCAAGCAGCCCGACCACCGGCCGGTCGACGCGGCCGAGGTGCACGCCCTGCTGATGCCGCTGCTGCCCGCCCCGACCGGCCGCCCGCGCACCCGGCTGCCCGCCGTCCCCGACCCGGCGGACCCGTACCGCTACCCGCACCATCCGGAGCCCGCAGGGGGAGCCGAACTGCCGCCGCCGGAGCCGGTGTTCATGCCTGCCGTGCCGCCGCCCGTCCGGTTCGAGCAGCCGCCCGGGCAGGAGACCCTGGCCGTGGCCTGTGCCCGGCTCTCCGACCTGGTCGCGGCGGGCCGGCACGGCGAGGTGCTCGAGCTGTCCGCACGGCTGCTGCCCCGGGCCGTCGCCGAGCAGGGCGAGGCCGCGCCGCTGGTGAAGACGGTGCGGGCGATCCGGGCCCGCACCCTGCTCGCCGAACGGCAGTGGGCCGAGGCGCTGCCCGAACTGCGGGTGCTGGCCGCCGCCGCGGCGGCCGAGCGCGACCCGGCCGCGCTCGACCACCGCCGCCACGCGGCCCGCTGCCTGGAGCAGCTCGGCCTCACCCGCGAGGCCCTCGCCGAGTACCAGGCCGTCCTCGCGTCCCTGCCGCTCGGCTCCGCGCACGCCCCTGAACTGCGCGAACGCATCGGCCTGTTGCTCGCCGCCACCGGCCACGTCGAGGCGGCCTGGCAGAGCCTGCTGGAACTCCTGCTGGAGACCGAGCGCCGTCAGGGCCCGCACCACCCCGACGTCCGCCGGCTGCGCGCGCACCTGGAGCAGCTCGGCAGTCACCGCACCACCACCAACCCGTACGCGACCTGACCGAGGAGCCGGCCCTGCGGCGTGTATCGGAAGTGGATCCCGGGCGGTGAAGAATCGCGGTGCGGGCCGACCGGGCACACACTCGCGACGGTCCTCAGACGACGTCGAACTCGTTGCCCTCGGGATCCCGCATGGCCGCGGCGTACAGCCCCATGCTCGGCTCGTCCCTGATCTCCAGCACGGTGGCACCGGCCTCGACCAGCTGATCCACCGCGGCCCTGACCCGCTGCGCGCGGACGTCCAGCGGGACGTCACGACCGCCACCGACCGTGAGGTCGAAGTGCCACCGGTTCTTGACGGTCTTCGGCTCCGGCACCTGCTGGAACCACACGCGCGGTCCACGACCTGCCGGATCGACGATCGACTCCGGAATGTCGCCGGCCCCGGCCGGCAACTCCTCCGCAGGCACCCCTATCGCCTCCCAGTAGGCGCGCCACGTGGCGTGCCCGTCGGGCGCGGGCTCGGGCACATAGCCCAGGGCCTGCGCCCAGAAGGCCACCATCCGCTGCGGATCGGAGCAGTCGATCGTCAGCTGCATTGTCATCTCCATGCCCGGAGCCTCCCAGGCGGATCTGACGGATCTGACGGTCGATTCCGGCGTCGCCGCTGTGGGCGCCGAGATCGACCGCGACGATCCGCCGTCGCCGCGGCGGGGGCTGTCAGCCCGCCGGGGGGATGCGCCATTGCTGGGTGGTGTTGCCCGGGGTGCAGTTCTCCATGGTGGCCGCGTTGCCGGAGCCGTTGTCGGTCAGGCAGAGGCTGGCCATGTAGTCCTTGAGGTAGTACGCGCCCGGCGTGGGCGCCTGGACCACCGACCAGCTGGTCAGGACGTTGAATCCGGAGCGGAGGGTGACTGCCGTCCCGGTGGCGTTCTGGACCAGGATCGGCTTGCTCATGTTGCAGGGGTACAGCGTGTACCAGCCGCCCGGGTCCGGGCCGGAGCGGTACCAGCCGAACGAGGTGTTGCGGTCCATCACCGCCGCCGTGCCGCCCGCCAGGGTGTTCGCCGCCAGGCCGAGCCGCTGTCCGCTGCCCACCGAGGTCAGGTATCCCCAGCCGGCGCCCCCGCAGCCTGCGGGGGGTCCGGGGGTCGTGCCGCCGTTGGCGGGTGGCGTGTTCGGCGGGGCAGTGGTGCCGCCGGGTTGCTGATTGCCACCACCGTTGCTGCCACCGCTGTTGCCACCACCGCCGTTGCCACCGCCACCGTTGCTGCTGCCTCCGCCGCCGGTTCCGCCGCCGGTTCCCCCGCCGCCCTGGGCCGGGCGGGTGTCGGTGGTGCCCGGCTGGTCGGACGAGGGCTGTTGCGGGCCGGGGGAGGGCGAGTCGGAGGCCGGGGCTGGGGCGGAGGCGGACGGCGAGGCGGACCCGGGCGGGCCGCCCGACGTCGACGCCACCGGGAGGGGCGATCCGCCGCCGGGTGCCGAGACCGGGCCGGAACCCGTCTGCGAGGTGTCGGACTTCCACGGCGCGGCCTGGACCAGGAAGACGCCGCCCGTGCCCAGGGAGATCACCACCGGCACGACGATCGGCAGCAGCAGCCGGCGCCGCCGGCTCTCCGGGGGAGGGGTCTCCGCGGTCCGCGCGCCGGTGTCCGCCGGAGGGGCGGCCGGGACGGTGCTCGGCGTCGGGCTGTCCGGCACGGTGGCCAGCAGCGTGTCCGCCGCCACCGCCTTTGCCGAGGCCGGAAGTTCGGCCGCCGAGCGCGCCGCCGCGGCCATCGCCGCCGCGTCCGGGAAGCGGTCCGCCGGGTCCTTGGCGAGCGCCCGCGCGACGAACGCCCGCACCGGCGCCGGGAACGCCTCGGCCAGTCCCGGCGGCGGCTGCTGGAGGTGCTTGACCACCACCTCCAGCACTGTTTCACCCGTGAACGGCGGTTGCCCCGTGAGCAGTTCGAAGCAGACCACACCGATCGAGTACAGGTCGGAGCGGGGCGTGACGGCCTGGCCGCCGGCCTGTTCCGGCGCCGCGTACAGGGCCGTGCCCAGCACCGAGTGGGTGGTCGTCAGCCGGGTGCCCGCCAACGCCCGGGCTATCCCGAAGTCCGTGACCACCACGCCGCCGTCGTCCCGCACCATCAGGTTCGACGGCTTCAGGTCCCGGTGCACGATGTCCCGCGCGTGCGCGGCGTGCAGCGCGTCCAGCGCCTCCGCGACCAGCCCCAGCGCCCGGGCCGGCACCATCGGGCCGTCCTGCGCCAGCACCAGGTGCAGCGGGCGGCCCTCGATCAGCTCCATCACGATGTACGTCGCCCGGACGTCGGTGGTCTCGGCCGGCTCGCAGTAGTCGATCACCTGGACGATGCCCGGATGCCGCACCGTCGCCAGGATCCGGGCCTCGCGCCGGAACCGCTCGATGAAGTCCTGCTCGTCACCCAGCCCCGGATGCATCACCTTGATCGCGACTGCCCGGCCCAGTACCCCGTCCTCGGCCCGCCAGACCTCGCCCATGCCGCCACTGCCCAGCCGCTCACCGAGCGTGTAGCGCCCGCCCAGTACTGTGCCCGGTCCCCACATCCCGCTTCCCCCATGAATCGGGCTGACATGACATCTCGTCAAGAGTCCCAAGCTTTCCGGACCTGCGACACCCGCCCGCCGTCAATCCCGCTCCTCGTTGCCGAACTGCGACCTGCGACCTGCGATGTCCGCGTCCGACCGGACCGAAGCCGACCACCAGGTCGACGGAGTGCGGTCTACCGCAGTGCCACCCAGAACGAGCTGGTCGAGTTGGCGGCCTGGCCGAACGTCACCTTCGCGGGCAGCCCGGTCTGGCCGGTGCCGTACTGGCCGTAGCGCGGCGGCTGGCCGGGGAGGCCCACGTTGATGGCCGTGGTGGAGAGGAAGGAGCCGCGGCCGAAGCCGGGGCTTGTGGCGCCGTTGGTGAGCAGGGCCACCCAGTACGAGCCGGCGGGCAGGACGGCGGGCACGCCGGCGGTCCTGGTCAGCGGGACGGTCTTCAGGCCGGTCCCGGTCCAGTCGGCACTCTGGTCCGCGCTGCTCGCCAGCAGCGACCCGTCCGCCCCGTACAGGCCCACCAGGTTCTGGCCGGCCGTCAGCCCGGCGCCGGCGCCGGTGACGGCGACCAGCGCCGCGGAGACCTGCTGCGGGGTGCGCAGCAGGACCCGGACCAGCTGGATCGTCCCGGGCGTCGGCACCCCGGTGCTGCCGAGCGAGGACGGGTCGAACGCCCAGGTCAGCAGCCCCTGATCGGCGGGCTGCGGGGTCGGGTCGAGCAGCGGGGTGACGACTCCCGCGCTCGCGAAGGACAGCTGGTCGGGGCCGCTGCGCAGCCCGTCGGAGGGGTTCCAGGCGGTGGCGTTGTTCTGATACGTGCCGGTGATCAGGTTCGGTCCGGTGCTCAGCCGGCCCTGCCCGTCCCAGTTGACCGCCTGCCCGCCCGCGATCGTGGACAGCGCCGCGGCCTGCAGGCCCACCGAGGACGAAGTGGCCACGGTGAGGCCGTAGTACGGGGACTCCTTCGTCGCCTTGTCGTCGCGGAACGCCGTGACCACCATGCCGGTCAGCAGGACGGGCGCGGTGCAGCCGGTGATGCTGACGCCGGAGAACCGGCCGCCCGCGGTGCTGCCGTCCCGGCGGGCGCAGCAGCCGTCGAACTGGACCGCGGCCACGCCGCCGATCCGCTCCAGGTGGAAGCCGTCCTGCTCGTTCTGGTCGGTGGTGCAGGCGGTGAGGACGACCGCGCCGATCGGCTGGTCGTCCGTCCACTCGAAGCCGTGCCGCGCGCTGTGTTCGGAACGGCACTGCGCGAACTGGTTGTTGCTGGACCGGACGAGCCGCCAGCCGGACCCTCCGCTGCCGTACGCCAGGCAGCCGGTGAACTGGCTGTCCCGGGCGTCCAGTTCGAAGCCGTTCCCCTGGGTGCCCCAGGTGCCGACCTGGCGGAACCGGACGGTGGTCGGGGCCTTGCCGTTCGCCGCGAGCAGCCGGATCCCGGCGCCCTTGGTCTGCGTCACCTGGACGTTCTCCACCAGCAGTTGGGAGACCGCCCCGACCACGTCCAGGCCGACTGCCGTCCCGGGCGGGGCGTCCGCCGCGCGCAGCGTGAGGTCGCGGATCGACACCGCGATGTTCTCGCCCCGGCTGTCGTCGACCAGCATCAACTGGTTGCCGGAGAACGACGGCGAGGCGTTGATCACCGTCTCCCGGGAACCGCCGCCCGAGTACCAGGACGAGCCGCTGCCCTGGATCCGCACGCCGGTCGGTACCACCAGCGGCGACGAGATCAGGTAGTTGCCGGTCGGCAGGACCACCACGCCGCCCGGACCGGCATCGTTCAACGCCTTCTGCAGCAGCGGCGCGTCGTCGCCCGTGCCGTCGCCCTTGGCCTGGTAGGCCACCTTGACGTCGATCCAGCCCAGCGGCCGGGCCGGGTCGGCGACGGCCGCCGCCGCACTCCCGGTGCCCGCCATCGTCGCCGCGCCGACTCCCGCGCCGGCCGCGGCGACCCGCAGCAGGTTCCGTCGAGTGGTCATGTTCCGTGTCCCCCAGGTGAGTAGGCCGAATCGCGGCAGATCCTAGGCGAACGTTCGTCCACCCCGGGGAGCGGTGGACGATCTCGGACGGGGACCTGCGCGCGGGGTCTGGCACCAGGGGACGGGGCTCCCTATTGTTCGTCCCAGCCACGTACGCGAAGCACCACCGGAACGCGCTCCATCGACCAGGAGGCCCCAGTGACCCGCACCAGCTCCGTCCGCCGACTGCGCGCCGCACTCGGCGTGACAGTCGCCGCCGCCGCGCTCTCCGCCTGTGGCGGGGCACCGGCGCACCAGGGGGCCGCCGCCGTGGTCGGCGACGAGCGGATCACCATCGCGCAGGTGCAGGCCAGGATGTCGGCGGTCCGCGCGGGCGGTGCCGGGCAGGCCGGCGGGCAGGCGGCGAACGAACAGTCCGGGCTGGTCAGGCACACCGTCAACGAGCTGATCTTCGACAAGGTCATCGGCCGGGCGCTGGCGGACCGCCGGCTGAAGGTCGACGCGAGCGAGATCGGCGCGGCCCGGGCCGCGGACAGCCGCACCGTGGGCGGCGACGCCAAGTTGGCCGAACTGCTGCGGGTCAAGCAGGGCGTCCCGGCCGACGGGATCGACGACTTCTACCGCCAGCAGCTCGGCCTTACCAAGCTGGCCGGCGGCCAGGACCCGACCGGCGCCGCCGGTGACGCCGCGATCCGCAAGGCCCTGGTGGACGCGGGCACCGCGCTGCACATCCAGGTCAACCCGCGCTACGGGACGTGGGACACCGCCCGGATCGGACTCACCGACACCAACGACAACTGGCTGCCGATGAACGTCCGCCCGCTCTGATCCGGGCCCATTCCGCTCCGGGCCCGCTCCGGGCCCGCTCCGCTCCGGGCCCGCTCCGCTCCGGGCCCGCTCCGGGCCCGCTCCGCTCCGGCTCAGTACAACTCGGGCTGGCACAGCGGCAGTTCGCAGCTGCCGCCCCAGGAGGTGTCGCCGGTCGGGCTCGCGCCGTCGGCCCGCACGGCCGCCGCCGGGCCGGACTGGGTCGCCGCGATCACCGCGGGGGCCGCGCCGGCCAGGGCGAGCAGCAGACCGGCGAACGCGACGGTGCGAGCGAACCGCTTCATGGCAGAGTCCTCCTGAGGACGGGAAGAGACGGGGATCTCGGTGTCCGGGCTTTCGACCAAGGCCCGGCGCCTGGGAACTAGCATGACGACCGCCGGGTGCCCGAACCATCGTGCAGCCACCTCACCAACTGCTCTGGCAGCAAGATGACCGAGGGACGAAAATGGACCTATCGGCCCAAGCTCCGTGCGCCGGAGCCGAGTTCGCGCCCGATCCGGCCGATGCCGCGGCCTACTCCTGGGTGCTGGAACACGGCCGCCTCGACCCCGACGCGCTGGCCGGACACCTCGCCCGCCAAGGGCTCGACCCGGCCGCCGCCACCACCGCCCTGGACCGCCTGGCCGCCTGGCAGCTGCTCCAGCCCGACCCGGCCGACCCCGCCCGCTGCCGGGCCCTGCCCCCGCAGACCGCGATCGCCGCACTCGCCGCCCCCGTCGAGGCCGAGATCCAGCGCAGCCGCGCCGAACTCGCCCACCGCCAGGCCCAGGTGGCCGGTTTCCTGGCCTACCACCGGCAGGTCCGGGAGACCGGCGGAGCGGGCGAGATCGAGGTGATCGGCGACCTCCAGGACGTCCGCGACGCCCTCGACCGGGCCTCCGCCGAATGCCGCAGCGAAGTGCTCACCAGCCAGCCCGGCGGCGGCTCCCGCGTCCCCGCCGCGATGGAGGAGGCCCTGCGCCGCGACCGCGCCCTGCTCGGCCGAGGGGTCCGGATGCGCACCCTCTACCACCACACCGCCCGCTTCAACGGCCCCAGCCAGGCCTACGTGGAGGCCGCCACCGCCCTCGGCGCCGAATACCGCACAGCGCACGAGCTGTTCGGCCGCCTCATCGTCTTCGACCGCGAACTCGCCTTCCTCCCCCTCAGCGACGGCACCTGGGGCGCGCTGGTGGTCCGGCAGGAAGCGCTGCTCGCCTACCTCTGCGGCATCTTCGAACAGGCCTGGTCGCTTGCCCGCCCGTTCGCCGCCGCCGCCGAGGACGGCCTCGAACAGGTCTCCCAGGAACTCGACCGCACCATCGTCCGCATGCTCGCCGCCGGCCTCAAGGACGAGGCCATCGCCCGCCGCCTCGGCATGTCACTGCGCACCGCACGCCGCCACATCGCCGACATCATGGACGAGTTGGGCGCCGAGAGTCGCTTCCAGGCCGGCGTCGCCGCCGCCCGGGCCGGCCTGCTCGACGACTGACTCACCCCACCTCCGCGTGTCACGCGGTCCCGGGACCGGCCACCCGTTACCGGCCGCCCGGGACCGCCAAGCCGTGACTGTCCGTCAATTCCGCCGCACCGCACTATTGATGTCAGCGGGGCACACCGGGCCCCACCGGACAGCGGAACGGAGGTGGCGACAGTGCACTGGGGACAGGACGAAGACCGTCCGGCCGACCAGGAACGCGAGGTCGTCGCCTTCCTGAACCGCCGACTCGGCACCGGCCCGGCACTCCTGTGGACCGAGGGCGAACACCCCGGCGCCAACCCGCCGGACGCCGCCCCGACGCACGGCGCGACCCACTGGGCCGACACCCTGCGTCACCACCTCGGCCGCCCCGTCGAACCCGCCCCGAGCCGGCCCGTCCGGCGGCTCGCCGCCCCGGAGGACAGCAGTCTGCTGCTCTTCCAGCACCACGGCGGAAGCCGGGTCCACCCCACCGGCCTCGGAACCCACCAGGGCGTCCGGCTCCTCCCCGGCCACTGGCTGCTGCTGCCCCCCGGCTGCGGCTGCGACCTCCAGTGCCGCCCCGGCGCCGAACCCCTGGCCCTGCGGATCCCGACCGTCTGACCCCCCCCGTGCCGCACCCGTGAGCGGAACGTGCCCCGAGCGGCCCGATTTATCCCGATTCGTCCCCCTCCCCGAAGGAGTCCTGTCATGGGTGTTCAGAGCACCGAGTCCGCTTCGAAGTTCGCCGCGCTGGCCCGTCAGGCCGCGCTGTCGGTGGCGGTTGCCGCCGCT
>NZ_JBICXW010000012.1:0-56210 GCF_043200475.1 Kitasatospora sp. NPDC048407 | reverse complement strand
GGAGTCCTGTCATGGGTGTTCAGAGCACCGAGTCCGCTTCGAAGTTCGCCGCGCTGGCCCGTCAGGCCGCGCTGTCGGTGGCGGTTGCCGCCGCTGTCGGTGGTGCGGTGTTCGCGCCGGCCGTGTCGGCTCAGGCCGCGACCGCGCCGTCCGTGAGCGCCGGTCACGCTACCACCGACGGTTGTGGTGAGTGCTACCCCGACGTCATCTGATCCACCTCTCTCCCGCCATCCCGAACCGATCAATTAGGAGTCCTGTCATGGGTGTTCAGAGCACTGAGTCCGCTTCGAAGTTCGCCGCGCTGGCCCGTCAGGCCGCGCTGTCGGTGGCGGTTGCCGCCGCTGTGGGTGGTGCGGTGTTCGCGCCGGCCGTTTCGGCGCAGGCCGCGACCGCGCCGTCCGTGAGCGCGGGTCACGCGACCACCGACGGTTGTGGTGAGTGCTACCCCGACGTCATCTGATCCACCTCTCTCCCGTCGTCCCCGAACCGATCAATTAGGAGTCCTGTCATGGGTGTTCAGAGCACCGAGTCCGCTTCGAAGTTCGCCGCGCTGGCCCGTCAGGCCGCGCTGTCGGTGGCGGTTGCCGCCGCTGTCGGTGGTGCGGTGTTCGCGCCGGCCGTTTCGGCTCAGGCCGCGACCGCGCCGTCCGTGAGCGCGGGTCACGCGACCACCGACGGCTGCGGCGCGTGCTACCCGGACGTCATCTGATCCACCGATCCACGCCCGGGGGCGCCGGCGGCCTCGCCGCCGCCGGCGCCCCGCGTCCGACCCGCCTCAACACCTCCAACACCCCCTGACCCCCCCGTGAATTCGGAGAGGAACGCCGCCATGGACTGGCTTGACCGCTGCGTCGACGACACCGAGACCTTCCTGCGCAAGCACTGGCGCCAGGGGCCGGTGGTGCTCCGCCCCGCAGACCCGCCCACCGAAGTGCTCACGGTGGAGAGCCTGTTCGAGCTGATCGACGAGGGCACGCTGCGCGACCCCTACGCGGGGCTGTTCACCGTCGAGGGCACGGTGCCGCAGGAGGAGTACTGCCCGCCGCGGGTGATCGCCGGCCGGAGGCTGGAGGGGTGCCTCGACCCGGAGCTGGTGCGGGCGCTGATCCGGGACCGCAACGCCACGCTCCAGCTGCGCTACCTCAACCACTGGCACCCGGGGGTGCGCGCTCTGACCACCGGCCTGTCCGAGAGTCTCGGCCGGCTCACCGAGGCGTTCATGTTCTACTCGCAGCCCGGTCGGCACGGGCCGGTGCACCGCGACGAGGGCGACATCCTGGTCATCCAGCTGAGCGGCCACAAGCACTGGCAGGTGTACGGCGGGCCGACCGATCCGAACTGGCAGCCGGTCCGTGAGGACAACCCGGGCCCGTGCCTGCTGGACACCGTCGTCCACCCGGGCGAGGTGCTGTACGTCCCCAACGGCTACGCCCACACCGCCCGCGCCACCGAGGACGGGCCGTCGCTGCACCTGACGATCGCGCTGCGCGAGGCCTGCACCGTCCACCTGCGCACTCAGCTGCGCGCCCTGCTCACCGAGGGCCTCGAACTGCCCGCCCGCCCCCGCGACGAGGACGACCTGCTGGCGGCCGGCGAGCAGCTGCTCGACCACCTGCGCACCCGGCTGGCCGCCGCCGACCCGGCCGAGCTGGTGTCCGCCGCCCGCCGCGTCGCGTACAGCAACCGTCCCACCGCCTGAACCCGCCGTCCGACCCAGCCCGCACCAGAGGAGACCCGACCATGACCGAGACCTGGCTGAGCCGCTTCGTCGCGGACGAGGAGCAGTTCCGTACCCAGCTGTGGCGCACCGCCCCGGCCGTGCTGCGCCCCGAGCGCCCGCCGGTGGACGTGCTGCCCGCCGCCGAACTCGACCGGCTGCTCGACCACGGCCTGCTGAAGGTGCCGTACCTGGGCCTGGTGCAGCGCGACGCCCACCTGCCCGTCGAGCGGTTCTGCCCGCCGCGGGTGGTGCTCGGCGAGGTGGTCGGGGGGTACGCCGACGGCGCGGCGGTGCGGGCGCTGATCCGGGACGAGCAGGCGACGCTGCTGCTGCGCTACGTCGACCAGTGGCACGACGGGGTGCGCGAGCTGGCCCGCGGTCTGGCCGCCGAGATCGGCCGGCAGGTCGAGGCGTTCTACTTCCTGACCCCGCCCGGCACCCAGGGCCGCCCGGTGCACCGCGACGACGCGGACGTGCTGGTGGTGCAGATCTCCGGGGCCAAGCGCTGGTGGGTGCACGGCGGGCCCGCCGACGGCAACTGGGTGCCGGAGCGGGAGGACGGCGACCCGGGCGAGGTGCTGCTGGAGACCGTCCTGCAGCCGGGCGAGGTGCTGTACGTGCCGCGTGGCTTCGCCCACCGTGCCCGCGCCGAGGACGGCGCGCCCTCCACGCACCTGTCGCTGACGATCCGCGAGGCGGCCAGCGCCAACCTGTACACCGTCGCGCAGAGCCTGCTCGCCGACAGCCTCCCCTTGGCGGGGCGCCCGCTGGACGACGCCGCGCTCACCGAGGCGGCCGCCGCGCTGATCGAGCACGCCGGTTCGCTGCTGGCCGAGCTGACGCCCGCCGACCTGCTGTCCGTCACCCGACAGCTGATGCTGCAACCCGCGGCGTGACCGTCCGCGCAGGAAAACCGCTGGTCCGCCCCGCACGCGGTCGTTGTAGGTTCGGTGGCGTGGACACTCCGAAGCTGATCCTGCTCACCACCACCCACCGCGTCGCCCCGGGCCTGCTCGGCTGGCCGGCCTGGGAGGCCCTCCGTTCGGCGCCCGTGGTGCTGGCCGGCGTCGCCGACCACCCGCAGCTGCCCGCGCTGCGCGCCGCCGGCGTCGAGCCCCGGCTGATCGAACGGGGCTCCGCCCCGGCGCTGGCCCGGCAGTTGCTCGCGCTGGCCCCCGCGGTGTGGCTGGAGAGCCCGGACGGCGACCCGGGGCTGACCGACGCACTGGCCCGGATCGCGGTGGAGGAGGCCGGCGAGCACCCGGAGATCGAGGTGCTGCCGGGCTCGTACGACCTGCCGGGCGCCCGCCTGCTGGACCTGGTCTCGGTGATGGACCGCCTGCGCTCGCCCGGCGGCTGCCCGTGGGACGCCGAGCAGACCCACCGGAGCCTGGTGAAGTACCTGGTCGAGGAGGCCTTCGAACTGGTCGAGGCGATCGAGGAGGATGACCGTCCGACCCTCCGCGAGGAACTCGGCGACGTGCTGCTCCAGGTGTTCTTCCACTCCCGGATCGCCGAGGAGGACGCCGAGGACCCGTTCTCCATCGACGATGTGGCGGGCGACATCGTCGAGAAGCTGATGTATCGCCACCCGCACGTGTTCGCCGACGTCAGCGTCCGGGACTCCGCCGAGACGGAGGCCAACTGGGAGCAGCTGAAGGCCGCGGAGAAGCAGCGCGAATCGGTGCTGGACGGCGTCCCGGCGGGCCTGCCCGCGCTGGCGTACGCGGCGAAACTGGTCTCCCGGGTGCGCCGGGCGCGGTTCACCGGAGTGCCGGACGCGCCGTACGAACTGCCCGCCGAACTCACCGCCGAGACGGCGGGGGAACTGCTGCTGGCGGTCGCACAGCGCGGCTACGACCAGGGCGTGGACGTGGACGCCGCACTGCGGGCGGCGGCCCGGCGCTACCGCCGGGCGGTACGGGCCGCCGAGGGACTGTCCGAGGACGACTGACGGGTCAGCTCGCCAGCGGGACGTCCGAGACCGGGCGGCGGCGCTGGGCCGGCACGACCTCGCCGATCGCCTCGCCGACCAGGGCCAGCACCTCGGCCAGCGGGTCGAGGTGGCCCGACAGTTCGGCGAGCTGGACGACCCGCTCGCCGTCCGGGCCGGCGACCGCGAACAGGTCGATCGGCCCGAGGTGCTTGGCGGCGGTGTCGACCAGCGCGGCGATGTCCGCGGGGTGGTGGATGTCACCGGACACCCCGACCACCGGGCAGCCGGGACGGTCGAGTTCGGCGGCCAGGTCCTCGGCGACGTTGGGGCGAAGATCGGCGATGAGCAGGCCGGCGGCGCCGGCGGCGGAGAACCGGCGGGCCAGGTCGGCCCCCTCGCCTCCGTCGAGCACCGCGATGACCACCACTGCACCGGCTACTCGCATGGCCTGCTCCCCTTTCAGAGCGAACCGCGGGCGGTCCGCACGCCGCCCACTGTGGTTCTTGCGGAGGATCGTAGGCTCGCCCCGACTCTCCGCAACAGCAATTACCCGCCAGGTGACCAGACTCACGCGACGGCGGTTCCAGATACGGTCAAGACATGCCAGATCAGCCCCACGCCACCCACCCGCAACTCTTCACCTGGGAGTTCGCGGCCGATCCGTATCCGGCGTACGCCTGGCTGCGGGAGAACGCCCCGGTGCACCGCACCACGCTGCCGAGCGGGGTGGATGCCTGGCTGGTCACCCGGTACGCGGACGCCCGGCAGGCGCTGGCCGACTCCCGGCTCTCCAAGAACCCGGCGCACCACAGCGAACAGGCGCACCGCACCGGCCGGGTGGGCATCCCGGGCGAGCGGCAGGCCGACCTGATGACCCATCTGCTGAACATCGACCCGCCGGACCACACCCGGCTGCGCCGCCTGGTGTCGAAGGCGTTCACACCGCGCCGGGTCGCCGAGTTCGAACCGCGGGTGCAGCAGCTCACCGACCGCCTGATCGACTCCTTCGCGGAGCGCGGCGAGGTCGATCTGATCCACGAGTTCGCCTTCCCGCTGCCGATCTACGCGATCTGCGACCTGCTCGGCGTCCCGCCCGAGGACCAGGACGACCTGCGCGACTGGGCCGGCATGATGATCCGCCATACCGGTGGCAAGCGCGGGGGAGTGGGCCGCGCGGTCAAGCAGATCCGCGGCTACCTGGCCGACCTGATCCACCGCAAGCGCGCCGACCTCGGCGACGACCTGATCTCCGGCCTGATCCGGGCCAGCGACCACGGCGAGCACCTGAGCGAGAACGAGGCCGCGGCGATGGCCTTCATCTTGTTGTTTGCGGGGTTCGAGACGACCATTAATTTGATCGGCAATGGGGCATTTGCCCTGCTCCGCAACCCCGTTCAGCGCACCCTGCTCCAAGAGTCGCTGGCGCGCGGGGAGTCGGGCCTGTTGGAGACCGGCATCGAGGAACTCCTGCGCTACGACGGGCCGGTGGAGCTGGCGACCTGGCGGTTCGCCACCCGGCCACTGAGCATCGGCGGGGTGGACATCCCGGCGGGCGACCCGGTGCTGGTGGTGCTGGCCGCGGCGGACCGCGACCCGGACCGGTTCTCCGACGAGAACACCCTGGACCTGGCCCGGACGGACAATCCGCACCTCGGTTTCGGACACGGCATCCACTACTGCATCGGTGCGCCGCTGGCCCGGCTCGAAGGGCAGCGCGCGATCGGCACACTGCTGACACGGCTGCCGGACCTCCAGTTGGCCGCCGATCCGGCCGAACTCCGTTGGCGGGGTGGGCTGATCATGCGCGGACTGCGCGAACTCCCGGTCTCCTTCACGCCCCGCTGACCCGGTTTCGACCGCCGCCGCGCCGCCCTCGCCCCGCCCCCGCACGTCACCGTCCGTGAGCCCGGTGGGGGCGCGGGTGCGCCCCCACCTCGGGCGAATACGGACATACATGGACGGTTTGTGCACGAGAGGTGAAGGTCCGTAATTTCGACGTGATACCGGTGATATGAGCTTGTGATTGCTCGTCAGCTCTGCTTACTCTCCGATTTGCCCGCAGCTGCGGGCCCCGAGCGCGGCACGCCGAGTCCTGTCCGCCGCACCCTCGGGACACCGACCAGGATTCGGACAGGAGCGGGGGAACCAGGTGTGAACGCCGTACTCCCAACGGCTTGGGGTGAAGCCGCCGGGGAACGGACGCAACCGCGTCCGGACCTCCCGGCGGCCGGGCCAGCCTCCCGGTCCGAACCCGACAGCTCACCTCGTAGGCGTGCGGAGAGGAAGTCCCATGCTGTTCACCGGTACTGGACGTCACCGCCGTAGCACCAAGGCCGAGAAGGTCGTCGCCGCTGCCGGCGTCGCCTCCGTGGGCCTGGCCCTGCCCCTGCTCTCCGCCACCGGAGCGGCAGCCGCACCCGCCGACACCTGGGACCGCGTGGCCCAGTGCGAGAGTGGCGGGGACTGGAGCATCAACACCGGAAACGGGTACTACGGCGGCCTGCAGTTCTCCTCCTCCACCTGGCGCGCCTACGGCGGCGGCGACTACGCCGCCCGCGCCGACCAGGCCACCCGCTCCGAGCAGATCGCGGTGGCCGAGCGGGTGCTCGCCTCCCAGGGGCCCGGCGCCTGGCCGTCCTGCTCGATCAAGGCCGGCCTGTCCCGCGACGGCGACAGCTCCGAGGACACCGCCTCCCGCTCGCAGCAGCGCGCGGCGGCGCCCGAGCAGAAGCAGGCGAAGTCGCAGCAGGCGCCGAAGTCGCAGCAGCAGTCGAAGAGTTCGAAGCAGAGCGCCCCGGCCGACGCGCCGACGCAGTCCGGCACCGGGAACTACACCGTGCAGGAGGGCGACACGCTGTCCGGGATCGCCGCCGCGCGGAACGTGTCCGGCGGCTGGGAGCAGCTGTTCCGGGCGAACCGCGAACTGATCGGCGCCGACCCCGATGTGATCATGCCCGGCCAGGTGCTGGCGCTGTGACGGCGCGGTCCGGCCGGCTCCGGCCCGGCGGTGGTATAGACCCTTCGTCGGTCTGACGATTCGTCCGCTCCGGGCGTGCGCCCAGCAGTTCGCGCCGCCCGGAGCCCGCCGCCGACGGGCAAACAGGTGAACTACCAGTGAGTAGCCGGGTCACACGGTGAGACGGGGCCCGGCCGGGCGTGGCCGTGGGCATGTCTGCGGCTAGGCTCTGGGCGTAACGACCACACATCCGCTTCCGCTAGGAGATGCCTCGTGCCGTCCATTGATGTCGTCGTAGCCCGTGAGATCCTCGACTCCCGCGGCAACCCCACGGTCGAGGTCGAGGTCGGTCTCGACGATGGCAGCACCGGTCGTGCGGCTGTCCCGTCGGGTGCCTCCACCGGCGCCTTCGAGGCGCTGGAGCTCCGCGACGGCGACAAGAACCGCTACTTCGGCAAGGGCGTCGAGAAGGCCGTCCTCGCCGTCATCGAGCAGATCGGCCCGGAGCTGGTCGGCTACGACGCCACCGAGCAGCGCCTGATCGACCAGGCCATGCTCGACCTGGACGCCACCCCGGACAAGTCCTCGCTCGGCGCCAACGCCATCCTCGGCGTCTCGCTCGCCGTCGCGCACGCCGCCTCCGAGGCCAGCGACCTGCCGCTGTTCCGCTACCTGGGCGGCCCGAACGCGCACGTGCTGCCGGTCCCGATGATGAACATCCTCAACGGCGGCTCGCACGCGGACTCCAACGTCGACATCCAGGAGTTCATGATCGCCCCGATCGGCGCGGAGTCCTTCTCCGAGGCCGTCCGCTGGGGCGTCGAGGTCTACCACACCCTCAAGGGCGTGCTGAAGGAGCGCGGGCTGTCCACCGGCCTGGGCGACGAGGGCGGCTTCGCCCCGAACCTGGACTCCAACCGCGAGGCCCTGGACCTCATCACCGAGGCCATCAAGAAGGCCGGCTACACCCCGGGCAAGGACATCGCGCTCGCCCTGGACGTCGCCGCGTCCGAGTTCTACAAGGACGGCGCCTACCAGTTCGAGGGCAAGGCCCTGTCGGCCGCCGAGCTGGTCGAGTACTACGCCGAGCTGGTCGCCGCCTACCCGCTGGTCTCCATCGAGGACCCGCTGGACGAGTCCGACTGGGACGGCTGGAAGGCCATCACCGACAAGCTGGGCGACAAGGTCCAGCTGGTCGGCGACGACCTGTTCGTCACCAACCCGGAGCGCCTGCGCAAGGGCATCGAGACCGGCACCGCCAACGCGCTGCTGGTGAAGGTCAACCAGATCGGCTCGCTCACCGAGACCCTGGACGCCGTCGAGCTGGCCCAGCGCAACGGCTACCGCTGCATGATGTCGCACCGCTCCGGCGAGACCGAGGACGTCACCATCGCCGACCTCGCCGTGGCCACCAACTGCGGCCAGATCAAGACCGGCGCCCCGGCCCGCTCCGAGCGCGTCGCCAAGTACAACCAGCTGCTGCGCATCGAGGAGATCCTCGACGACGCTGCGGAGTACGCCGGCCGCGGCGCGTTCCCGCGCTTCCGCTCTGCGGACAAGTAAGCACAGTCGCTCCGCGGACAAGTAAGCACAGTCGCTCCGCGGACAAGTAAGCACAGTCGCTCCGCGGACAAGTAAGCACAGTCGCTCCGCGGACAAGTAAGCACAGCAAGGGCTGATCGCCGAGCCTGTTGTGACCGGTGCCCCGGCCTCCACCGCGTATGGTGGGGCCGGGGCACCGGCATGCGCAGGAGGGGCGACCAGATGGCCAAGTGGAGAATTCCCGGACTGGCGGCGCGCCCGCGCTTCACCAGCCGGGCCACCGTGCTGGTCCTCGTCCTGTGCTCGCTGGTGGCGATACTCGCGTACCCGGCCCGGCAGTACATCGCGCAGCGCGGCGAGATCGCCGATCAGCGGGCCAAGGCCGATCACGCCCGCCAGCAGGTCGACGAACTGCGCCGGGCCAAGGCCCGCTGGCAGGACCCGGAGTTCGTCAAGGCCCAGGCCCGGGAGCGGCTGCACTACGCGCTGCCGGGCGAGACCCCGTTCGTGTCGGTCGCGCCGCCGCCCGCGCAGGGCGAGAAGCAGTCCGCCTCGGACGGCGCCGGCCGGCCCAAGGCCGCCCGTCCCTGGTACTCCGGCTTCTGGGACTCGGTGGACGCCGCCGACACCGCGATCGCCGCTCCACCCGCAGCTCCCTGACGCCACCCCACCCGCCCCCTCCTGACGAACAGACTCCTGATGAGCAACCAGAACCCTCCCGTCTCCGACAACGACGTCGCCGCCATCGCCGCCCAGCTCGGCCGGGTGCCGCGCGGGCTGCGTTCCGTCGCCCACCGCTGCCCGTGCGGCAACCCGGACGTGGTGGAGACCGCGCCCCGGCTGCCCGACGGCACGCCGTTCCCGACGCTCTACTACTTGACCTGCCCCAAGGCCGCCTCGCTGATCGGCACCCTGGAGGCGGACGGCGTGATGAAGGAGCAGACCGCCCGGCTCGCCGAGGACCCCGAGCTCGCCGCCGCCTACCAGGCCGCGCACGAGGACTACATCGCCCGCCGGGACGCCATCGAGGTGCTGGAGGGCTTCCCCAGCGCCGGCGGCATGCCCGACCGGGTCAAGTGCCTGCACGTGCTGGTCGGCCACTCGCTGGCGGCCGGCGAGGGCGTCAACCCGCTCGGCGACGAGGCGATCGGCATGCTGGAGGACTGGTGGGCCAAGGGCCCGTGCGTCAGCCCCGCCGAGGTCGAGGCCGCCGGTGAGCGGGTCGCCCGCAACAAGGCCAAGGCCCAGGACCACGCCGCGGTGATCGCCGCCAAGGAGGCGCTGACCGCCGAGCGGGCCGAGCGCGCGGCGCGCAAGGCCGAGGAGGACGACGAGTCGTGAGCACCATCCGGGTCGCCGCGATCGACTGCGGCACCAACTCGATCCGCCTGCTGATCGCCGACCTGGACCCGGAGACCGGGGAGATCGTCGATCTGGACCGGCGGATGCTGATCGTCCGGCTCGGCCAGGGCGTCGACAAGACCGGTCGGCTGCACCCCGAGGCGCTGGACCGCACCTTCGCGGCCTGCCGCGAGTACGCGGAGATCATCGCCGCGCACGGCGTCGGCCCGGAGCGGATCCGGATGGTCGCCACCTCGGCCTCCCGGGACGCCGAGAACGCCGCCGAGTTCACCGCCGGAGTCAAGGCGATCCTCGGCATCACCCCGAGCGTGGTCAGCGGCGACGAGGAGGCCCGGCTCTCCTTCACCGGCGCCACCCGCGAGCTGCTCGGCGGCCCGCACCGCCCGCCCTACCTGGTGTTCGACCTGGGCGGCGGCTCCACCGAATTCGTGCTCGGCGAGCAGGACGTGCGGGCCGCGCACTCGATGGACATCGGCTGCGTGCGGATGACGGAGCGGCACTTCGCGGGCGGGCAGCCCACCGAGGTGCAGATCGCCGCCGCCCGGGCCGACATCCGGGCCGCGCTGGACACCGTCGAGGCGAGCGTCCCACTGGCGGACGGCGCCACCCTGGTCGGCCTGGCCGGCACCGTCACCACGGTCGCCGGGATCGCGCTGGAGCTGCCCGGCTACGACTCCGAGCGGATCCACCACGCGGTGCTGACCGTCCAGCAGGTGCGGGAGACCGCCGAGTGGTTGCTGCACTCCTCGCACGCCGAGCGGGCCGCCGTCCCCGTGATGCACCCCGGCCGGGTCGACGTGATCGCGGCCGGCGCGCTGGTGCTGCTGGAGATCATGGAGCGCACCGGGGCCGCTGAGCTGCTGGTTTCCGAGCACGACATCCTCGACGGGATCGCCTGGTCGATCGCCTGATCCGGGCGCCCGGCGGGTGGTCGACGGGTGGTTGACGGGTGTTCCGGGAGGCCCGGTGCGGGCCTCCCGGCGTGTCCCGGCAGGAAGCTTCGTGAATTTCTTCACATGGCGACCGGGCCTTTCGGCCCCTTGCGGTGTCCGGTCCGTCCGATATGTGGGACCGAAGGTGCCTGGGGCGGGTGGTTCATGGGATCGCAGGCAACCCGCCGTTCACGCCGAAGAAATCGAAAGCGCACTCGGGAACCCGCGCCCCACAAGGATCGTTGCTGCTCAGCGTGGCACCGAGTGCCTGGGCGATCATGGTGGACAGGCGGTGGCGGCGAGGAGGCCGGCACCGGCCGGAATTGTGGGCGCGCAGTGTAGCAGCAGGTGTCCAGGAGCTTGTGATGGGCCTCACGAATGGCCCGTCAGGCCGGGGTGGATACTTTCGGATATGAGCACCACGGAGCGTCCTCGCATCCTCATTGTCGGCGGTGGTTACGTCGGCCTGTATGCCGCGATGCGCATCCTCAAGAAGATGCGCTACGGCGAAGCGACCGTCACGGTCGTCGACCCGCGGTCGTACATGACGTACCTGCCCTTCCTCCCGGAGGCGGCCGGCGGCAACGTCGCCCCCCGCAACCTCGTCGCGCCCCTGCGCAGCGCCCTGAAGAAGGCGGAGGTGCTCACCGGTCACGTGACCGAGGTGGACCACGCCCGCAAGGTCGCCACCATCCAGCCCGCGGCCGGCGAGTCCTACGAACTGCCCTTCGAGTACCTGGTCGTGGCGACCGGCTCGGTCTCCCGCACCTTCCCGATCCCGGGTCTGGCGGAGCACGGCATCGGCATGAAGACGGTGGAAGAGGCGATCAGCCTCCGCAACCACGTCATGGCGCAGCTGGACAAGGCCGAGTCCACCACCGACGAGGACGTCCGCCGCAAGGCGCTGACCTTCGTCGTCATCGGTGGCGGCTTCGCCGGCATCGAGACGGTCGCCGAGATCGAGGACATGGCGCGCGACGCCGCCAAGATCTACAAGACCGTCAGCCGCGAGGACATGCGCTTCGTCGTGGTGGAGGCGGCCAACCGCATCCTCCCCGAGATGGGCCCCGACCTGGGTCTGTGGACCAAGGGCCGGCTCGAGGAGCGCAACATCGAGGTCTACATCGAGACCTCGATGGACTCCTGCGTCGACCAGCACGTGGTGCTGAAGAACGGCATGGAGTTCGACGCGTCCACCATCGTGTGGACCGCCGGCGTGAAGCCGAACCCGATCGTCAACCGCTTCGGTCTGCCGCTCGGCCCGCGTGGCCACGTCGACACCAAGCCGACCCTGCAGGTCCAGGGCTTCGACTACGTGTGGGCGGCCGGCGACAACGCCCAGGTTCCCGACCTGGCCGCCGGTGAGGGCGCCTGGTGCCCGCCGAACGCGCAGCACGCGGTCCGTCAGGCCGCCGTCCTCGGTGACAACGTGGTGGCCGGCATGCGCGGCTTCCCGCAGGCCGAGTACAAGCACAAGAACCTCGGTGCGGTGGCCGGCCTCGGCCTGCACAAGGGTGTGGCGATCCTGTTCGGCAAGGTCAAGCTCAAGGGCCGCCTCGCCTGGTACTTCCACCGCGCCTACCACGGTGCGATGGTCCCCACCATGAACCGCAAGATCCGGGTCTTCACCGACTGGACGCTGGCGATGTTCCTCAAGCGCGAGACGGTCGGTCTCTCCGAGATGGAGAAGCCGTTCGACGCGTTCCAGGAGGCCACCGCTCCGCCGAAGCCCGCCGCCGCCGCGGAGCCGAAGAAGGAGCTCGCCTCCAGCAAGTAAGCGACGAGACCCGTCACTTCGGGTTACGAGTCGGAGGCCCTCCGCCCGGCAACGCCGCCGGACCACGTCCTCCGTGGTGCTCAGCCGGCCTTGCTGTCGGGCGGAGTACAGCACTCAGTTGACGAAGGCCCCCACCCCCCGCCGGGTGGGGGCCTTCGGGCTTTCCCGGGGCGCCGTCAGCCCTGGTCGGTGGGTGTGGTGCGGTCGCTGAGGCGCTCGTGGCGCTGGCGGGCGGCCTGCGGGGTGCCGAGGCCGAGGCCGAAGGCGATCTCCTGCCACGTCATGCCGCGGCCGCGGGCCATGGTGAGCAACCCGGCCTCCAGCTCGTCGAGTTCGGCGCGGACCAGGGGGAGCAGGGTGAGCGCGGCGGTCAGGTCGGCGCGGTCCACCTCGGGTTCGCCGTCCTCGGCGAGAGCGGCGCCGCTGAGCAGGAAGGCCACCAGCCGGACCGCCTCGTGCGGGGCGAGCATCGCCGGGTTGGTCTGGCGGCGGCGCTGCTCGTCGGTGGCGGCGTGGCGCTCGGCGATCCGGAACAGCGAGGCGTAGACGCGCTGCGTGCGGGCGGCCTCCGGGTCCGGCGGGGAGAACGGGTCGGCAGGCTGCTGAGGGGTGTCGGTCATGGGGTCAGCATGCTCCGGTGAACGGGGCGACGTCAACGGAATTCGTTGAACGAAGTGTTCATAGGCGGGCCCGGGAAGTGGATTGATCACGCGGATCCGGCCGCTTAGCATGACGATCACCAACCACGCTCAACCTGGGGGAACCGCAATGGAACTGAGTACCCGTCAAGCCGCCTTGATCGCCGCCGCCACCACCGCACTCGCCGCCGCGGCCGTCGTCGGCACCGCTGCCACCGCCACCGCCGCCGAGCGCCCCGTCGACCAGGCCGCCGGCCAGGTCGTGGTGCCCGACCACATGGCGCTGGTCACGCCCGACCACATCGCGATCTCCGTCGCCGACCACATGGGGCTCTGACCCCGCCGTGCGGGCAGCGGCCGACGACCCGGCGGCGAGCCTGGTCGCGCAGACCGCCGAGCGCCTGATCCGGCTCTGGGCCGAGCGCGGCGAACTCCACCACCCCGGCTGGGGACGGCCGTTCCGCCAGCTCGCCGAGCTGCTGCCCGCACCGGACGTCGAATTCGCCGTCCACAACCCGCAGATGGTGCCACTGCTCTGGTACCCGGCGCTGCGTCGCGAGGGCCCGCACGGCACCGTCGTCGAGGTGTTCGACCACCTCCCGGCGGACGCCGGTCCGCCGCTGCCGCGCCGGCAGGAGCTGTCCCGGATCTACAGCTGGGCGCCCGTCACCCGCACCGCCCTCGACTGGATCGCGGAGCGGCTGGCCGGCCGCGGACTGCTCGAAGTCGGCGCCGGCAGCGGCTACTGGGCCGCGCGGCTGCGCGCCCGCGGCGTCGACGTGCTGGCCACCGACGCCGAGGCCCGCACCGAACTCAATGGCTGGACCGACCGGTTCCGCTGGACCGACGTCCGCCCCGGCCGGGCCGCCGAGGACGCCGCCGCGCACCCCGACCGGGCCCTCGCCCTGATCTGGCCGCCGCACCGCGATCCGATGGCCCTGGACGCCCTGCGGGCCTACCGCGGCGATCATCTGATCTATCTGGGCGACCGCCCGGGCGGTCTCTGCGCCGACGACGCCTTCTTCGCCGAGCTCGCCACCCACTGGTACCCGGCCGCCCGCTGCCCGCTCACCCTGCGCTGGCTGGGCAATCACGACACCCTGACCCACTGGATCCGCAGGGAATCCGCGGGGGTGGGTCGGGGCATCGGTCGTGATCGGGTCATTACCGCAGGTCACGATGGGTGGGCAGAAGAGTGCCCAGAGCCGGACTCGAACCGGCACGACCTTCCGGCCAAGCAGTTTTAAGCTGCCCGTGTCTGCGTTCCACCATCTGGGCCTGGGAGCGCGTGAACTCGGTTACTGAGCCTAGTCGGCCGGGCGAGGGTTTCGCATAATTCTCGGGACGGAAGTTGTCATGCTTCCATGCGATCTGACGAAGCGTCTGTCATTTCGGCCACCCTCCGACAGTTCTCGGCCACCGCCGGTCCTCGGGGTGCGGGTCATACCGAAGGAGGAGAGGGCGGCGGCGGCCGTACATCTCGGGGCGGGGCGGCAACCGTTCGGCGGAGCGACGAATTCCATGATCATCGAGGAGAGGATGGGATAGCGGTCGCAGGCACGTCCTGGCCGCAGCCCAGTGACGAGCCAGCACCTCCCCGACAGGAGTCCCCTTCGTGAGCACCTCGACCGCGTACGCAGCCCACACCGGTCTGGCGGCGGCCCGCGCCACCGGTCTCAACAAGGTCTACGGCGAAGGCGACACCCGCGTCGTCGCGCTCGACAACGTCTCGGTCTCCTTCGGCCAGGGCGAGTTCACCGCGATCATGGGCCCGTCGGGCTCCGGCAAGTCCACCTTGATGCACTGCATGGCCGGCCTGGACACGGTCAGCTCCGGCTCGGCGACCATCGGCGAGACCGAACTGGTCGGACTGAAGGACAAGCAGCTGACCAAGCTCCGCCGCGACAAGATCGGCTTCGTCTTCCAGGCGTTCAACCTGCTGCCGACGCTGACCGCGCTGGAGAACATCACGCTGCCGATGGACATCGCCGGCCGCAAGGTCGACAAGGCCTGGCTCGACCGCGTGGTGGAGACGGTCGGCCTGTCCGGCCGCCTCTCGCACCGCCCGGCGCAGCTCTCCGGCGGCCAGCAGCAGCGCGTGGCCTGCGCCCGCGCGCTGGCCTCCAAGCCGGAGATCATCTTCGCCGACGAGCCCACCGGAAACCTGGACTCCCGCTCCGGCGCCGAGATCCTCTCCTTCCTGCGCAACTCGGTGCGCGAGCTCGGTCAGACCGTGGTGATGGTGACGCACGACCCGGTGGCCGCGTCCTACGCGGACCGCGTGGTCTTCCTCGCCGACGGCCGGATCGTCGACGAGCTGACCAACCCCACCGCCGACTCGGTCCTCGACCGGATGCGTCGTTTCGACGCCAAGGGCCGCACCAGCTGACGGCCCCTCAGCAGCCGACCGTCCACACCACCCCAGGACTGACCCCATGTATCGCACCGCACTGCGCAACGTGCTGGCCCACAAGGGCCGACTGCTGATGACGGCACTCGCCGTCATGCTGGGCACCGCCTTCGTCGCCGGCACCCTGGTGTTCTCGGACACCATGGGCCAGGCCGTCCGCAACAGCTACTCCAAGAGCTACTCCGACGTCTCCGTGCTGATCTCCGACAGGTGGTCCCGGAGCGCCGACGAGGGCCCCAAGGAGGCCGGCCAGAAGAAGCGTGACGCGCTGACCGACGCCACCGTGAAGGACCTCGCCGCCCTGCCGGGCGCCGAGCGGGCCCGCGGCGTGGTCACCGGCTTCACCGCCGTCGCCGACAAGAAGGGCAACCTGATCGGCGAGGCGTGGAGCGCCCAGGGCTCCAACTTCGCCCCGGACGCCTCCGGCAAGGACCCGCGCTACCCGATGGCGGAGGGCCGCGGCCCGAAGGCGGCCGGCGAGATCGCGCTGAACAAGCAGGCCGCCGACAAGGCCGGCTACAAGGTCGGCGACAAGGTCCGGGTGGCCGGCAACGGCGCCGCCGAGGACACCACGCTCACCGGTGTGTTCACCTCCGACGACCCGCAGGTCACCTCCGGCGGTTCGCTCGTGCTGATGGACACCGCCACCGCCCAGCAGCGGCTGCTGGAGCCCGGCCACTACAGCTCGATCGCGCTGACCGCCAAGTCCGGCGTCTCGGAGGACGCGCTGCTGGACGCGGCCAAGGCGAAGCTGCCCGACACCTTCGACCTGGAGACCGGCCAGAAGCTCAAGGACGAGCAGTCCAAGATGGTCGAGCAGTCGGTCACCGGCATGAAGAGCATGCTGCTGGTGTTCGCCGGCATCTCGCTGTTCGTCGGCATCTTCATCATCGTCAACACCTTCACCATGCTGATCGCTCAGCGCCTGAAGGAGCTGGCGCTGCTGCGCGCGGTCGGCGCCAGCCGCCGCCAGGTCACCAACTCGGTGCTGATCGAGGCGCTGCTGATCGGCGTGATCGCCTCCGTGGCCGGTCTGCTGCTCGGCATCGGCATCGGCGCCGGCATGCAGTCCCTGCTGGCCGGCATGAACGAGGGCATGCCCACCGGTTCGCTGGTGATCGCCCCGGCCACCATCATCGGCACCCTGGTGACCGGCATCGTGGTGACCGTGCTGTCCGCGCTGATTCCCGCGATCCGCGCCTCCCGGATCCCCCCGGTGGCGGCGATGAGCAGCGGTGACCTGCCCAGCACCCAGCGCGGCCTGGTGGTCCGCAACTCGATCGGCGCGGTGCTGGCCGGCGGCGGCATCGCCCTGATCCTGGCCGGCGCGTTCAGCAAGGGCACCGGCGGCCGGACGTACCTGGAGCTCGGCGCCCCGCTCACCCTGATCGGCGTGTTCGTCCTGCTGCCGCTGCTGTCGCGCCCGGTGGTCGCCCTGGTCGGCCCGCTGCTGGCCAAGGTGTTCGGCACTCCCGGCAAGCTGGCCCGTCGCAACGCCGTCCGCAACCCGCGCCGCACCGCCAGCACCGCGGCCGCGCTGACCATCGGCCTGACCCTGGTCACCGCCGTGACGGTGATCGGCGACTCGGTCACCAGCACGGTCACCCGCCTCGTCAGCGGCTCGATGAAGGCCGACTACACGGTCTCGATGGCCAACCGCCACTCGCTGTCGAAGGACCTGGCGCCGCTGATCGCCAAGGCGGACGGCGTGACCGCCGTCAGCCCGGTCAGCAACGTGATGTGGACGATCAACGGGGACAGCCGGGCCGTCGAGGGCTTCGACGCCGCCGCCTTCGACCAGCTGGTCACGGTGAAGATGGCGTCCGGCTCGACCGGCGCGCTGAAGCAGGGCCAGATCCTGGTCAACGACGAATACGCCGCCAAGCACAACCTCACCCAGGGTGCCACCGCCAAGGTCGAGGTGGCCGAGGGCAAGACGCTGGACCTCACCGTCGGCGGCGTGTTCGAGCGCAACGCCACCCTGTCGAACGTCATCGTGTCCAACGCGCTGATCGACCAGCACGACCCCGACTCGTTCATCAGCGAGATCCTGGTCAAGGGCAAGGACGGCGAGACCGCCGCGCTCAAGCAGTCCGTCAAGCAGGCCACCGGCAGCAACCCGGTGATCGAGGTGCTGACCGAGAAGGACAAGGTCGCCGAGTTCAGCCGGATCATCACGACGATGCTGAACATCATGTACGGCCTGCTCGGCATGGCGGTGCTGGTCGCCGTCCTCGGTGTGATCAACACGCTGGCGATGTCGGTGTTCGAGCGCAAGCGCGAGATCGGCATGCTGCGGGCGATCGGCCTGGACCGGCGCGGCATCAAGCGGATGGTCCGCATCGAGTCCGTGGTGATCTCGCTCTTCGGTGCCGTGATCGGCGTGGGGCTCGGCGTCTTCCTGGCCTGGTCCGCCGTCCGGGTGCTGGCCGCCGACCTGACCGGCCTGACCACCTCGATCCCCTACGGCAGCGTGCTGCTCTTCCTGGCCCTGTCCGCGCTGGTCGGCGTGATCGCCGCCCTCTGGCCGGCCCGCCGGGCCTCCCGGATGGACATCCTCGCCAGCATCAAGACCGACTGACGTCCGGTCGGCAGAACGCCGCGCCGCCCGTTCCCGGAGCAACCGGGGACGGGCGGCGCGGCGTTCGCGTGGGGCGGCCCGGGTCAGCGGGTCTCGATCACGACCTTCTCGATCACCACGTCCTGCACCGGGCGGTCGTTGCGCCCGGTCTCGACGCCGACGATCGCGTCCACCACACGCTGGCTCGCCTCGTCCGCGACCTCACCGAAGATGGTGTGCTTGCCGGTCAGCCAGGTGGTCGGGCCGACCGTGATGAAGAACTGCGAACCGTTGGTGCCCGGGCCCGCGTTGGCCATCGCCAGCAGGTACGGCTTGGTGAACGCCAGGTCCGGGTGGAACTCGTCGGCGAACTTGTAGCCCGGGCCGCCGGTGCCATTGCCCAGCGGGTCGCCGCCCTGGATCATGAAGCCTTCGATGACGCGGTGGAAGATCGTGCCGTCGTACAGCGGGGCGTTGCTGGGCTGCCCGGTGTTCGGGTCGATCCACTGGCGCTCGCCGGTCGCCAGCTCCACGAAGTTCTTGACCGTCTTGGGGGCGTGGTCCGGCAGCAGCCGGATCACGATGTCGCCCTTGTTGGTCTTCAAGGTGGCGTACAGCTCCTCGGCCATCCGGGGGGCCGCCTTTCTGATCGTCTGTCAGTTGCGTCCCCCACCCTGCCCTCTCAAGGGCCCCGCGCGCAGGCGACACGGGATCCTCCTCACGGCTGACGCGGAATACTTTGCCAAACCATTACTCTTGTGCTCTGTATGGGTGGTGCTGTGCCACCCCGGAGGGAATGTGATGAGAAGCAGAAACCCGGTCTTCTCGCGGGAGGGGTCCTTCACCCGCGACAACCAGTACGCGGGGTTCGGCACGCAGCCGGCCGGGCACCAGGGCCAGGCGTACGGCAACCCGTACGCCAACAACCCGTACGCCAACAACGCCTACGCGCAGCCCGGCGGTCAGGCCATGACCGACGAGCAGCTCTACGAGCTCTACCAGGGCCCTGACGCGGGCCCGGCCCAGACCGGCCGGATGACGCTGGACGACGTGGTCGCCCGCACCGCGATGACGCTGCTCACGCTGGTCATCACCGGCGCGGTCGCCTGGTTCGTGGTGCCGGTCGAGAACTACGCGCTGGCCGGCGTCGCCGCGTTCGCCGCGATGGTCATCGGCCTGGTCATCAACTTCAAGCGGAGCATCAACCCGGCGCTGATCCTGACGTACGCCGGCCTGGAAGGCTTCTTCCTCGGCGCGCTCAGCAAGGCCTTCAACACCCTGCTGCAGGGCATCGCCATCCAGGCCGTGCTGGGTACCGCCGCGGTGTTCGCGGCCACCCTGATCGCCTACAAGAGCGGCAAGATCCGGGTCACCCCGCGGTACACCCGGATCGGCATCTCGATCGCGATCGGCTTCGTGATCCTGATGTTCGTCAACCTGATCGCCACCATGTTCGGCGCGGACTTCGGGTTCCGCTCCGGCCCGCTCGGCATCGTGGTCGGCCTGGTCGGCATCGCGCTCGGCGCGTTCTTCCTGACCCTCGACTTCAACGAGATCCAGGAGGGCATCCGCAATGGCGCCCCCGAGCGGGAGTCCTGGCGGGCCGCCTTCGGCCTGACGCTGTCGCTGGTGTGGATCTACCTGGAGATGCTGCGCCTGATCGCCATCCTGCGCGGCGACGACTGATCACACGGCTGTACACGCGGCGGGCCCCGGAGGACTCCTCCGGGGCCCGCCGCGTTCCGTCCCGCCCCGGCTTGGCTACCCTCGGGGCCATGTCCGAGCACCACCCCGTCACCCCCGCCCAGTTGACCGCCGCCGTGGACCGGCTCGCCGACCGCTTCCGGGCGATGCCGCAGAGCCGCCTGCTGGTCGCCGTCCCCGGCCACCCCTCGCGGGCCGCCGCGCTGCTCGCGCTGGCCGGCCGGCTGGCCGACGCCGCCCGCGCGCTGGAGGGCCTGCCGCCGCTGCCCGTCCCCGACTGCGGGGCGTTCGCGGTCGGCGACCAACTCGCCGTCACCGGCCACGACCTGGCCGCCGCGGCCGCCGAACACCCGGAGGCGCTGGCGGTCGCGCTCACCGACGTCGAGGACACCGACCGGCTGACCGCCTGACGCAGGGTCGGGAACGCCGAAGGGGCGCCGGTCCGCCCGGGCAACCCCTTGCCGTGCGGATCGACGCCCCTGCGCGTGGCTCAGATGTGCGTGGTTCAGATCGAGGCGACCACCCGGTCGGCGAGCACGTAGACGGTGTCGCCGTCGGTGGAGAACGTCAGCGAGTACGAGCCGGAGAAGCGGGAGCCGCCCAGCAGCCGGACGTCCTCGTCGGCCCGGACGGCGTCGATCAGCCGGTACGCCGCCTCCCGGTCGCCGGGGGCCACGCACAGCGTGGTGCCGTCGGCGAACGCGTACACGTCCAGGGTGCCGAGCGGGCCGGGGCGCACGTCGGTGAGGGCGATCCTGTCCTCGGCGAGGGCGGCGAGCCGGTCGTCGGTCCACTCGCGGGACGGGGTGGGGCTGGGCACGAAGTCCGGGTGCGAGGGGTGGCGGCGCGGGTCGGGCGCGGTGGCGGGCTCGCTCTCGGCGTCCAGCAGTCCGGACTCCAGGCCGGTGGCCAGCAGGTCGGCCTCGCGGCGGGCCTTCACGTCACCGTTGTCGCCGGGGAGCGGGAAGCTGCCGCCCCGGATGCCGCCGTCCGCCGAACCGCCGTCCGCGGAGCCGTCCTTGGCGAGGTCCTCCAGCGCGTGGCGCAGCGCCTCGCCGAACTCCGGGTCCATCACCCCGTAGTTGTCGGCGGCCTCCTGCGGCCCGGTCGGGCGCGGGAAGAAGATCGGCCACTCCTCGCCGGCGGCCGTGAACGGGGTCTCGAACAGCGGCGCGTCCTCGGCGGCGCGCGCCTCCTGCTCGGCCCAGAATGCCCGGGCCTCGGTGATCTCCCGCTCCCGGTCGGCGGCGAGCGCCTCGGCGACGGCGCGGCGTATCAGTGCCTCGTCGAGCTGCGGGGCGGGCTGCGCGGTGGGCTGCGCGGCGTCCAACTTCCGCCCCAGTGTGCGGAGGTGGAGCAGGACGGCGGCGGTCAGGGCGATCAGGGCCAGCAGCAGGGAGGTGTAGACGACGCTCACGGAACGTACTCCCAACGAGGAGCGGAACGGGGTTACGGCTCCACACTGCCGTATTCCCGCCCGTTACTGCAGAGGCTGATGTCCGATTTGGCGGTGACTTTCCGACTTGTCCTTAAATTGCTGGGTAATGCCCTTCTACGCAGCGGAGTTGATCCAATCCGGTGCGTCGATATTTCGGTCCCGGAGGGCAAAAAAACGGGCCGGATCGCACCATGGGTGTGATCCGGCCCTCAATTACGTACGGTGACTCCGGACGGGTGAGACGTCCGTCACGGTGTCGACGCGGAGGTCAGCTCAGCCGCTCGATGACCATCGCCATGCCCTGGCCGCCGCCCACGCACATGGTCTCCAGGCCGAACTGCTTGTCGTGCCACTGGAGCGAGTTGATCAGCGTGGTGGTGATCCGGGCGCCGGTCATGCCGAACGGGTGGCCCACCGCGATCGCGCCGCCGTTGACGTTCAGCCGGTCCAGGTCGATGCCCAGGTCCCGGTAGGACGGGATGACCTGCGCGGCGAACGCCTCGTTGATCTCCACCAGGTCGATGTCGCCGATCGACAGGCCGGCCCGCTTCAGCGCCTGCTTGGACGCCTCCACCGGGCCGTAGCCCATGATCTCCGGCGAAAGCGCCGAGACGCCGGTGGAGACCACCCGGGCCAGCGGGGTGATGCCCAGCTCGCGCGCCTTGGTGTCCGACATGATCACCAGTGCGGCCGCGCCGTCGTTCAGCGGGCAGCAGTTACCGGCCGTCACGGTGCCGTCGGGGCGGAACACCGGCTTCAGGCCGGACACGCCCTCCACCGTCACGCCCGCGCGCGGGCCGTCGTCCGCGCTCACCACGGTGCCGTCCGGGAGCGTCACCGGGGTGATCTCGCGCTGCCAGAAGCCCGCCTTGATCGCGGCCTCGGCCAGGTTCTGCGAGCGGACGCCGAACTCGTCCTGCTCGGCGCGGGTGATGCCCTTCAGCGCCGCCAGGTTCTCCGCGGTCTGGCCCATCGCGATGTACGCGTCCGGCAGCAGGCCGTCCTCGCGCGGGTCGTGCCACTCGCCGCCGCCCGTTTCGGCGCGGTGCTTGGTGCGGGCCATCGCCTCGTCGAACAGCGGGTTCATGGTGCCCGGCATGCCGTCCGAGGTGCCGTTGATCGACCGCGAGACGGTCTCCACGCCGGCGGAGATGAAGATGTCGCCCTCGCCGGCCTTGATCGCGTGCAGCGCCATCCGGGTGGTCTGCAGCGAGGACGAGCAGTAGCGGGTGATGGTGGCGCCCGGCAGGTAGTCCATGCCCATCTGGACGGCCACGATGCGGGCCAGGTTGTGGCCCTGCTCGCCGCCCGGCAGGCCGCAGCCCAGCATCAGGTCGTCGATCGTGCGCGGGTCCAGCTCCGGGACCTTGGCCAGCGCGGCACCGATGATCTGCGCGGTCAGGTCGTCCGGGCGGACGTCCTTCAGCGAACCCTTGAAGGCCCGGCCGATCGGCGAACGGGCGGCGCTGACGATGACGGCTTCGGGCATGACGGGCTCCTCGCTGAGTGACCTCGGGGTGCGATCCGACGGATCTCCCGGGGAAAGTTACCGCTTGGTAGCTCCGGCGTCATCCGCCTCCGGATGTGAGTTGGCCGACGCGATCGCCCGCGGCCACTCCTGGTCCGCGACCGCCCCGGGATCCTGCCTCGCCGCGTCGCCGCCCGGCAGCGCCAGCCGGAAGCGCTGCTTGAGCGTCGCCCACCGCCAGGTGCCGTTCGACGGGCCCGCCGCCGTCACCTCGGTACCCGAACGCCCCGCCGCCGCCGCGGCCGCCACCGCCACCGGCAGTACCGCCTGCGGCTCCAACGGCCCGCCCACCGCGGACGGCGTGTCCTGCGGCCACAGGTCGAGCGCCGCGCACACCGACGGCAGCAACGCCATCGACGCCGTCGCGTACCCCTGCGCGGACGGGTGGTAGCGGTCCGCGGCGAACAGTTCCGGACGGGTCGCGAACTCCGGGCCCAGCAGCGATCCCAGCGAGACCGTCCGGCCGCCGGCCTCCACCACCGCGATGGTCTGCGCCGCCGCGAGCTGCCGGCTCAACCGGCGCGCCACCCAGCGCAGCGGCGGCCGCACCGGCTTGATGGTGCCCAGATCCGGGCAGGTGCCCACCACCACCTCGCAGCCCGCCGCGACCAGCCGGCCCACCGCCTCGCCCAGCTCCCGCACACTGGTGGCCGCCGGAGCGTGCCTGGTCACGTCATTGGCACCGATCATCAGCACCGCGATGTCCGGACAGTGCGCCAGCGCCCGCTCCACCTGCCTCGCGAGATCGCCCGAGCGGGCACCCGACTTCGCCACGTTCACCAGCCGCACCCGGCGCTCGGCGACCGACGCCAGCCCCGAGGAGAGCAGCGCGCCCGGCGTCTCCTGCGCGCGCTGCACACCCAGGCCCGCGGCCGTCGAATCGCCCAGGAACGCCATCACCAGCGGCGGACGCGAATCCAGCGGATCGGCGAACGCCTCGCCGTGCATGCCGTCCGCGCGCGGCGGATCGCCGCCCAGGATCCCGATCGCCCGGACCGCCATCCGGCTCTCGGTCAGCAACACCCCCGCCAGCCCCACCCCGAGCAGCCCCAGGCCGCCACCGCCGTACGCGGCCGCCGTGGCGATCCGCCGTGCCACCCGCACCCTCGACGCCTGCGAGCCGGCCATCGGCCACCCCCTCTCCTCTTACACCCAGACTCGTACCCGCCCACGTACCCGCCCACCCCGCCCCGCTACCCGGCCACCCCCACCAACCACCCACCCGGAGCCCCGGTGGGGCCTGGTGCGCCGAGGTCGTTTTTCCGAAGTCTGTGCGGCGGAGGGCCTTCTCGGTGGGCTGATGTTCGGTGGTGGTGGAGTGCCGGTGGGTGCCGCGAGCGGTTTGTTCGGGCGGGGCGGGAGACATGGGGTGGATGCGCACGGTGGGTGCGAAGGGGGCCCTAGGCTGGGGGTTTCGGCAATCAGGGCATGCCATGGACCGGGAGGATCCCCGTGCGGTACCACAATTCGATCATCGAGCTGGTCGGCGACACCCCGTTGGTGAAGCTCAACAAGGTCACCGAGGGCATCACCGCCACCGTGCTGGCGAAGGTCGAGTACTTCAATCCGGGTGGTTCGGTCAAGGACCGGATCGCGATGCGGATGATCGAGGCGGCGGAGGCCTCCGGCGCGCTCAAGCCGGGTGGCACCATCGTCGAGCCCACCAGTGGCAACACCGGGGTGGGGCTGGCGATCGTGGCCCAGCAGAAGGGCTACAAGTGCATCTTCGTGTGCCCGGACAAGGTGTCCACGGACAAGATCAACACCCTGCGGGCGTACGGCGCCGAGGTCGTGGTGTGCCCGACCGCGGTCGCGCCGGAGCACCCGGACTCGTACTACAACGTCTCGGACCGGCTGGTCCGTGAGACCCCGAACGCCTGGAAGCCGGACCAGTACTCGAACCCGGACAACCCGGCGTCGCACTACCACTCCACCGGCCCGGAGCTGTGGGAGCAGACGGACGGCCGGATCACCCACTTCGTGGCGGGCGTCGGCACCGGCGGCACCATCTCGGGCACCGGCCGGTACCTGAAGGAGGCGTCCGGCGGGAAGGTCCAGGTGGTCGGCGCGGACCCGGAGGGTTCGGTGTACTCGGGCGGCACCGGCCGTCCGTACCTGGTGGAGGGCGTCGGCGAGGACTTCTGGCCGACCGCCTACGACCGCGAGGTCGCGGACCGGATCGTCGCGGTGTCCGACAAGGACTCGTTCCAGATGACCCGCCGCCTGGCCAAGGAGGAGGGCCTGCTGGTCGGCGGCTCCTGCGGCATGGCCGTGGTGGCCGCGCTGGAGGTGGCCCGCGAACTGGGGCCGGACGACGTCGTGGTGGTGCTGCTGCCGGACGGCGGCCGCGGTTACCTGTCGAAGATCTTCAACGACGACTGGATGGCCGACTACGGCTTCCTGCCGACCGCCACCGACGAGGCGCACATCGGCGAGGTGCTGGCCCGCAAGGACGCGGTGGAGCACGAGGGCATCCCGCAGTTCGTGCACATGCACCCGGGCGAGACGGTCGCCGAGGCGGTGCGGGTGCTGCGCGACTTCGGCGTCTCGCAGATGCCGGTGGTCTCCCCGGGTGCCGGGCACCCGGACATCATGGCGGGCGAGGTCGTCGGCTCGGTGGTCGAGCGCGAGCTGCTGGACGGCCTGTTCAACGGGCGGATCGAGCTGACCGACACGCTGGACAACGTGATGTCCAAGCCGCTGCCGGTGGTCGGTTCCGGCGAGTCGGTGACCAACCTGATGACGGTGCTGGAGAAGGCCGACGCGGTGGTGGTGCTGGTGGAGGGCAAGCCGCAGGGCATCGTCACCCGCCAGGACCTGCTGGCCTTCCTGACCGCCCGGGCCGGTCACTGACGTTCCCTCAGGGGCGGCGCCCCGCCCGGTACGTGGACGTCACAAGCGCGCATCATCCGGTTAACACGGCTCGGGCATGGTGGTGGACACGGCAAGAAAAGCCGGGAAAACGGTGACGGCGGGGGTCGGGAGCGGCTCTCCGGCCGCCGCGGTCACCAGGGGTTCCGACGGTCGGCCTGACCCGTCCGCCGGGCCCGGTCCGCGGGGCTGCCGTCGTCCCGCCCCTGGCAGGTTCAGGGTGTGACGGCGCCCGTGGCGAACATCGCGTCGTGAGGCGCGGCTTCCGCGTACTCCCGGGTGGGGGAGTGCGCGCGGAGGCGGCAGGGCCGGTCCGGGTTGTTGCCCGGCCCGGCCCTCGCCGCGAGGGCCGTTTCCGGATGGGCCGTGCGACCCCCTACGCTCGCTGTCATGACCAGCAGCATTGACCTGCCCGAGCAGGACGCCCCCCGTTACGTTCGCCTCACCATCGAGCTGATCGCCGAGATCACCGACGAGCAGGCCCTGAAGGCCGCCGCCCTGACCCAGGTCGCGGACGACGAGTACCTGGACGACGAGGAGCGCGCCCAGGCCGTCGAGGCGATCGAGGTGGACCCGACCGGTTCGCTCGCCCACTTCGTCGACCCGGTGGCGCTGCTCGGCGACGTTCCCGGCGTGGAGCTCGCCTCCGCGACCTGGGAGTCCGCCACCACCGCCTACGACCCGGACGACGAGGGCTGGGACGAGTACGAGGTGAAGTGAGCCCCGGCGCTTTCGCGCTCAGGCCCGGTCCGGAGATCCCTAGAACCAAGGATCTCCGGACCGGGCCTTTTTGTCCGTTCTTTGGACCCCTTGAGTACTCTCGTATGATCTGCACATTTTTGAGTGATCTTGAGAGATCCAGGGACCGAGGAGCGTGGACGTGACCGCAGCCGAGAAGCAGGACGGGCCGCTCGGCGGCAGCTGGAGCCGGCGCGGCGTACTCGCCGGGCTGCTCGGCGCCCCCGTGCTGCTGCTGGCCGCGTGCCAGAGCGGCGACGGCAAGTCCACTCCGGTCGGCGGCGGCGGTGCGAGCGCGGGCGGCCAGAGCCCGTCGACCAGCCCGAAGGCGTCCGTCGCGCAGATCGCCATCACCCCGGCCGACGGCGCGACCGCCGCGCCGTTCACCGCGCCGGTCACCGTCACCGTGCAGGACGGCACGCTCACCTCGGTCACCGTCACCGACGGCGCGGGCAAGCAGATAGCCGGCCAGCTGGCCGCCGACGGCGCCAGCTGGACCACCACCGCGCCGCTCGTCAGCGGCAGCAAGTACACCGTCGCCGCCGCGGCCGAGGACAAGGACAAGCGTCCCGCGGACGCCAACGCGAGCTTCTCCACCGCCTCCCCGGCCAACACCTTCGTCGGGTACTTCAACCCCGAGGACGGCTCCACGGTCGGCGTCGGCATGCCGGTGACGATCAACTTCAACAAGGCGATCACCGACCGCAAGGCCGTCCAGCAGGCGATCACCGTGGTCTCCGACCCGCCGGTGGAGATCGTCGGCCACTGGTTCGACTCGACCCGGCTGGAGTTCCGCCCGCAGCAGTACTGGGCCAAGGGCACCACCGTCACGCTGAAGCTGCGGCTGAAGGACGTGGCCGGCGCCACGGGCGTCTACGGCACCCAGTCCAAGGACGTCACCTTCACCGTCGGCCGCAGCCAGACCTCGGTCGCCGACCTGAAGGCCGACACCCTCACCGTCACCACCGACGGCAAGGTCACCGCCACCTACCCGGTGATCGGCGGCTCGCCCGACCACCGCACCTGGGGCGGCAAGATGGTGATCTCCGAGCGCTACAAGGAGACCCGGATGAACTCCGCCACGGTCGGCCTGGGCAGCGAGTACGACATCCCGGACGTGCCGCACGCGCAGCGGCTCACCACCTCCGGCACCTTCATCCACGGCAACTACTGGTCGGCGGCGTCCCAGTTCGGCAACTCCAACACCAGCCACGGCTGCATCGCGCTGCAGGACGTGCAGGGCGGCAACAGCACGACCACCAGCGCTGCCCGGTTCTTCGCGAGCTCGATGGTCGGCGACGTGGTCGAGGTGGTCAACTCCGGTGACCGCACGGTGAATCCGTCGAACGGACTGAACGGCTGGAACATGTCCTGGGCGGACTGGAAGGCCGGCAGCGCGCTCTGACGACCCGTCAGGCGGGGGAGTCTCTCACGGCAAGGTGGGGGCGCCGTAAGAGTGTCCTTAACGAATGGTAAAAATATTCGCATGCGGGGGGGCATGCGGGTGTGTTGAGCTTGCCTCCGCGGCAGGGCCGATCGGGCCCGAGTTCCGCCTTCAGGCACAGGAGTTCAGCCATCAACACCGCCACCAGCCGGTCTGTCCGCGCCGGCATAGCCGTCACCACCGGAGCCGTCCTGATCGCCGCCGGCGTCACCGCCTGCGGTACCGCCGAGAAGCTGAGCGCCGGCCAGAAGGTCACCGGGGCGTTCAAGAAGCTCGGCGACGCCAAGTCGATGAGCCTCCAGCTCTCCTTCGACGCCACGTCGGACCAGATCGTCGCCTTCGGCAAGGCAGTTGACGACCCGATCGAGAAGAAGAGCGCGGACCTGCTGTCCGACCTGGTGCTGAACGTGTCGCTGAGCGCCGACAAGCCGCTCAAGGACACCGAGGTGTTCAAGTTCAACACCTCCGACACCACGAACGACTCGTACGACCTCAAGGGCGTGGCGGTCGCCTACTCGCTGAGCGCCAAGAAGTCCGGCAAGACCTACGCGGACGTCCGACTGGTCGGCGAGCGGATGTACCTGAAGGCGGACGTCCGCGGCATCGCCGAGCTCGCCGGCAAGGACACCAAGGAGGTCGACGAGTTCGTCTCCGTGCTGCCCGCCGAGGCCGGTCCGATCAAGGACGTGGTCGACGGCAAGTGGGTCTCGCTGGACGTGAAGAAGATGCAGGACGAGATCAAGAAGTCGAAGGCCCCCGGCACCGACGCGGGCGTCAGCTCGGGCTCGCCGCTGGACGCGATGCCCGGGATGGACCCGGCGGAGCTCAAGCACCTCGTCAAGTCGCTGAAGGCCGTGATCTCCAAGAACACCTCGGTGGAGGACAAGGGCAAGTCCGGCGACGCCGACGTCATCGAGGTCTCCGCCCAGGCGCGTCCGCTGATCGAGGGCCTGGCGAAGACCGTCGAGAAGGCCGTCACCGGCAAGGACGCCCTCCCGTCGCTGCCGACCGGCGACTTCGAGGACATCCCGGACCGCAAGATCGCCGCCGACGTGATGATCAAGGGCGGCAAGGCGCAGGCCATCACCTTCGACCTGATGCAGCTCGCCGACAAGCCCGACGCCTCGGCGCACTTCCCGCTCCGGCTCGGCATCAACTCCGACGCGCCGGCCATCGACGCCCCCAGCGGCGCCACCGAGCTCGACCTGCAGAAGCTCGGGGAGGCCTTCATGTCGATGGCCGCCCCCGGTGGCAAGGCCGGCGGCAAGGGCAGCGGCTTCGGCTCGGACGGCCCGGACGCCACCCCGCTGACCGACGCCCAGTACGCCGAGCTGGCCGCCGCCGGCATCGACCACGACAAGGCCAAGAACCTCAACGCGGCCGGCCTGTCGTTCCAGGACATCAAGGACTTCGCGGACGCCATCAAGGGCTGACCATCAGTCAACCCCCGTTCGCCTCACGGCCCGTCGCAGCCCCGGTTGCGGCGGGCCGTCGCCTTGCTCCGGCTCGGCCCGGCCGGTCCATCTCCGCGTAGATCATCTCGCCCATGTCGCAAGTGATCGCGACGCGAACACAAGTGATCACGGCGAGGAGTTCATCCCTGCGGAGACTATCTCCGCGTAGATCATCTCCCCCGGCGCCAACGCGGACACGATCGCTGCAGCCCCCGCCACCGACAACGCCGACCCCGAGCGTGCCGCGCAGCTCGCGCCCGCCAGCAGGCGGTGCCGCAGCGCGACGTCCGGAACCCGCCGGACCGCCGCGCCCGGTTCGCGCAGGCTGGGGGTCATGAACACCACCGACACCACCCTCGACGTGCGGGCCGTTCCCGCGCAGACGCTCGCCGAACTGCGGCGGCTCGACGACAGCGGGCGCTGCCACCCCGTCACCGTCACCGAGGACGGTGGCTCGCCGCTGCGGTGCTGCCTCACCCGGGCCCGCCCCGGAGACCGGATCGTTCTGCTGTCGTACGCGCCGCTGCGGCGCTGGGCCGAGGAGACCGGCTGCGACCCGGGAGCGTACCTGGAGACCGGGCCGGTGTTCGTGCACGCCGACCCGTGCGAGGGCTTCGCGGGCGGCTGGCCGGACGGCTTCCACGGCGGGCAGCGAGTGCTGCGGGCCTACTCCGCGGACGGCCGGATCCTCGGCGGCCGGGTCGGCGAGCCGGACGAACTGCCCGAGCTGGCCGCCGAGTTGCTGACCGACCCGGAGATCGCCGTGGTGCATGTGCGGGCCGTCGAGTACGGCTGCTTCATGCACGAGGTGCGGCGGGCCGGCTGAGCGGGAATCAGCTGCGCTTCGCGTAGTCGGTGAAGCCCTGCCAGTCGACGACCACGCAGGCCACGTCGCCCAGCACCCAGGCGTCGTGGCCGGGCGGGCAGATCATCACGTCGCCCGCGCCGAACTCCTCGGCCTGGCCGTCGTCCATCTCGATCCGCATCCGGCCCGAGATCACGTACCCGGCGTGCGAGGCCTGGCAGCTGTCGGTGCCGGCGATCGGCTTCACGTGCTTCGACCAGCGCCAGCCCGGCTCGAACACGCCCCGGCCGACGCCGCCGGACTTCAGGTTCACCAGCGACACCTGCCCCTTGCCCTCTTCGAACGGGCGGACCTCCTCGGGGGAGTCCAGATTCATCCGTACCAACCCGGCCATTACCGCTCACCTCCGGCCGACAACGCTCCGTGCCCCCGTCGCCGGGCTCGGCAACGGGGGCACGGCTGACGTTCCCATCCTCGGCAACCGTCGCGGATCGCGCCAGGCACGGCGGTCAGTCCGCGGTGGCCGCCAGCACGATGTCGATGCGCCGGGTGACGAACCTGTCGACCGGGTCCGCCCAGTACGTCCACGGCTCGGGGACGATCGGGCCGAGCGCCCGCAGGTGCGGCATCGCGTCGGCGGGCCGGCCTGCCTGGGCCAGCACCCAGACCAGCCAGCCGTGCGCGTAGCGGCGGTGGCGGTCGTCGGGGTCGGCCAGTTCCAGGTCGGCCAGCACCGCGGCCACGGCGGCCTGCACCTCGGGGGCGGTGTACGGCTCCTTGTTCCCCTCGAACTGCTCGAAGTACGCCTCCAGCTTGAGCGCGGACAGCAGGCTGCCCTTCGGGGCGGCGGCGACCGCGGCGTCCACGAAGGCGTGCATCTCCTCGTGGCTGCCCTTCCACTTGGCGCACCAGTACTGCAGGGCGCCGGTGTGGGCGGAGAAGTTGTGCGGGTCGCGGGAGACGATCTCCTGCCAGAGCGCCCGGAAGCGCTCGTTGTCCCAGCTCTGGCCCATCGCCAGCGGGATCTGGGCGACGAACGGCAGCGGGTCGGCCGGGTCGGCGAGCCGGACGGCCTCGGCGGCGGCCGCCTCGGCGTCGCCCAGCACCTTGCGGAACGCGGCCCAGCGCTCCGAGGTGACCGCGGCGGCCCGCTGGCTGGTGCGCACGTTCCAGGCCAGCACGACCAGCGAGTCCTGGGCGAGGATCGCGGCGTCCGCGTTGTCCGGCTGCTCGGCGCGCCAGGCCAGCAGCCAGGCGTCGTTCTCGGCGGCGGGCTCCGCGAAGCGGCGCATCAGACCCCGGCGCCGGTCGTGGTCGCCCGCGGCGGCGGCGAGCAGGTCGGCGACCGGGTGCCAGTCGCCCGCCTCGAGGGCGGCCAGCGCCGCGTCCACGTCCGGGCCGGCCAGGCCCGGATCCAGGATCAGCTCGTCCCCGGGGACCAGTCCGTGGTCGGCCGGGTAGATGGTCCGCCGCTTCCGCTCCGCCTCCTCGTACCGGGCGATGGTGGCCTTGGCCTCCTCGGTGCGGGCGTTCAGAGTGGCGACACGGCGCTTCATCAGCCAGGGGGCCAGCTTGAGGGCGGCGATCAGGACCAGCGGGATGAGCAGGATCAGACGAGCGTCCATCGAACGGTTCTCCGGGAGGTCAGGACTGCGGGTCGGCCGGGGCGGCGGCCTCGGCCAGCAGGGCGCGCAGCGGGGCGGTGTCGGGCGCGTCGGCGACGGCGGCGTCCAGCGCCTCGGGCAGCCGCTCGCCGGTGTCGCCGGGCAGCACCAGGGCGGCCGGGCGGCTCCAGGACAGCTCCCAGCGGGCCTGCTGCTGCGAGGCCAGGGCGAGCACCGTCAGCGCGCGCAGGGCCCGGCGCAGCAGCGGGCGGTGGAACTCGCGGGCGGCCCGGCCGGTGGCCTGCGCGGACTCCTGGCTCTGCGGCAGCCGCCCGGCGATCTCCGCCGAGCGCCCGGCGTCCAGCGCGTCCAGCATCGCCTCGGCGGTGCCGGGCAGGCCGCTGTCGGTGAGCGCGCGCAGCACCGGCTCGGCCTCCTCGCGGGCGTACGCGAGCATCGCCTCGTGGACCAGCTCCGGCCAGTCCAGGCGGCGCATCTGCGCGGCCTCCGGGATCAGCGCCAGCGTCTCCAGCTCGGCCAGCCGCCGCTGCGGGTCGCGCAGCAGCCCGAGCGCGGGCCGGTCCTCGCCGAGGCCGGGCAGGCCCGGGGTGTCCGGCAGGGCCTCGACGGCGGCGACCCGCTGCTTGATCGGCGGGTGCGAGTCGTACGGGTCGGGCTGCTCGTCGGGGAGCTCCAGACCCATGTCGGTGAGCTCCTTGCCGCGCTCGGGGTCGGTCAGCAGGCGGTCCAGGCCGCCGAAGAACTGGCCGGGCAGCGGGAGCAGTCCGGCGCCCACGCCCATGGTGGCGTAGCTGTTCAGGTAGAAGCCCTGCGCGGCGTCCAGCACGGGGATGCGGCGCAGCGCGGAGGCGGTGGCGTCGCGGCCGGCGATCCGGGCGGCGTGCCGGTCGGCGGCGTACTCCTGGCTGCGGCTGATCGACTCGGACACCCGGAAGTACAGCTTGGCGTACAGGGTGAACAGCTTGGCGAGGTAGCGCTCGACGCCGCCGTTGCCGGCGTCCGTGTCGCGGGCCTTGCGGCCGCGGGCCTCCCGGGCGGCGTTCTTCGCGGCGATCTCGGAGGTCCGCTCGGCGACGTTCTGGTCGGCGCCGTGGTGCAGGGTGGCGATGGTGTGCCCGATGGCGGCGCGGCCGGCCACGGTGGCGGCCGCCAGGCGGACGTCGTTGTTGGCGTAGTGGCCGAACTCGTGGGCGAGCACCGAGTCCAGTTCGGCCTCGGTCAGGCCGATCAGCAGCGGCGCGCCGATCACCAGGTGGCGGGGGCCCGGTATCAGGCCGAGCAGCTTGGTCTCCTCGTACACACCGGCGTTGACCTGCGGCACCAGGCGGATCTCGGCCGGGCCGCGGACACCGGTGGCCGCGGCGATCCGGTCGACCCGGTCCCACAGCTCGGGCTGCTCCTCGCGGGTCAGCGGCAGGCCGTCGTGGCTGTCGTCGCGCGGACGGCGGGTCAGGAACACCACCCGCACCACCGGGTAGGCGATGGCGGCGCTGAACAGCACGATCTTGGCCGTTCCCAGGCTGAACCGGCCGGTGTTGACGATCAGTTCGAAGTTCAGCCAGACCAGGCCGGCCACGATGGCCGCCGCGAGCAGGTAGAACCCGGCGAGCAGCGTGACTGCCAGCAGGGCCCGGGTGGACGTGCGCATGCCGGTGCGCTCGGTGGACATTCCGCGCCCCCAAGTGTCGATCGTGTGTGCGGCTGGCAGATCGTAGCGGTACGACCTGGCCCTTTGCGAAGCGATTGCGATGGCGGCACGGCCGCCTGACGCGCCGCCAAGACGGACCCGCCCAACCACCACCCGTGATCCGTCCGCCGCACTAGGCTCGACCGCATGACCGAGCACCAGCTTTCCCACGGCTTCGAAACCCTCGCCATCCACGCGGGCCAGGAAGCGGACCCCCGGACCGGGGCAGTCGTGACGCCGATCTACCAGGTGTCCACCTACAAGCAGGACGGCGTCGGCGGACTCCGCGAGGGCTACGAGTACAGCCGCTCCGCGAACCCCACCCGCACCGCCCTGGAGGAGTGCCTCGCCGCGATCGAGGGCGGCTCCCGCGGCCTCGCCTTCGCCTCCGGCCTGGCCGCCGAGGACACCCTGCTGCGGACCATCCTCAAGCCCGGCGACCACATCGTGATCCCCAACGACGCCTACGGCGGCACCTTCCGGCTGTTCGCCAAGGTGCTGACCCGCTGGGGCGTCGACTTCTCCGTCGCCGACACCCACCACCCCGAGAAGGTGCGCGAGGCGATCCGCCCCAACACCCGCGCGGTGTGGGTCGAGACCCCCTCCAACCCGCTGCTCGGCATCACCGACCTGACCGCCGTCGCCGAGATCGCGCACGCCGCCGGCGCCCTGCTGATCGTCGACAACACCTTCGCCAGCCCCTACCTGCAGCAGCCGCTGTCGCTCGGCGCCGACGTCGTCGTGCACTCCACCACCAAGTACATGGGCGGCCACTCCGACGTGGTCGGCGGCGCCCTGGTGGTCGCCGACGCCGGCCTCGCCGAGGAGGTCGCCTACCACCAGAACTCGATGGGCGCCGTCTCCGGCCCGTTCGATGCCTGGCTGGTGCTGCGCGGCATCAAGACCCTCGGCGTCCGGATGGACCGTCACTCCGACAACGCCGCCCGGATCGCCGAACTGCTCTCCGCGCACCCGAAGGTGACGCAGGTGCTGTACCCCGGCCTGCCCACCCACCCCGGGCACGACATCGCCGCCAAGCAGATGAAGGCGTTCGGTGGCATGGTGTCGTTCCGGGTCGCCGGTGGCGAGGAGGCCGCCGTCGAGGTGTGCAACCGCGCGCAGCTGTTCACCCTCGGCGAGTCGCTGGGCGGCGTCGAGTCGCTGATCGAGCACCCCGGCCGGATGACCCACGCCTCCGCGGCCGGCTCCCCGCTCGAGGTGCCCGCCGACCTGGTGCGCATCTCGGTCGGCATCGAGTCCGCCGCCGACCTGCTCGCCGACCTGGAGCAGGCGCTCGGCTGATCGCCGTTCCGGCGCGGTTCAACGGCGGCTGTGCGGACCGCCGTTGGACCGCGCGGATGGTAATACCGTTTGTGCATTTGCGAGTTGAACCACCTGGGCGTCAACGCTGGTTGCGCAGGCCGTCGTTGAAGCGTTCCAGCAGCGCGCAGAACAGCGTCCGCTCGTCCGCCGTCCAGTCGGCCGTCAGTTCGGCGATCAACTGCCGCCGCTGCTCGTGCACCTGCGCCAGGCGCCCGGCCCCGAGCGGGGTCAGTGCGAGCAGTGCCGCGCGCCGGTCGGCCGGGTACGGCACCCGGGTCAGCAGGTGTTCGCGCAGCAGCGGCGCGGCCTGCCGGGTCACCGTGGAGGAGTCCACGCCCAGCGCGGCCGCCAGTGTCTTCACATTGGCCGGCCCGCCGGCGGCGAGCTGGTCCAGCAGCAGGAACGCGGCCCGGTCGAGCGCCGCGGCGGCACTGATCCGCCGGGCGAACACCGCGACCTGGTAGGGGAGTCGGCAATCGGGGTCGGGGGCGTCGGGCACGTCGGGCGGGGGCAGGCTCATCGCGACTCACGGGGGTGCGGGCGACTCGTGCCCAGCAGCGTACGCGCGCCCGGCGGGCATCGGAACCGCCTCGGCCTAGGCTGATCTTCATGCAGAACTGGCCGATCACACTCGACGACGTCCGCGGCGCACAGAAGATGCTCGCCGGGGTGGCCAGGGTCACCCCGATGCAGAGCAGCCGCCACCTGTCCGGGCTGGCCGGTACGCCCGTCCACCTGAAGTGCGAGAACCTCCAGCGCACCGGCTCGTTCAAGTTGCGCGGCGCGTACCTGCGGATCGCCGGCCTGCTGCCGGTGGAGCGGGCCGGCGGCGTGGTCGCCGCCAGTGCGGGCAACCACGCGCAGGGCGTGGCGCTGGCCGCCGCGCTGCTCGGTGTGCGCTCCACCGTCTTCATGCCGCTCGCCGCGCCGCTGCCGAAGGTCGCCGCCACCCGCGAGTACGGCGCCGAGGTGCGGCTGCACGGCGCCAACGTCGACCAGGCGCTGCAGGCGGCGCGCGAGTACGCCGACGCCACCGGCGCGGTGTTCATCCACCCCTTCGACCACTGGGACGTGATCACCGGTCAGGCCACCGTCGGCCTGGAGATCCTGGAGCAGTGCCCCGAGGTGCGCACCGTGCTGGTCGGCACCGGCGGCGGCGGGCTGCTGGCCGGCGTGGCGATCGCGATCAAGGCGCTGCGCCCGGACGTCCGGGTGATCGGCGTGCAGGCGGCCACCGCGGCGGCGTACCCGCTGTCGCTGTCCGCGGGCCGCCCGGTCTCGCTGGAGCGGTTCTCCACCATGGCCGACGGGATCATGGTCGGCCGCCCGGGCGACATCCCGTTCGAGGTGATCAACTCGCTCGCGGACGGGGTGCGGACGGTCTCCGAGGACGAGCTGTCCCGGGCGCTGCTGATCGGCCTGGAGCGGCTCAAGCTGGTGGTCGAGCCCGCCGGGGCGGCGCCGATCGCCGCGCTGCTGGCCGAGCCGGGCCGGTTCGAGGGCCCGGTGGTCGGCGTGCTGTCCGGCGGCAACATCGACCCGCAGCTGATGCAGCGGGTGCTGCGGCACGGCCTGGCCGCGGCGGGCCGCTACCTGTCGCTGCGGGTCCGGCTGGCCGACAAGCCGGGCGCGCTGGCGGACCTGCTGGGCGTGCTGACCCGGGTGGACGCCAACGTGCTGGACGTCGCGCACGTGCGGATCGACCCGCAGCTGGGCCTGACCGAGGTCGAGGTGGACCTGCACCTGGAGACCAAGGGCCCGGAGCACTGCGCGGCGGTGATCGGGGAGCTGCGCGAGGACGGCTACGTGGTCTCGCACTGACGGCGCGGCACCGGGCGCGGCGCCGGGCCCGGCGCCGAGACGCGGATCACCTGTTCGGGTTGACGCGATATATCGCGAGTGGCAGCATCTTGCGATGTATCGCGAGCTTGCCGTTGGCGCGCTCAGGTAACAGAGTGGGTGATCTGCGCCCAAAACGGGCTCGTCCACCGACTCCACACCTCCGACTTCAGGACCCCGACTTCAGGGAGATGAGGCAGGACCATGGCGTCAGCCATCGAAGCCGAGAACCTGGTCAAGACCTTCGGTGACGTACACGCCCTCGACGGCGTCAGTCTGGACGTCCCCGAAGGCACCGTGCTCGGACTGCTCGGCCCCAACGGCGCCGGCAAGACCACCACCGTGCGCGTTCTGACCACCCTGCTCCAACCGGACTCCGGGCGGGCCACCGTGGCCGGCGTCGACGTCCTCAAGCACCCCAACCAGGTGCGCAGCCTGATCGGCCTGTCCGGCCAGTACGCCGCCGTGGACGAGTACCTCACCGGCCGCGAGAACCTCCAGATGGTCGGCGAGCTCTACCAGATGAGCGCCCGCGACGCGAAGAAGCGGGCGGTGGAGCTGCTGGAGTGGTTCAACCTCGCCGAGGCCATGGACCGCACCGCCAAGACCTACTCCGGCGGCATGCGCCGCCGCCTCGACCTGGCCGCCGCGCTGGTGGTCCGCCCGCCGGTGATGTTCCTGGACGAGCCCACCACCGGCCTCGACCCGCGCAACCGGCTCGCGCTCTGGGAGGTCATCGAGACCCTGGTGGAGCAGGGCACCACGCTGCTGCTCACCACCCAGTACCTGGAGGAGGCCGACCGCCTCGCCCACGACATCGCGGTGGTCGACCACGGCAAGGTGATCGCCCGCGGCACCGCCGACGAGCTGAAGGCCCAGATCGGTGGCGAGCGCATCGAGGTCGTCGTGCACCGCTCCGACCTGATCCCCGAGGCGGTCGCCGCGCTCACCCCGTTCGCGAAGGGCGATCCGGCGGTGGAGAAGAACACCCGCCGGATCACCGTCCCGGTCAGCGGCGGCGCCAAGGTCCTGGCCGACGCCATCCGCGAACTGGACGCCCGCTCCATCGAGATCGACGACATCGGCCTGCGCCGCCCCACCCTCGACGACGTCTTCCTCTCCCTCACCGGCCATGTCACCGAGGGCGACGGCGGCGTGGACGAGGGCGAGCAGCCGGCGAAGAAGGGCCGTCGCGGCCACGGGAAGGACGCCTGAGATGACCACCGCACTGCCGGACGCGGCGATCGGCCCCGTCCCCGTAGCCCCCCGCCGTGGCGTCTCCGCCACCCTGCACGACTCCTGGGTGGTCGCGAAGCGCAATTTGCGGCGAATGACCCGAATTCCCGAAATCGTGGTCTTCGGTCTCATGCAGCCGGTGATGTTCGTGCTGCTGTTCTCGTACGTGATGGGCGGCGCGATCGCCATCCCCGGCGCCCAGCCCAGCCACGAGGTGTACATCGAGTACCTGATGGCGGGCATCTTCGCGCAGACCGTCACCTTCGCGGTGGCCGGTGCCTCGGCCGGTATCGCGGAGGACATGACCAAGGGCCTGGTCGACCGGTTCCGCTCGCTGCCGATGTCCCGCGCGGCGGTGCTCACCGGTCGTACCCTCGCCGACCTGGTGCAGACCGCGTTCACCGTGGTGGTGCTCGCCCTGGTCGCGCTGCTGGTCGGCTGGCGGATCCACGACGGCGTCCTGAAGGCGCTCGCCGCGTTCGGCCTGCTGCTGCTGCTCGGCTACGCGTTCTCCTGGATCGGCGCGCTGATCGGCCTGTCGGTGCGCAGCCCCGAGGCCGCCACCTCGGCCGGTCTGATCTGGCTGTTCCCGCTGACCTTCATCTCCAACGCCTTCGTGCCGGTCAGCTCGATGCCCGGCTGGCTGCAGCCGATCGCCTACTGGAACCCGTTCTCCGCCACCGTGCAGGCCTGCCGCAGCCTGTTCGGCAACCAGCTCGGCCCGACGCCCGACGCCTGGCCGATGCAGCACGCCGTGCTGGTGTCGATCGGCTGGTCGCTGATCATCATGGCGCTGTTCTCCTGGCTGTCGGTGCGCAAGTACCGCCGCGCCGCGGGCTGAGCTTTCTGCTGGTGAACGCCGGACGGCCGCTCCCCCCACCCGGGGGAGCGGCCGTCCGGCGTCGTGCTGCGGGAGGCTCAGCCGGAGAACGGCTTGGCGTCGACGATCTTCACGCCGGCCTTCTTGCCGTTCGGCAGCTCGTACACGGCGTCCTCGCCGACCGACTTGCCGGTGATGGCGCGGCCCAGCGGGGACTGCGGCGAGTACACGTCGATGTCGCCGTCGGTGACCTCGCGGGAGGCCAGCAGGAACTCCATGGTGTCGTCCAGGTCGCCGTCGAAGGCCACCGTCACCAGCATGCCCGGCGCCACCACACCGGAGTCGGCCGGAGCCTCGCCGACCTTCGCCCGCTCCAGCAGCTGGGACAGCTGACGGATGCGCGCCTCGGTCTTGCCCTGCTCGTCCTTGGCCGCGTGGTAGCCGGCGTTCTCCTTGAGGTCGCCCTCCTCGCGGGCGGCCTCGATCTTCTTCGCGATCTCGATGCGCCAGGGCCCGGTCAGGTGGTCAAGCTCGGCCTTCAGCTTGCTGTAGTGGTCCTGAGTGAGCCAGGTCACGTCGTCGTTGGTCTGGGTCACAGGGTGCTCCTCGTCGTGCTGGCGCTGCTGCGAGGGTGGTTCGGCAGCAGTGGGCGATTTTCTGGGCAGATGCAAAGCAACGCCCGCTTCCGTGCCATTCGGCAGGGAAGGGGCGAAATCACGAGCCTAACAAGTTCCCCGTACAGGCGGGAAGGGCTGCGGGGGGCGAGGCCGTCCCGCACCTTCGACTATGCGCTCGAAAGGGTGAGCGGAGCAAAGAGCGTTCGCTCACCCTTCCGGCGGCTCCGGGCGTCTTCCGGCGCCTATTCGGGCGGGCCGCTACTTGTTGGGCGTGCAGCCGAGCAGCTCCGCGGTGGAGCCCCGGGAGGTGGTCCGCAGCGTCACGACCTTGTCGTAGCTGGTGCCCTCGGCCGGGATCTGGAAGTCCGACTGGCCGACCACCGCGCCGTCCGCGCCCTGCGTGCGGACCGTGCACACGCCGGAGGTGCCCTCGCTCTTGCGCACCGACAGCTGCAACTGGAGCTCGCTGTCGGACACCGGCTGGAAGGTCGGCACCGTACCGTTCAGCTTCGTCTCGCGCAGCAGGTAGGACGTGCCGAGCCAGGCGATCAGGCCCACCAGCAGCACCCCGAACACGACACCGGCGATCCGCAGCCGGCGGTCGGTCGTCCGGTCGTCGGACCGGCTGTAGCGGCCCACCGGGGGCGCGAGGGGCTGCTGGGGCGTAGGGCTCTGGTCCATGGCGCGGCTCGGTCCTTTCGCGGAGGAACGCTCGGCCGTCCGCGGGAATGGACGCGCCCTCCAGTCCGTCACTATAGGAGGGGCACGTCCGCGCCAGAGGCGGCGGGGGAGCCGGCCCGACGAAGCGGACATTTTTTGTTACCTGGAAGGGACCCAGGCGTTGAGCGAGCAGTTGCGGTTGATGGCGGTACACGCGCACCCGGACGACGAGTCCAGCAAGGGCGCCGCCACCATGGCGATGTACGTGGCCCAGGGGGTGGAGGTCCTCGTCGCCACCTGCACCGGGGGCGAGCGGGGGTCGATCCTCAACCCCAAGCTGCAGGGCGACCCGTGGGTCGAGGAGAACATTCACGAAGTGCGCCGAAAGGAGATGGACGCCGCCCGGGAGATCCTCGGCGTCCAGCAGGCATGGCTCGGCTACGTCGACTCCGGCCTGCCCGAGGGCGACCCGCTGCCCCCGCTGCCCGAGGGCTGCTTCGCCCTCGAGGACGTGGACGTGGCGGCCGGCACCCTGGTCAAGCTGATCCGCGAGTTCCGCCCGCACGTGATCACCACGTACGACGAGAACGGCGGCTACCCGCACCCCGACCACATCATGACCCACAAGATCACCATGGCGGCCTTCGAAGCCGCCGGAGACCCCGAGGCCTACCCCGAGGCCGGCGAGCCCTGGCAGCCCCTCAAGCTCTACTACAACCACGGCTTCCCGATGGGCCGCATCCGCGCCCTGCACGCCTACCTCACCGAGAACGGCCACGACTCGCCCTACGGCGAGTGGATCGAAGGCTGGGAGAAGTCCGGCCGCGCCGAGCGGGAGATCACCACCCGGGTCGACTGCGGAGAGTACTTCGAGATCCGCGACAAGGCCCTGATCGCCCACGCCACCCAGATCGACCCCGACGGCCCCTGGTTCCGCGTCCCGATCGACATCCAGCGCGACGTCTGGCCCACCGAGGACTACGAACTCGCGAAGTCCCTGATCGACACCGACCTCCCCGAGACCGACCTCTTCGCCGGCCTCCGGAAGTAACCCGTACGACCCACCCCCGGTGACCCGGCCCGCGTAGGGCCGGGTCACCATGGATGAATGAGCACCCCCGTGAACGTCACCCAGCTCGCCGCCGACCTCGCCCTCGACGAAACCAAGGTCACCCCCGGCCTCCTCGGCTTCGTCGTCTTCGCCGCCCTCGGCATCGCCACCTGGTTCCTCCTGAAGTCGATGAACGACCGCTTCAAGAAGATCGACTTCACCGAGCAGCCCGACCCCAAGGACGAGTGACCCTCACGGGGTGAGATCCACCTCCACGGCGAACGGCGCCGCGACCCGCACCTCCCCGGTGAACACCGGCCCGTCGCGACAACTGCCGCTCGCCGGGTCGAGCACGTGCGTGTACACCAGCGGCAGCCCCGTCGCGGCCCGCTCGACCCGCCAGTAGAACCCGATCCCGGCCCGCGCGCACTGGTCGACCTTCACCACCCGGTCCGTGGTCTCCGACCCCCGGCGACACCACCTCGACCACCAGCAGCACATGCTCCGGCCTGTTCGGGGCCACATCGATGGCGTCCGCCCGGTCCACCACCACGTCCGGGCGCCGGTTGTTCAGCGGCACGTCCTGCAGACGGACGTCGAAGTCCGTGTCCGCCCAGCCCCGCGGTCACGCCTTGGCGGTGAGCGAGATCATCCGCGGCGCATACCGGGCATGTTCGAGTACCTGACGGTCGTTCGGCACGAGCAGATCTACATCGTCCAGGTCTCCTATTGCTGAACCGCCCCTCGCGTCCCGTTTCCGGCCGCGGTAGGGGCCGCCAGGTCCGGTGACCTGCGGGCCGGCTGCCGGCCCGGGGTTCCGATCCGGTCGCGGCGGAACGTGAGTTCGGCCATCCGGCGTTCGGGGCCCCGGCGGCGGAGGAGGAGGTGGCCGATGAAGGCTGCCGGGCCGAAGAAGACCTGGGCCGGGATCAGGGCCGCAGGGTGCCCGGTGACGGCGTCGATGAGGTGCAGGGTGGCTACCGGGGCCACGGCGCCGAAGAGCACGACCAGTGTGATTCCGGTGCGCAGGCCCGCCTTGCCGTAGGCCTTGTAGGCGGCGGTGGTGAAGAGGGCGTAGGCCAGCAGGTCGCCCATGCCGAGTACGGAGCCGAGGTTCTCCCCGATGCGGAGCCCGGCCGCGGGGGCGAAGGGGTAGCCCTGGATCGCGTCGGACAGTTCCTCGGTCAGTGGGACGACCCAGGCGAAGAACGCGTCGTAGGCGGCGAGCGCGAGCAGGAACCACGCGACGTTCTTCAGCCGCATCCCGCCCTGGACGTTGATGTTGGTGGCGGAGACGACGACCAGGCCGACGACGCAGCTGTTGGCGATCCAGTACGGCGCGGCGGTGTCGCCGAAGGCGAGGTGGGTGCCGAGCACGGCCGCGATCAGCGTGGCGATCAGCGCCCAGCGCAGCCGTCCGTCACCGATGACGGGCTGGTAGCCGACGGACAGCCCGCCGGCGAAGGCCAGCGCGAGTACCGCCGGCAGGACCGCGCCGGGCAGCGCCAGGTAGAGGTACGGCAGCGCCAGGACGAAGCCCATCATCATGAAGATGTCGGCGCCGTTGAAGACCCCGATCGGCGGCCGGGGGGTGCGGACGGTGCGGAAGTAGCCGACGGCGCCGACGCACACCGCGAGGGCCAGGGTGCAGCTGACCGCGAGCTGGAAGAAGACCGTCATGCGTGGCTCCGGGTGAAGGTGTGCTCCAGCAGGTCGCAGCGGAGTGGGAAGCGCAGTGCCGCTTCCGCGTCGTCCAGCGGCAGGACGGTGACGTCGGCGTCGATGCCCTCGGCCCGCAGTCGCATCGTCACGTCGGCCGCGCCGAGTTCCTTGGAGACGACCTCCACGTGCAGCCGGCCCCGGTCGGTGATCTCGGCCCGGTGGCGCAGCGGCCACGGCAGGCCGGGGGTGCCGTCCAGCGCCTCGACGAGGTCGCGCGGGGTGACGATGGTGTCGGCGGTGCGGTAGAGCTGTCCGGCCTTGCCGAGGATGTGGGAGACCGCGGGGACCGAGGCGAGTTCGCAGGTGGGCTCGCCGTCCAGGGTGCGGACCACGTCACCCGTGTTGTATCGCAGGACGGGCATGCATTCCCGGTAGGGGAAGTACGGGGTGACCGTCAGCTCGCCGAGGCGGCCGGGCCCGGCGGGCTCGCCCGTCTCCAGGTCGAGGACCTCCGTGTACCCCATGTTGGGGTCGATGTGCAGGTGATGGTGGGTGCAGGTGCGGCCGCTGACGGGCAGCAGTTCGGTCATGCCGAAGGAGTCGCCGACGGTGCGTGCGCCGAAGGTCTCGCGGAAGGCGGCCGCCAGGTTGCGCGACAGCATCTCCCCTCCCGCGTAGACCGCGCGCAGCCCGAAGTCCTGCGGCCCGTATCCGCGTTCGCGGGCGACGCTCACCATGCGGGCGAGGTAGCTGGGGTTTCCGGTGAGCACCGTCGGCCGGGGGCCGGAGCGGCCGAGCAGGTGCTCGACGGACTCCTCGGGCGGGATCTGTCCCACGACGTGACAGGCGGCGTTGGCGAGGCGGCACACCTCGACGTCCTCCTGCACGGCGGCGGTCGCCCGCGAGCTGAGGTTGATCTGCATCCGGTCGCCGGGGCCGAGGTCGCCGCGGAGCACCAGGGACAGCGCGATCAGGGCGGGCCACAGCTCCATCTCGTAGCGGGAGAGCCAGATCTGGACCGGCGCGCCGGTGGTGCCGGTGGTCTGCGTCACCAGGTACGGGTCGCTGCAGAGGAAGTCGGCGGGGCGGGCGAGCAGGTCGGCCTTGCGGGTCACCGGGATGCGGGTGAGCGTCTCGGTGGTGATCCCGTCCGGGTCCACGCCGGTGAGCCGTTCCCGGTAGAAGGGCGAGCGTTTGGCGAGCCTGCGCACGGTGCGCTGGAGCGCCCGGTTCTGCAGGTCGCGGCGCTCGGCCGGATCGGTGAACGGTCCGTCGGCCAGTTCGTCGACGTCGTCGCCGAGCGAGCCGAACTCCTCCAGCGTGACGAGCGCGTCGGCGACCAGCCGTTCCACGGCCCGTACGTTCAGCCGCCGGCCGAACACCATGGCCGTGGCCACCTGCACCTGCCGGACAGCGGTCTCCAGCACTGATGCCTCCCTCGTACCTCGAACAGGACGAAGGGGTGGGGGCGGCTCGCCGCCCCCACCCCCGGGGTTCTACGTCAGCTGGCCGAGCAGGCGCCGAAGAAGACCGCGGTCAGCGCGCCCATGACGTACTTGAACTGCTTGGCGCTCGTCTTGATGGAGCTCATAGCTGCCTCCTTGTGTGGTGCGAGTGGACGGCCCGCCTGAGCTCCGCAGGAGCTCCGGCGTTCCGTTCCCGGATGAAAAACACAGTGGCGCGATCATCGCGAGCGGGCAATGATCGGGTCCGTTCAACGGACCGGCGACTGAAGGGAACCCATACCGAAACCCCAACTGACCTGGTCCGAACGGGGAGTTGTGGGGCCGTCCGATCGGCGGCCCGGCATGAGAGGGGGGCCCTCATGGCGAGATCCGGCGCCGAGGGGCGCGGCGTGCTGGACGGCGCGTTCGCACTCATGGAGGTACTAGCGCACACCGACGAGGTGGGGCTGACCCGGCTGGCGAGCGACGCCGCGCTGCCGAAGGCCACCGCCCACCGGCTGCTCGGGCAGCTGGTCGCACTGGGCGCGGTGCAGAGTCACGAAGGCCGCTACCGGTTGGGCCCGCGGACGTTCCGGCTCGGGCAGGCCTGGCATCCGGCGCGCGCGCTGCGCGCCGCAGCGGCCCAGCCGCTACGAGAACTCGCGGCGGTCAGCGGCGGGGTGAGCCTGAGCCTGTCGGTGCCCGAAGCGGGACAGATCATCGTCGTCGGGGGCATGCGGGGCGAGGTGGACGAGGTCTTCCCGCTGTACTCCGGGGTCGTCCTGCCGCCCGGCAGCGCGGCCGAACTGGTCCTGGCGGCGGCCGCCCCGGTACCGAAGCGGCCCGCGGGGTGGACGGAGGCCGCCTGGGCGCGCGAGGTCGCCGGGGTCCGGGAGCGGGGGCTCGCGTTCGACTACCAGCAGTGCGTGGATTCGCTGTCGTGCGTGGCGGCTCCGGTGCACTCGGCGTCCGGCCAGGTGGTGGCCGCGGTCGCGGTGACCGCCCTGGACGCGAAGCTGATCCCCCCGCTGGCCGACGCCGTGAGCCGCGCGGCGTCGATGATCAGCGGGAGGCTGGCCCGCCGGCCGGAGCCCGCGCCCAAGCCCCGCAGGGCCGCGCCCGCCCCGAACCGGGCCGTCAAGGGCTTCACGGCCCCGACCGACCCGGCCGCCGACCCGGCGGGTGCCGCCGGGATCCTCCTGCCCCGGCCGCGCGCCCCGCACCGCCGGAGCCGCTGACCTGTCGCCGAGCCCCCAGGACCCACCCGAAAGCCGTCGCCGTGTCTGCTGCGGCATGCCGACAATCCGGTGGAGTGGTGGCCCTGGGGGCCGGAGGCGTTCGAGGAGGCGGAGCGGCGCGGCGTGCCCGTTCTGCTGTCCGTCGGGTATGCGGCTTGTCACTGGTGCCAATGACTTGACGCAACCAGGTGGTCCCGACTTGGAGCGTTGCCGGACGACTCACGGGCCCGCCGCGCCGCCGACCAGCGCGTCCCCGAGCGCCGTACGCCGGTAGAGCACCGAGCGGCCGGACCGGGTGCGCGCCAGCAGCCCGCTCGCGAGGAGCACGGCCAGGTGGTCGCCGACCGCGCCGGGGGCCATCACGAGGCTGCGGGCCAGCTGACTGGTGCTGGCCGGTGCGCCCAGCTCCACCAGCAGCCGCGCCCGGGAGCGCCCGAGCAGCGCCGCCAGCGCCGCCGGATCGGGCGCTGCCCGTTCCCACAGGGAGGCGGTGCCGCGCGCCCGGTAGATCAGGGCCTTCGGCCACGGCTCCTCGTGGAAGGCCGCGACACCGGGCCACACCATCACTGAGGGCACCAGCAGCAGCCCCTGCCCGGCGAGGCTCACGTCCTTGTACGCGCGGCGCAGCGGCACCGCAAGGTGCTGTCCCTGCCAGGCCAGCCCGTCCTGCAGGCCCTCGACCGCCTCCTTCCAGCCGCGCTCGCCGATCACCCCGACCCGGTGCACGACATCGCGTTCGCAGACCGCCCGCAGCTGCGGCCAGTCCGGGGCGAGCAGCTCGTGCCAGGCGCGGTCCAGCGCGTCGGCGACCGTCTCCACCACGCCGTCGGACTCCAGCAGTTCGCGCACCCGCGGATCACGGACACCCAGGTCACCGCCCGCCCGCCCGCGCAGCACGGCGTCGATCTCGGCGCGGGCCACCGCGACCGGCGTGGACCGGATCGCCGCGAGATCGTCGGCCCAGCTCTGGGCGAGCCCACGCGGCGGCGGGGCGACGAAGTTGGCGCCCGCCGTGCTGACCTGAAGCGCCAGCACGGCGTCCAGATGCGTCTCGCCGCGCAGCCGCGCGAAGCCCGGGGCGAGGCGCGCCGCCCAGTCGGCCGGCAGCGCCGCGTCCCGGCCGCTCAACCGGCGCAGCAGTCCGCAGAGCTCGAAGGCCGGGGAGAGCGCGAACCGGCTGTGCAGCAGGTCCTCGGTGGTGGCGGTGAAGCGGAGCACGCCGCCAGACCTTACGTCCCCGGGCGAATCTCTCGCACGCCCGCGCGGCCCGCACCAGGCTGCCGGGCATGACCACCGCATCCCCGCCGCTGCCGGCCCCGGCGCCGCGAACCACCTACGGCCAGGTGCTCGCCGAGCCCCGATTCCGGCTGCTCTTTCTGACCCGCACCATCGGCATCACCGCCGACTCGCTGCGCATCACCACCTTCTCGGCACTGGTCTACTCCGGCACCGGCTCCGCGCTGCTCAGCGCGCTGGCCTTCGGCGCGGGCTTCCTGCCGCAGCTCCTCGGCTCGCTGCTGTTCGGCTCCCTCGCCGACCGGTTCCCGCCCCGGGCACTGATTGCCGGCGGCTACCTGCTGGAGGGCACGGCGGCGGCCCTGCTCGCCCTGGTGCGGATGCCCGTCGCGGCGGGCCTCGCCGTCGTCGCGGTGCTCGCCCTCGCGACCCCGGCGTTCGGCGGCGCCTCCGCACGGCTCGTCGCCCGCTGGCTGAGCGGCGACGCGTACGTGCTGGGCCGCTCGCTCAACAGCATGGCCTCCAGCGGCGCCCAGCTCTTCGGGCTGACCCTCGGCGGCGCCGCCGTCGCGGCCGTCGGCCCGCGCGCGGCACTCGCGGCCGGGGCCGTCATGCACCTGCTCTGCGCGGCCGCCGTCCGGCTGCGGCTGCCACGGCTCGCGGCGGAACCCGAAGCGGGCGGCGGCGGCGCCATGCGCACGAGCCTGCGCGGCACCGGCGCGCTGCTGCGCCACCGCCCGGTCCGGCGGCTGCTGTTCGCCCAGTGGCTCCCGTCCGCGTTCGTCGCCGGAGCGGAGGGCCTGATCATCGCCTACGCGGGCAGCCACGGCTTCCCGTCCGGCTCCTACGCGGTCCTGATGGCCGCCCTGCCGGTCGGCATGCTGCTGGGCGACCTCCTCGTCGGACGCCGGCTGCGGCCCGCCACCCGCGAACGCATGGTGGTGCCCCTCATCGCCCTCATGGGCCTGCCCCTGGCCGGCTTCGCCGCCGACCCGGGCCGCCCGCTCTCCGCCGCCCTGCTCCTGCTCTCGGGCAGCGGCTTCGCCTACGGCCTCGGCCTGCAACGCGAGTTCCTCGCCGCCCTCCCCGAACAGGGCCAAGGCCAGGCCTTCGGCCTGCTGGGCTCCGGCAACATGACCTTCCAAGGCCTGGGCCCCGCCTTCTTCGGCACCATCGGCGCCTTCACCGGCACCGGCTGGGCCATGGCCCTGGCCGGCCTCGGCGCACTCCTCACCGCCACCTGGATCCTCACCTGGCGCCGCACCGACCCCGGCGAGCCGACCCACCCCACCCCCGAGCCGTGAGTCACGGCCCCCGGCACCACTCCCGATGCGTCAGGATGGGCACATGCCGAACCGTCTCGGCCCTGGGGGCCGGAGGCGTTCGAGGAGGCGGAGCGGCGGGGGGTGCCCGTTCTGCTGTCTGTCGGGTATGCGGCTTGTCACTGGTGCCAGTGAATGTGTACAACCGGGTAGTTCCGGCCTGGGGCGTTTCCAGTGAGTGCCGGAATCGACACGAATGGTGAGTGGTTGTGTGGGGAGGTGGACGCCTGGCCGAGGACCGGCTGGCAGCCTCGCCCGAAGTCAGGCCGTCTACATGTCCTGAGTGCGGATCAGATCGTGTTGAGGTCGATCTCGACCGCGAACGGAGCGGCGGTCCGGATCGTGCCGGTGAACATGTCGGCGTCGCGGTAGGACCGGCTCGCAGGGTCGAGGATGTAGGTGTAGATGAGGGGAACGCCGTTGGCGGTCTGCTCGATCCGCCAGTAGAAAGCGATGCCGGCCTGGGCGTACTGATCCACCTTCACGATGCGGTCAGTGGTCTCCGAACCCGGTGACACGACCTCGACGACCAGGAGAACGTGCTCCGGGCGGGTGGGCGTGATGTCGATGGTCTCAGCCCGGTAGACCACGACGTCGGGCCGCCGGTTGGTGAGGGGCACGTCCTGCAACCGGACGTCGAAGTCCGTGTCGGCGTTCCAGTCCGAACCGGCGGCTGCATCCAGGGCGTTCGCCAGGATCCGGGCCAGGCGGTTGTGCCGCTTGGACGCACTCGGGCTCATGACGACCATCCCGTCCACAATCTCGATACCCGCGCACTGCTCCGCGGACCAGGAGTCGTACTCGTCCGCGGTGATCTGCTGGTGCATCCACTCAGGAGCGACCATCTCGGCGGTCATCGCCGCGCCTCCTCGGGGGTTCGACGGGCTCGGTGCTGCTGGGCCCAGCGTACGCCGCTGTCCCCAGTGCTTATACCTCTCTGATGATCACGCGCTTCCCGCAGAGCTTCGACCAGTGGTCCCGGTCGGAGGTCAGAACGATCACGGAGGCTGGGACACGGAGCGCGAGCGCGGCAACGAGGGCGTCGATCGCGTACCTGTGCCCGTGCAGCCCGCTTGCGTCCTGAAGCAGCGCCACCGCGGTCAGGGAGTCCTCCTGGCTGACCGGTTCCACCTGCAGTCGGGAGAGTGCCTATTTCAAGCGCGCCGGATCAGTCTTCCCTTGCACAGCTTCAACGATGGTCAGCATAGACACGAGGACAGGGACTCCGGCCTGCCGTGACGCCTCGATCCGAGCCGCCATCCTGCGATCGTTGCGCAGAAGCAGGGAGAGTACCTCGGAGTCCAGCACCAGCGAGCGGGCCGGCTGCTCCTTCATGCAGCGCCCCGCTCGACATCCTCGGCGTTCTCGTCTCCGAACAGCTCACGATGAGCGGCTTCGATCTCCTGCTCAATGAAAGCGCGCCGTGTTCCTCCTCGTGGGACGCCACGATCTCGGCGAGCCCGTCCATGGCGAGTTGATGCCTGACGGCCTCGGTGATGTAGCTGAACAGCCCACCACAGCCGGTTTTACACGGAGAGTTTATGAGGGAGCGAGGGCTTTCGGCGCTCCATAGGCGCCCTCGCAACCGCCGCACCTCAACCGCTGTGTTCGCGCAGTAGCTCGATCACGTTGCGGAGCATGGGTATCGCCGAGTCGCCGGCCTTGTCCTTGTCGTTGAAGTGCATCAGTTCGTTTCGGATCTCCCGCAGTTCGTCGAGGCGGGCGGTGAAGGACTTGCGGTCCAACGGCCAGCCCAGCTTGTCCCACTGCTCCGGATTGCCCAGGACCTGCTGGTAATCCCCGTAGGACAGCTGATCGAAGGCGGAGAGCTTCCGGCGTCCGTCCGGATCGCAGAGCTCGATCACCTCCGCGAGGGCCAGGCTCTCCGAGATGACCCGGCGCAGTTGCCGGTCGAGATCGCCGATGAGCAGGAACGGCCGGGCCGTGGCGCCGTATTCGGCGGCCACATCGGCGACCGTGATGATGCCGGCGATCTGATTCGTCTGGTCCTTGACCAAGAGGAAGCCGAACCGTTCCAGGTCGGGCAGGACATCGATCAGGTGGTCGGCGTAGCTGACCGCGTGAGCGGCGACGATGGCATCGGAGAAGGGGGCCTCGGGGTTCGCGTAGCGCGCTCGTGCGATGGACTCCCAGGTGACGGCACCCCGCAGATTCCGAGGTCCGCTCAGCACAGGCAGCTGTGAGTAACCGTTGAGCCGCATCTTGGTGAACACCTCCTCGAAGCTCGCCGAGGATGGCACCGACACCACTCCCTTAGCGGACATCCGCAGCGTCATCCCTCTCGCGGACCGCGTCGTGCAACATATCGCTGCGTATGCGGTGCTCGCGCCAAGCGGTTTGTTCGGTCTCCTCGGCGAACGCTGGCCACATACGCGGTGGCTTACTGATGTGAAGCGAGCCGTCCACATGTGCCTGCTCGGCGGTGGGGATCGGCATGATTTGGTCCGTGAGCTCACTCGCGAGTGGTTCGCGAGCAATCCGTCGCGTCCGTGGCTTTTGTTCGTCGCAGACCGGTCTGACGACTTGCTCTTGGTCTGCCGCATCGAATCCGAACGCGCCTGGATCAGACGGATGCTCTACAGCGTGAGCGATCACGTCGCATATTCCGTCCTGGCGGAGGACTATGCCGCTGAGGGTGCTGTGTTGGAGGCAAGACGTGGCCGTGTCCGGAATGCTTTGGTACACGGTAATCCCGTCGGCTTCGCGATCGTCGAGTCCGTGCGCGAGTACTCCGAGTTTCTGAGCGGGTGTGCACTCGACCTCGGTCTCGAGTCCTACATCGAGGGCAGGACACCGGCTGCCGTGTTCAACCGGACCGACGAGGTGACCGCAATGCTGTCAGGGCAGGACGCCGCCAGCTACTGGCGGGCTCGACTTGCCGCCCAGGGTCGTGCCGTCGCATAGCGCCCAGGTGTTACAGCAGTGTTTTCCGTGCTCGCCACATGTCCCGCTGTCGCGGACGGTCACGGCGCGCGGGGGATACCCCGTGGAGCGCCGGGCTCCTGGATACTGCCGTCATGACGAACCGTCTGGCCCACGCCACCTCTCCGTACCTGCAGCAGCACGCCGACAATCCGGTCGACTGGTGGGAGTGGGGGCCGGAGGCGTTCGAGGAGGCGGAGCGGCGGGGTGTGCCCGTTCTGCTGTCCGTCGGGTATGCGGCTTGTCACTGGTGCCATGTGATGGCACACGAGTCGTTCGAGGACGAGGCGACGGCCGGGTACCTGAACGAGCGGTTCGTGGCGGTGAAGGTCGACCGGGAGGAGCGGCCGGACGTCGATGCGGTGTACATGGAGGCGGTGCAGGCGGCCACGGGGCGGGGCGGGTGGCCGATGACCGTGTTCCTGACGCCCGAGAAGGAGCCGTTCTACTTCGGGACGTACTTCCCGCCGGAGCCGCGGCACGGGATGCCGTCGTTCCGGCAGGTGCTGGAGGGGGTGGACACGGCGTGGACGGGGCGGCGCGCCGAGGTCTCGGAGGTGGCGGCGCGGATCGGGAAGGATCTCGCGGACCGGGCCTCGGTGTACGCGGTGGGGAGCGGGATCGCGCAGCCGCCCGGCGAGGGTGAACTGCACGCGGCCGTCGTGGAGTTGACGCGGTCGTTCGACGAGCGGCGGGGCGGGTTCGGTGGGGCGCCGAAGTTCCCGCCGTCGATGGTGCTGGAGTTCCTGCTGCGCCACCACGCCCGGACGGGGTCGGAGGCCGCGCTGGAGATGGTGCAGCGCACCTGCGAGGCGATGGCGCGCGGCGGGATGTACGACCAGTTGGGCGGCGGGTTCGCGCGGTACGCGGTGGACGCCACCTGGACGGTGCCGCACTTCGAAAAAATGCTGTATGACAACGCGCTGCTGCTGCGGGTGTACCTGCACCTGTGGCGCGCCACCGGCGACGAGCAGGCCCGCCGGGTCGTGCTGGAGACCGCCGACTTCCTGCTGCGTGAACTGCGCACCCCGCAGGGCGGGTTCGCCTCCGCGCTGGACGCCGACTCGCTGGACGAGGCGAGCGGGAAGACCGTCGAGGGCGCGTACTACGCGTGGACGCCCGAGCAGTTGACGGAGGTGCTGGGGGAGGCGGACGGCGCCCTCGCGGTGGAGCTGTTCGACGTCACCGGCACCTTCGAGCACGGCACGTCGGTGCTGCAACTCCTGCGCGACCCCGAGGACTTGGCCAAGTACCGGGAGATCCGGGAGAAGCTCGGGGAGGCCCGCGCGCAGCGTCCGGCCCCGGCCCGGGACGACAAGGTGGTCGCGGCCTGGAACGGCCTGGCGATCGCCGCCCTCGCCGAGGCGGGTGCGCTGCTGGAGCGCCCGGACCTGATCGAGGCCGCCGAGCGCGCCGCCGACCTGCTGATTGCCGTGCACCTCACGGCGGACGGGCGGCTGCTGCGCACCTCCCGGGACGGCGTCGCGGGCGCCAACGCGGGTGTGCTGGAGGACTACGCGGACACCGCGGAGGGATTCCTCGCGCTGTACGCGGTCGGCGGCGAGTCGTCCTGGCTGCAACTCGCCGGGGAGCTGCTCGACCTGGTGTTGCTGCACTTCACCGACGAGAAGTCCGGCGCGCTGTACGACACCGCCGACGACGCCGAGCAGCTGATCCGCCGCCCGCAGGACCCCACCGACAACGCCGCCCCGTCCGGCTGGACGGCCGCCGCCGGGGCGCTGCTCACGTACGCCGCGTACACCGGCTCCGAGCGTCACCGCACCGCTGCCGAACGGGCGCTGGGCATCGTCTCGTCGCTCGGAACCCGCGCGCCCAGGTTCACCGGCTGGGGCCTGGCCGTCGCGGAGGCGCTGCTGGACGGGCCGCGCGAGGTCGCGGTGGTCGGCCCGGCCGGGGACGCGGGGCGGGCGGCGCTGCACCTGGCCGCGCTGCGTTCGACCGCGCCCGGCGCGGTGGTCGCGGTCGGCGAGGTCGGCGACACCGAGGTGCCGCTGCTCGCCGACCGTCCGCTGCTGGGCGGGAAGCCCGCCGCGTACGTGTGCCGGCACTTCGTCTGCGAGCAACCGACCGCGGACGTCGCCGAGTTGACGGAGCGCCTGCGCGCCCAGTGAGCAGTGGCGCCGCCGTTGGCCGGGAAAGTGCTGGTCAACGGCGGCGTCGGCGGGGGAGGATGCGCCATGGGCTGGACACTCACCACGTCACTGGACGACTTCCGCAGCGCAGCCGGGGAGTTCCTCGCGGCCGACCCCGTCGAGAACACCGTGCTGCTCACCATCCTCGACCGCCTCACCCGGGACGGCCTCCACGCGTACGGCGAACAGCCGCCGCGCTTCGGCTGGTGGCATGGCCCGGACGGCGCCGTCGCCGGCGCCTGCCTGCGCACCCCGCCGTACGGGCCGCGGCTCGGCCGGATGCCGGTGGCCGCCGCCGAGGAACTGGCCCGCCGGCTCGCCGCCGACGGCGAACGCCCCGACATGGTGGCCGGCGAGCACGGCACCACCCTCGCCTTCGCCGCCGAATGGCACCGGACCACCGGCGTCAACTGGTACCTGGAGCGCAACGAACGGCTGTTCCGTCTCGGCGAGTTGACGCCCCCGCCGGCCCCGCCCGCCGGCCGTTCCCGGCTCGCCGCGCCCGCCGACCGGGAGACCGTCGCCCGGTGGCTGGTCGACTTCTGCGTGGAGGCCGAGGTCCGGCCGCCCGGCGACCCGTTCGCCGACACCGACCAGCGGATCGCCGCCGAGACCCTGGTGCTGTGGGAGACCGAGGACCAGCGGGTGGTCGCGCTCGCCGGGGCCAGCCCGGCCGTCGCCGGGATGTCCCGGATAGGCCCCGTCTACACCCCGCCCGCCGACCGCGGCCACGGCTACGCCAGCGCGCTGACGGCCGCCGCCACCGTGCACGCGAAGTCGCGCGGCGCGGACGAGGTGCTGCTGTACACCGACCTGTCCAACCCCGTCAGCAACGCGATCTACCAGCGCCTCGGCTACCGGCCGGTCAACGACGCGGCCGAGGTCGCGTTCAAGTAGCGGAGGTCGCGGTCAAGTAGCGCGCCACGAAAGGGCCTTGGGGAAGACCCCCCGGGGCCCTTTCGCATGCCCGGGCGCGAGAAACGGCAGCGGCGTCAGCGGCCGCGCAGGGTGCGGTAGCCCGGGTGGACGCCGGGGGTGAGCTGCTGCTGGGCGGCGATCCGGCCAAGCAGGGCGACCAGCTGGGTGCGCTCCTCGGGCGTGAGGGCCTGGGTGACGTCCTGCTCGTGGGCGATGGCGGTGTCGCGCAGGCGGGCCAGCAGGGCCAGGCCCTGGTCGGTGAGGTGCAGGGCATACAGCCGGCGGTCCTCCGCGTTGCGGCGCCGCTCGATCAGGCCGCGCTGCTCCAGGCCGTCGGCGAACGGGACGAAGCGGCTGGGCGGCATGCCGAGCGCGTCGGCGAGCTCGCGCTGGCTGCGGCCCGGGTTCTGCACCAGCAGCCGGAGCAGGCCGGCCTGCGCGGGGGTGAGGTCGAGCTCGGCGATCCGCTGGGCGAACCGCTCGGCGGCGTGCGCGCCGAGCTGGGCCAGCAGGAACGCCGCCCCGCCGCCGGGCGGGCCGCCCGGGCCGGGTGGGCCCTGCGGGGGGCCGCCGTGCCAGTCCTTCTGGTCCGCCGCTCGATCCATGCTCATGCCGACATCGTACCCGTTTGACAATCGTTCCACGGTGTAATCATTATTCGGAGTGTATCGATCGGCGCGTGTCGACGAACGCCACGGGAGGAACCATGAGCACCACCGCCCAGCCCCGCCCGGCCCCGGCCGGACGGCCGAAGAGCCGCCCGCAGACCGGCCCGCCGCTGCTCGCGCCGACCGTCTCGGTCGCCGCGCTGACGGTCGCCTACACGGTGGTCAACCGCGCCACCCCGCATCCGGACGCCACCGGCGCCGAGGTGGTGCGGTACGCGCAGGAGCACGGCGGGGCGGCCCGGCTGGGCGCGCTGCTGCTGCTCGCCGCGTCGGTGCCGCTGGCGCTGTGCGCGGCGCTGCTCTACCGGCGGCTGCGGGCGCTCGGGATCACCGCACCCGGCTCGGCGATCACGCTGGTCGGCGGCGTGCTGGCGTCGTCCGCGCTGGTGCTGAGCGCGGCGGGGGCGTGGGCGGGCGGCCGGTTGCCGGCCGACGCGCCGTCCGCGCTGGGCCGGGCGCTGGCGGACGTGTCCTTCCTGGCGGGCGGGCCCGCGTTCGCGGCGGGCTTCGGCCTGCTGGCGGCGGGGGTCTCGGTGTCGGCGATGCTCGCCGACCTGCTGCCCCGCGCCGTGACGTGGGCGGGCCTGGTGGTGGCCGCCGCCGCGATGCTCGGGCTGTTCGCCCTGCTGGCGGACGGCTTCATGTACCTGCTGCCGGTGGTCCGGTTCGGCGGCCTGGTGTGGCTGTTGTTCGTGGCCGCCCTGCTGCCGAAGACCCGCCGCCGCGGCACCGACGACCGACCGATGGGGAGTTGAGCGAGATGACCGGAATGTACGCGGAGCTGAAGGGCCGGACGGTGGTGGTCACCGGCGGTTCGCGCGGGATCGGCGCGCACACCGCGCGGGCGTTCGCCGCCCAGGGCGCGGCCGTGTGCGTGGTCGGCCGGGACGCGACGGCGCTGGCGGCGGTGGTCGAGCAGATCACCGGCGCGGGCGGCGAGGCGATGTCCGCGGTGGCCGACGTGACGGACGGCCGGGCGCTGGACGAGGTGCGGCAGGCGGTGACGGAGCGGTTCGGCGAGGTCGACGTGCTGGCGGCGTTCGCCGGCGGCCAGGGCTTCCCGGTGCCGGTGGCGGAGCTCACCGAGCAGCGCTGGCGCGAGGTGCTGGACTCCGACCTGACTTCGGTGTTCCTCACCGTGCAGGCCTTCCTGCCGGGCATGCTGGCGCGCGGCGCGGGCTCCATCCTGACGATGTCCTCGGCGGCCGGCCGCCAGCCCAGCGGCGCCAACCTGGCGTACGGGGTGGCCAACGCGGGCGTGGTGATGCTGACCAGGCACCTGGCCACCGAGCTGGGGCCGCACGGCATCCGGATCAACTGCCTGGCCCCGTCGGTGATCCTGACCGAGAGGGTGCAGGCCCGGATGCCCGCCGAGGTGCAGAGCAAGGTCGCGGCCACCCACCCGCTGGGTCGGCTCGGCACCCCGACGGACGTGACGGAGGCCGCGCTGTTCCTGTCCTCCGACGGCGCGGGCTGGCTGACGGGGCTGACGGTCGACGTGGCCGGCGGCCGCATCACCAACTAGCTAGTGCAGCACCAGCCAGCGGTCTGCTACTCCCAGTCCCAGCGCAGCCCGAGCAGGCAGGGCGGCAGCCCCTCGGCCCCCAGGTGTGCGCAGTGGTGCCCGTCGAGGGTCAACTCCTCGGTCTCCAGCGGGGACTGGCTGGGAGTGCGACGGGTGAAGCGGTCGCAGCGGACGGGGAGGGCGGCCGGGTCGAAGGTCACCTGGAGCACGTACTGGCCGGCGCCCGCGTTGAAGCCGCGCACGTACTCGCGGCTGGGCTGCGGCGACGGCGACTCGTCGAAGCCGTAGCCCAGCAGGTGGGTGTCGCCGGTGCGCAGCCGGCGCCGGAAGGGCTAGATGAATGATGCGAAGGGTTAGTGGTCGTAGGCGGTCAGCGAGCGCATAACTGGCTGACCGGCTCGGTCGTTGTGCCAGATCGCCGAGGTCA
>NZ_JBICXW010000011.1:0-238438 GCF_043200475.1 Kitasatospora sp. NPDC048407 | reverse complement strand
TGCCGCCGAAGCGCCCTCGTACTGGGTGTACTTGGGTGCTTTGGCGGTGCGTCCAGGCGGGATGCATCGGGCCGCGACGGGGCAAAGGTTGCCTGCCGCGGCACTAGACGAGGCGTCGCCGAGGGCCTGTCCAGCCCGGCCGCGAGGCCGTCAACGGGCCGTCAGGATCTCGACCCCGTCGGCGGTGAGGCGTTCCAGGGCCGGGTGGGTCGGGGGGGCGTCGGTGATCAGGCCGGTGATGCGGTCCCAGGGGAGGACGCGGAAGGGGGAGGCCGCGCCGATCTTTTCGGCGGAGGCGAGGATCCAGGTTTCGGCGGCGCGGGCGGCGAGGGCGCGTTTCATGGCGGCCTCGTCGGCGTCGCCGGTGGTCAGGCCGGCGTCGGGGTGGACGCCGGTGACGCCGAGCAGGCAGAGGTCGGCGGAGACGTTCTGAGCGGCCTCGACGGCGGCGGCTCCGCAGGCGACTGCGGAGTGCTTGAAGATCCGGCCGCCGAGCAGGAAGAGTTCGGCCCGCGGGTGTTCGAGCAGGGCCGCCACCACGGTGGGGCTGTGGGTGATCACGGTGCAGTCGAGGTCGGGCGGGAGCAGGCCGGCCACGGCGAGCGCGGTGGTGCCACCGTCCAGGATCACGGCGCTGCCGGGACGGACGAGTTCGACGGCCGCGGCCGCGACCCGGCGTTTGCCGTCGGGGGTCACCGACTGCCGCTCGGCGTAGCCGGCGGTGGCGGGCGAGGCGGGGAGCGCGCCGCCGTAGACCCGCTGGCAGAGTCCTTCGGCGGCGAGGTCGCGCAGGTCGCGGCGGATGCTGTCCTCGGAGATGCCGAGGTCGGCGGCGACGTCCTTGGCCACCACCTTGCCCTCGCGGGCCAGCAGGGCGAGCAGGTGGTCGCGCCGTTCAGCAGCCAGCATTTCTCGTTCTCTCCTGTTCTTGCACGTTTCTGCGTGTATGGTAACGCCCCATGACCGACACCGACACACCCATGCTCGTCCTGATCGCCGGACCGTACCGCTCCGGCACCGACGGAGACCCGCAGGCGATGGCCGCCAACCTGGCCCGGCTGGAGGCGGCCGCCTGGCCGGTCTTCGCGGCCGGACACCTGCCGGTGATCGGCGAGTGGATCGCGCTGCCCGTGCTGCGCTCGGCCGGCGCGGGGCCCACCGACCCGCTCGCCGACGAGGTGCTGTACCCGGCCGCCGACCGGCTGCTCGCCCGCTGCGACGCCGTGCTCCGGCTGCCCGGCGACTCGGCCGGCGCCGACCAGGACGTCGCCACCGCCCGCCGCCGCGGCCTGCCGGTCTACCACGACGTGTCCGAACTGCCGCGCCGCGCACCGCAGGTGGCCCGATGAACGGACGCCCGGGCATCGACGTGTCCGAACTCCCGCGCCGCGCACCGCAGGTGGCCCGATGAACGGACGCCCGGGCATCGACGTCCCCGACCACCGCGGCCGCACCGGCCTCGACCGGGCCGGGCGCGACCTGCGCGGCAATCCGGACGTGGTGGTGCGCCAGGTCGAACTCACCTCGCAGGGCTGGCACGTGCTGCGCCGCACCACCTTCGACCACCGCCGCCGCGACGGCCGCTGGACCACCGAGCAGCGCGAGACCTACGACCGCGGCAACGGCGCGGTGGTGCTGCCGTACGACACCGAACGCGGCCGCGTCCTGCTCACCCGGCAGTTCCGCTTCCCGGCGTACGTCAACGGCCACCCCGACGGCATGCTGATCGAGGCCGCGGCCGGCCTGCTGGACGACGACGACCCGGTCACCGCGATCCGCCGGGAGAGCGCCGAGGAGCTCGGCGTCGAACTCGGCCCGCTCACCCACGTGTTGGACGCGTTCATGAGCCCGGGTTCGGTGACCGAGCGGCTGCACTTCTACGCCGCCCCCTACCGGCCCGCCGACCGCACCGGCCCCGGCGGCGGGCTGGCCGAGGACGGCGAGGACATCGAGGTGCTCGAACTCCCCTTCGCCGAGGCGCTCGCGATGACCCGGGACGGGCGGATCGCCGACGGCAAGACCGTCCTGCTGCTGCAGTGGGCGGCCCTGCACGGGCCGTTCGCGCCGCCGCCGGTCCGTTGATCCGGCGCCCTGAATCGTGCAGAAACGTGCAGGGCGCTCGGCAGCAGGCCGCTCAGCTCGGTGATGCGGCGAAGTCCTCGGCGAACAGCGCGAGCAGCACCACGTCGGTGGGGCGGCCGGCGAGCAGCACGTGCCGGCGCAAGCGGCCCTCCTCGGTGAAGCCGAGGCGGTGCTGGAGCTCCAGCGAGGGGTGGTTGTGGGCGAAGACCCTGGCGGTGGCCTTGAGGTAGCGCCGCTCCTCGAACTGGTGGCGGATCACCAACCGGGCGGCCTCGCCGGCGTAGCCGCGGCGGCGGTGCTCGGCGGCGATGGTGATGCCGTACTCGAACCAGCCGTTGCGCGGGTCGGCGCGGTGGACGCCGATCGAGCCGACGGGGGTGCCGTCGGTGCGTGACTCGACGATCAGGACGTAAGTGTCGCCGGACGGGTCGGCGGTGGCGTGCTCGCGGGCGAAGGCCTGCCAACCCTCGGTGGAGCGCGGCGGGTTGAGCAGGTCGCCGAGGCGCTCCTCCTGCTCGGACAGGCGGGCCAGCAGCGGCCCGTCCTCGGTCTCGACCGCCCGCAGGCGTATGCGTTCACCCAGCCAGTAACTCGTCATTCGATCTTCGTACCACTCGCCGCGGCAGCCCGTCCGGCCGTTCCGCGAACCACCGCAGCTCGCCAAAACGCCCCGCCCGGCGGCACCTGGTGCCTAGAATCGGCCCCGCCCGGCGCGCGTACCGAGCAACACCCGGACGCCCCCGGCCAGTTGACAGCACTTCGAGGCGAGGGGCGGGCGATGTCGGGCGAGGAGATACCCGGGGCGCGGGAGGAGTTGCAGCGACGCGGCGAGCGGCTGTACGCCGAATTCGCGGCGGTGCTGGAGGCGTTGGCGCCCGGGGTGGCGCCGCCGGCCGTGCTGCCGGAGTATCCGGACATCACCGCGTTCGGCAATCCGCTGAGCTTCGCCCACCACCGTCAGGTCGTCCTCGACCCGCAGCCGGCCGACCCCGGCCTGCTGGCCCGGGCCGAGGCCGAACTCGCCGACTGGCAGCGGACGGTGGAGCACACCGAGACCGGCTCGGCGGTACTGCACGCCCGGCGGGACGGAATGACGATCCGGCTGCACATCAACCCGGTGCGCGGCCTGACGCTGTGCCGGGCCGATCTGGAGCCGATGGCGCTGTACGAGCCGGAAGTGTTCGTCCGCCCCGAGCCGCTGCTCGCGCCGGAGGACGTCCAGCCGGGCTACGAGCTGTGCCCGGAGTGCGAGGGGCGGTGCGCGTGCGACCGCTGCTGGGGCCGGGGCTGGGTGATGGGCGGCGTCACCTGGGGCGGGCGGACCGACGGCCGGGTCCGCTGCGGCGACTGCCAGGGCAGCCGGACGTGCCCGTTCTGCCGCGGCGCGGGCGAGCGGCCCGCCCGCTGAGCTCCCCCGGAAAGATTTCCGCGCCGACCCCGTGACATTCTCGGCATCCCGTCACGTCTGACGGGTGAACAAGATGCACGGCCGGGGAGAACATCGACGTGGCAGGAGCAGCAGTGCGCAGCGGCGACCTGGAGTACGCGGAGTTCGCCGCCAACCGGTCGGCCCCGCTGTACCGTTCGGCGTGCCTGCTGACGGGTGGTGACACCCACCTCGCCGAGGACCTGGTGCAGGAGACGCTGAGCCGCATGTACGTGGTGTGGCGCCGGCCGGGGCGGCTGTTCGGCGGCCGGGCGATAGAGAATCCGGCGGGCTACGCGCAGGGGGTGCTGTACCGGCAGTTCATCGACCACCACCGGCGGCGCAGTTCGCGCGAGCGTCCGACCGCCGATCTCCCCGACCTGCCGGACCCGACGGGCGACGACAGCACCCTGCGGATGACGCTGCTCCAGGCGCTGGCCCAACTCGCGCCGCGGGACCGCGCGGTGCTGGTGCTGCGCTACTGGGAGGACGTCAGTGTCGAGGAGACGGCGACGATCCTGCGCTGCCGCCCGGGCGCGGTCCGCTCCCAGTCCTCGCGGGCGCTGGCCCGGCTGCGGGTCCTGCTGGGCGACGGCCTGACCGACCTCGCCGCGCACTGACCACCGCCGGCACCGCCCCTGTTCTTTCCTTTTCGTTCCCGGAGACGGTGATCACGCATGCCCGCACTGCCCGAGCAAGACTTCGAGGACCGGCTCTGCCAGGTCTTCCGCGAGACCGGGGACAGCTTCGTCCCGGACACCCCGCTGCTGGCCATGGTCGGCGCGGCCCGGGGCCGCCGCCGCCACCGTCGCCGGCTGGCGCTGGGCTCGGCCGCCGCGGTGCTGGCCGTCAGCGGGGTGACCGCGGTCGTCCTGCCGAACGCCCTGTACACGGACAGCGTCGGCCCGGCGGCGTCCGTCGCGCCCACCCCGGCGGACTCGCGTCCGTCCGACGCGGGGATCCCGGAGGAGGCGCACCTGGTGTCGGCGGTGGCGGAGCGGCTTCCGGCGGGCCTGCGGATCGTCCGCTCCAACGGTTCGACGTTCGGCGCGACGCTCGCCCCGTTCGGCTCCGCGAACGCGCAACTGACCCTGGAGGACGGCCGGGGGCCGAGCCTGCTGACGCTGGACATCACGAACACCACCGGGTGGGGACCGGCGCACTCGTGCGCCGGCTACGACATCGAGGGCGTGACGTGCGTGCAGACGGCCGAGGACGACGGCACCAAGGTGGCCGTCACGCAGTGGACCGGCGCGGACCCGGGCCCGGCCCCGCACAGGTACTCCGAGGTGCAGGTGGACGCCCCGGACGGGACGCGGGTCACCGCTACCTCGTTCAACTCCGCGACGCACGCCGGGGATTCGACCCGGCCGGACCCGCTGCTGACCGTCGACCGGCTCCGGACGCTGGCCACCGACCCCGGCTGGCGCACCTTCAAGGCGATGCTCCGACCGGCAGTCACACCCAAGGACCCGCCCGAGCGGGCGCAGCAGCCCGACCTGTTGCCGGCCGGCCTGCAGGTGGTGTCCAGCACCGGCCCCGGTGGCCCGATGCAGCGGACGATGCTGGCCGCCGGCGACCGGATGGTCGAGCTGACCGTGGTGGAGGAGCAGGCGGAACCGTCGGTGGAGGCCTGGTTCGCGGACGCCCCCGCGCAGCCGGACGGCACCCGCGTGCGCAGTGTCACCGGCCGCCCCGTCCCGAACGCCCAGGGCGCCACCGAGACGATCGTCGACGTGCTGGGCCGTGACGGCCACCGGGTCCGCGTGACGGCGGTCAACCCGGCGGGCGCGGGCTCGCCCGACGCGGGCCGGCCCCCGCTGCTGACGCTCGAGCAGCTGACCGCGATCGCGACCTGCCCGGGCTGGACGGTGCCGCACCCGAAGTGAGCCGCGCCCGCCGGCCTCGGGTCAGTACCGGTAGCGGAGCGCCTCGACGATCTCCCCCGGCCCGAGTTCGGCGAACCGGGCGATCTCCGCCTCCCGGACGTCGATCACCGACTGCCACAGCGACTCCCCCATCGCGGCGCGCAGCACCTCGGACTTGCGCAGCGCGTCGACGGCCTGGCCGAGGGTGGTGGGCAGGCGTTCGGCGACGCCGTCGGGGTCGCCGGTGGTCTCGGCGGGCAGGTGGAGCGCGTCGCCGAGGCCGGCCAGGCCGGCGGCCAGCACGCCGCCGACGGCCAGGTAGGGGTTGGCGGCGGCGTCGAAGCACTTGACCTCGGCGTTGGCCTGTTCGGGCGCGGAGCCGGTGATCAGCCGCAGCGCGGCCTCCCGGTTCTCCAGCCCCCAGCAGCGGTGCGGGCCGGCCCAGTGGCCGGGGACCAGCCGCAGGTAGCTGGCCACCGACGGGGCGCCGAGCGCGAGCAGTGCGGGCAGTTCGGCCAGCACTCCGGCGAGGAACGCCTCGGCCTCCCGGGTGAGGCCGTGCGGGCCGCTGCCGCCGTGGCCGAGGTTCTGGCCGTCGCGCCAGAGGCTGAGGTGCAGGTGGCCGCCGTTGCCGACGCCGCCGGGGGTGGCGACGGGCGCGAAGCTGGCCCGCAGGCCGTGCCGCAGCGAGACGGCCTGCACGGTGTGCCGGACCAGCAGGGCGGTGTCGGCGGCCTCGACCGGGCCGCTCGGGGCGACGGACAGTTCGAACTGGCCGTCGCTGTACTCGGGGTGCAGTTGGAGCACCGTCAGCTTCTGTTCGCGCAGGGTGCGCAGCAGGTCGCGCAGGTAGTCGCTGTTGCCGATCATCCGGCGCATGCCGTACGCGGGCCCGGCCTCGCCGCCCTCGACGATCCACTCGACCTCGATGCCGGCCTGCACGGTGAGTCCGCGTTCGGCCAGCGCCTCGACGGTGCGGCGGGCGAACTGCCGCTGGCAGCCGGGGTGCGGCTCGCCCTGCTGGGTCCAGCGGTCGCCGGGCGCCCAGGCCCAGCCGGGCTGGGCGGCGAGCCGGCGCAGCGCGGCCAGGTCGGGGACGAGCCGCAGGTCGCCGAGCGCGCTGCCGGACGGGGCGAGCGAGTCGTCGACCAGCATCTGGTCGAAGCAGGGCGAGGCGCCGACGCCCCACCGGGCGGCGCTCTCCAGGCCGCGGACGGGCACGGACTTGACCCGGGTGACGCCGGCGTTGTCGACCCAGCTGACGATCACCCCGTCGACGCCCTCGGCCTCGATCCGGGTGGCGGCCAATCGGGCCTCGGCGGCGCGCTCGGTGCGCGGCTTCACGGTGCTCATGCGCCCATGCTGGCCTGCGGCGATGCGGCGCCCGGGCGACTCGGCCGAGAGGTCACCCGTCCGTGGAGGTTTCAAACGTGATGCGAGTCACATCGAATGATGAAATTCCGGGGACCAAGTCCCCGTTTGAAACCCTGTCCAAGCAGAAACGGGGAGTCCCTCCCCGCTCTTCCGGAACCTCTCCGCCCGCTCGAAGGGAGCACCGCACCATGACCACCGTCACCGCTCCCCGCCGGCGCGCGGACGCCACCCGCAACCGGGCGCGCATCGTCGCCGCCGCCCGCGAGGCCTTCGTCGACCACGGGGCGATGGCCCCGCTCGACGAGATCGCCCGCCGGGCCGGCGTCGGCAACGCCACGCTCTACCGGAACTTCGCCGACCGCCGGACGCTGATCCACCAGGTGTCGCTCGCCGTCATCGACCGGATCGTGGCGCACGCGCACGCGGCCACCGCCGAGGAGCCCGACTCCTTCGCCGCGCTCAGCCGCTTCGTGCACGCCGCCGCCGACGAACGGATCGGCGCGCTGTGCTCCCTGCTGTCCGGCACCATCGACCCGCACGACCCCGAACTCACCGACGCCCGCGCCGAGATGAAGCAGGCCACCGAAGACCTGATCACCCGCGCGCAGGCCGACGGACTGCTCCGCACCGACATCGGGGCGGGCGACCTGGTGGTCGCCGTCGCCCAGCTCACCCGCCCGCTCCCCGGAGCCGACTGCCTCGACCTGCACCCGCTGGTCCACCGTCACCTGCAAATCCTGCTCGACGGACTGCGCACCATCTCCCCGTCCGCCCTGCCCGGCCACGCCGTGACCATGGAGGACCTCAGCCAGCGCGCCTGAAACCCCGCCGTTCCAGGCCGCCGACCCCCGGCACTCCCATTCTTCCGACAGGCGCCCGACCGGGCAGCCTGCCAGTTTTCGCTTGCTTCGTACGCTCTCGCACTCACAGGTGGGTACCTCCATGTCCGAAACCCTCCAGCCGGATCCGCGCCGCTGGAAGGCGTTGATGTTCATCGCGCTGGCCCAGTTGATGGTCGTCCTCGACGCGACCGTGGTGAACATCGCGCTCCCGAGCGCCAAGGAAGACCTCGGCTTCGCCGACAGCACCACCCAGTGGGTCATCACGGCCTACGCCCTGGCCTTCGGCGGACTGCTGCTGTTCGGCGGCCGGGTCGCCGACCTGTGGGGCCGCCGCCGGACCTTCATACTCGGCCTGGTCGGCTTCGCCGCGGCCTCCGCGATCGGCGGCGCCGCCGTCAACACCGCCATGCTGCTCGGCGCCCGCGCCCTCCAGGGCGTGTTCGGCGCGCTGCTCGCCCCCGCCGCGCTGTCGCTGCTCGCCGTGATGTTCTCGGACGGCAAGGAGCGCGCCAAGGCGTTCGGCATCTACGGCGCGGTGGCCGGCGGTGGCGGCGCGCTCGGCCTGATCCTGGGCGGCGCCCTCACCGAGTACCTGAACTGGCGCTGGACCTTCTACATCAACATCCCGTTCGCGGCGACCGCCATCGCCGGCGCGGTCCTGGTCATCCGCGAGCCCGCCGGCAGCCTGAACCGCAACCGCCTCGACATCCCCGGCGTACTGCTGGTCACCACCGGCCTGGTCTCCCTGGTCTACGGCTTCACCCGCGCCGAGAGCGCCGGCTGGACCGACGGCTCCACCATCGGCCTGTTCGTCGCCGCCGCCGTGCTGCTCGCCGCGTTCGTCGTGGTCGAGAGCCGGGTCAAGGCCCCGCTGCTGCCGCTGCGCGTGCTCACCGACCGCAACCGCGGCGGCGTCTACCTCTCGCTCGGCATGGCCGTGATCGGCATGTTCGGCCTGTTCCTCTTCCTCACCCTCTACATGCAGGGTGTGCTGCACTACAAGCCGGTCGTCAACGGCCTGGCCTTCCTCCCGATGGTGGCCGGCATGATCACCGGCTCCACCCAGATCGGCGCCCGCCTGATGACCCGGGTCCCGGCCCGCTACCTGATGGCGCCCGGCTTCCTGGTCGCCTCGCTCGGCCTGCTGATCCTCACCCGGATCGAGGTCGGCACCTCCTACTGGCAGATCCTGCCCGGCCTGATCCTGATGGGCCTCGGCATGGGCACCGCCTTCATGCCCGCCATGAGCCTGGCCACCTACGGCGTCCAGCCCCGCGACGCGGGCGTCGCCTCCGCGATGGTCAACACCTCCCAGCAGGTCGGCGGCGCGATCGGCACCGCCCTCCTCAGCACCGTCGCCCACAGCGCCGGCACCGAGTGGGCCAAGGCCCACGCCGCCACCGCCACCGACCCGCAACTGTTCGCCCTCCAGGCCCAGGTCCACTCCTACTCCACCGCCATCTGGTGGGCCGTCGGCATCCTGGCCCTGGCCTCCCTCACCGCCTTCACCCTGATCAACGCCGGCAAGCCCGAACACCACGAGTCCACCTCCGAGATCGAGGACGCCGTCCCGGTCATGGCGCACTGACCCCCAACCACACACGAACGGCCCGCCCGGAAACCCTCCGGACGGGCCGTTTCGCGTGTCAGCGGACGAATTCCTTGAGGACTTCGGTGTCGAGAGTGACGTTCACCGGTTCCGGCACCTCCACGGTGTGCCCGTGGGTGAGGGTCACGACGCTTCCGTAGCGGCCACCCCCGGGCTCGCTGAACACCGTGACGGCCCCGGCCTCCCGGTCGACCAGAAGGAAAACCGGGATGCCGGCCTTGGCGTAGGCCACCGGTTTCTCCTCCCGGTCACACCTGTTGGCGTGCGGATCGTGGGAGGTCACCTCGACCGCCATCAGCACCTCCGCCGGATCGGACCACTCCCCCTGGGCGGCGAACGCGCGCCGGTGGGCAAGCACTGCGTCGGGTTTGGTGCGGCAGTCACCGGAGAGCAGCACGCGCCGCCCGGGGTGGAGGCGGAGATCCGGCCGCTGCGTCATGCAGCACTCGATCAGCCACATGACGATCTCGGCGTGGTCGCCGTCGGGCATCGGCTTGACCCGGAGCTTTCCGGTGACGAACTCGAATGTCACGTCATGTCTCTCCGCCGCTTCCGCGATCGTTTCGAACTGGCTGGGGAACATCTGCGGACGTTCGCTGGTCATGCGGGCAAGGTAGGGGCAACCGCCGTCGCGCGAAGCGCGTTTGCCTCTTCCTACCCGCCAGTAGCTGGGCTACAGTGTCGGCACGCGCCAGCGCCGGGCTTCGGGAGCCGCACCGGGCGGTTGCGTTCTTCTCTCTGTGTGCGCGTCGGCGTCGCTTCATGATCTGTCGGAGCGCCTGAGCACCACGGCACTGCCCCTCGACGGAACCGGAGCGGACCGGTCCGTAGCGCGGGGTCGCCGCTGTTCTTCTTCCGTTCCCCTTTTCTCCCGCGCCGTCGGCGCACCCTCCCCCGTCGTACCCCCGGCATGCCCGGGCAGGTGGCGGGGGCCGTCGGCGCGGGCCCATGACTAAGGAGTCTGGTCAATGGAGCGTCCCTTCCCCACTGTTGCCGTGGTCGGCCTGGGCACCATGGGTGCCGGGGTGGCCGTGGCGGTGGCCCGTAGTGGCCGGCGGGTGATCGGCGTGGAGGCCGGTCCGTCGCAGGCGGCGCGGGCGCTGGCCCGGATCGAGGCGTCCACCGCCCGGGCGGTGGCGCGTGAGCGGCTGACTGCCGAGGAGCGCGCCGCGCTGCTCGCGCTGATCGAGGTCGGTGACGACCTGGCAGCGGCCGCGCAGGCGGATCTGGTGATCGAGGAGGTCCCGGAGGACCTTGAGCTGAAGCGTGGTCTGTTCGCCGAGCTGGACCGGATCTGCCCGCCGGAGACGGTGCTGGCGACCGGCACCACCGCGCTGAGCGTGACCCGGATCGCGGCGGCCACCGCCCGCCCGGAGCGGGTGCTGGGGGTGCACTTCTTCAACCCGGTGCACACCATGAAGCTGGTCGAGGTGGTCCGCACGGTGCTGACATCGCCCCAGGCGGCCGAACAGGTCGCCGAGTTGGCGCGCGACCTGGGCAAGGAGCCGGTCGCGGCGGGCGACCGGGCGGGCTTCATCGCCAACGGTCTGCTGTTCGCGTACCTGAACCAGGCGGCGGCGATGTTCGAGTCCCGGTACGCGACCCGGGAGGACATCGACGCGGCGATGCGGCTGGGCTGTGGCCTGCCGATGGGCCCGCTCGCGCTGCTGGACCTGATCGGTGTGGACACCGCCCGCACCGTGCTGGAGGCGATGTACGAGCAGTCCCGGGACCGGCTGCACGCCCCGGCGCCGATCCTCGGCCAGCTGGTCGCGGCGGGTCTGCTGGGCCGCAAGTCGGGCCGCGGTTTCTACACGTACGAGGCCCCGGGTTCGTCCCACGTGATCGCCGAGGAGGCCTCGGAGGCAGAGGCCCGTCCGGCCGGCCGCGAGGTGCGCAGTGTCGGCGTGTGCGGCAGCGGGACGATGGCGACCGGCATCGTGGAGGTGTTCGCGAAGGCGGGCTTCCCGGTGCTGCTGGCGGCCCGCAGCCAGGAGAAGGCGGAGCGGGCGAAGGCGCAGCTGGCGAAGTCGCTGGAGCGTTCGGTGGCCAAGGGCCGGCTGACCGAGCAGGCCCGGGACGCGGCGCTGGCGCTGGTCACCCCGGCCGGCGGCTACCAGGATCTGGCGGACGTCGATCTGGTGGTGGAGGCGGTGGCGGAGGACCTCGCGGTGAAGCGCGAGCTGTTCACCACCCTGGACAAGATCGTCAAGCCGGGCGCGGTGCTGGCCACCACCACCTCCTCGCTGCCGGTGATCTCCTGCGCGACGGCGACCGGCCGTCCGCAGGACGTGATCGGCATGCACTTCTTCAACCCGGCGCCGGCCATGAAGCTGGTCGAGGTGGTCTCCACGGTGCTGACGGCCGAGGACGTCACGGCGACGGTGCTGGAGCTGTGCGGGAAGGTGAAGAAGCACCCGGTGGAGTGCGGCGACCGGGCCGGTTTCATCGTGAACGCGCTGCTGTTCCCGTACCTGAACGACGCGGTGCGGATGCTGGAGGAGCACTACGCGACGGTGGACGACATCGACACCGCAATGAAGCTGGGCTGCGGCTACCCGATGGGCCCGTTCGAGCTGTTGGACGTGGTGGGCCTGGACGTGTCGCTGACCATCGAGAAGGTGCTGCACCAGGAGTTCCGGGAGCCGGGTCTGGCGGCCGCGCCACTGCTGGAGCACTTGGTGGCGGCGGGCTGCCTGGGCCGCAAGACCGGCCGCGGTTTCCGCGACCACGCGCGGCGATGACCGGCCGTCCGGCGTCCTCGCCGAGCCCGCGGCCGTCGCCCGCCGGGGGCGTCAACCCGGCTGTGCCGAGGCCCCCGTGGGGGTCCGGCGCGGTCTCCTCGCGGTGGCCGCGGCCCGCCGTGGTGCCGCCCTCGGTGCCGGTGCGCAGGGCCAGGCCGGCGGGGGCGGCACCGGGTGCGTGTAGCGTTCCGGACATGGATCGCCAGACCTCGCTTTCCCAGCAGCAGCAGCCGGCCGCCGGGCCGGACCAGTCGCGGTCGGGGGTGGAGTCCGGGCCGGGCAGTCGCCGGGCCGCCGCCCAGCGGCTGCAGATGCGCCAGGACCTCACGGCAGCGGCCATGCAGCTGTTCGCCACCCAGGGGTACGAGGAGACGACGGTCGATCAGATCGCGGCCGCCGCCGGCGTGGCGCGGCGCACCTTCTTCCGGTACTTCCGGTCGAAGGAGGAGGCGATCTTCCCGGACCACGACGACACCCTGGTGCGGGTGGCGGACCTGCTGGCCAGCGCGGAGCCGGAGGAGCACCCGCTGGACGTGGTGTGCCGGGGCATCAAGGAGGTGCTGCGGATGTACGCCTCCACCCCGGACATGTCGGTGGCCCGCTACCAGCTGATCCGGCAGGTTCCGGCGCTGCGCGAGCGGGAGATCGCGGTGGTCTCCCGGTACGAGCGGCTGTTCACCCGGTACCTGCTGGGCCGGTTCGACGCGGCCGAGCAGACCCCGCCGGGCTGGCAGCGCGGCGGGGACGACGACTCGATGCTGGCCGAGGTGTCGGCGGCGGCGGTGGTCGCGGCGCACAACCACGTGCTGCGGCGCTGGCTGCGGGCCGGCGGGTACGGCGACGTGGAGGCGCAGCTCGACCACTCCTTCGAGGTGATCCGGGGGACGTTCTGGCCGACCCCGCCGAGCGGTGCCCGCCGCCGCGGAACCACCTTGGCACCGGGTGCCAATGGTGACGGAGTGCTGCCGGAGGACCCGGCGGCCGTGAGCGCACTGAGTGCCAGCCCGAGCGGTGAGGTGCTGATCACAGTGGCCCGCACGGATGCCCCGCTGGAGACCGTGGTGGATTCGATCCGGGCCGCGCTGGCCGGGCGAAGTGCCCTGTAATCCAGGCAGTTTCCGCAGGTGACAGACAGAATCGAAGGCCCGTTCCCGGTTTCGGGAACGGGCCTTCGCGTGTTCCCGTCAACCCCCTGAGCCGAGTGTCCTGGCTCACGCCAGAAGTTGGCACCCTGTGTCTTTACGAGTGGCACAGGGTGCCACTACTTTGTTGCCACCGGTCGCGGCGCCGCGGCTCCCCACCTCGGCGCGCCGTCGTCCGGTGTCCCCGTCACCCTGGGGACATGTGCTCGCGACTCCACCCATCCGTCGCACCACCGCAGTACCCCAGACCTCAGACCCTCAGCGAAGCCGGTGTCCGCTCCCGGCTCCCCCAGACGCCCTGTGACCCTCGCACAGGTACGCCTTCGGAGGCAGCCATGCAGGAAATTCTCGACGCGATCCTCAGCGGCAACGCCACGTCCGCCGACTACGCGGGCCTCGCGCTGCCCGAGTCCTACCGGGCCGTGACGCTCCACAAGGACGAGGAGCAGATGTTCGCCGGCCTCGCCAGCCGCGACAAGGACCCGCGCAAGTCGCTCCACCTGGACGACGTCGCGCTGCCCGAGGTCGGCCCGGGCGAGGCCCTGGTCGCCGTGATGGCCAGCGCCGTCAACTACAACACCGTGTGGAGCTCGATCTTCGAGCCGGTCTCCACCTTCTCCTTCCTGGAGCGCTACGGCCGGCTCTCCCCGCTGACGAAGCGCCACGACCTGCCGTACCACGTGGTCGGCTCCGACCTGGCGGGCGTGGTGCTGCGCACCGGCGCCGGCGTCAACGCCTGGCAGCCCGGCGACGAGGTCGTCGCGCACTGCCTGTCCGTCGAGCTGGAGTCCGCCGACGGCCACAACGACACGATGATGGACCCGGAGCAGCGCATCTGGGGCTTCGAGACCAACTTCGGCGGCCTGGCCCACCTCGCGCTGGTGAAGACCAACCAGCTGCTGCCCAAGCCCAAGCACCTCACCTGGGAGGAGGCCGCCTCCCCGGGCCTGGTCAACTCCACCGCCTACCGCCAGCTGGTCTCGCGCAACGGTGCGGGCATGAAGCAGGGCGACAACGTGCTGATCTGGGGCGCCAGCGGCGGCCTCGGCTCGTACGCCACCCAGTACGCGCTGGCCGGCGGCGCCACCCCGATCTGCGTGGTCTCCAACGACGCCAAGGCCGACATCTGCCGGGCCATGGGCGCCGAGGCGATCATCGACCGGTCCGCCGAGGGCTACAAGTTCTGGAAGGACGAGAACAACCAGGACCCGCGCGAGTGGAAGCGCCTCGGCGCGAAGATCCGCGAGTTCACCGGCGGCGAGGACGTCGACATCGTCTTCGAGCACCCGGGCCGGGAGACCTTCGGCGCGTCCGTCTACGTCACCCGCAAGGGCGGCACCATCGTCACCTGTGCCTCCACCTCCGGCTACATGCACCAGTACGACAACCGCTACCTGTGGATGTCGCTGAAGCGCATCGTCGGCTCGCACTTCGCCAACTACCGCGAGGCGTTCGAGGCCAACCGCCTGATCGCCAAGGGCAAGATCCACCCGACCCTGTCCAAGGTGTACACGCTGGAGGAGACCGGCCAGGCCGCCCTCGACGTGCACCACAACAAGCACCAGGGCAAGGTCGGCGTGCTCTGCCTGGCCCCGCAGGAGGGCCTGGGCGTGCGCGACCACGAGTTCCGCGCCAAGCACCTCGACAAGATCAATCTCTTCCGGGACATCTGATGGCTGCTCAGGAACGCGACCGCCCCTGGCTGATGCGCACGTACGCCGGCCACTCCACCGCGAGCGACTCCAACGCGCTGTACCGGCGCAACCTCGCCAAGGGCCAGACCGGCCTGTCGGTGGCCTTCGACCTGCCGACCCAGACCGGCTACGACTCCGACCACGTCCTCGCCCGCGGCGAGGTCGGCCGGGTCGGCGTGCCGGTCGGGCACCTGGGCGACATGCGGACCCTGTTCGACGGGATCCCGCTGGAGCGCACCAACACCTCGATGACCATCAACGCCACCGCCATGTGGCTGCTGGCGCTGTACCAGGTGGTCGCCGAGGAGCAGGGCGCGGACATCGCGGGGCTCACCGGCACCACCCAGAACGACATCGTCAAGGAGTACCTGTCGCGCGGGACGCACGTCTTCCCGCCCGGCCCGTCGGTGCGGCTGATCACCGACATGATCGCCTACACGGTGGCGCACATCCCGAAGTGGAACCCGATCAACATCTGCAGCTACCACCTGCAGGAGGCCGGGGCCACCCCGGTCCAGGAGATCGCCTACTCGATGTGCACGGCGATCGCCGTCCTGGACGCCGTCCGCGACTCCGGGCAGGTCCCGGCCGAGCGGATGGGCGAGGTGGTCGCCCGGATCTCCTTCTTCGTCAACGCGGGCGTCCGCTTCGTCGAGGAGATGTGCAAGATGCGGGCCTTCACCCGGCTCTGGGAGAAGGTCACCCGCGAGCGCTACGGCATCGAGGACGCCAAGCAGCGGCGCTTCCGCTACGGCGTGCAGGTCAACTCGCTGGGCCTGACCGAGGCGCAGCCGGAGAACAACGTCCAGCGCATCGTGCTGGAGATGCTGGCCGTCACGCTGTCCAAGGACGCCCGCGCGCGTGCCGTCCAACTCCCGGCCTGGAACGAGGCGTTGGGCCTGCCGCGGCCGTGGGACCAGCAGTGGTCGCTGCGGATCCAGCAGGTGCTGGCGTACGAGTCGGACCTGCTGGAGTACGGCGACCTGTTCAACGGCTCGCACGTGGTCGAGGAGAAGACCGAGGAGCTGCTGGCCGGTGCCGAGGCGGAGATCGCCAAGGTGCTGGGGATGGGCGGGGTGATCCCGGCCGTCGAGTCCGGCTACCTGAAGTCCAACCTGGTGGCCTCGCACGCCGCCCGGCGGGCCCGGATCGAGGCCGGCGAGGACCGGATCGTCGGCGTCAACTGCTTCGACACCACCGAGGACAGCCCGCTCACCGCCGACCTGGACACCGCCATCATGGTGGTCGACCCGGCGTCCGAGCGGTCCGTGCTGGCCAACCTGGAGGCCTGGCGCGGCAGTCGGGACGAGGCCGCGGTGCAGACCGCGCTGGCCCGCCTCAAGGAGGTGGCCGTCACCGAGGAGAACCTGATGGACGCCACCCTGGCCTGCGCCCGGGCCGGCGCCACCACCGGCGAGTGGTCGTTCGCGCTGCGCGAGGTGTTCGGCGAGTACCGCGCCCCCACCGGGGTCGGCGGCGCGCCGGTCGCGGTCGCCGCCGAGCCGGGCGGCGAACTCGCCGCCGTCCGCGAGGCCGTGGCCGCCACCGCCGCCGAGCTCGGCACCGGCAAGCTCCGCCTGCTGGTCGGCAAGCCCGGCCTGGACGGGCACTCCAACGGCGCCGAGCAGATCGCCGTCCGGGCCCGCGACGCCGGTTTCGAGGTGGTCTACCAGGGCATCCGTCTGACGCCCGAGCAGATCGTCTCCGCCGCTGTCGCAGAGGACGTGCACTGCGTGGGCCTGTCCATCCTCTCCGGCGCGCACCCGGAGCTTGTGCCCGACGTCATACAGCGGTTGAACCGGGCCGGGGTGGAGGATGTGCCGGTGATCGTGGGTGGAATCATCCCCGCAGCGGATGCCGAGGCCCTCAAGGCCGCCGGAGTCGCTGCCGTGTTCACACCCAAGGACTTCGGCATCACCACCATCATCGGCCGGATCGTGGACGAGATCCGGCTGGCCAACAGGCTTCAGCCGTGGGCCGCGACCACCGCCGCGACCAGCTGACCCCGGAAGGAACACCTCTCAAAATGACTGTGAACCGCCTCCGTCCGCGCCGTTCCTGCCTGGCCGTACCGGGCAGCAACCCGCGCTTCCTGGAGAAGGCCCAGGGCCTGCCCGCCGACCAGGTCTTCCTGGACCTGGAGGACGCCTGCGCCCCGCTGGCCAAGGAAGGCGCCCGCCACACCATCGTGGACGCCCTGAACAACGGTGACTGGGGCGGCAAGACCCGGGTCGTCCGGGTCAACGACTGGACCACGCACTGGACCTACCGCGACGTCATCACCGTCGTCGAGGGCGCCGGCCAGAACCTGGACTGCATCATGCTGCCCAAGGTGCAGGACGCCCAGCAGGTGATCGCGCTGGACCTGCTTCTCACCCAGATCGAGAAGACCGTCGGCCTGGAGGTCGGCAAGATCGGCATCGAGGCGCAGATCGAGAACGCCAAGGGCCTGATCAACGTCGACGCGATCGCCGCCGCCTCGCCGCGCCTGGAGACCATCATCTTCGGCCCGGCCGACTTCATGGCCTCCATCAACATGAAGTCCCTGGTGGTCGGCGAGCAGCCGCCCGGCTACGGTGCCGACGCCTACCACTACATCCTGATGCGCATCCTGATGGCCGCCCGCGCCAACGACCTGCAGGCCATCGACGGCCCCTACCTGCAGATCCGCAACCAGGAGGGCTACCGCGAGGTCGCCCGCCGCTCCGCCGCCCTCGGCTTCGACGGCAAGTGGGTGCTGCACCCGGACCAGGTCGCCGCCGCGAACGAGATCTACTCGCCCGGCCAGGACGACTACGACCACGCCGAGCTGATCCTCGACGCCTACGACTGGTGCACCTCCGAGGCGGGCGGCGCCAAGGGCTCGGCGATGCTCGGCGACGAGATGATCGACGAGGCCAGCCGCAAGATGGCCCTGGTCATCGCCGGCAAGGGCCGCGCCGCGGGCATGCAGCGCACCAGCAAGTTCGAGATCCCGGAGGCGTGACGATGCAGTTCGGACGCACCTACGAGGAGTTCGAGGTCGGCGCGGTCTACAAGCACTGGCCCGGGAAGACCGTCACCGAGTACGACGACCATCTCTTCTGCCTGCTGACCATGAACCACCACCCGCTGCACATGGACGCCAACTACGCGACCACCACCGTGCAGGGCAAGAACGTGGTGGTCGGCAACTACATCTACTCGCTGCTGCTGGGCATGTCCGTCCCGGACGTCTCCGGCAAGGCGATCGCCAACCTGGAGATCGAGTCGCTGCGCCACATCGCGCCGACCTTCCACGGCGACACCGTCTACGGCGAGACCACCGTTCTCGACAAGAACCTCACCTCGAAGCCGGACCGCGGCATCGTCTACGTCGAGACCAAGGGCTACAAGCAGGACGGCACGGTCGTCTGCATCTTCCGCCGCAAGGTGATGGTGCCGACCGAGACGTACATCAAGGAGCGCGGCGGCGAGCAGCCCGGTCGCCCCGAGCCGCTGGCCTGACGCCCCTTCCAGACCCCGGACGGGCGGGCCGCCGTCATCGGCCCAGCCCCTACCCGGTTCCCGGGGGCTCCGCGACAGCCACGCGCCGCGGAGCCCCCCAACCCCCAACCCTCTTGAGCAGTCACGGAGCCGCACGATGGGACGCCTCGCACAGACCGACGGCCTCACCGAGATCCAGCGGGACATCCTCGCCACCGTGCGGGAGTTCGTCGACAAGGAGATCATTCCGGTCGCGACCGAGCTGGAGCACAAGGACGAGTACCCGACCGCCATCGTCGAGGGCATGAAGCAGCTCGGCCTGTTCGGGCTGACCATCCCCGAGGAGTTCGGCGGCCTCGGCGAGTCGCTGCTCACCTACGCCCTGGTGGTGGAGGAGATCGCCCGCGGCTGGATGTCGGTCTCCGGCATCGTCAACACCCACTTCATCGTGGCGCACATGATCAACGCGCACGGCACCCAGGAACAGAAGGACTACTTCCTGCCGAAGATGGCCGCCGGCGAGCTGCGCGGCGCCTTCTCGATGTCCGAGCCGGGCCTCGGCTCCGACGTCTCGGCGATCTCCACCAAGGGCGTCAAGGACGGGGACTTCTACGTCCTGAACGGCCAGAAGATGTGGCTGACCAACGGCGGCACGTCCAGCGTCGTCGCCGTGCTGTGCAAGACCGACGAGGGCGGCAACACGCCCTACAAGAACATGACCACCTTCCTGATCGAGAAGACCCCGGGCTTCGGGCCGAACGAGACCGTCCCCGGCCTCACCGTGCCCGGCAAGATCGAGAAGATGGGCTACAAGGGCGTCGACACCACCGAGCTGGTGCTCCAGGACGTCCGCATCCCGGCGGACCGGATCCTCGGCGGCGTCCCCGGCAAGGGCTTCTACCAGATGATGGACGGCGTCGAGGTCGGCCGGGTCAACGTGGCCGCCCGCGGCTGCGGCGTGGCCCGCCGGGCGTTCGAGCTGGGCATCGCGTACGCCCAGCAGCGCACCACCTTCGGCAAGAAGATCGCCGAGCACCAGGCGATCCAGTTCAAGCTCGCCGAGATGGCCACCAAGGTCGAGGCCGCGCACCAGATGATGGTGATGGCCGCCCGTAAGAAGGACAGCGGGCAGCGCAACGACCTCGAGGCCGGCATGGCGAAGTACCTGGCCTCCGAGTACTGCAAGGAGGTCGTCGAGGACTCGTTCCGGATCCACGGCGGCTACGGCTTCTCCAAGGAGTACGAGATCGAGCGGCTGTACCGGGAGGCCCCGATGCTGCTGATCGGTGAAGGTACGGCGGAGATCCAGAAGATGATCGTGGGACGCCGTCTGCTCGAGGAGTACCGGCTCGCCGACTGAGACCGTCCTGATACCGGGCCGGAAAGGCGGGCGTGCGGGCCCGCCGCCGGCCCGTCCGTGCCCGCCCCCGGCCTGGTCAGCCGGACCAGGCGGGCACGGCACTTGATGCGGTCGCCCGGCGCGTTTCCCCAGGTACGCGCCGGGCGGCCGCTTCCCCGCACTGCCTGTGACCGGCGTGTCACTGAGACGTGAATCACCCGTGACCCGGGACCTCTTGGGGAACCGGACCCGGTCCGGTTACGGTCGTACACATAGCAGGTGCACGACTCGGCAGGCAGGCGTAGTTCGACTAGCAGGCGGCTTGCCCAGATACCGGCAGGTCCCGATAGCATCCACCGGGACAGCAGCCGTCCCACACAACTCGATCCCCGCGGTGGCCCTCGTCCAGGGGCCATTCAGTGTTCCCGCGCGGGGCCCGCGACAAAAGGTCCTCGATGCCCATCAGCCCGTCCCCTCACACCTCCGCCCAGGGTTTCGCCCCCGAGGGTCGGCGTCCCCGCGTGACCATTGCGCGCGGTGCCACCCCCTGGTTCGTTCCCACGCTGGCCACCGCCGCCGTGACGACCGCCCTCACCCGGCGCTCCGGCAAGTGGGCCCTGGCGGCCGTGCCGGCCTGCGCGCTCAGCGCAGGCATGCTGTGGTTCTTCCGCGACCCCGAGCGTGAGATCGGCGCCGGCAGAGTGATCTCCCCGGCCGACGGTGTGGTCCAGTCCATCGACGAGTGGCCGGACGGCCGCACCCGCGTCGCGATCTTCATGAGCCCGCTCAACGTCCACGTCAACCGCGCGCCGCTGGCCGGCAGCGTGACGTCCGTCGAGCACATCGCCGGTGGATTCGTCCCGGCGTTCAACAAGGACAGCGACCGCAACGAGCGCGTCGTGTGGCACTTCGACACCGAGCTCGGCGACATCGAGATGGTGCAGATCGCGGGCGCCGTCGCCCGCCGCATCGTCCCGTACATGGACGCCGGCACCAAGGTCGAGCAGGGCGAGCGGGTCGGCCTGATCCGCTTCGGCTCCCGCGTCGACACCTACCTGCCGGCGGGCGTCGAGGTTGGCGTCACGGTCGGCCAGAAGACCACCGCCGGGGTGACTCGCCTTGACCGTGACTGATCCGGAAACCCTAGTGGGCCTCGGTGACGAGGAATCCACCGAACTGCGCCGCCGCCGCTGGGCGCGGGACCGCGAACTCCGCGCGCCCCGCTCCCCCCAGCACCTGTCCACCGCCGACTTCCTGACGCTGGGAAACGCCGTCTGCGGCTTCCTGGCCATCTACTCGACCACCACCGGCATCCTGATGCCGCACCTCACCGGTGAGTCGAACGCGCCCGTCAAGCACAGTGCGGCCACCGTCGTCACGCTGCTGCTGGTCGGCGCCATGTGCGACCTCTTCGACGGCCTGGTGGCGCGCAAGCTGCGCTCCTCCGCGCTCGGCGCCGAGCTCGACAACCTCGCCGACCTGATCAGCTTCGGCATCGCGCCGGCGTACTTCGTCGCGGTCTGGGGACTGGTCTCCACCGGCTCCAACCAGCAACTGTCCGCGTTCATCGCGCTGACCGTGCTGCTGGCGGTGGTGCTGCGGCTTGCCAGGTTCTCCGCCGTGAAGATGCGGCCGGGGATCTTCCAGGGCATGCCCTGCCCGATGGGCGCCATGACCGTCATCGCGATCGTGCTGCTCGACCCGCCGTTCGTCCCCGGCCTGCTGCTGATCTTCGGCGTGGCCTACCTGATGGTCAGCCGGATCGAGTACCCCAAGCCGCAGGGCCTGCTGGCCACCGCGACGGTGGCCTGGATCGTGGTCTCCATCGGCTGCCTGGCGGCCTGGGCCGCGGGCCTGCCCGGCGGCGACACCCTGATGCACATCGGCGCGCTCGCCCAGATCGCGCTGGCCGCGATGGCGCCGCTGCTGGTCATCCGCCGCAAGGTCGGCGAGAAGGTCGGCGTGGTCCGCGCCCGCCGCGCGGAGAACCGCGGCTGACACGCACAGCGGAAAGCCCCCCGTTCGAATCGAGCGGGGGGCTTTCGCGTTGCCTGGAACCTACGCCCCGCCGGTGTGGACCGAGAAGGCGCTGCGGCGGGCGGCGCGGGCGACTGCCGGGTCGGGGTGGACGGAGGCGACGGCCGTCAGGACGCTCGCGGCGCGCGGGTGGCCGGACTGGCGGGCGCGGTTGAACAGGCGGACGGGTTCGCCCGCCGAGGCGCCCTCGACGTGGCCGACCAGCAGGTCGGTCTCGCCGTGGTCGAGCACGGCGGCCGCCGTGTCCACCCACAGCCAGGCGGCGTCCTCCGCGCCCAGCACGTCGGCCGGGGAGGCGCCCCCCTCGTCCAGCTGTTCGGCCAGCCAGAGCAGCGCGTAGGGCCGCAGGACGGCCTCCTCGACGGCGCCCCGGACGCCCTGCTCGGCGGTGGAGCCGGCCACCACCCGCAGTGCCTCGAAGGCCAGGCCGCGGACCAGCGCGTCCTCGCCGCGGGCGGCTTCGAGCAGTTCGGCGACGGCCCGGTCGGCGGGGCGGGCGGCGACCCAGGCCCGGAACTCGGCGCGGGCCGGTCCTGGGCTGTAGTCGGCGCAGGCGCTGAGCAGTTCGAGGGCGCTCTGTTCGATGTGCCCGGCGGCGGTCTGCGCGACGGTGCAGATCTCCTCCAGCTTGGCGCGCACCGCCCAGTGGCCGAGCGGGGAGAGCTCGGCGGCCTCGTCCTGCCGGCCGAGCGCGCCGACGGCGGCCAGGCCGTCGAGCATCCAGTCCAGCACGGCGGCCACGTCGGCCGACGAGTGCGGGGTGTCGATCTGCGGCTCCCGGCAGGTGCCGCGGACCGCGGAGACCGCGGAGGCGGCGTGCGGGACCGGGGAGAGCGGGAAGGTGCCGCTGCTCGGGCCGAGGCGGCGCTCGTCGAGGCCGCGGCGGAGCAGTTCGAGCAGTTCGCTGTCGGCGACCGGCCCGTCCACCAGGTGCAGGAAGGACAGCAGCTGCGGGGCCTGGTCGACGGCCTGGCCGGCCAGCTGGGCGAACACTCCGCGCAGCGCGGCGGGCGGCACCGGGGCGAGCAGCGTCCAGGCGTCGAACAGCGCGGACCAGCCGCGGACCACCGCCTCGTCGTCGCGTTCCCAGGCGTGCAGCCGCCAGCCAGGTCCGGCGCCGCCGTCGCGGAGCTCGACCAGGCCGACCAGCAGCGCCTGACCCCAGGCGTTGGCGGCGGCGCCGACCGTCATGGCGAGGGCGCGGCCGGCGGCGCGGGCGTCCTCGGGGAGGAGTTCGCCGCGCTTGTCGACCTCGGTGAGCTCGCCGGCCCAGCGGGCGACGCGGACCGCGTCGGCGAGCATCCGGCGGGCCAGCGGGGCGAGTTCGGCGGGTGCGGGAAAGCCGTCCGGGACGGGCACTCGGCCTCGTCCGGGCTTGGCGGGTACCCGGCGGCGGTTGGCTGCGGGTACGGTGCCCTCCGCACGCCCGACGGCCGTACCGGGCAGACGGGTCACCGTCGCACCGGTGCGGTGGGGCGGGTGCGGGGCATCACGGTCGCGCGGGTTCCGAGACGTCACGCCGTGCAGTCTTCCCCTTGCACGGGCCTTCTGTCACATCGGCTGCCGGGCTGTCTCGGAGTATTGTCCGAACCCTTCGAACGACGGACGGACAAGCCGGGCCAAAGCGGGACGAACAACTCCGCTTTCCGGCATGGACATGGCGTGAAGCGTGATCACTCCGAGATGAGGACGCGGCGGGCCCGCTTCCGGTTCCCGCCCGGCCCTCACAGCAGCGGGGTGAGGAACCGGCGCAGCGCCTCGGTGTACCCGGCCGGGTCGGCGTTCCAGAGCGCCGCGTGCTGCGCGTGCGGCACCGGGTGCAGGCTCACCAGGTCGTCCCGATCGGACGCGAACCGCCGGGCCGCCGCCCACGGTGTGAGCGGGTCGTCCGGGCTCTGCAGCAGCAGTGCGGGCGAGGCGAGGTCGGCGCCGGACGAGATCCGGGCGAACCCGGCCAGGTCCACGCCGGTGCGGCCCTGCGCGGCGAGGGTGCCGAGCTCGGCGAGCATCGGGGACGCCCCGAACCACCCCGCCGCCCGGCGCACCGACTCCTCCCAGTCCAGCACCGGGGAGTCCAGCACCAGCCCGCCGATCTGCCCCCGGTGGGCGGAGTGCGCGGCGGTGTGCAGCGCGATGGTCGCGCCGATCGACCAGCCGCACAGCACCACCTTGCCCGCGCCGAGGTCGAGCGCGGTGCGGATCGCCGCGTCGATGTCCTGCCACTCGGTCTCGCCGAAGTGCGCCAGCCCGTCCGGCGACGCGGGGGCGCCGGCGTCGCCCCGGTAGGTGACCGTCAGCGTGGGCATCCGCAGCGAGTGCATCAGCCGCAGCACGGGCAGCGCCTGCGAACGGTCGGCGGCCGCGCCGTGGATCAGCACCGCCCAGGTGCCGCGGATCCCGGGGGTGCGCCAGGCCGGGAACGCCCCCAGCTCGCCGACCACGGCGGTCTCCGCGAAGTCCAGGCCGAGCGCGGAGCGCGGGTCGCCGGTCAGCACCCGGGCGGTGATCCGGACCTCGGTGCCGACGGCGAGCGTCCCGTACTCGGCGCGTTCCAGCCGCCGGGTGACCCGCCCGCCGCCCGAGCCGAGCACCTCGCCGACCACGGCGTGGCCGCCCTCGTCCCACTCCAGCGCGTAGTGCCCGCGCCGGACGGTGTCCGGGGTCGCGGTCAGCGTCACCCGGCCCGGCCCGAGCTCCAGCACTTCGACCCGCGGCGGCGCGGCCGTACCCGGCTGCACCACCTGGTCCGACACCTTCCGGCCGAGCAGCAGGAACGCCGCCGCTCCGGTCCCTGCGGCGGCGGCTGCGACAACGGCGGCGGTTCCCCAACGCATGGCGGTCTCCCGGAGGCTGGCGGGTCCTTTGCCTCCAGTGCACCCGCCCACCGGCCGTCCGGCGAGCCGGGGCCCCGCTGGGGGTGACGCACGGTCCCTGCCGGGAGCGTCTCAGCCGTACGGGTTGATCGCCCGGAAACGGACGGTCTCGGTGCGGCGGTCGAACCACAGCTTCGTGGTGTGGCCGCTGCCGGCGTCCGTCACTCCAACGCGATCCCCCCGTGACCGCCCTGGCCGGCACGGGTCTCACCGGCGGCACCGGCCGGGGTGGTGGCCCCGGCCGGTGCGGGGGTGTCAGGCCTTGCCCTGGCCGGCCCCGGGGCGCTGCTTGTTGGCGTCGACGACCGCGCGGGTGACGATGCTGGTGCGCTCCACGACGGTGCCGGGCTTGACGCCGTTGACCTCCCGGATCTGCACGCCGCGGCTGCCGAGGTACTGGTGGCTCTCCCGGTCGAAGATCCACTCCGACCGCTCGCCGGTCCGCGGGTCCAGCCGCGCCAGCGCGATCCCGTCCCGGTCGGAGGCGTCCTGCGCGTGCTCGACCACCACGACGCCCGGGATCTTGCCGGCCGCCTCGTAGAGCGCACCGGCGAGGGCGGACGGCACGAGCTGCTCGCGGATGATGGAGCCGATTTCGTTGAACGCCTCCTGGTCACGGTCGTGGTTGCCGCTCGCCGTCGAGTAGGCGAACTTCAGCAGCGCGTCGGGGTCGGCGGGCTGGGCCGCGAGCCACTTGTAGGTCAGGTCCTTGCGGGGCTCGTCGCTGCCCAGCTCGATGCCGCCCTTGGCCTGGTAGCCCGGCTCGTCCAGCCACCCCTTGGTGCCGTCGAGGGACTTCCACGCCTCGCGGTCGTGCAGCGGCTGGACCCAGGTGGCGGACTCCCCGGTGTCCCCGTTGAAGCTGGAGGCCAGGAAGGAGACCCGGCTCTTGATGTAGATGTACTGGCCCGCTCCGGGCTGGGGCGTGGGGTTCGCCGTCGCGGCGGCGGCGAGCTCGCGCACCGTCGAGGTGACCTTGACCGCGCTCCCCTCGTCGATCTGCACGACGGGCGCCTTGACCAGCTGCGGAGCCGCCACCGTCGTGGTGTCGGGCGAGCCGGCCATCGAGACGACCACGGCGAGGGCAGCGGCCGCGGCGACCGGCACCGCGATCAGTGCGGTGCGGCGCAGCGGGCGCCGGGCCGGGGCGGGCGCGGGGGTGGGGTCGGACTGGTGGATCTCGCTCATCAGGTGCTCCTCGAGCAGGTGCTGGCGGTCGGCCGCCAGGCGGGGGTCGGCCGGTGCGGGCAGGAGGCGGGCCAGTTCCGCGTGGTCGAGCGGTTCGTTGCGCCGCCGCAGGTTGCGGATCATCGGTGCGTCTCCTTGTGCGGCCGGGCCGCGGTGTCGCGGCTGCCCTGTACTTGTCCGGGGATCGGGAGGGGTTCCGGGTTTTTCCTCGCGGCGTTCTTCTTCGCGGCGCGCAGTTCCTCGTCCGCGAGTTTGCGCAGTCGGGTGCGGGCGCGGGACAGGCGCGAGCGCACGGTGCCGACGGGCACGCCGAGGGTGGTCGCCGCTTCGGCGTAGCCGAGCCCGGACCAGACGCACAGCGCGAAGACCTCGCGTTCCGAGCGCCGCAGCCGTGCCAGGGCCTTGCGGGCGGCGGCGAGTTCCTCGGAGTCGGCCATCCGGCCGACGAGTTCGTCCGCGAAGTCGGGGACCACGTCGGCGGCCGGTACCCGGGACATGGCCGCGCTGTGGCGGCGGGCGGCGCGCGTCGTGTTGCGCAGCACGTTCACCGCGATGCCCATCAGCCAGGGGCGCGGGCTGTCGCCCTCGTCGCGGAGCTTCCCGCGCAGGCGCCAGGCCTCGAGGAAGGTCAGCGAGACCACGTCCTCGGCCAGGGCCCAGTTCCCGGTCACGCGCACGGCGTGGCGGTACACCAGCGAGGAGTGGTCCCGGAACAGGTCACGGAACGCTTCGGGATTCCCGGCGCGCAGCCGGGAGTGTGGATGGTTCACGTCATGCCTTGTCCGGGCAGGCGCACCGGTTCCCGTGACGCAGGTCACTGGCCGGGGCCGGTGAGGCTCGGCCCGGGCGCGGTCAGCGCTTCCGGCAGGCCGAGGCCTGGAACTCCGCGACGGGGACGGTGAGCGTGGTGCCGCTGCCGTCGGAGGCGGTGCCGTCGTAGCGGACGGTTCCCGGGGTGAGCTGCTTCAGGTCCTCGGGGGTGAAGGAAGTGGCGGTCGACGACCGGGAGTTGTCCTTGGTCCAGCCGCGGAGGTGGTAGGTGGTGCCGGCGTCGAGCGTGGTGGCGGACTTGCCCGTATCCCAGCCGTCGGCGGGGGCGTCCAGGGTCCAGGTGGTCAGCCCGGGCTCGAGGGCGGTGCGGGCGGTCCAGGTGCCGATCGTCTCCTGGTGGCTGCCCTCGCTGGTGGAGAGCGTCGCTCCGTCGATCCGGTGGCCGCAGACCAGCATGACGCCGAGCGGCCGGCCGTCCTCGTTCACGGAGATCCCGGCGACGGCATCGCTCGCAACCGTGCACCCCGAGAGCGCCACCAGGGCGGCCAGGACCGCGGCCACCGGCACGGTGCGCCGGACCAGTTGTCGCACGATTCCTCCCCCGCCCCGCCCGTCCGGGCGTCGAATGTGGCTGCATCCTAGGGCCCGTCGGATGCGCGCTGACCTCGGCCCCAGCAGTGGGCGGGGTGTGACCAACTCGTCCGGCGCCTCGGTTGACTGGCCCGAAGCGGGCGTGGTGGGATCTTCGGGCCAAACGGAGGCAAGCAGAGGAAGCCGGTTCGAGTCCGGCGCGGTCCCGCCACTGTGACCGTTCACCCCGCGCGGGGGTGACCGGAAGTCAGGAGACTCTGGCCTTCGTTCCGTCGATCCAGGGCGCGGACCCTGAGTGAGGACACAACGCCATGCGGGCTGCCCCGTACCTGGTGGGCGCGGTCGCGGGGTATCTCGCGGACGCCCGGCTCGGAGACCCCCGGCGCGGACACCCCGTCGCCCTGTTCGGCACTGCCGCGGCCCGGCTGGAGCGCCGGCTGTGGCGCGACCACCGCGGGGCGGGCGCCCTGCACACCGCACTCGCCGTCGGCGCCGTCGGGGGCGGGGCGGCGCTCGTCGCGCGGGCCGTCCGTCGCTCGCCGCTCGCCGCGGCGGCGCTGACCGCGGGTGCGACGTTCACTGTCCTGGGCGGGACGTCGCTCACCCGGGAGGCCCGGGCCATCGGACGGTCGCTGGCCGCCGAGGATCTGACGGCGGCTCGGGAGCGGTTGCCGCACCTGTGCGGGCGTGACCCGTCGGGGCTGGACGAGCAGCAGGTGGCCCGGGCGGTGGTCGAGTCCGTCGCGGAGAACACCGCCGACGCGGTCGTCAACGCGCTGGTGTGGGGCGGTCTGGCGGGCGTTCCGGGGCTGCTGGCGTTCCGGGCCGTGAACACGCTGGACGCGATGGTCGGTCACAAGTCGGCGCGCTACCGCCGCTTCGGCTGGGCCTCGGCCCGTCTCGACGACCTCGCGGGCTGGCCGGGCGCCCGGCTCACCGCGCTGCTGACCGTCGCAGCGTCCGACTCCCCCGCCCGGACCTGGCGGGTCTGGCGCCGGGACGGCTCCGCGCACCCGAGCCCGAACGCGGGCCAGGCGGAAGCCGCGTTCGCCGGTGCCCTCGGCGTGCGGTTGGGCGGGACGCTGCGCTACGGCGAGCGGGTCGAGCACCGGCCGGTGCTGGGCGCGGGCCTGCCGCCGGTCGGCCCGGCCGACATCGACCGTGCCTGTAGTCTCTCCCGCCGCGTCGGCGTGCTCGCGCTTGGCGTGACGCTCGCCGCGCGGGCGGCTCTGGCCGGACGGCGGCGCGGGTGAACCCGGCCGCGCTGCCCGCGCGGTGGGTGCAACTGGCCGTGCGGAACGGCGAGTTCGACGATTGTTGGGCTTTCGCCCGATTCGAAGGAGGTCGCCGGTGAACGGCGCGCTGCTGGTGGCCGGGACGACCTCGGACGCCGGAAAGAGTGTGGTGACGGCGGGGATCTGCCGGTGGCTGTGGCGGCAAGGGGTGCGGGTGGCGCCGTTCAAGGCGCAGAACATGTCGCTGAATTCGTTCGTGACGGCCGACGGGGCGGAGATCGGGCGTGCGCAGGCGATGCAGGCGCAGGCGGCGGGGGTGGAGCCGGAGGCGGCGATGAACCCGGTGCTGCTGAAGCCGGGGGCGGACGGCCGGAGTCAGGTGGTGCTGATGGGGCGGGCCGTGGCGGAGGTCGGGGCGCTGGACTACCGGGACCGGAAGCCGGTGCTGCTGGAGCGCTCGCTGGAGTGTCTGGCGGACCTGCGGTCGCGGTTCGACGTGGTGGTCTGCGAGGGTGCGGGCTCGCCGGCGGAGATCAATCTGCGGGACCGGGACATCGCCAACATGGGCCTGGCGTCGGCCGCCCGGCTGCCGGTCGTGGTGGTCGGGGACATCGACCGCGGCGGGGTGTTCGCGTCGATGTTCGGGACGCTGGCGCTACTGTCGGCGGACGACCAGTCGCTCGTCGCGGGCTGGTTGGTGAACAAGTTCCGCGGTGACGCGCGTCTGCTGGCACCGGGGTTGGAGATGCTGCGGCAGTTGACGGGGCGTCCGGTGCTGGGGACGTTCCCGATGCTCCAGGGGCTGTGGCTGGACGCGGAGGATTCGCTGGATCTGGCGTCGGTCGCGCAGCGCCCGGCGGCGGGTGGGCCGGTGGGGGCGGAGGTGCTGCGGGTCGCGGTGGTGCGGTTCCCGCGGTTGTCGAACTTCACGGACGTGGATGCGCTGGCGCAGGAGCCGGGTGTGCTGGTGCGCTGGGCGACCCGTCCGGAGGAGCTCGCGGACGCCGACCTGGTGGTGCTGCCGGGGTCGCGGGCGACGGTCGCGGACCTGGCCTGGCTGCGGGCGCAGGGCCTGGTGGAGCCGCTCGCGCGGCGCGTCGCGGCGGGGCTGCCGGTGCTGGGCGTGTGCGGCGGGTACCAGATGCTGGGCCGGGAGATCGTGGACGCGGTCGAATCCCGGGCCGGCACGGTGGACGGGCTCGGGCTGCTGCCGACCCGGGTGGTGTTCGGCGCGGACAAGGTGCTGGCGCGTCCGACGGGTGTGGCGCTCGGCGAGCGGGTGGCGGGTTACGAGATCCACCACGGGGTGGTGTCGGTGGACGGCGGCGAGTCGTTCGTCACCGACACCGACGGCCGGGCGCTGGACGGCTGCCGGGTCGGGCCGGTGTGGGGGACGACCTGGCACGGGGTGCTGGAGAACGACGCGTTCCGCCGGGCGTTCCTCGCCGAGGTGGCCCGCGCCGCGGGGCGGGCGTTCGTCCCGGCGCCGGACACCTCGTTCGCGGCGGCGCGGGAGCAACGGCTGGACGCGCTGGGCGACTTGGTGGCGGAGCACGCCGACACGGACGCGCTGTGGAAGCTGATCGAGAACGGGGCGCCGGCAGGTCTGCCGTTCGTGCCGCCCGGAGCCCCGGCCCCGGTGGAGATGGAGAGGTCGAAGTGACTGAACTGACCGATGCCCGTTACCCGTTCACGGCTGTCGTGGGGATGGACGACCTGCGGCTGGGCCTGTTGCTGAACGCGGTGTCGCCGGCGGTGGGCGGCGTGCTGGTGCGGGGCGAGAAGGGCACCGCGAAATCGACCATGGTGCGCGCGCTGGCAGGGCTGCTGCCGTCGATCGCCACCGTGGCCGGCTGCCGGTTCGCCTGCGACCCGGCCTCGCCGGACGCACAGTGCCCGGACGGCCCGCACTCCGGTGAAGGCGCGGCAGAACGTCCGGCATTCCTGGTGGAGTTGCCGGTCGGCGTCTCCGAGGACCGGGTGGTCGGCTCGCTGGACCTGGAACGGGCGCTCGCCGAGGGCGTGAAGGCGTACGAGCCGGGGCTGTTGGCTAAGGCGCACCGGGGCGTGCTGTACATCGACGAGGTGAACCTGCTGCAGGACCACCTGGTGGACCTGCTGCTGGACGCGGCGGCGATGGGGCGTTCGTACGTGGAGCGCGAGGGCGTGTCGGTGCGGCATGCGGCGCGGTTCCTGCTGGTCGGGACGATGAACCCGGAGGAGGGCGAGCTGCGGCCGCAGCTGCTGGACCGGTTCGGCCTGACGGTGGAGATCGCGGCCACCCGGGACGCGGACGAGCGCGCCGAGGTGGTGCGCCGCCGGCTCGCGTACGACGCCGATCCGGCCGGTTTCGCGGCGAGTTGGGCCGGGCGCGAGCTCGATCTCGCCGAACGGATCGGCGCGGCACGGGAGTTGCTGCCGTCCGTCGAGCTCTCCGATCTGGCGCTGCGTCAGATCACGGCGGTGTGCGCGGCGTTCGAGGTGGACGGCCTGCGGGCGGACATCGTGATGGCCCGCACCGCGGTGGCGCTGGCGGCCTGGGCGGGTCGCACCGAGGTGCTGGAGGAGGACGTCCGCAAGGCCGCCCAGCTGGCACTGCCGCACCGGCGGCGGCGCAACCCGTTCGACGCGCCGGGCCTGGATCAGGAGCAGCTGGACCGGACGCTGGCCGAGCACCAGGAGCCGGACGGCGAGGGCCCGGACGACGAGGGCCCCGGCGACGGTCCGGGCGACGGCGGCAACGGCCCGGACGGCGGCGGCTCCCCTGCACCGTCCGACCCCACCTCTCCTGCGCAGGAGGCGAGTTCGGAGGCCCCGCCCGCGCCGCCGCAGCAACGGCCGGGCGGCTCCCGGGAGTCGTCCCCGGTGGCGTCCGAACACCCCTACCGGACACGGCTGTTCAAGGTGGACGGCACCGGCCGGGGCGCGCAGGGACGGCGCTCCCCCGCCGAGACGGACGCCGGGCACACCGTGCGGGCGCGCCGGCCGCAGGGCCGGCTGACCCGGCTGCACCTGAGTGCCACGCTGCGCGCGGCGGCGCCGCACCAGGTGGCGCGCGGGCGGGCCGGCCGGGCGCTGGTGCTGCGGCGGGACGATCTGCGCGAACAGGTGCGCCGGGGGCGGGAGTCGAACCTCGTGCTGTTCGTGGTGGACGCGTCCGGGTCGATGGCGGCCCGGCAGCGGATGACGGCGGTCAAGGGCGCGGTGCTGTCGCTGCTGATGGACGCCTACCAGCGGCGCGACAAGATCGGCATGGTGACGTTCCGGGGCTCCGGCGCGGAGCTGGCGCTGCCGCCGACCTCCTCGGTGGAGGTGGGCGCGGCCCGGCTGGAGCAGTTGCCGACCGGCGGGCGGACGCCGCTGGAGGCGGGCCTGCTGCGGGCGCACGAGGTGCTGCGGGTGGAGCGGCTGCGCGACCCGGACCGGCGGGCGCTGCTGGTGGTGGTGACCGACGGCCGGGCGACCGGCACGCGCGACGCGGTGGCGCGGTCGCACCGGGCGGCGGGGCTGCTGGCTGCGCAGGGGGTGGCCGCGGTGGTGCTGGACTGCGAGTCCGGCCCCGTCCGGCTGGGCCTGGCAAGGGAGTTGGCGGCGCACCTGAACGGTGACGCGGTGAGCCTGGACGAGCTGCGGGCCGAGGGCGTGGCCGCGCTGGTGCGCGAGGCCCGGACGGCGATGACCTCCACTGCTACGACCTCTACGACCTCTACGACCTCTACGACACGAAAGGCGGCGTGAGCAGGATGCCCAAGGGAGTTGCGGAGAACGTCCCGGACGACGGACTGACCACCCGGCAGCGGCGGACGCTGCCGATCACGGCGGTGCACACCGGCCCGGGCAAGGGGAAGTCCACGGCAGCGTTCGGGATGGCGCTGCGGGCCTGGAACCAGGGCTGGCCGATCGGGGTGTTCCAGTTCGTCAAGTCGGCGAAGTGGAAGGTCGGCGAGGAGAACGCGCTGCGGGTGCTCGGCGAGTCCGGGCAGGGCGGCACGGTGGCGTGGCACAAGATGGGCTCGGGCTGGTCGTGGGTGCAGCGCGACATCGAGTCGTCCGAGGAGGCGGCCCGGGAGGGCTGGGAGCAGGTCAAGCGGGACTTGGCGGCCGAGACGTACCGGTTCTACGTACTGGACGAGTTCACCTACCCGCTGCACTGGGGGTGGATCGACGTGGCGGAGGTGGTGGAGGTGCTGCGCGACCGACCGGGCAGCCAGCACGTGGTGGTGACCGGCCGCAACGCGCCCGAGCAGTTGCTCGAACTGGCCGATCTGGTCACCGAGATGACCAAGCTGAAGCATCCGATGGACGCGGGCCGCAAGGGCCAGCGCGGTATTGAGTGGTAGACCCTTGAACGACAGCATTCCCCGGCTGGTGGTGGCCGCCCCGTCCTCCGGCGCGGGCAAGACCACGGTGGCGACCGGCCTGATCGCGGCGCTGGCCGCGCGCGGGCTGAAGGTGTCCCCGCACAAGGTCGGCCCGGACTACATCGACCCCGGCTACCACGCGCTGGCCGCCGGGCGTCCGGGCCGCAACCTGGACGCCTGGATGAGCGGCCCGGAGCGCATCGCCCCGCTGTTCGCGCACGGCGCGGCCGGGGCGGACGTGGCGGTGGTCGAGGGCGTGATGGGCCTGTACGACGGGGCGGCGGGGCGCGGCGAGTTGGCGTCCACGGCGCAGGTCGCGAAGCTGCTGCGGGCGCCGGTGGTGCTGGTGGTGGACGCCTCCTCGCAGTCCCGTTCGGTGGCGGCGCTGGTGCACGGCTTCGCGTCCTGGGACCCGCAGGTGCGCCTCGCCGGGGTGATCCTCAACAAGGTCGCCTCGGACCGGCACGAGACGCTGCTGCGGGAGGCCCTGGAGGAGGGCTCCGGGGTGCCGGTGCTCGGCGCGGTACGGCGGGCGAAGGCGGTGGACACCCCGTCCCGGCACCTGGGTCTGGTGCCGGCCGTCGAACGTTCGGCGGAGGCGCTGCGGGCGGTCCGCGAGATGGGCGAACTGGTCGCCGCCTCCGTCGACTTGGACGAAGTGCTGGCGCTGGCCCGGACCGCCCCGCCGCTGGATTGCACGGCGTGGGACCCGGCGGCCGAGGTGGAACCGCTGGTCGGTCCCCGGCCGCGGATCGCGCTGGCCGGCGGCGCGGCGTTCTCCTTCTCGTACGCGGAGAACGCCGAACTGCTGACCGCCGCCGGGGCCGAGGTGGTGCCGTTCGACCCGCTGCACGACGAGCAACTGCCGGAGCGGACCTCGGCGCTGGTGATAGGCGGGGGCTTCCCGGAGGTGTACGTCTCCGAGCTCAGCGCGAACGCCTCCCTGCGGGCGGCGGTCGCCCAACTCGCCGCGAGCGGCGCCCCGGTGGTCGGCGAGTGCGCCGGACTGCTGTACCTCGGGCGGGAGTTGGACGGCCTGCCGATGTGCGGGGTACTGGACACGACGGCCCGGATGACGCCCCGGCTGACCCTCGGCTACCGGGAGGCGGTGGCGCTCGCAGACTCGCCGCTCGCCGCGGCCGGGTCCCGGGTGCGCGGCCACGAGTTCCACCGCACCGTCACCGACCCGGCGGCCGGTCCGTCCCCCGCCTGGGGCTGGCGCACCCCCACCGGCCCGCACACCGAGGGCCACCTGCACGGCTCGGTGCACGCCTCCTACCTGCACCTGCACTGGACGGGCGCCCCCGCCCTGCCGACCCGGCTGGTCCGGCACGCCGCCGCCTGGGCCGCCTCGCACGACGGCAGCTGACGGGAGCCGCCGGGAGCTGACGGGAGCCGACGACGGATCGGCCGCGCGAGCCGGGCTCGCGCGGCCGACCGGGCCGGTCAGGCGGGGGGACACGGCCGGTCAGGCCGGGGGACGGCCGGTCAAACCGGCTGGCTGCCCTTCTTGGACGGCTCTTCCTGCGCGGTCGCCAGACCCAGCGCGCGGCGCAGCGAGATGATCTCCTCGTCGCCCAAGTTGTCCTCGGCGACGCCCAGTTCACGGCGGAGGGTGGCGTTGTCGGTGGACCGGTAGGCCGCCAGGTAGTGGTCGGACGCGGTCATGGACTTCGCGATCAGGCGGTCGACGGTCGCCTTGTCGGCGGTGTTCCAGTGCGCGGCCTTCAGCATGGTGGCCTGCTTGGTGGCGGCCACGCTCATGTCCTTGGCCCAGGTTCGGAACGCCTGCGGGTCGTCCTCGACCTCGCTGTCCTCGTCCGGGCCGTTGATCCAGGCACGGTCGAACTGGTTGGTGGCGTCCAGCAGTTGACGCTGGTCGGTGGTCAGAGTGCTGGGGTACTTCTGCAGCGAGCCGGTGCGCGACGACTTGTCCTCGTTGCCCAGGAAGCAGACGATGCGGCGGCTGCCGGAGGTGTTCCAGCCCAGCCGGTCGGGGAAGTAGTAGAAGGTCGACACCGAGTCCGGAATCGTCCAGGTGTCCGCCACATAGGTGTCGACGTGCGCCGGGCAGACCTCGTCGGCCTCCGCCTTCAGCGCGTCCTCGCCCGGGTACTTGCCGTCCTGCTTGCTGGTGGGCTGCGTCCAGTAGACCTCGCCGTGGTGCGAGGACGTGCAGTCCACGGGCTTGGCGAAGCCCGTCATCGCCCGGTTGAAGCACTGGCCGACCCGCAGCCGGAACGGCGAGTCCGGCGAACCGGCGTTCGACGTCGCCGTGACGTGCGAGGGCGTGGAACTGTCGTCCTCGAAGTTCTCGGTGCTGAAGACGCCGCCGATCGCCGAGAGCCCGAACAGCACCATGCCGAGGCTGCCGGCCACGATGCCGGAGATGGCCAGGCCCTTGCCGCGCTCGCCGGTCCGCTTGATCTGGCGCAGCGCATCGACGCCCAGGCCGATGCCGATGAAGCCGAGGAAGCAGCAGAGGATGCCGGTGATCAGCGAGGCGATGGCCAGGTTGTTGGTGTACAGCGACCGCTGCTGCTGCGGGTACATCACCATCGGCCCGGTCGGCGCGCCGGGCACGCCGGGCGGCGGGTACCCGCCCGTCCCCCACGGCTGCTGAACGCCCGTCGGCGCCCACGGGTTGCCCCCGGCGGTCGCATCGGGCTGGGCCGCGCCCCACGGGTTCGCCCCGGGCGGCACCGGCGCACCGGCCGGCGCGGCGCCGAGTTCGGGCGGCGGCGCGACGGGCGGCGCCCACGGGTTCGCGGGCGCCGGCGGCGCGGCGGGGGCCGGCGGCGCGTCAACTGGCGTGGCGGTGACAGCCGGAGCGTCGACGGGCGCGGGCTCCGGCGCGTCGGACTGCTTGCTGAACGAGATCGCCGCCGGTGCATCCGCGGCAGGCCCGACCGCGACGGCGTCAGCGCTCCCCGCGTCCGCCGCTTCCGCGGCGGGGGCCGGCGGCGCGTCAACTGGCGTGGCGGCGACAGCCGGAGCGTCGACGGGCGCGGGCTCCGGCGCGTCGGACTGCTTGCTGAACGAGATCGCCACCGGCGCATCCGCGGCAGGCCCGACCGCGACGGCGTCAGCGCTCCCCGCGTCCGCCGCTTCCGCGGCGGGGGCCGACTCGGGCGCGGCCGGCTGCTTGCTGAAGGAGACCGCGGCCGCCGGCGCTGCGTCTGCGGCGTCAACCGTGGGCGTGGCGGGCGTGGTCGGGGAGTCGTCCCGGGCGGCGTCGGGGACGGCCTCCCCGGAGCGCTCCTGGTCGAACGACATGGGTTTCCCCCTTGGGGCGTGGAACTGTTCGACGGCTGCGCGAATATAGCGGACCGGTCCGTCGCTCTCCCAACGAGTTCCGCGCCAAAGTTCCAGCACCACGAGCATGACCATTGCATGCAATGCATGCATCGCACTACGCTGCCGCCGTGCAGACCGAGAGCACCCGCCGCAGCCTGCGGGAACTGATCCTGGACGGTCGCTACCCACCGGGGGCGCGGCTGGGCGAGGTGGAGGTCGCGGAGACCCTGGGGGTGAGCCGCACGCCGGTCCGGGAGGCGTTCCGGGCGTTGACCGCGGACGGCCTGCTGGCCGCCGCCGGGCGTGGCGTCCGGGTGGTGGAGCTGTCCGCTGAGGAGCTGTCGCACGTCTACCGGGTGCGGGCCGCGCTGGAGGCGCTGACCGCCGAGCTCGCGGCCGAGCGGCAGCGGGCGGGCCGGCTGGCCCCGGCCGAGCTGACCGACCTGGCGGCGCTCGCCGACCGTACGCACCGGGCCACCGTGGAACGCGAGTTGACGGAGGCGGTGCGGCTGAACCGGCAGTTCCACCGGCGGGTCGCGGAGCTTTCCGCCAACCCGGTCGCCCTGCACTCGTTGGAGCGGCTGTGGGACCAGATCCAGGTCTCCACCCACCGTTCTCTGCACGCGCCCGACCGCACCGCCCTGGTGGACGACCAGCACCGTGAGCTGCTGGCCGCCGTGATCGCCGGGGATCCGGCCGCTGCCGGGGCGGCCGCCCGGCGGCACGTCCTGGACACCTGCGCCGCCGCCCGGCCGCCCGAGAAGGAGTGACCTGATGGCCCTGTCCCACCACTACGCGGTCCGTGTCGACTGGACCGGCAACCTCGGTACCGGTACCGACACCTACCGCTCGTACTCCCGCGCCCACGACATCTCCTCGGACGGGGTGCCGACGCTGCTCGGCAGCGCCGACCCGACGTTCCGCGGCGACCGTTCGCGGTGGAACCCGGAACAGTTCCTGCTGGCCGCGCTCGCCCAGTGCCACATGCTGTCGTACCTGTCGCACTGCGCGCGCCAGGGCGTGGTGGTGCTGTCCTACACGGACGAGGCGGAGGCCACCATGGAGACCGCGGGCGGCGGCGGCCACTTCACCGAGGCGATGCTGCGGCCCCGGGTGGAGATCGCCGACGAGTCGATGCGCGAGCAGGCCGAGGCCCTGCACGGCCCGGCCGGCCGGGACTGCTTCATCGCGTCCTCGGTGAACTTCCCGGTCCACCACGAGCCGGTCATCACGGTGCGCGCCGTCTCCTGACGCACCTCCTTGATGCTCCGTCAACTTCCTTGGTATAGCTGGCTACAGTGCTTCCGCTGAGGCTGACTCCAGGAAAATGACGGAGGCCTGCCGGATCGATCCGGGCGTGATGACGGCGAAGACTCGTGGTCATGCGAATCACTCAACGAGGCGCCGCCCTCGCCGCCGCCACCACCGTCCTGCTCGGCCTGACGGCGCCGCTCGCCGCCGCCGCTCCCGCCCCTGCCCGGCCCGCCTGGGCCGCCTGCACGGGCGGGGCGGCGGACGGGCGGCAGCAGTGCGCCGAGGTGACGGTCCCGGTCGACTACCGACAACCCGACGGGCCGTCACTGACGCTGGCGATCTCCCGGATCACCGCCGCCAAGCCGGATCAGCGGCGCGGCGTGCTGGTGCTGATCCCGGGCGGGCCGGGCGGCTCCGGCCTGAACGGGCCGAGCAGCGCCGTGAAACGACTGCCCCAGTCGGTGCTGGACAGGTACGACCTGATCGGCTTCGACCCACGCGGCGTCGGGCGTTCCAGTCCGGTCTCCTGCGGGCTCGACTACGCCGACCTGGCGCCCGGCAAGCTGCTGCCCTGGCCCGCGCCCGACGGGCACGGCGGCGATGCCAACCTGACCACCGGCCAACGCATCGCCGACCGCTGCGCGGCCAACGGCGGCCCGGTGCTGCGCAGCATCACCACCCGGAACGAGGCGCGGGACATCGACCGGATCCGGCAGTCCCTCGGCGAGCGCAGGATCTCCACCTGGGGCGTCTCCTACGGCACCTACGCGGGCGCCGCGTACGCCACGATGTTCCCCGACCGCACCGACCGGATCCTGCTGGACAGCAACGACAACCCGGATCCGGTCCTGGCCGAGCGCAGTTGGCTGGCCGCCTTCGCCACCGGCGCGGAGGACCGCTTCCCGGATTTCGCGGCCTGGGCGTCCTCCCCCGAGGCCGGCGAGTTCCGGATCGCCGACACCCCCGAGCAGGTCCGCACCGCCTACCTGACGGCCGCCCAGCAGCTGGACGCGGCCCCGCTGCCCTGGCCCGGCCACAACCCGGGCGTACTGGACGGCAACGGCGTGCGCGGCACCCTGCTGAACAGCCTGTACGCGGACGCCAAGTTCCCCGCCGCGGCCGCTCTGATCCAGGCCGCCCAGGGCCACCGCCCGCTGCCCGAGCAGGGGCCCGCGCCGGACGCGGCGGAGCTTGCGCAGATGCAGGCTTCCACGGCGGTCACGGTCGCCACCCTGTGCAACGACGTCAGCTGGCCGCGCGACCTCGGCTCGTACGCCGCGGCGGTGGCCGCCGACCGGGTCGCGCACCCGCTCACGGCCGGCATGCCGGTGAACGCCTCGGCCTGCGCGTTCTGGCACTGGCAGCCCGCCGAACCGCCGGTCCGGGTCACCGACGACGGGCCGTCCAACGTGCTGATGGTGCAGAACCTGCGCGACCCGGCCACGCCCTACGCGGGGGCGCTCAAGCTGCGCGCGGCGTTCGGCGACCGGGCCAGGATGGTCACGGTCGACTCCGGCGGCCACGGCTCCTACCTGTCCCACGGGAACGCCTGCGGCGACGCGCTGGTGTCGGAGTTCCTGGCCACCGGCCGCCGCCCGGCCCGGGACGCGTTCTGTCCGAAGGCCGGGTGAGGCCGGTGCGCGGCCCGATCAGCACCCGTCCGTCCGGGGTTCGTCCGGCCGGTGGCGGTGCGTCGGGCCGCGCCCGGTCGTCAGCCCAGGTCGCGGCGGCGCAGCCCGGCCAGGCCCGCCCCGGCGGCGAGCGCGGCCAGCGCGGTGGTCCACAGCAGCGGCGCGACGGTGAACGTCCCGCCGGGCAGGTGCGGAAGGTGCGTGAACGGCGACAGGTCGAGCACCCACTGCGGCAGTTGCAGGATCGGGCCGAGCCAGGCGACCAGCACGAACACGCCGAAGCCGGCCCAGCCGGCCGCCGTCCAGCGCGGCAGCAGGCCGTACACGGCGAGCGCCACGGCGGCGGTCAGCCACACCGCGGGCAGCTGGACCAGCGTGGCGCCGAGCATCCGGGCGACGGCGTCGCCCGTCCCGTGGCCGGCGGCGCTGCCGAGCGCGGCGCTCTGCGCCAGCCCGGCGGTGAGGCCGGCGGCGGCCAGCAGCACGGCGGTGCCGAGCAGCGGGAACAGCAGGTGTCCGCCCGCCCAGCGCAGCCGGGAGACGGCACCCGCCAGCACGGGTTCGGCCCGGCCGGCGCTCTCCTCGGCGCGCAGCCGCAGCACGGACTGCACGGCGTACACGGCGGCGATCATCCCGAACACCCCGGCGATGGTGGAGAGATAGGCGTTCAGCACGCCCTGCTGTCCGCCGAGCCGGGCCATCACGTCGGCCATCTGCTGGTTGTCGCCGACCAGATCGACCACGCCCTTGGCGACGCTGCCGAACACCGCGCCGCCCGCCGCGAAGGCCAGCGTCCAGCCGATCAGGGCGCCGCGCTGCAGGCGGCGGGCCAGTGCGGCGGCGTCCGCCAGACCGGGCGCGGCGACGGCGGGGCCGGGGCGCTGCGGGAGCAGCCCGGCGCCCAGGTCGCGTCGTTCGACCAGGGTGCGGGCCAGCGCGGTGAGCAGCGCGGCCCCGCCCAGCGGCAGTACCAGCACCCACCAGCGGTCGCCGGCGAACGCGCGGACCTGCTCGCTCCAGCCGATCGGGGAGAGCCAGCTCGCCCAGCCCGTGCCGCTGCCGGAGTCTCCGACGGCGCGCAGCACGAAGGCGAGGCCGATCGCCGCCCCGGCAAGGCCGTTGGCGGCCCGCCCGGTCTCGGCGATCTGCGCGGTGACCGCGGCCAGCGCGGCGAAGAACACCCCGGTGGCGCCGAGCGCGAGGCCGAACGCCAGCGCCCCGGCGGCGGATTGACCTGCGGCCAGCAGGACGATCGTCACCAGGGCGGCCAGCGCGGCGTCGGCGGTGAGGGCGGTGGCGAGTGCGGCGGTCAGCGGGGCGCGGCGGCCGACGGCGCCGGCGCCGATCAGTTCGAGCCGCCCGTCCTCCTCCTCGGCGCGGGTGTGCCGCACCACCAGCAGGGTGGACATCAGCGCGGCCAGCACCGCCCCGAAGACGCCCATCCGCCACGCGGTCAGCCCGCCGATGGTGGAGCCGTCGAAGATCGGGCCGTACAGGGCGCGCAGCGAGCCGTTGCCGTCGATGCTGGCCGCGAAGGTCCGCCGGGAGGCCTCGTCGCCGTACAGCTTGCGGAAGGAGAAGGCGGTGGAGGCGACCATGCCGGTGCCGACGTACACCCACACCGGCAGGGCGATCCGGTCGCGGCGCAGGGCGAGGCGGTAGAGGGTGCCGGTGCCGGTCAGCGCGTAGCCGCTCATCGGGCGGCCGCCGTCGAGGTCGACGGGGTGTCGGCCGGGTCGTTCTCGTAGTGGCGCAGGAAGAGTTCCTCCAGCGTGGGCGGCCGGCTGGTGAGGCTGTGCACGCCGACGGCGGTGAGCTCGGTGAGCAGGGTGCCGAGCTGTTCGGTGTCGACCTGGCAGCGCAGCCGGTTGCCGTCGATCGTCAGGTCGTGGGCGTAGGCGGGGTGCGGCGGCGGCCCGGTGAGGACGGCGTCCACCGAGGTGCGGGTGAGGTGGCGCAGGTCGTCCAGGGTGCCGGTCTCCACGGTGCGCCCGGCCCGGATGATCGACACCCGGTCGCAGAGCGCCTCCACCTCGGACAGGATGTGGCTGGACAGCAGCACCGTGGCGCCCCGGTCGCGGGCCTCGGCGACGCACTCGCGGAACACCTCCTCCATCAGCGGGTCCAGGCCGGAGGTGGGCTCGTCCAGGATCAGCAGGTCGGCGTCGCCGGCGAACGCCGCGACCAGCGCGACCTTCTGCCGGTTGCCCTTGGAGTAGGCGCGGCCCTTCTTGGTGGGGTCGAGCTCGAAGCGCTCCAGCAGCGCGGCCCGGCGGATCGGGTCGAGTCCGCCGCGCAGCCGTCCGAGCAGGTCGATCGCCTCCCCGCCGGAGAGGTTGCGCCACAGCGTCACATCGCCCGGCACGTAGGCGATTCTGCGGTGCAGCGGGACGGCGTCGCGCCACGGGTCGCCGCCGAGCAGGGTGGCGGTGCCGGAGTCGGCGCGCAGCAGGCCGAGCAGGACGCGGATGGTGGTGGACTTGCCCGACCCGTTGGGGCCGAGGAACCCGTGAACCTCGCCCTGCTCGACCGTGAGGTCCAGTCCGTCCAGGGCGCGGGTGCGGCCGAAGGTCTTCACCAGGCCGGACACCGAGATGGCGGTCGTCATGAGCTCGACGCTACTCTTGTTTCACAAATCCGTGAAGCTGCCGAAAGTCCCGGATCTTCGCGTTGCTGCCGAAGGTGTGTGAAGGTGGGCGGACGCCCGGTCGGACGGATGTCGGGGAGGGTTCCGGTGGTGCAGGTGAGTGAGGTGGGCGAAGTGAGCGGCGTGGACGCGCAGCGGGATCCGGCGGCGGTGTCCGAGTTCGTGGAGCGGTTCGCAACGGTGCTGACGGACGCCGGGTTCCCGCGGATGTCGGCCCGGGTGTTCACCGCCCTGCTGACCGCCGACTCCGGGCGGCTGACCTCCGCCGAACTGGGCGAACTGCTCCAGATCTCCCCCGCCGCCGTCTCCGGCGCGGTCCGCTACCTGACCCAGGTCGACCTGGTCAGCCGCGAGCGCGAACCCGGCACCCGCCGGGACCGCTACCGCATCCACGACCACGTCTGGTACGAGGCCACCGCCAACCGCGACCGCACACTGTCCCGCTTCGATTCCAGCCTGGCCGAGGGCGTCGACGCGCTCGGCCCGGACACCCCGGCCGGTCAACGCCTCGCCGAATCCCTGGAGTTCTTCGCCTTCCTGCGGGTCGAGATCCAGCAGATGCTGCAGCGCTGGCGCGACCGCGAGAAGTGAGCGACCGCTATCGCTGCCGTTCCCGCACCCGCGGGCCCCGCGGCCCCCACAGCGGCATCGAGAGGACCAACAGGACCAGCACGGCCACCAGCCCCGCGGTCCACCGCACCGCACCGCCCGGATCGGGCAGGTTCTCGGTCGGATACTGCCGGCCGGCCGGGTCGTACGTGACCTCCAGTCGGTTGCCGACGTCGCGGCCCTCGCAGGGGCTCAGCCGCTTGGCGATGTCCTGACCCTCGGCGGTGCGCAGCAGGCAGTACCCGGCCGCCTTGCCGTTGCGGGGATGGACGGCGGTGATCTGGGCGACCGTGCGCTTCCCGTCCGTGCTCAGCACGGTCCCGCTCACCGCGCCGGTGCCGAAGAACCCGATCCCGGCGAACAGCACGAGGACGAGGAGCGCCGCGATCGACGTGGCCTGGGTGCGGTACGCATTCCCGACCAGCCCTGTCAGAGCCACCCCCAGCACGCAAAGCACCACCCACGCAACGGGGTTGGCCGCGCCGAACTGCCAAACCGCCAGCCACGCCGCCGCAAGGCTCCCGAACAGCGCGGACACCGTGTACCACGCCCAGAAACGGTGCGGGTGTTCCGTCGACTTCAAAGCCATCATTCCTGTCGATCGCTCGAACGCCGGGACGGTGCACCTGTTGGTGCCCGCCATCCATTGGCTACCGCTTCCGCCCCTCCAGGCTCCGCCCGCGCAGCCCCCACAGCGGGAGCAACAGCACCAGCAGGGCCAGCGCCGCACTCAGCCCGGCGACCCAGCGCTCCGCACCGGACGGGTCGGGCACCTCCTCGGTCGGGTCCTGCCGGCCGGCCGGGTCGTAGGTCACGTCGAGGTGGTCGCCCACCTTGCGGCCCTCGCAGGGGCCGAGTCGCCCGGGAATGCCCCGGCCGTCCGCTGCCCGCAGCAGGCAGTACCCGGCCGCCCTGCCCTCGCTCGGGTGGACGGCGGTGACCTCGGCGAGCGTCCGCTCGCCGTCCTCGGCCAGCACGCTCTGGCGGTACGCGACGGTGCCGACGAATCCGATCGCCAGGAGCAGCACGAGGGCAAGGACCGCCCCGACCGCACCCGCCCTGGTGCGGTACGGATACACGATCACCTGCATCAGCAGCGCCGCCAGGACGAAGATCGTCGCCCCCTCGGCGAACCCCGTCCAACCGAGCTGCCGGTCCGTCAGCCAGATCAAGACGAGGCCGCCCGCCAGCGTCGGCAGCGTGACCCGCGCCCAGAAACGGTGCGGATGCTGCACCGGCTTCACACTCATCGCCGCTCCCCCCGTTCGTCGTACTTCGCAGTTGGCGCGGTGCGAACGGTCAGTCCTCCGCAGCGTCCCGGTCGCGCTCCAGACGCAGGCCCAACCGTCCCCACAGCGGGAGCGACAGGACCAGCAGGGCCAGCCCCCCGCCCAGCCCGGCGACCCAGCGCACCTCGCCGTCCGGGTCGGGCGCGCCCTCGACCGGGTCCACCCGGCCGGCCGGGTCGAAGGTGACGCTGACGTGGTCACCGACCCGGTAGTCGTTCGAGTGGATCCGGCCGGAGATGTCCCGCCCGTCGGCAGCCCGCAACTCACAGGTCGGCGTCCCCCTTCCCTTGCCCGGGTCCACGGCAATGACCTCGGCGACCGTCCGCTCGCCGTCCCGGGCCAGCACGTGGTGCTGCGCCGCGTCGACCCCGGCGAACCCGAGCAGGACCACCAGCGCGCCGGACGCGAGCGCCGCGACCAGGCCGACCACGGTGCGGTAGGAGAACGCCATCACCAGGAACATGGCCAGCGCCAGCAGCGCCAGCGCCCCCTTCAGGGTCCCCGTGCGCCAGCCGAGGTGCTGGCTGATCAGCCAGATCAGAGCGGAGTTGGCGACCAGCGTCGCAGGCGCGAACCGCACCCAGAAACGGTGCGGGTGTTCCTCGGACTTCACGTCCATGTCGATCCCCCCATTGATCATTCGGATCAAGAGGGACGCTACTCCTGCCCATGAGCCACCGTCAGTCGGGGTGCCCGGCCCACCACTTGCGGGGCTCCAGCGCCGGCCGTAGGTGACGTAGAGGCGCGGTGACGTAGAGGCGCCAGCCCACGCTGCGGCCGGCGCAGGGGCCGAGGTGGCCGGGGATGTCGCCGCGGCCGGCCTCGTCGCGCAGCAGGCGGTACCCGGCCGCCTTGCCCTGGCGGGGGTGGGTGGCGGTGACCACGGCGAGCGTCCGACGACCGTCCCGAGCAGCTGCCGGCCGTCGGTGGCCGGCTACACCCGCCAGTCCGCGGGCCCGCCTGCGGCCACCGGCTCCGACGGCCCGCCGGGGCGCTGCCGGCGGCGGCCGGCCCAGAACGGGAGGGAGACCAGCAGCGCGACCAGTGCGGTGCCGACGCCCGCCGTCCAGTGGAGGGGGGTGTCCGCGTCGAGGGGTTCCCAGATCGGGGCCTGCCGGTCGGACGGGTCGGCGGTCACCGTCAGCTGGCGGCCGACATGGAGGTTGCAGGCGTCGAGCGGGTGGCGGATGGCGGTGCCGTCGGGTCGGCTCACCTCGCAGGTGGGGAGGTGGGTGCCGTTGCGCGGGTGGACGGCGGTGACGGTGACGGTGATCTGCTGCCCGTGGTCGGCCAGTGACCCGGTCCGGACCGCCGCCATCCCGGCGAAGCTCAGCCAGAGCGCCAGGCCGCCGGCGACGAACGCCGCCACCCCTCCCCGGGGGGTGCGGTAGTTCAGCGCGACCACCAGGATCAGCGCGGTCGGTGTGACGGCGTGCAGCAGCTCGACGGCCTCCGAGCCGCCGAACAGGTAGGTCAGCAGGCCGATCGGCGCCGCGCAGCAGAGCAGGGTGAGCAGCGCGTACAGCGACCCGCGCCAGGGCCGGCCGGTACCGGTCTTCTCGTTCATCGCGTCCTTCGTGTCGATCTTGACGCGGGGACCCTATCGGCGGCGCGGCCGGGCTGTCAGCCGAGATACGCGGGGGCGACGGCGGAGCGCACCAGGACGGCGGGGGCGCCGGTGCCGTCGGCGGGGACGGCCCACAGGTCGGAGCCGTAATCGCCGGGGAGCGAGTACGTCAGGGTGTGGCCGTCGGACCAGAGCGCCTGGTCGTCGATGTTGCGCTGCTCGGCGGTCGCGGTCTCGGTCATGGTGGCGAGGTCGAGCACGTACAGCCGCCACGGCGCGGCCGGGTCGGCGCCGGCCACCCGCTTCTTGTAGGCGACCCGGGTGCCGTCCGGGGAGAGTGACGGGCATTCGACGTTCTGGTGCAGGGTGGTCAGGGTGCGGGCGGCGAGGTCGCCCTGGACCAGGTAGGTCTGGCCACCGGTGGCGACCGTCGCGTAGAAGCGGTTGTCGTCGGTGGCGAAGGTGACGCCCCAGACGTTGAGGTCGGACGCCTGGACGGGGTGGCCGTCCTTCAGTACCTGGAAGGTCTCCAGGTTGTCGTAGAACTGCCAGTTGCGGGTGTCGACGATCGCGGTGCGGGTGGAGAAGTCGGTGCCCGCGTAGGAGTCGCCGCTGACGAACACCGTCCAGCCGGCCAGGTGTCCGGACGGGGAGACCCGGGCGCGGGTGGGGATGCCGGGCGCGGGGAAGCGCTTGATCTCGTGCAGCGAGGCGTCCAGCACGGACGCGTGGTAGGTGTCGTCGAGCGCGCCGTGTTCGGCCTGCAGGCAGATGCCGGTGCCGGCGGCGGCGTGGAAGCGCAGGCATTTCACACCGGACGCGGTGCGGGCGCCGTCCGGGTGGTCGGCGGGCACAGCGGCGACCTCGTCGCGGTGCGGGCCCCAGGCCAGGTTGCGCAGCAGCAGTTGACGGCCCGCCGGCTCCAGCGTCACCGCCCCCTCGCGCACCGGTGGCCCGCCGGCCTGCTCCTGGTTGCGCCGGTCCGCCCGGCCGGCGGCGTACCGGACGGCGAACGTCCCGATGCCGGCGAGCAGCACCACGGCGACCACCAGCACCACCAGCTTCCGCCGCAACTGGGCGTCCCCGACCGGGGGTTCGGGCGCCTCGGAGTCCGGGTCGACGGCAACGGGAGCGGTCATGCGAGGTGCCCTCCGGACGGGGGTTCGGGAACGACGGTCGGACGGAGCAGGCGGGTGGCGACAACGGCCGCGACGGCGAGGGCCAGGGCGGTGCCGGTGAGGGCGGCGCGCGGGCCCCACAGCGTCCAGGCGGCGCCGAAGGCGAGCGAGCAGACGAAGCGGGCGAGCGCCTGGCCGGTGCCGACCAGGGCCTGCCCGGCGCCCTGCTGCCCGTCGGGGACGGTCGCGGCGGTGGCGGCGGCGAGCACCCCGTCGGTGGCGGCGTAGAAGGTGCCGTGCAGCAGCAGGACCAGCACGGCGGCGCTCGCGCCGCGCAGCGGGGAGAGCACCACGCCGTACCCGGCGAGCAGCACGGCGTGGCCGGCCAGGAACAGGGTGCGGCGGCCGATCCGGTCGGCGATCATGCCGAGCGGGACGGCGAGGGTGAGGAAGACGGCGGCGGTGCCGAGCGGCAGCAGCGGGAACAGGTGGGCGGGCAGGCCGAGTCGGCGTTGCAGCAGCAGGTACAGGAAGGAGTCGCTGACGGTGGTGAGGCCGAGCAGTACGGCGGCCAGGGTGAGCCGGCGCAGCGCGGGGCGTCGTAGCAGCGCGAGCGCGTCCCGCAGGGTGGGGCGCGCCCCCGACTCGACAACAGTCGTGGTGGCCCGTCCCGGCACGAACAGCACCAGCAGCAGCACGCCGAGCACCGCGACGCAGCCGGAGACGGTGAACACCGCGCTGTAGCCGGCGCGTTCGGCCCGGTCGTCGGCGATCCGCAGCACCGCGAAGGCGAGCAGCGGGCCGAGCAGCGCGCCGGTGGTGTCCATCGCGCGGTGCACGCCGAACGCCCGGCCGCGGTGCTCGGGCGCGGTGGCCAGCGAGATCATCGCGTCCCGGGGTGCGGTGCGCAGCCCCTTGCCGGTGCGGTCGATGGCGAGGACGCCGCCGATCAGCGGCACGGTGTGGACGAGCAGCAGCAGTGGCTTGCACAGCGCGGACAGGCCGTAGCCGATCCCGGCGACGAGCTTGTGGCCGCGCGGGCTGCGGTCGGCGAGGTGGCCGCCGAGCAGCCGGACCAGCGCGCCGACGCCGTTGTTGATGCCGTCGAGCAGGCCGAAGCCGAGCGGGGACAGGCCGAGCGCGGCGACCACGTACAGCGGCAGGACGGCGCTGACCATCTCGGAGGAGACGTCGGTGACCAGGCTGACCGCGCCGAGCGCGAGCACGGTGCCGGGGACGGCGGCGCGCCGCCCCGGGCGGGTGCCCGGGGCGGCGGCCGTCTTGGTGGAGCGGGCGTCCGCGAGGTACATCCGGCGTCAGTTCCAGATGCCGGTGATGTCGGAGGCGGAGGCGGCGTTGCCCGCGTGGGCGCTCAGGCCGGCCAGGTCCTCCAGGGTGCGCAGCACGTTGTAATGGTTGTAGGTGGTGGCGCTGGTGGAGCCGGGGATGACGTGCTGGCCGTAGACCACGGTGGGGATGCGGTTGCCGGACAGGCTGTTGTCCTCGTCGAAGGTGACCACCAGCAGGCTGTTGTGGGTCTGCGCCCAGGTGGCGTACGAGCTGAGGTTGTTCTTGATCCAGGTGTCGCCGGTGGAGACCGAGCAGTCGTGCATGTCGCTGCACAGGTTCGGCACCACGAAGGAGACCTTCGGCAGCGTGGTGTAGTCGGTGGGGAACTGGGCGAAGGTGTAGGCGGTGTTGGTCGGCACGTTGGAGAAGCCGAACCACGGGTTGTGCTTCTGCGCGTACTTGCCGCTGGAGCAGACCGTGGAGCCCTGGCTGGGCAGGGTCTCGTTGTAGGAGCCCCAGCTCTTTCCGGCGGCGATCAGCTCGGAGGCCAGGTTGGGCGCGGTCATCGAGCCGACCTTGACGCAACTGTCGTCGGTGCGGCCCTGGTTGGAGCCGGAGAACAGCATGTAGTAGTTCGGCTCGGACGGGTGGGTCAGGCCGTAGGACTGGGTGAGGTTGGCGCCGCCGGCCACCAGGGTGCCGTTCAGGTACGGGGCGCTGGAGCTGCCGATCACCTGGCTGTAGGCGTGGTTCTCCATCACCACCACGATGACGTGGTCGGGCGCGGGCAGCGCGGCGGCCTGCGCGGTGGAGCCGGTGGCGGCCCACAGGCCGAGCGAGGCGGCGGCCAGGGCGACGGTGCTTCCGATCGCGGTCAGGCGGCGCTTGGTGCGGCGGCTGAGCGGTGCGGCAGTCATGGCGAGGTCCCTCCGGGGCAAGGAACGTGCGGGACAGGGCTGTTGGAGCACGCTTGGTGGAACACGCGTTGGAGCTCGGAGCTCGGAGCTCGGAGCTCGGAGCTTGGAGCGCCGGAAACGCTAGGGGTGAGCGGTGACCGGCACGCCTTTTGACAGGTTAAGAACAAGCGAACGCTTGGTCGGCCCACAAGCCCGCACGGGCACTTTTCGGCCAGCGGAGAAGCGGCGCGGCTCACACCTGTCCCGATTGACCCGCCTCGGACCGACATGGTGGGATCTTTCCGGCCCGGCGCGCACGACCGGCGCGGTGAACAAGCAGGTGAACAAGCAGGTGAACGAGCAACGGGAGGGCCGGGCGTGACAGCCACTCCCCGTGTCGTGCTCGGGCTCGGGCTGCGCCGCGGCACCCCCGCCGCCGAACTGCTCCGCACCGCCGACGCGGCGCTCACCGCCTGCGGCCTCGACCGCTCCGCCGTCACCCTGGTCGCCACCCTGGAGAGCAAGCTCGCCGAGCCCGGACTGTGCGCCGCCGCAAGGGAGTTGGACGTCCCCGTGGTCGGCCACCCGGCCGCCGCGCTGGCCGCCGTCCCGGTGGCCGGCTCCGCCCGGGTGGCCGCCGCGGTCGGCACCCCGAGCGTCGCGGAGGCCGCCGCGCTGACCTCGGCCGGGCCCGGCGGCCGCCTGCTCGCGCCGCGCACCGCGACCGCGACCGCCACCGCGGCCCTCGCCGTACCCGCCCAGGAGGCCACCAGGTGAACACCGAGCCCGATCTGCGCCATCACGGCGACGCCGAAGTCCGCTCCGCCGGCCTGGTCGACCTCGCGGTGAACGTCCGCACCGGCACCCCGCCGCCCTGGCTGCGCGCGCACCTCGCCGCCACCCTCGACACCCTGGCCGCCTACCCGGACGGCACCGCGGCCCGCGCCGCCGTCGCCGCCCGGCACGGCCGCCCCGTCGCCGAGGTGCTGCTCACCTCCGGCGCGGCGGAGGCGTTCGTGCTGCTCGCCCGGGTGCTGCGGCCGCGCCACGCGGTGGTGGTGCACCCGCAGTTCACCGAACCGGAGGCAGCGCTGCGGGACGCCGGGCGCACCGTCCACCGCGTCCTCCTCACGCCGGAGCAGGGCTTCCGCCTGCTGCCCGGGGCCGTTCCCGAGGACGCCGATCTGGTGGTGGTCGGCAACCCCACCAACCCCACCTCCATCCTGCACCCGGCCGCCGACCTGGCCGAACTCGCCCGGCCCGGGCGGACCCTGGTGGTCGACGAGGCGTTCATGGACACCGACCCGGGCGAGACCCAGACCCTCGCCGGGGCCCGCGACCTGCCCGGCCGGGTGGTGGTGCTGCGCAGCCTCACCAAGACCTGGGGCCTGGCCGGCCTGCGGATCGGCTACCTGCTCGCCCCCGCCGACCTGGTCACGGAACTCGCCGCCGCCCAGCCGCTGTGGCCGGTCTCCACGCCCGCGCTGGCCGCCGCCGAACTCTGCTCCGCCCCCGCCGCCCTCGCCGAGGCCGACGCCGCCGCCCGCGCCACCGCCCTGGACCGCGAGCACCTGTTGAAGGGCCTCGCCGCACTCCCGGACGTCCGGGTGCACGGCGACCCCGCCGCCTCCTTCGTCCTCATCCAGCTCCCGGACGCCGACGCCGTCCGCGACCGCCTGCGCACCGCCGGCTTCGCCGTCCGCCGCGGCGACACCTTCCCCGGCCTCGGCCCCGACTGGCTGCGCCTGGCCGTCCGCGACCGGGACACCACCGACCGCTTCCTCACCGCCCTGGCGGCCGCGATCTCCCGCTGACGGTCAGTGCACCTCCACCCGGTCGCCGACCTCCACGGTGCCCGGGGTGAGCACCTGCGCGTACACCCCCAGGCACGGCAACGGGCCCATGCCGGGCAGCGGTTCGACCCGGTTCAGCCGGGCCGGGCGACGCAGCGCCTCCGGGTCGGCGGGCAGCTCGCCGTGCGCGAGGGTCGGGACGGCGCAGCGCGGGCTGGCGGCGATCAGCCGCAGCCGCAGGTCCGGGCCGACGGTGAGCTCGCGGCCGACCCAGGCGTTCTCGTCGAACGGCTCCCCGTCCGTCTCCAGGACCAGATTGGGCCGGTAACGGACCGCCGGCGTGCCCGCCAGGCTGGCGGTGGTGATCAGGTGCAGCGGCGCGAAGTCGAAGAAGCTGCCGGGGGCGGCGGCCTTGCCGAAGTCCTGGACGGTGTACTCCACTTCGGCCTCGATGCCGTCCGCCAGCACCTGCTCGGGCACCGAGCGCAGCAGCACGGAGCCGGCCGGCCGCTCGGTGATCAGCCGGACGGGGCGGCCCAGCAGCGCGCTGATCCCGTCCTCGTCCAGCTCGCCGCCGTCGGGGCCGGTGATCCGTACCCCGTCGTCCTTGGTCTCGGCACTCATCGTCAGCAACTGCCGCCAGGCGCGCGGCTGTTTGGCGCTGGCGATCCGGCCGGTGGTGACGTCCAGCAGGGCGCGGCGGCGGTCGCCCTCGATGCCGCGTTCGTCGATCCGGGCCCGGACGATCTCCTCGCCGAGCATCGACTTCACGGGGTGGCGGTACAGCGCGGCAACCTTCAACGGGTGATCTCCTCGGCCCAGTCGGTGAGTTGTACGAAGTCCTCGGGCCGCAGCCCGTACCGGTGATCGATCTTCAGGGTGAGGGCCGGCCCGGGATGATGGTCGGCGATCCACGCCGCGTCCTGCGGCTCGATCTCGTCGTCCACCCAGGCGAACGGCCGCCCCGCCGCCCAGGCCACCAACTGCCGGGTCTTCCAGTGCAAGCCGTCCGGATCGCCGTGGTGCATCGACTCCCAGTCGACGTACGGCAGTTGCGGCAGCCCGAGGAGCGGCGCCAGGTGTTCGTTCGCCTCCGCCCGCCACGTGGTCGCCCACACCAGGCGGTACGGCAGCGCCAACAGGGACGGGCCGTGGCCGGGATGCAACCAGACCCGCAGCGGCTTCGGATTGCGCACGCCCATCTCGCGCTGCCGCTGCCGCCATGCCTGCGACTCCACCCGGTGCGTCAGGTACCCCTCGGGCCGCCGGTACGGACTCCCGACGTACGGCGCGATCGGTCCGTCGACGTCCAGCATCAACAAGGGACGGTCCGTCATGCGTTCCTCCTCGGCGGCCGATGCCGGATTCTCCCCCACCCGCACACCCTCCGGCCAGCGCTTTTGCCCTCGGGGCGACACGGCGCGGCGACCTTCAGCGGCCGAGCTCCCCGGCCCAGGCGGTGAGTCGGGCGAAGTGCTCGGGCCGCAGCCCGGATCGGTGGTCGATCTTCATCGTCAGTGCCTCGCCGGGGTGATTGGCGGCGATCCACTCTGCGTCCTGGGGTCCGATCTCGTCATCGACCCAGACGAAAGGCCGCTGGTCGGCCCAGCAGACCAGTTGCCGGGTCTTCCAGTGCAGGCCGTCGGGGTCCTTGTGGTGCATCGACTCCCAGCTCACGTAGGGCAGTTGCGGCAGGCCGAGGAGCGGCGCCAGGTGCTCGTCCGCCTCCGCCTGCCAGGCGGTGGCCCACACCAGGTCGTACGGCAGGGCGAGCAGGGACGGACCGTGGGCGGGGTTCAGCCAGACCCGCAAGGGCTTCGGGTCGGTCACGCCCTTGTCGAGCTGCCGCTGCCGCCAGGTCTGCGACGGCACCCGGTGCGTCCGGTAGCCCCAGGGGCGGAAGAAGCGGTCGAACGGGGCGATCGGCCCGTCGACATCCAGCATCAGCAGCGGACGGTCTGTCATGTGCTCCCCCTCGGTCGGCCCGTGCCGGATTCTCTCCCGCACCCGGGCCGTCCGACCACCGCTTTGGACCAAGAGGTCCGGGTCCCAGGGCACCCGCAGTCAGGAATGCTGCTCCGCCTGCCAGTTGCGGGCGGCGGCGATGCGGCGGGTGGCGCTGGGGTGGGTGGCGAGGAGAAGTTCCAGGGCGCGTGGTGGGTTGGGGTCGGAGACGTTGGCGACCGCGAGGCGGCGTTGCATGGCGATGAACTGCTCGGTGTCGCCGGTGAGTTCGAGGGCGTGCCGGTCGGCGCGGGTCTCGATCCGGCGGCTGACCGCGCACTGGGCGGGGAGGCTGAGCGCGCCGAGCAGGGCGGCGAGGGCCGCGAGCAGGGGCAGCGAACGCGGGTCCTGCGGGGTGGCGGCGCCCGCCGCGTCCAGCAGGGGCTGCCAGGCCAGCAGCGCGGCCAGCACCGGCACCACGACGGCCGCGCCGAGTGCGCCGAGCACGGTGCCGGTGGCGACGTCGCGGTGCTTGACGTGGCCGAGTTCGTGCGCGGCGACGAGTTCGACCTCGCGTGCCTCGGCGGTCTCCAGCAGGGTGTCGTAGACCACGATCCGCCGGGTCGGGCCGAAGCCGGACACGTACGCGTTCAGCGCGGTGGTGCGGCGGGACGCGTCGGCGACCAGCACGTCGCGCACCGCGATGGCGTCGCGGTGGGCCAACTCCAGCAGGGCGGTGCGCAGTTCGCCGTCCGGCATCGGGGAGAAACGGTTGAACAGCGGCTCGAACACCAGCGGGTGCAGGAACGACATCGCCACCGTCAGCAGCGCCGCGGCCAGCGCGCCCGGCACCCACCAGCCCGTCGGCGAGTGCCCGATCAGCGCGTACAGGCCGAGCGCAAGCGGCAGGAACAGCGCCAGCGTCACCGCCGTCCCGCGCGCCGCGTCCACCGCCCAGCCCTTCCAGCCCTGGGTGACCAGGCCGAAACCGGCGCGGGCGGTCCGAACCTTGGCCGAGAACGGCAGCGTCACGGCCCGTCCGAGCAGCACCAGCGCGGCGCTCCCGCCGAGCACCTCGGCCGCCCAGCTGCCGCCGAACCAGCCGCCGACCGCCGTCACCAGCCCCGCCCCGGCCGCCGTGAACCCGAGCACGGCCGACAGCGCCAGCGAGGCGAGCTGCCCGCCGAGCGCCCACGGCAGCTGCGCCCGCCGCAACGCCCGGCCGCGAGCCACCTCCTGCGGGGTGAAGTCACCGGACGGAACGGGGGTCGGTGTGTCGGCCATGCCCCCAGCGTAGTGACCGGGCGCGCCGTCGGACCCCTGCGCCCGGCGCCTGCCACCCGCCGAGCGGCCCGGCCGACCGTCAGGCCGCCGGCGCCGCCGCGAGCCACCCGAACACGGGCGTCAGCGGCGGCGGCACCGGCCAGCCGCACCGCCGCGCCAGAGCCCCGATCGTCACGAGCTCCTCGCCGTCCATGACCCCGACTCTGCGGTCTCCCCCCACGGGAGACTCAAGCCGAATATCCCTTCGGCCGGAGCGGGCGGTCCGGCCTACGATGGCCCGATGGTGGGCGAAGAGAGTCTGCGGACTGCACTGGACTTCCGTCGCGGGTTCGCCCGCCGGCAGGCCGACGAAGTAACCGAACTGCCGGGCGGGTTCGCGGTGTTGAGCGAGCGATACCGGTACTCGCACGAGCACAACCAGCTGATCCTGGACGCCCCGCCGAGCGGGGTTGACGCGGCGGGCCTGGCCGAGGAGGTGCTCGGGCACCTGGAGCACCGGCGGATCGCGGTGTTCGACGACGCGTCCGCGCAGGCGCTGGCCCCGGGCCTGGTCGCGGCGGGGTACCGGCACGAGGTCGAGCTGGTGATGGTCCACCAGGGCCCGGTGCCCGCTCGCGGCGGCGCCGAACAGGTCGAACTGGCGGAGCTGGCGCCGATGCTGGAGCGCCAGTGGCGCTGCTGGCTGCCGTCGGCCCCGGACGATTCGATCGCGCAGCTGGTGTCGCGGCGCACGGCCCGCGAGGCCGGCGCGGAGCGGGTGCTGATCCTGGCCGCGCGGGACGAGGACGGCGAGTTCGGCTCCTGGGCGGACCTGTACCAGGACGCGGCGGGCACCGCGCAGGTCGAGGATCTGGCGACGGCGGAGCACCATCAGCGCCGCGGCCTCGCGGACCGGGTGCTGACCACCGCCCTGCACCTGGCCGCCGAGCAGGCCCCGGACGGCCTGCGCTTCCTGGTCGCGGACGCCGAGGACTGGCCGCAGGCGTGGTACGCCCGGCGCGGTTTCGTGACGGTGGGCCGCACCCACGGTTTCGTCAAGATGTAACCGAGAAACACGACGGCGCCCGCCGAACCCCCGAGCAAGGGTTCAGCGGGCGCCGTTGCGTGACGCGTGGCGGATCAGACCTGGCCGGCCTTCTCCAGGGCCTCGCAGCAGGTGTTGATCATCAGGCGGGTGACCACGTACGGGTCGACGTTCGCGTTCGGGCGGCGGTCCTCGATGTAGCCCTTCTGCTCCACCTCGACCTGCCACGGGATGCGGACCGACGCGCCGCGGTCGGAGACGCCGTACGAGTAGACGTTCCACGGGGCGGTCTCGTGCTTGCCGGTCAGGCGGGACTGGATGTCGTCACCGTACTGGTTGACGTGCTCCAGCACCTTCTCCTGAGAGGCACCGAGCGACTCGCAGGCGGTGATGATGGCGTCGTAGCCCTCGCGCATCGCCTTGGTGGAGAAGTTGGTGTGCGCACCCGCGCCGTTCCAGTCGCCACGGGCCGGCTTGGCGTCCAGGGTGGCGTCGATGCCGAACTCCTCGGCGGTGCGGTAGAGCAGGTAGCGGGCGATCCACATGTCGTCGGAGACGGTCAGCGCGTCGACCGGGCCGATCTGGAACTCCCACTGGCCGGGCATGACCTCGGCGTTGATGCCGCAGATCGCCAGGCCGGCGTCGATGCAGCGGTCGAGGTGCAGCTCGACGATCTCGCGGCCGAAGACCTCCTCGGCACCCACGCCGCAGTAGTAGCCGCCCTGCGGGGCCGGGTAACCACCCTCGGGGAAGCCGAGCGGGCGGGAGCCCTTGAAGAAGGTGTACTCCTGCTCGATGCCGAAGATCGACTCCTGGGCGGCGTACTTCTCGGCGACCTCGCGCAGCAGGGCGCGGTTGTTGGAGGCGTGGGCGGTGCCGTTGGTCTCCAGCACCTCGCACAGCACCAGGATGTTGTCGCCGCCGCGGATCGGGTCCGGGACGACGCGCACCGGGTCGAGCACGCGGTCCGAGGCGTGGCCCTCGGCCTGGTTGGTGGAGGAGCCGTCGAAGCCCCAGGTGGGGATCTTGTCCGCGTTGGGCAGGACCCGAGTCTTGGAGCGCAGCTTCGCGGTCGGCTTGGTGCCGTCGATCCAGATGTACTCGGCCTTGATTGCCATCGCGGTGAACCTCACTGCTCGGGTGGTGGGTGCCTGCGTAGCCTCGCAAGCCGCCGTTTCCCGGTTGTTCCTCCTATGTAACGCCCATGTGAACCAACGGACCGCAGCGGTGTGCTCACCCTCCGGGAGGCGCCGGAGCGTGAGCACACCGCCGGGGTTCAGCGCTGGCGGGCGTGCGCGGCGCGCTTGCGGCGGGTCATCCAGACCGCGGCCCCGCCGGCGACCAGCAGGGTGACGCCGGCGGCGGCCATCGCGGTGGTGCCGGTCGAGCCGGTGTACGCCAGCTCCTCACCGGCCTCCTTCGGCGCCGTACGGTTCTGCGCGGTCCCGGCCGCGGAGCCGGACGGGCTCGGCGCGCCGGAGGTGGCGGCGGCGGGCGTGACGGCCGCCACCGGCTTCTCGCAGGACACCCCGGCGACCGTGACCTTGCCGTCCACCTTGGCGACGTTCAGGTTCAGCGGGTTGATCGACACCTGCACCTCCAGCGCGGAGGCGGCGGCGGTGCTGCTGGTGACGGTCTTCTTGGAGAACTCGACGTCCACCGAGCCGATCGCCGGAACGTCCACGTGGGTGGGCGAGTTGAGGCCCACCGTCACCGACTTCCCGAGCACCGTCAGCTTCACCGGGGCGGTCACCTTGGCGGTCGGCTGGCCGTCCACCGGGCAGGTCACCTCGGTGCTCATCGCGTCCAGCCCGAGCAGCGTGGTCAGCGGCAGACCGGGGACGTGCACGTCCGCGCCGACCAGCTGCACCGAGGCGGTGGCCAGCTTGTCGTCAACCTTGGTCACGGACTTGCCGACCTGGGCCTTCACCAGGTTCACCGGCTTCCCGTTGTCCACGCCGTCGACCGTGGCGGTGAGCATCGCCCCGTCCCGCTGGGCCGGCGACTCCACCTTGTTCAGGGCCACCTCGACCGGCACCTTCACGGCATTCAACAGCGTGACGTTCAGGGCGAGTTCGGCCGTCACGGCACTCGCTTTCCCGGGCTTGGCCGGCGTACTGCCGTCGGCCGCGTAGGCCGGCAGCGGCAGTGCGAGCGCGAGCGCGGACACGGCCAGGGTGGACACGGCAACCGTGCGCAGAACAGACATGACAGGAACCCCCACACATGGTGAACGACAGAGCGCACCCGCGACCTCACCCGGCACACCGGCACGGGGAGGGGGCTCGCGCTCTCGACTGCCGCCAGTCTTCTCGAACCGTGCGTCACCCCAGCAACACGGAGCGTCAGTTCACTCCTTCGAGTGAGGTTGACGATCCGGACTGACCGTTTCCGGAGAGATTCCGGCACACATCGGAGCCTTCCCGGCGGGGCGGGTCACAGGGCAGAGTGACCAACCATGACGGTAGGAATCATCATCTTGGCGGTACCGCTGGGCTGTTGGCTGCTCGCGGCACCGAAGGGGTGGGCCAGGCCGGTGATCGCGGCAGTGCTCGCGGCGGCGACGCTGACAGCGGCGGCCGGAATGCTGAACTGGCTTCCCCAGCAGGTGCGTTGGACGGGCCTGGTGGGCGCCGGCTGTGTCCTGGCCGTGCTGCCGCTGGTGGGTCTGGCCCTGGTATGGCCCGTGCACAAGGGCGAGAGCGGCGACCGCCGGGGGTTCGCGGCCGCGCTGATGGTGGGCTGCGCGCTGCTGATGGGCGCGGCGAGCTGGCTGTTCGGCTCGTTCCTGCACGACAACGGGCGACCCGCCGAGATCCCGGCCGCCTCGGAGCTGGCCCCGCTGCCCGCCGGGCTCCTGATCACCTCCGAGCGCTCCGGCTGCGGCAGCGGATCCGCGGACTTCTGCGAGCACGACCTGGACGTGGGCGGCACCTCCGGCCAGAACTCCGGCCAGGTCCTCGACCAGGTCCGCGGCCACCTGACGGCCTCCGGCTGGCCGCTCGCCACCGACAGCCGCGGCGGCTGGTCGGCCTGCCGGACCCACGGCTCGCTGCTCGACGCCTACCAGGTGTGCGTCTCCGTGGCCGGCACCGACACCGGCGCCGCCGTCACCCTCGGCACCACCTCCAAGTGGTGACCCGCCACCCCTCAACCGTCCCAGCGCCGCAGCCGCAGCAGGCCGAGCGCCGGCGCGGGACGGGTGGCGGAGACGTGGTTGGCGATGCCCGCCTTGACGGCGATCAGGCCCAGGCTGTGGATGACCACGTCGTGGATCTCCCGGGCGATCCGCAGCCGCTCCTCGCGCCTGGCCCGCTCCCCGGCCTGCTCGATGGTCCGGCGCACGCCCTCGGCACCACCGACAACTGGTGACCCGTCAGCCGTCCCAACGCCGCAGCCGCAGCAGGCCGAGGGCCAGCGCCGCGACCGTCCAGGCCAGCAGCACCAGCAGGCCCCGGAGCTGGTCGTGGGAGCCGACCGTGAGCAGTTCCGCCCCGGCCCGGTCCGGCAGGTAGCGGGCGAGCTCCCTGGTCGCGCCGAGCAGCGACAGCAGGTGCGAGCCGGCCAGCACCATGGGCAGCAGGACGACCAGCGGCACGACGGCATTGCGCGCCGCCGCGGCGAGGCCGGCCGCGAACAGGCTCATCAGCACCAGGTAGCCGACCGCGCCGACCAGCGCGGCGGGGACGCCGTCGGCGCCCGGGCCCGCACCGTGCGGGCCGAGCGCGTACTGGGTGACCAGGTACCCGGCCACCGTCACGGGGGCGCCGACCGCGAGGGCCGCCAGGGCCGTCGCGACGGTCTTCGCCAGGTAGAGCCGGCCCCGGTCGGGCACCGCCAGCAGCGAGGTCCGCAGCATGCCCGAGCCGTACTCGCCGGCCACCGCCAGCACCGCGAAGACGATCAGGGCGAGCTGCCCGTACCCGATGCCGTCCAGGCCGGTCTGCTCCGGGGTGAAGTCGGCGCGCAGCAGCGGGCTGTGCGACTCCAGCGCGGAGCGGGCGGAGGCGCCGTCGAGGGCGCCGATCGCCAGGCTGACGGGGGCGAACAGAAGCAGGGAGAGGAAGGTGCCGCGCACCCTGCGCAGCTTGACGAGTTCGCCCCGCAGGGCGGCCAGCGTCTCAGGCACGGGCGGTGTTCCTCTCGGCGAGCAGGGCGAGGAAGGTTTCCTCCAACGAGTCGGTCCGGGTGGCCAGTTCGTCGAGCGGCAGGCCGCAGGCGGCGGCCAGTCGGCCGATCTCGGCCGCGGGCAACCCGGTGACCTGAAGGCTGCCGTCCGCGGCGCATTGCACGGTGGCGCCGGCCCGCTGCAACTCGGCTGCCAGAAGCGCCGGTTCGGGGGTTCGGACCTGAACGTGGGCGCGGGCGTGCCGGGCCAGGAACTCCTCCAGCGGGGCGTCCGCGACCAGTCGGCCGCGATCGACCACGACCAGCCGGTCCGCGACCATCGACATCTCCGCCATCAGGTGGCTGGACACGAACACGGTGCGCCCCTCGGCGGCCATCGTCCGCAGCAACTCCCGCAGCCAGCGGATGCCTTCCGCGTCGAGTCCGTTGACCGGCTCGTCCAGCACCAGCACCGGCGGGTCGCCGAGCAGCGCCGCGGCCAGCCCCAGGCGCTGGGACATGCCGAGGGACAGTGCTCCGACCCGCTTGCCGGCCGCCGCGCCGAGGCCCGTCAGGTCGAGCATCCGGCCGACCCGTTCGGGCGCGATGCCGTTGCTCCGGGCCAGCCAGCGCAGGTGGTCGCGGGCGGTGAGGCCGCGGTGCGCGCCGCCGCCCTCCAGCAGGGCGCCCACCTGCCGTGCGGGGAAGCGCAGTTGACGGTACGGCAGGCCGTTGATCAGGGCGCTGCCGCCGTCCGGGCGGGTCAGGCCGAGGATCATTCGCATGGTGGTGGTCTTCCCGGCGCCGTTCGGGCCGAGGAACCCGGTCACGGCACCGGGCCGGGCGGCGAAGGTCAGCCCCTCCACGGCGGTGTGCGGGCCGTACCGCTTGGTCAGGTCGTTGACGTCGATCACGCCGTCCAGTCTCGGCGGGCCACGCCGGCGCCACATCGGGCCCCGGTCCGGTCCCGCCCGCGCCGGGCCGCCGCCCGAACCCCTACCTGGGGATGAGTTCTCGTCAGTACGGCAGCACCGCGCGGACGGTCCAGCCGCCGCCGTCGCCGGGCCCGGCCGTGAGGGTGCCGCCGTGGGCGCGGGCCCGCTCGCGCATGCCGGGCAGGCCGAGGCCGCCGCCAGGCACCGACCCGGCCGGCCGGCTGCCGGACGGCCCGTCGTCGGACGGCCCGTCGTCGGCCACCTCGACGGTCAGCTCGCCGTCGGCCGCGACCACCCGGACCCGGCAGCGGGTGGGGGCGGCGTGCTTGGCGGCGTTGGTCAGCGCCTCCTGCACGATGCGGTACCCGGCGAGCGCGACCCCGCCCGACGGCTCCACCGCGCACTGCGTCGTCAACTCGGCTTGCACCCCGGCCAGTTCGGCGGCGCGGACCAGCTCGGGCAGGTCGGCCAGACCCCGGGCCGGACGCAGGTCGCCCCCGTCGTGGCCGTCCTCGCCGCGCAGCACGACGAGCGTCGCGCGCAGGTCGCTCAGCGCCTTGCGGCTGATCTCCTCGATGGCCGTGAGCGCGAGCCCGGCCTCCTCCGGGCGGGTGGCGGCGAGGTGGTTGGCGATGCCCGCCTTGACGGCGATCAGGCCCACGCTGTGGGTGACCACGTCGTGGATCTCCCGGGCGATCCGCAGCCGCTCCTCGCGCCTGGCCCGCTCCCCGGCCTGCTCGATCGTCCGGCGCACGCCCTCCCGGCGTTCCCGCACGGCGAGGCCCGCCGCCCAGGTGGCGCCGAGCACCAGCACGCCGAAGAGCACCTGCACGGCCTGCGTCCCGCCCGGGTAGTGCGGGCTGCCACCGACGGCCAGCAGGGCCACGCCCGCCACGCTCGTCCCGCCGATCACCGCCGCGCTCCGCCCGAACGGCGGCGGACCGGTCAGCAGCGCGACCGGGTACGCGGCGAAGGCGGCGGCCAGGAACGCGGTCGGCGCCAGGCCCAGCGGCACCGAGGCCACGGCCACCGCGAGCACCGTGAGGAACACCGGCCACGGCCAGATCCGTCGGACCACCAACGGAACCGCCGCGGCAGCCGCCCACAGCATCCACCCGGGCACACCGTCCCCGACCTGCCCCCACAACGGGGACAACGCCGGCAGCAACGCCAACCCCAGCGCGACGGCGGCGTCGATCGCGATCAACTGCCGTACCACGTAAGCCTTTCGGAATGCGGACACCATGCCGCCGACACTAGGGCCTGCCCGGTCGATCTTGTCGGATCAGCGCGCGGCTCCCCCAGCCCTTGCGGGCTGGGAGGTGCCCCCATTTCGCGCCCGGCTGGGCGTGCCGGCGAAACGTCCTCGTACTGGGTGTACTCGGATGTTTTGCCGGTGCGTCCGTGGGGGCACCTCCCAGCCCCCCTTGGGGCTGGGGGTGGGGGCACCTCCCAGCCGCCAGGCTGGGGGCGGATGATCCGGCGTCGCGCGCCCGGCAAGATCGGCCGGACAGGCCCCAACTCGCTGCCGGCGTCAGAGCTGCGGCATGCCGGGCTCGGCGACCCCCGCCTCGTAGGCGATGATCACCAGCTGGGCGCGGTCCCGGGCGCTCAACTTGGCCAGCAGGCTGCCGACATGGGATTTCACCGTGGGCAGGCTGACCACCAGCCGCCCGGCGATCTCCTGGTTGGAGAGCCCGTTGGCGATCTGCACCAGCACCTCGTGCTCGCGGCGGGTCAGCCCGACCAGCCGCGGCTCGGGCCTGGCCGGTCCGGCGCTCCAGGACAGGTCGGCGATCAGGCGCCTGGTCACGGTCGGCGACAGGACGCCCTCCCCCGCCGCGACGGTCCGGATCCCGGCCACCAGGTCGGCCGGCGTGGCGTCCTTCAGCAGGAAGCCGCTCGCCCCCGCCCGGAGCGCCGGATACACGTACTCGTCCAGGTCGAACATGGTCAGCGCCAGCACGCGGACACCCGCCAGTTCGGGGTCGGAGCAGATCTCCCGGGTGGCGGCGATGCCGTCGAGCGCGGGCATCCGGAGGTCCATCAGCACGATGTCCGGCCGCAGTTCGCGCGCGCGCCGGACGGCGTCCGCCCCGTCGGCGGCCTCCGCCACCGTCGTCATGCCGGGCGTGGAGTCCACCAGCAGCCGGAAACTGCCGCGCAGCAGCGCCTGGTCGTCCGCGATCAGCACCCGAATCGTGTCGGCCATGGCCCCACTCTATGCGCCACCCGCCGCCACCCGGCCGGGAGTTCGGACTGCGGGCGGCAACGCCGAACACTTCGCCGCCGCGCTACGTAGTCACGGGTGGGGAGACGTGATCAAGTGCTTGTTCACTCCAGATGATCTTGCCGGTTTCGGTGTAACGGGTGCCCCACCGGTCGGCGAGTTGGGCGACGAGGAAGAGTCCGCGTCCGCCCTCGTCGGTGGTGGCGGCGTAGCGCAGGTGGGGTGCGGTGCTGGTGCCGTCGGAGACCTCGCAGACCAGGGCGGCGTCGCGGATCAGGCGCACGTGGATGGGTGGAGCGCCGTAGCGGACGGCGTTGGTGACCAGTTCGCTGAGGATGAGTTCGGTGGCGAAGGCTTCTTCCTCGATGCCCCAGGCGTCGAGTTGGTCGTTGACCGCCGCGCGCACGTGGGCGACTGCGGCGGGGTCCTGGGGGACGTCCCATTCGGCAATGTTGCCGGGGCTGAGGGTGCGGGTGCGGGCGACCAGGAGGGTGACGTCGTCGTTCTGACGGGCGGGCGGCAGGCGGCGCAGGATGGCGGTGCAGGTCTCCTCCGGGGTGCGGTGCGGGTGGGCGACGGTCTCGCGCAGCAGCTGGAGGCCGCTGTCGATGTCCTGCTCGCGGCTCTCGATGAGTCCGTCGGTGTAGAGGACCAGGAGGCTGCCCGGCGGCAGGTCGATCCGGGCGGTCTCGTAAGGCAGAGCGGTCAGGCCGAGAGGGTGCCCCTGGGGGATGTCCGGGTAGTAGGCGCTGCCGTCGGGGTGGACTACAACGGGCGGCGGATGGCCGGCGGTGGCCAGCGTGCAGTGACCGGCGGTGGGGTCGTAAATGGCGTACAGGCAGGTGGCGCCGGTGATGGTGTCCTCTGCGTCGGCGGTTTCCCGGTCGATGCGTTGGACGAGTTCGTCGAGGTGGCCGAGGAGTTCGTCCGGGGGGATGTCGAGAGCGGAGAAGTTGTGCACGGCGGTGCGCAGGCGGCCCATCGTCGCGGCGGCGTGGATCCCGTGTCCGACGACGTCACCGACGACGAGGGCGGCCCGGGTGCCGGGCAAGGGAATCACGTCGTACCAGTCGCCGCCGGCCCCTTCCTGGGCGGGCTGGTAGCGGTGGGCGACCTCCAGGGCGGCTTGCGGCAGCAATTCGCCGGGCAGCAGGCGGCGTTGGAGGGTGGCGGCGAGCGTGTGCTCGCGGGTGTACCGGCGGGCGTTGTCGATGCACAGGGCGGCGTGCGCGGTGAGATCCTCGGCGACGGAGCGGTCGTCCTCCTCGAAGGGTGCCGTGGTGTCGGCGCGCCAGAACTCGGCCACCCCGAGCATGATGCCGCGGGCCAGCAGCGGGGCCGCGATCATCGAGTGCACGCCGTAGTCCAGCAGGGCGCGGGCGGCGGGCGGGTCCACTTCCTGCCACGCGGCGTCGTCGGCGAGACGGGGTGCGAGCCTGGCGCGTCCGGTGCCCAGGCTCCGGCCCTGGGGAGTGGCCCAGCCGAAGGCGATGGTGCGGCCGATCGGGAAGAAGGGGGCGTCGTCACGGATGCCGCCGATCGCCACGCGGACCACCTCACGGCAGTCCCGCTCGGTGGGCTCTTCGCCCGAAACGACTCCGGGGGCCAGGTCGACGGTGACGAAGTCGGCGAACCGGGGCACGACTGCCTCGGTGAGCTCCTCGGCGGTGCGGGTCACGTCCAGGGTCGTCCCGATGGCGGTGCTGGCGTCGTGCACCAGGCGCAGGCGACCGCGTGCCTGCTCCGCCCGTCCCGACAGGCTGCGCAGTTCGGTGGTGTCACGCAGGGTGGCCACGCTGCCGGGCGGGCCGTCAACCTGGCCGGTCGGCCGAATGTTCACCGCCAGCAGCCGCTCTCCGGCTGCCACCACCTCGTCGCTGACCGTGGTGCCACCGGCCAGCAGGTCCGCCGTCGGCGACTCCAGACCCAGCTCCGGCACCAAGCGGCCCTCGCAGTCGGGCGGCAGATCCAGCAGGCGCCGCGCTTCGTCGTTGGCGAGCACCACCCGGCCCTCACCGTCGACGATCACGACGCCCTCGCGTACCGCGTGCAGCACCGCGTCGTGGTGCTCGTACATCCGGGTCATCTCGGCCGGCCCCAGGCCCCGGGTCTGCCGGTTGAGCCTCCGGCTGATCAAGGCCGTCCCCAGCACCGACACCGCCAGCGCACCGACAGCCCCGATGGTGAGGACGCGCACGCGCATGCCGACGACACCGTTGATGTCGCTGATGTGAGTGCTCGCGGCCACCCACCCGACGAACCGGCCGTTGTCGTAGACCGGGACCCGGGCGACCATCTGCTTCCCACCGGCGCTGGTGTGCACGATTGCGAAGTTCGGATGGTCGCGGGACAGGGTGGGCACGATGTTGGGCTCCACCATCGTGCCGACCCGGTACGGGTAGCGGTCGGTCACGCGGACGTACTGCGCGTTGATGACCTGGATGCCCGTGTCGCCCAAGGCTTGCGACGCTGCCAGGGCCTTGGGCTCGAGGATCGCCGACGGGTTGCTGGTGGCCAGTGCGGGCACCACCCCGGCCGAGTTGGCGAAGGTCTGCGCGACGGCCATCGCCCGGCTCCGGGCCCTTTCGTTGATGTCGTCGTGTGCCTGGACCAGCAGCTCCGCCAGGGCGGTCACGACCAGCAGCAGCACCACCACCAGCTGCATCACGAACACCCGGCCCGCGAGGCTGCGCGGGACGAGGAACGCCGCGCGCCGTCGCCGGCCGGAACCGCCCCGATCAGCCGCAGAGCCTGACGACCGCGGTTCTGCAGCCGCCTCTCTGCCACGCGACAGGGCGGCTCGCCAGGTACCGAACCGCGCCATACCCCACACCTACACCCGTGGTGAGGACCGAGCCAGCCGGAAGCTGCCGCGCAGCAGCGCCTGGTCGTCCGCGATCAGCACCCGAATCGTGTCGGCCATGGCCCCACCCTGTGCGCCACCCGCCGCCACCCGGCCGGGAGTTCGGACTGCGGACGACAACGCTGAACACTTCGCCGCCACGGTACGTACTCACGGGTGGGGAGACGTGAAGCCGTCCGGCTTCACGTGAGCGTTTCCACCGAAGGAGGAGAAATGCTGCGCATCGTGGCGACAGGGCTCCTCACCGGTCTGCTCTGCCTCGGCGGCGCGGCCACCGCGATGGCCGCCGCCAACCCGAGCGGGACCGGACCCCCGAACCAGTCCTGCCAGAGCTTCGAGACCCCCGGCACCGGCGCCGGGGCCCCCGGACACTCCGGCACCTCCCCCGGCTCGGTCTTCAACGAGCCCGGCTTCGGCAGCACCAACGGCGGCACCGGCGGAGCGGCCTACAACAACGCGGGCGCCCCGTCCCAGTACGACGTCGCCTGCTTCCAGGTCGCCCAGCACTGACCCCACCGGCCCGGGCCCCGAACCCGGGCCACCCATGTGCCCCCGGACAGTTACGGCAGGCGCCAGTCCACGGGCTGCCCGCCCTGGCGGACCAGCAGGTCGTTGGCGCGACTGAACGGCCGCGAGCCGAAGAAACCGCTGGACGCGGAGTACGGGCTGGGGTGCGACGACTCGATGCTCGGCACCTGCCCGAGCCACGGGCGCAGTTCGCGGGCGTCGCGGCCCCAGAGGATGGCCACCAGCGGGCCACCGCGGTTGGCGAGCGCCTTGATGGCCTGCTCGGTGACGGCCTCCCAGCCCTTGCCGCGGTGGCCGTTGGTCTTGCGGGTCTGGGTGGTCAGCGCCCGGTTGAGCAGCAGGACGCCCTGGTTCGCCCACGGCGTCAGGTCACCGTTGGACGGCGGCGGGAATCCGAGGTCGTTGCCGTACTCCTGGTAGATGTTGACCAGGCTCGCCGGTATCGGACGCACCTCCGGCGCGACCGAGAAGCTCAGCCCGACGGCGTGACCCGGCGTCGGGTACGGATCCTGACCGACGATCAGCACCCGGACGTCCGCGAACGGCTGCTGAAAGGCCCGCAGCACCTGCGGCCCCGGCGGCAAGTAGGTACGCCCGGCGGCGAGTTCGCCGCGCAGGAAGTCCCCCATCGCGGCGACCTGCGGGGCGACCGGCGCGAGGGCCTGGGCCCAGCCGGGTTCAACGATTTCGTGCAAGGGTCGAGCAGCCATGACGAAAGCCTATCGGCCGCACTGACAACGCCAGTTCACGAGGTGGGGCGCACCCAGCGCGGGGCACGCCCGTCGGGCGTCCGCGGACTCGCAAAGTGGAACGGCACCCGCAGCGCCCGCGCCACCGCGACTCCGATCATCTCCGCCGCCACCGCGATGTGCGGCCGCCCGTCGTCGCTCTCCTCCGAGCCGAGGTGCCGAGTCGCCGTGCTCGCGTACACAGGCTCCAGCGGGTGGTCCCGCGTCGCACCGATCGCGAACAGCCAAACGAACCAGCCGTGCGCCAAGTCACCGGCCCAGACCGCCTCGACCGCCAGCACCCGCTCCTCGACCTCCCCGGCCTTCCGGATCAGCACCCGGGGATCCACCGGCCCGTCCGGGACCGGCGGCCGCAGCAGCGCGTGGCGGGCGACAGCGATCCCCAACCCCTGCGGAATGCTCAAGCCGTGGGCCGTCTGCAGCAGCACCACGATCCCGTACGTCTTATCCTTCCGCGCCAGGTCGTCCACCTGCTCACGCGCCTCGGCGGGCAGCGCCTCCCACAGCGCGAGAACCTCCTCGTCCGTCATCACGGCGTCGCCCGCGGCCGCACCCAGCGCGGGGCCTCGTCGTCGGGCCGGTCGGGGCTGGCGAAGTGGAACGGGACGCCGAGCTCCGCCGCGACGCCGCGGCCGATCCGTTCGGCGGCGGCCGCGATGTGCGGGCGGCCGTCGATCCGGTCGTCGGAGCCGAGGTAGCGGGCGGCGTTGCTCCAGTACACGGTCACCAGCCGGTGGTCGCGGCTCCCGCCGACCGCGACCAGGTCGACGAACCAGTTCTGGATGGTGTCCCCGTCCCAGACCGCCTCGACCGCCAGCACCCGCTCGCCGACCTCCCCGGCCCGCCGCACCACCGCCGCCGGATCGAGGGGAACGTTCGCGGGGTTCGCGACCCGGTCACCGTAGTGCTCGCAGCGCGCCCCGACGATCGCCTGGGCCTGGTGCAGCCCGATCCCATGGCTGACCCGCCCCGCGTCCAGCAGTACAACCGGAACTGCAGCACCAACCCGTCCACCTGCTCACGGACGTCGGCAGGCAGCGTCTCCCACCAGGCGAGGGCTTCCTCGTCCGTCATCCGCATCACTCACACCACCCGGCCGCCCAGCACGATGTGCCGCGGCGCCCCCAGCACCCGCAGGTCCGCGCGCGGGTCCGCTTCGTAGATCACCAGGTCGGCGGGGGCGCCCTCGGTGAGGCCGGGGCGGCCGAGCCACTCGCGGGCGGACCAGGTGGCGGCGGCGAGGGCCTCGGTGGGGGTGAGGCCGGCCTTGGTCAGCTCCAGTGCTTCCTCGCCGACCAGGCCGTGGGCGAGCGAGCCGCCCGCGTCGGTGCCGACGTAGATCGGGATGCCGGCGTCGTGCGCGGCCGCGACGGTCGCGTAGCGGTTCTCGTGCAGGCGCCGCATGTGCGCGGACCACTGCGGGAACTTGGTCTCACCGCCGTCCGCGAGGCCCGGGAAGGTGGCGATGTTGACCAGGGTGGGGACGATCGCCACGCCGCGTTCGACGAAGGCGGGGATCAACTCCTCGGTGAGGCCGGTGGCGTGCTCGATGCAGTCGATGCCTGCGGCCAGCAGGTCGGGCAGCGATTCGGTGGCGAAGCAGTGCGCGGTGACCCGGGCGCCCTCGGCGTGCGCGGCGGCGATCGCCTCGGTGAGCGCGTCGCCGGGCCAGCAGGCGGCGAGGTCGCCGACGCCGCGGTCGATCCAGTCGCCGACCAGCTTGACCCAGCCGTCGCCGCGCCGGGCCTCGGCGGTGACGTACGCGGCGAGGTCGCCGGGTTCGATCTCGTGCGCGTAGTTGCGGATGTAGCGGCGGGTGCGGGCGATGTGCCGCCCGGCCCGGATGATCTTCGGCAGGTCGGCGCGGTCGTCTATCCACCGGGTGTCGGCGGCGGAGCCGGCGTCGCGGATCAGCAGGGTGCCGGCGTCCCGGTCGGTGAGGGCCTGCTTCTCGCTGGTGGCCCGGTCGACGGCGCCGTGCGCGTCCAGTCCGACGTGGCAGTGGGCGTCGACCAGGCCGGGCAGCGCCCAGCCGGTGAGGGTGGCGGCGGGTTCGGCGGCCGGCCGCGCGAAGGTCACCCGGCCGTCCACCGCCCAGAGTTCGTCCCGGACGTCCTCCGGCCCGACCAGCACCCGGCCCTTGATGTGCAGCACCCCACCGTCTGTCATGCCTGGCACTGTACTCGGCAGCCGTGCGGGCGCACGGGGCGATCTGCGGCACACTGTTCGACGGCGACCCCCTCGTCGCCCCGGCGAAACCCCGTTGCCCGAAAGGCCTCCCCGCATGCTGCTCGACCTTCCCCCGATGACCGCCGACCGGTTCGCCGCGATCGAGGACAAGGTGGCGGCGCTGCTGCACACCGAGGCCGACGTGATCGTCACCCAGGGCGAGGCGCTGCTGCCGCTGGAGGCGGCGATCAAGGGCGCGGCGCACCCGGGTTCGACCGCGCTGAACGTGATCACCGGCCCCTACGGCCAGACCTTCGGCGGCTGGCTGCGCGACGCGGGCGCCAAGGTCGTCGACCTGGCCGCGCCGTTCGACGCCGCCGTCACCGCCGAGCAGGTCGCGGACGCGCTGCGCGCCAACCCGGAGATCGACTTCGTCTCGCTGGTGCACGCCGAGGCCGCCACCGGCAACACCAACCCGGTCGCCGAGATCGCCGCCGTGGTGCGCGAGCACGGCGCGCTGCTGATGCTGGACGCGGTGGCCTCGGTGGCCGCCGAGCCGCTGCTGACCGACGCCTGGGGCATCGACCTGTGCGTGATCGGCGGCCAGAAGGCGATGGGCGGCCCGGCCGGCGTCTCGGCCGTCTCGGTCAGCGAGCGGGCCTGGCAGCGGATCGAGGCCAACCCGGCCGCGCCGCGCCGCTCCTACCTCTCGCTGCTCGACTGGAAGGCCCGCTGGACCGACGCCGGCCGCACCCAACTGCCGCACGCCCCTGCCCAGTTGGAGATGCTCGCACTCGAGGAGTGCCTGGACGCGATCACCGCCGAGACCCTCGACGCAGTCATCGCCCGCCACCGCGCCGCAGCCGCCGCCACCCGCGCGGGCGCCACCGCCCTCGGCACCCTCACCCCCTACGTCCGCGCCGCCGAGCACGCCGCCCCGGTCGCCACCACGCTGCGCACCGCCGACGGCCTCGACGCCACCGAACTCGCCGCCGAACTTCGCCGCCACGCCCCCCAGTTGCCCGTCCAGGCCGGCGGCGGCGCCCTCGCCACCACCATGCTCCGCCTCAACCACTACGGCCCGGCCGCCACCGCCGAAACGGTCATCGCCACCCTGGAAGCCCTCGCCCAGGCCACCGACGTCTCGGCCGCGGCAGCGGTGGCGGCAGCCACCGGGGCCTGGGAGCAGGCGATCTGACGCTGCGCCACAGCCTGCGGCGGCGGTCCGGGACGACGAGGGAGCACGGATGTACATCACCAGAGTCCAGCTCAGGAACGTGAAGGGCTTCACCGGGAAGCGCGCCGTGGACCTGCCGCTGGCGGGCGGCAGCGGCTGGACCGTCCTGGCCGGACGCAACGGCTCGGGCAAGTCCACCGTGCTCCAGGCGATCGCCCTGGCCGTGAGCGGCCCGAGCGTCGCCCAGGCCCTGGTGCCGGACTTCACCGGGTGGGTGACCACCGGGGCCAGGCAGGGGGCGGTGGACATCGAGGTGACCCACAAATCGCCGCTGGACAGTTTCGCGGGAGCAGGCAAGACCCCGCAGGGACCCATCTCGCTGGGACTGCGCTGGACACCTCCGCCCGCCGATGCCGATCACCCCGCCCGCCCCGCCCTGAGCGCCTTCCCCAGCACGACGAAGAGCGGCTCCCGGGGGCCCTGGGCGGAGAACTCGTTCGGCTGGTTCTGCGCCGGCTACGGCCCGTTCCGGCGACTCACCGGTGGGTCCAGCGAGGCCCAGCGCCTGATGATCAATCAGGGGCCTCGAGGTCGCCTGGCCACGCTGTTCCACGAGGACGCCTCGCTGGCCGAAGGCGTGGCCTGGCTCATCGACCTTCGGCTGCGGGCGTACGAGGAGGAGGACCGGCCGGGCGGAGCGGCGGCACTGCTCGCAAAGGTGCTCGGCCTGCTCCAGGACGGGCTGCTGCCGGACCAGTACCAGATCCAGCGGGTGACGGCCGACGGGCTGTGGGTCCGCGAGCACGGCCGGAACGAACGGGGCTTCCCGCTGCGGGAGATGAGCGACGGCTATCGAACGGTGGTGGCGCTGGTGCTCGACATCGTGCGCCAACTCCACAGCACCTACGGCACCCTGCTCTCCCAGCCGATCCCCGGCGGAGGCATCGCGGTCCACCTGCCCGGCGTGGTGCTGATCGACGAAGTGGACGCGCACCTCCACGTCACCTGGCAGCGCAAGATCGGCGACTGGCTGCGGCAGCACTTCCCGGCGATCCAGTTCATCGTCACCAGCCACAGCCCCTACATCTGCCAGGCCGCCGACCCGGGCAGCCTGATCCGCCTCCCGGGCGTCGACGAGCAGCAGCCCGCAGCGGTCGTCGACGACGACCTCTACCACCGGGTCGTCTACGGCAGCGGCGACGACGCCGTGCTCTCGGAGCTGTTCGGCCTGGAGACGCCCTACTCGAACCGCGCCGAACGGCAACGCCGGCGGCTGGTCGCCCTGGAACGCAAGGTGTACGCCGAAACGGCCTCCGCCGAGGAGATCGCCGAGTACCAGGAACTCGGCGAGCGGCTCACGAGCTCACTGAGCAGCAGGGTGGCCGAGGTGTCCGCCAGGCTGGAGCCGGACCGGTGATCCCGCTCCCCCGCACACCCCTGCCGGCCGACTCCGCGCAGTTGCTGACCAAGTGGACCGGACGCGTGGCGGCGGCCGGCGGCGACTCGAAAACGGCCCGCGACCACTGGAAGCGGGCCGCGGCACCCAAGCAGCACATTCACCGAACCCTGGAACCGATGGCCCGCGGCAACCTCCGGTGCATGTACTGCGACGACAGCCGGGGCACCGGCATCGATCACTTCCAGCCGATCGACAGCGCCCCGCTGCGGGCGTTCGACTGGCCGAACCACCTCTTCGCCTGCTCCTTCTGCAACAGCAACGCCAAGCGGGACGCGTACCCGGTCGACACAGACGGCACCTGCCTGTTGATCGACCCGACCGCCGAGGACCCCGCCGACCACCTGGTGCTGTTCCTGAGGAGCGGCGAGTACGAACCGGTCGTCGGGTCCAGGAAAGGCCGGCGCACGATCGAGGTGTTCGGCCTCAACCGGGGCGACCTGGTCAAGGGCCGCCTGGACGCCTTCCACCGCGCCTGCTCCAACATCCGCGACTGGTTCACCCTGGTCCAGGACGGCGACCCGCACGCGGACGAGGTGGCGCGGGCCCTGCTGGACTCCCCGTTCGTCGATGTCGTCCACGCGATGACCGGGCTGAAGCCGACGCTGGCACCGACCGTCGTCGGGCAGCGGACGGTGCCCGCGCTCGACGCCTGGCGGCTGGCGCACCGCCTCTGACTCGGTGTTCGAGTCAGGGCGCCGCCGGGAGCTCGTCGCAGATCGCGTCCAGGGCCTCCTCGTCCACCGCGCGCACGGCCAGCCACGCCCCCTCCTGAATCATCAGCAGGGCGTCCAGACGCGCGAAGAACCGGGTGTCCACACCGGGTGCGTGCACGCGCGGCAACTCCGTCCAGCCGGTCAGGTCGTTCGGGTCGACCTCGGCCCCGTCCACGAACGCGCTGTCGTCGAACAGCGGCTCGGCCAGCAGGATGCCCAGGCACTCGGCGGAGAAGCCGGCCGTCCACGGGGTGAGCTCCACCTGCACGGACGGTGCGACGTCCGGCCAGGCGACGGTCGGCGGGTCGTCCTGGTCGAGGGCGGCGAGTGGGATGCCCCAGTAGGCGCAGGACTGGTTCTCCACGCGATAGACCAGGCAGTCCTGGTCGAGGTAGAGCTTGTCCGGTGGCAGCAGGGTGTCCTGGTTGCTGGTCAGGTCGGGCCGGTTGCCGATCAGCCGGTACGCCTCGCGCAGCGCGGCGGGCAGGCGCAGCCCCAACCGGGCCTCCGCGGCGTCGAGTTCGGCATCGGTGCAGCCGCTGTCCGGGATCAGCGGGGCACCCCAGAAGGCGGCCAGGTCGGCGATCAGCCGCCACGCGGCGGCGCGGTCGGCGAGGGCGGCGGGCAGGTCACGGGCAAGGTCCAGCGTCATGCCTCGCACGCTAGCGGCCCCCACGGACAGGGTTCGGCTTCCGGTGGCCGACCGTTCACCGCCTGGGCAACCGGTGTACGCAAGCGCGGACTTGGCTGAGCAGCCCCGCGAAGTTGTCTGTACAACCGGAGGCTGCTCCCATGTCCGTCCCCAACCCCTACTGGCTGCGCGACAACTGTCTGTGCACCGAGTGCCGCAACCCGCGCAGCGGGCAGAAGCGGTTCCAGATCGGCGACCTGCCGGACGACCTGACCGCCAGCGAGGCGCACCGGGACGAAACGGGGCTGCACGTGCTCTGGTCCGACGGCCACCGCTCGCACTACCCGACTGGCTGGGACGCGCCCGAGGACGCGGCCGGCGACCACCGCACCGAGCACGGCAAGCGCCTGTGGGAGGCCGCCGACTTCGCCCGCGGCCTGCCCGAGGCCGACTGGTCGAGCTACCTGTCCGACCCGGAGGAGAGGATCGCCGTCCTCTCCGCCGTCCGCCGCTCCGGCTTCGCGGTGCTCCGCGGCGTCCCGGTGGAGGAGCGTCAAGTCCTCGCCGTGGCACGGACGTTCGGGTATGTGCGGGACACCAACTACGGCGAGCTGTTCGACGTCCGGGTGGAGCCCGACGCGGTGAACTTCGCGTTCACCGACGCCGCCATCGCCCCGCACACCGACAACCCGTACCGCGACCCCGTCCCCACCCTCCAGCTGCTGCACTGCCTGCGCAACGAGGCCGCCGGCGGCGACTCGGGCCTGGTGGACGGCTTCCGCGCCGCCGCGCTGCTGCGCGAGGAGGACCCGAAGGCGTTCGCGCTGCTCGCCCGCACCCCGGTGCCGTTCCGCTACCGGGACCGCACCGCCGACCTGGCCGCCGAGCTGCCGATGATCGGGCTCGACCCGCGCGGCGCGATCCGCGAGATCCGCTTCAACAACCGCTCCATCGACACCCTGCGGACGCTCGACGGCGCGGAACTCGACGCCTTCTACGCCGCGTACCGCCGCTTCGCGGCGATCACCCTCCGCCCGGAACTCCGGCTCGAGTTCCGGCTCGGCCCGGGCGACTGCCTGATCTTCGACAACACCCGCCTGCTGCACGCCCGCACCGCCTTCGAACAGGCCGGCGGCCGCCACCTCCAGGGCTGCTACGCCGACCTCGACTCGCTCTCCTCGACCCTCTCCGTGCTGCGCCGCAACGTCGCCGCGCTCGACGAGCTGGAGGCCCTGTTCGCGGGCGAGGGTGCCGGCGAGTACCTCGGCGAGGCCGTCACCATGGCCGAACACATGCTCCAGGCGGGCCAGTTGGCCCGGACGGCCGGCGCCCCGCCCGCGCTGGTGGCCGCCGCGCTGCTCCACGACATCGGCCACTTCCACGGCAGCGGCCTGAAGCTGATGGCCGGCACCGACAATCGCCACGGCGACACCGCCGCCGGCTGGCTCTCCCGGTACTTCCCCACCGCCGTCACCGAGCCCGTCCGCCTGCACGTCCCCGCCAAGCGCTACCTCTGCACCGCCGAACCCGACTACTTCGCCAAGCTCTCCCCCGCCTCCGTCCACACCCTCGGCCTCCAGGGCGGCCCGATGACCCCCACCGAGGCCGAGGAGTTCGCCGCCGGCCCGTTCGCCACCGCCGCCGTGACCGTCCGCCGCTGGGACGAGGCCGCGAAGGACCCTGCGGTCGGCACCCCGGCGTTCGCCGAATTCCGGCCGCTGCTCCTGGAGTTGATGAGCTGACACGCCGGTGTCAACCCTGACCATCGTCAGGGGTGCCGGTTGACTTTCGGGCCGGGCCACACGGGCACCCCGGCTCGTACCGTCCGGACCATGACGTACACGCACAGGAAATCCGGGACGGGGGCCAGGCCCGTCCTCGCCGCGGCCGTGCTCAGCGCGGGGGCCGCGGCGGTGGCGCTGCTGGCACCGGAACAGGGCGGCGGAACGGAACCGGCGCGGTGGTCGGCCGACGGTTACCGCCGGGTGGCGGAGGCCATCGGCGACGCCCCGCACACGGTGGCCGCGCTGCTGGAGCCGGCCACCGAGGCCGGGCTGCTGGTGCTGGGGCTGCTGCTGACCTACTGCTGGTGGACGGCCCGGGCCCGCCGGGCCGCCGAGGTGGTCGCGGGGGTGGCGCTGGTCGGGCTCGGCACGGTGCTGGCCTACGGGACGAGCGAGGTGCTGAAGGTGCTCCTCGACGAGGAGCGGCCCTGCCGGGCACTGTCCGGGCTGCCCGGCACGGCGGTCGGCGACTGCCCGCCGCCCGGCGACTGGTCGTTCCCCAGCAACCACGCCACCCTGGCGGTCGCGCTGGCGACGGGGCTGGTGCTACTGCGCCCGCGCTGGGCGCTGCTGGCCGTCCCCGTCGGCGGGGCCACGGCCGCGCTGCGGGTGGCGGCGGGGGTGCACTACCCGCACGACGTGCTCGCCGGCGCCGCGCTCGGCGGAACGGTCACGGCGGCCGTGGTCCTCGCCCTGCGGCCGGCGGCCACCCGCGCCGTGTCGGCCCTGACCGGGGTGCCGGTGCTCGGGTGGCTGCTGTCCGCCCCGCCCGCCTCATTCCCGCGGACCGCCCGCGCAGTTCGCGCCGAGGGTCAGCCCGGCCTCGTGCGCGAGGACGGCGGCCGCCGCCCGGTTGGCCACCCCCAACCGCCCCAGGATGGAGCTCACATGGGCCTTCACGGTGCCTTCGACCACGCCCAGCCGGCGGGCGATCCGGCCGTTGGACAGTCCGGCCGCGATCAGCGTCAGCACGTCCCGTTCCCGGGCGGTCAGGGCGGCCACCTGTTCCCGGGCCCCGGCACGCCGGTCGGCGGGGCCACCGGCCCCGGTGGCGGCCAGGTGGGCGACCACCCGGGCGGCCACCTTGGGTGAGAGGTAGGCCGCCCCGGCGGCCACCGCGTGCACCCCGGCGAGCAGTTCCTCGGGCTCGCCGGACTTGATCAGGAAGCCGTTCGCGCCCCCGCTGAGCGCGCGCAGGATGTAGTCGTCCTCGCCGAAGGTGGTCAGCATCAGCACCCCGGTGGCCAGGCCGCTGCGACGGATCTCGGCGGCGGCCGCGATGCCGTCCGTCCCCGGCATCCGGATGTCCAGCACGGCGACGTCCGGCCGGTGACGCCGGACCAGCTCGACGGCCTCCCTGCCGTCCCCGGCCTCGGCGACGATCTCGATGCCCGGGTCGGTGGTGAGCACGGCGCGCAGCCCCGCGCGGATCATCGGCTCGTCGTCGGCGAGCAGCACCCGGATCGGTGCGGGTGTCATCAGCAACTCCTGTCGGTCGTTCAGCACGTATTCAGCACGTATGGGGGATGGTCAGGAGACGAGCACGTCGCGCGAGACCAGCCGGGAGTCCTGGAAGCACAGCCGGTACGCGTCGTCCGCCCGGTCCACGAACAGCTGCGCGGTGATGGCGTAGTGCACGCACGAAACGCCCTCCCCCGACGGCGGCGCGGGAGTCGACGGCCCGCTCGGCACCTGGTACGGCAGCCGGTGGCCCGGCAGCACCCGCTCGACCGAGGCCTGGTCCTGCCCCACCTGGAGGGTGGCGTACACCTCCGGGTCCAGCACCGACAGGCTGACCACGTACAGCGTCCACACCCGCAGCGCCACGGTCAGCAGCACGGCCGTCACCAGCGGGACGAGCACCACGGCAGCCAGCGTCCGGCCGACCCTGCGCCGGGCGCGCCGCAGTTCACGCACCGGCGACGGCGGGGCGGCGGGCCCCGGCGGAACGGGCCCGGCGGGACGGCGCGGCAGCTCGGCCACCACCTCGAACCCGCCGTCCGTTCCCGGACCGTGCGCGAAGCTCCCACCCGCGAGCCGGACCCGCTCCGCCAGCCCGACCAGGCCACGCCCACCGCCCGCCGCCGGCACTCCCGGGGCGACGGGCGCCGGGCCGTTGGCCACCCTGACCCGGGCACCCTCGGACGCGTACGCCACCTCCACGGTGACGCCCGCCCCCGGGGCGTGCTTGGCCGCGTTGGTCAGCGCCTCCTGCACCACCCGGTACGCGGCGTGCTCGGTGGCGCGCGGAAACCCGTCCGGCTCACCGGTGATCTCCGAACGGACGGCCAGGCCGGCCGCGGCCGCCTCCGCCACCAGGTGCGGAATGTCCGCGTCGGCCGGCCCGCGACCCGCGTCGCCCTCGTCCCGCAGGATCCCGATCACCTCGCCCAGCCGATCGACGGCAGCGGCCGCACCCGCCCGGATCTCCTGGGCCGCCTCCCGGTGGGGCTCCGCAAGGTCGGGGGCGAGCTTCAACACCCCGGCGCGCAGAGCGATCAGGCTGAGATCGTGCCCGAGGGCGTCGTGCATGTCCTGCGCGATCCGGGCCCGCTCCCGCAACCGCGCCTGCTCGGCAACCAACTGCTGCTCCCGCTCCAGCCGCTCCGCCCGCTCCCACCCGGCCCGCACCAATTCCTGCGACTGCCGCCAGAACCGGCCCAGCAACCACGGCCCCATCCCTGTGCACACGGCGAGCACGACGAACCGCAGCCCCAACAGGATCCAGGCCGGCACCGACCCGACCACCAGCACCCCGCCCGCCACCAGCACGGCGAACACCACCACCGCCGACCGCACCCGTTCCGTCCGCAGCCCCGCCAGGAACGACAACCCGACCGCCGGCAGCACCCACCACAGGCTCGTGACACCCAGCCCGACACACCCCGCCGCCACCACCGGCAGCGCCGCCCCACTCATCCGCATGCCCACGACCCTACGGGGGCCGCCCTCACCTGCGGATCTGTCGAAAGTCATGCCCGCCGAGAACCCGCCGGCCGACATCCCGGCGTTCGCCGAATTCCGGCCGCTGCTCAGGGAGTTGACGAGCTAATGCTCCCGAGGCCGCAGCTCGAACCACACCGTCCGCCCATCCGGCCGGAGCTCGGCCCCCCATCCGTCGGCGGACCAGGCCACCATCAGGAGACCGCGATCGGCCTCCTCGTCGAGCGGATCGACTGCCGTCAGGACGGGGAGCCGGTGGTGGTCGTCGGTGACCTCGACCAGCAGGCGATCGGTGTGCACCAGCCGCACCCCGACAGGTACTGTCGCCACCAGCACGGCGTCGGTGATCAGTTCACCGGCCAGCAGTTCGGCGAGGTCGAGGTCGATCTCCACGCCCCACTCGGCGATCCGGTCCCGGACGAACCGCCGGGCGGCCCGCACCTCCTGCTCCCACGGCACCAGTAGGTAGTGCGCCACCCGCTCCGCGGGGATGCCGTCGAGCCCCACCACCAGGAGGGCGAGGTCGTCCCGGCGGGCCGTCGCGGACAGTTCGTCCAGCAGGTCCGCGCAGACCTGGCCGGGTGTGGACTCCGGCCCGATCAGGTCGGCGCAGCGGTCGGCGAACTCCCCGAACCCGTCGTAGTCGTGCACCGGGAGCAGGCTGTCGGAGCCGAGCACCAGCATGGCTCCGTCCGGGACGTCCACCGTGATGGCCTCGAACGGCAGCCCCCCGGTCCCGACCGGAAGGTTGGAGGGCACGGCGAGCCACTCGACGCTGCCGTCGGGGTGGCGCAGCAGCGGGGGCGCGTGGCCGGCCGAGGCCATCTCGCAGCGCCGGGCGATCGGGTCGTACACCAGGTAGAGGCAGGTCGCCAGCTGGGCGACACCGAGCCGCAGGACCAAGTCGTCCAGGTGCCGCAGCAGTTGTGCGGGCGGTACGTCGAGCAGGGCGAAGGCCTGCACCCCCGCGCGGAGCCGGCTCATCGTCTGGGCGGCCTCCAGACCGTGGCCCATCACATCGCCGACCACCAGGGCGACCCGCTGGCCGGCCAGTTGGATGACGTCGAACCAGTCGCCGCCCACCCCGGCCTTGCGGTCGCCGGGCAGGTAGCGGTGTGCGGTCCGGACACCGGCGATCCTGGGCGGGTCGAGCGGGATCATCGAACGCTGCAGGGCCTCCGCCAGCCGCGCCTCCGCCTGGTGCAGCCGCGCACTGTCCAGCAGGAGCGCCCCGCGCTCGGCGAGTCCGCGCAGCAGCGGAACGTCGGCGGACTCGAACGGCACCCGGCTGGACATCCGCAACAGTTGCAGCACCCCGAACACCCGCCCCCGAACCGTCAGCGGGAGGGCCAGCACCGACGATTCCGGGCCGGGTTCGTGACCCTCGTCCACCAGCGTGAGGACGGGTTCGCCGCCCTGCAGGGCGCGGCCGAGAGGGGTGCTGGGCCCGATGCTCAGTACCGCGCCCATCCGCGGCGACAGCCCGAGCAGGCCGTCGCTGTCCCCGGCGTGACCGGCCAGCTGAAACCTGCTGTTCCGCCACGGCAGTTCGTCCTCCGGGTGGGAGCCGAAGACGAACTCGGTCCGCAGATAGACCGAGGCCAGGTCGGCCCAGCCCGGCACGAACACCTCGCACAGCTCGGTGGTCGTGGTGTCCAGGTCCACGGTGGTGCCAACCCTGCGGCCGAACTCCCGCGTCAGCACCGCCGCCGGCGACTCCAGCTCCGCCCGGTACCTGAACTCCCGCTCGTGGCGCGCCCGTTGCGTGGCCAGCGCGGCCTCTGCCGCCAGCAGCCGGGCCTCCAGGCGGACGCACTGCTCCTCCGCGTCGTGGCGCAGCGACTGGGCCCGCGCCAGCTCCGCCCGCAGCAGGTCCAACTCCCGTTTCAGCGACCGCAGTTCCTCCCGGGCGTGCTCGGTGTCCGGCCCGTCCGCCCACCGCTCCAGCTCGCCCGCCCCGTAACGCGCCGCGGCCCGGTCCGCCTCCAGCTGCCGGTAGCGCTGTTCGGCCTGCTGCGCCTGCGCCTCCGTCGCCTTCAGCGAGGCCAGCAGGTGCCGTTCCCGCACGTCCGCCAACTGCAACTCGCGTTCCGCGGCGCCCAGTCGGTCGCGCAGTTCCTCGACCTCGTGCCGGGAGGCGTTGCGCACCCGCAACGCCTCCATCCGCAGCCGGTGGACGTGCTCCTGCACCTCGGAAGTGACCGACTCCCCCGTGGTCTCGGCGATTTGACGCAGCAGCTCGTCCACGAAGTCCTTCGGAGCGATCCGCACCCCGCTGAAGTACCGCGAGACAGTGCCCTTGTCGTAGTTGCAGCGCGCCGCGTAGCGGGTGAGTGAGGTCCGCAGGGCCTGGAACAGCTGCCCCAGGAAGGCCGTGAAGGCAGCGACTTCCGGCTCGCCGCCCTGCGGTTCGAGCGTCATGGGCTCCCCTCCCCGGCCGTTGCCGGGAAGTGGCAACCCGTTGCGCCTGGTGCAACCCTCGGCCTGCGTCGAAGACTAGGAGAAACCCTCAACCCCCCGCAGCGAAAGGCGCATTGATGTTCACCGCAGTCGTCCGACAGCTGGCCGCCTGCCAGCGCGCAGTGGTCGTGGCCCTGGCCCTGCTTCCCATGATCCTGGTGACCGTGGCCTGCCTGCCCGCCGTCCTGCTCCTACCCGCCTTCCCGGGCGGAATACGCCGCCTCACGGCCCTGCTCACCCTGCTCCGCCGCTGGACGGACACCGTCCTGTCCCGAAGCTAGTGCCGGTGGTCCGTCCGGCCGTCAGGGACGGTCGGTTCAGGAGGCGTTGATGCTGTGCAGGATGTCCGTCCCGGCCGCCTGCCGGGCGGGCCAGAGGCCGGCGATGGTGCCCACCGCGCCGGCGGTGACCAGGAACAGGAGCAGGTCACCGAACGGCAGCACGGTGCTGATGCCGGGCAGTGGGACGGACAGGGTGCTGACCGCGGCCTTGGCCAGGTAGCTGCCGAGGGCCATGCCGACCACGGCGCCGAAGACCGAGACGACCGCCGATTCGAGTCGGACCATCCGCTTGATGCCGGCCCGGTCCAGGCCGAGTGCGCGCAGCAGGCCGATCTCGCGCTTTCGTTCGAAGACGGACATCGCCATGGTGTTGACCACGCCGAGGGCCGCGACCAGCACGGACATGCCGAGCATGACGTACAGGAGGCTCATCGTGGCGTTCACGGTGGAGCTGTAGTCGTCCGCCATGGCCTGCTTGTCGCGGATCACGATCACCGGGTTGTTCCCGGTGGCGGTGGCGATGGCCTGCTTGAGTTCCCGGGTCGGCCCGTTGGCGCCCTTGACCAGTGCCTGGACGATGAAGGGCTGCGGGTTGTGCGCGGCGATCACGGAGTTGGCGAGCAGGACCGGGGAGAGCAGCTGGTTGTTCTCGAAGACGCCGCCGACGGTCAGCGCGCTCTCCGTCCCGTCGGGGTTGCTCATCTTGACGGTCGAGCCGGCCTCGAGGCCCTCGCTCTTCGCCAGGCCGGCGTCGATCAGCAGCTGGCCCTGCTTCAGGGTGTCGGCGGAGCCGGCCGTCATGGACAGCTTGACCAACTGGTCGAAGGTGTCCGCGTCCAGGCCCTCGACGGTGTGCGGGTTGCCGTTCACCTTGGCGTTCATCGAGGTGACGGCGCTGACCGAGGTCGCGCCCGGCACCTTGGCGATGTCCGCGGGGATCTGGGCGGACAGTCCTCGGCCGTTGGTCACGGCGACGGCGAGGTCGGCCTTGACCGCGCCGTCCACGGATCGGGCGGTCACGTCGGTCACCGAGGCGCCGACCACGGTCATCGCGGTGACCAGGGTGAGGCCGATGGCGATCGCGCCGGCGGTGGCCGCGGTGCGGCGCGGGCTGCGTACCGCGTTCAGTGCGGCCAGCTTGCCGGGGGTGCCGAACAGCCGGACCAGGACCGGGCGGGCCAGGCCGATCGCCGGACGGGAGAGCAGCGGCAGCAGGATCAGGATCCCGATCGCGGCGAGCGGCGCACCCGGCCGGATGAACTGCTGCTTGCTGTGGTCGGACACGATGCCGAGCGTGATCAGCCCGAGGCCGAGGGCGGTGATCACCGCGCCGACGCTGTTGCGGATCAGCAGGCTCTTCGGGGTGGCCGGCCGGTCGCCGCTGCTCATCGCGGCCACTGGCGCGATTCGGGAGGCCCGGACGGCGGGCAGCAGGGCGGAGACCACGGTGACCAGCACGCCGACGGCGAGCACGGTGACGGTGGTGCCCGGTGAGACGACCAGCGAGCCGGTGGGCATGCCCCGGTTGACCGACTTCAGGCCCCACTGGAGGCCGGCGCCGACGCCGATGCCGACCAGCAGGCCGCCCGCCGCGGAGACCAGGCCGATCAGCGCGGCCTCGGCCAGCACCGACCCGGTGACCTGGGACCGGGCGGCACCGATCGCGCGCAGCAGCGCCAGTTCCTTGGTCCGCTGGGCGATCAGCATGGTGAAGGTGTTGGCGATGATGAAGATGCCGACGAAGAGCGAAACCGCGGCGAAAGTGAGGAGGACCTGCTCCAGGCTGTGGGTGCGGCGGGAGATCATCTCGGACTGGGCGGTCCGCAGCTGCTCGGCGGTCTGCACGGTGAACCGCTTGCTGTACGCCACCACCGGCGTGATCTGCTCGCGCAGCGCCTGGGCGGAGACGCCGGGCTCGGCGGTGACCTCGATGCTGCTGTACTGGCCGGGCGTCAGCAGCGCCTGCTGCGCGGAGGCGGTGTCCAGCAGGGTCAGTGAGCCGCCGCCGGCGACCATCGGGTCGGTGGTGGTGAAGATTCCGGTCAGCCGGGTGTCCACGGCCGGGCCGTTGGTGGCGATCCGCACGGTGTCGCCGACCTGGTAACCGCCGGACTCGGCGGTCTTCCGGTCGAGGGCGATCTCGCCGGTGGCGCGCGGGCCGCGGCCCTGGACCATCGGGTAGCGCGGGTCGTTGCCGGAGGCGTCCGGCACGAAGTTCGCGGACCTGGCGCTCCACGCCGGGCCGATCAGCTTGTTCTGCTTGTCGGCGACGCCCGTGAAGTCACTGACCACCGCCCGGGTCTTCGCCACCCCGGGGAGCGCCGCGACCTTGGCGACGGTCTCCTCGTTCAGCTGGGCGGGGCTCCGCGGGCCCCGGAAGCCGCCGGCGGCGTTCGCGGCGGGGTCGGTGACCATCACCGACAGGTCGTCGAAGCTCCGTGAGTAGCTGTTCCTGGTGGCCTGGTCGATGGTGTCGGAGAAGACCATGCTGCCGGCCACGAAGGCGGTCCCGAGCATGATGGCCAGCGCCGTCATCAGCAGTCGGCCCTTGTGGGCCAGCAGATTGCGCAGTGCGGTGCGGTACATGGGAGCTCTGTCCTGACCGAGGCGGGCGGCCGGGAAGCGGCCCGGACGGCGACAACTCCATCTTGCGGCTCCGGACCTGACGGCACGTCAGTCCACTGACGTAGCCGTGCGGGCGTACGCGGCAGCGTCCGGTCCACCCCCGGAACGACGCCCCGGGGGGTGAGCCCACAGCCACCCGGAACACGACAGTCGCCGCGACGCGTGCGAGCGGCCGCGCCACCAGCGCGAGGCGCCAGCGCCCGCGCCAGGACGAGGCCGCCGCGCCGGCTCGCTAGGGCAGCGCCGCCGTCAGGTCGATCTCCACCAACTGCCCGCGGTAGCCCAGCGCGGCGACGCCGAGCAGCGTGCTGGCGGTGGCGAACGCGGGGGCGAGCGGGCCGTCCTGCAGGTGCTTCCAGGCGGCCCCGAGCTCCTCGCTCCGGTCGCTGACGACGTAGATCACCGAGCGGACCACCCGCTCGGGGCCGACGCCGGCGGCGGCCAGGGCGACGAGCGAGTTGGCCACCACCTGGTCGATCTGGGCGAACAGGTCGCCCTCCCCGACCACAAGCTCGTCGCGGTCGAGCGGGCACTGCCCGGCCAGGTGCGCGGTGCGGCCGGTCTCGGTGATGGTGATGTGGGCGTAGCCGGCGGTGGGGTGGAGTTCGACGGGGCTGATGCGGGTGATGTCGGTCATCCGCCGATAGTGCCCCGCGAGCGGAGCCGCGGGCACCCGAATATCAGTCGTTCTCCCGCGCGTGCCGCGAAAGTGCCGACGAGGCAAGGGAGTTGTGGATGGAGAAGGCCACCGTCCCGGGCAGGTACCGGTCCTGCGACCATTCGACCGGCGTGCCGGTCGGGTCCGTGGTGCGGCGCTTCTCGCGCAGCAGCGGGCTGCCCCGCCGGCAGCCGAGCAGCCGGGCGTCGTCGGCGTTGGCGCCGACCACGTCGATGGTGTGGTCGGCGTCACTGAACAGGATGCCGTGTTCGCGCAGCGGTTCGGTGTGCGAGACGGCGTCGGGGGGCAGTTGGGCGACGAGTTCGCCGACCCGGGGCGGGTAGACGGTGCGTTCGACCATGACGGGGGTACCGGAGAGGGTGCGCAGGCGGAGCATCGCGTAGACCTCGGTGCCGGGTTCGAGGCGCAGTTGTTCGCGTTCGGCGGCGTCGGCGGGGCGGCGGACGATGGATTCCAGTCGGCCGCCGGGTTCTTCGCCCATGGAGCGGGCCCAGTGGGTGAAGGAGAGCAGTTCGGAGAAGGACTGCACGCGGGCGCTGCCGAGGACGACCCGGCGGGTGCCGCGGCGGGAGGTGACCAGTCCGTCGGCGCGCAGCAGGGCGAGGGCCTGCCGGACGGTGCCGCGGGAGACGCCGTACTGCTCGGCGAGGGCGCCCTCCGCCGGCAGTCGTCCGGCGTCGCCGAACGAGCCGGAGGTGATCGCTTCGCGCAGGTCGGCGGCCACCTTGCGGTAGAGCGAGCCGGCGGCGCTGTCCTGGTCGGATGCCACGTGCGTCGATTTCCCTTGCCTGGTAAGGAGATTGGGCCGTGTCCGCGCTGTGATCGCGCGTACACCATTGACTGTAACCGCTGTCACCGCACCGTCCGGCGCCGGGCGCGACCGTTCCGACAGCCGCCCCCTGCACTGGGCCGTCCGTTCACTTTCCCGTCACCGGCCTCGGGCGTACTTACCTCGGGCGACGGAAGTTGGCTGGCCAACTTGGCCAGGACCCGACACGTGTCACTACCCGACACATCCCGCGCCGCGCACCGAACACCTCTCGTGATCTCTGCAGCTCCACTTCCTTCAGGAGACCCTCCCGTGACCGTGCACCGCCACCGCGCCGCCGCCCTCGCGGCCGTGCTGACCGCTGCCGCGCTCTCCCTCTCCGCCTGCGGCTCCGCCGGCCAGGCCGCCAAGTCCGGTGACGCCAAGGGCGGTTCGGGCAACGCCAAGACCGCCACCTCGCTGGCCGACTTCGGCGGCATGGACGGTCTGGTGGCCGCCGCGAAGAAGGAGGGCAAGCTGCACGTCATCACCCTCCCGCGCGACTGGGCCAACTACGGCAAGCTGATGGACGACTTCAAGGCGAAGTACGGCATCGAGATCGAGGACGAGAACCCGGACGGCTCCAGCCAGGACGAGATCAACGCGGTCAAGTCCCGCAAGGGCCAGGACCGCGCGCCCGACACCCTGGACCTGGGTTCGGCGTTCGCGCTGTCCGCCGCCAAGGAGGGCATCCTCGCCCCGTACAAGGTCGCGTCGTTCGACAAGATCCCGGACACCATGAAGGACGCGGCCGGCCTGCGGGTCAACGACTACGGCGGCTACGTCTCGATCGGTTGCGACGCCAAGAAGGTCGCCAACTGCCCGAAGACCTTCGCCGACCTGCTCAAGCCCGAGTACAAGGGCCAGGTCGCGCTCAACGGCAACCCGACCAAGTCCGGTTCGGCGTTCGGCGGCGTGTACGCGGCGGCGCTGGCCAACGGCGGTTCGCTGGACAACGTCCAGCCCGGCATCGACTTCTTCGCCAAGCTGAAGCAGTCCGGCAACTTCAACCCGGTCGAGTCCACCCCGGCGACCGTCGAGAAGGGCGAGACCCCGATCTCGATCGACTGGTCGTACCTCAACGCCGGCTACACCGACGAGTTCAAGGGCAAGGGCGTCGACTGGCAGGTGTCGATCCCCTCGGACGGCTCCTACGCCCAGTTCTACAACCAGGCCATCAACAAGGACGCCCCGCACCCGGCGGCCGCCCGCCTGTGGATGGAGTACCTGTACTCCGCCGAGGGCCAGAACGGCTTCATGGGCGGCTACGCCACCCCGGCGCTGTTCGACGCGATGAAGAAGGACGGCACCCTGGACGCCGCCGCGGCGGCCAAGCTGCCGGTCGTCGAGAAGCCGTTCACCACCTTCCCCAGCTCGGAGCAGATCGACGCGGCCAAGAAGGTCGTGACCGAGAACTGGGCCAAGGCGATCGCGGGCTGATCACCGACATGACCACGGCTCCCACCCCGGTGCCGGCCCCGGCCGCCGCTGACCTCAGCGGCGGCCCGGTGGCCACCGACACCGCCACGACCTCCCCCGCCCCCACCCCGCTGAACTCCACCCCTGGGGCCGCCGGACGCCGCCTGCTGCGCGGCAAGTCCTGGCTGGCCACCGTCCCGCTGCTGGCCTTCTTCCTGATCGGCTTCGGCCTGCCGGCCGTCGCCATCGTCACGGGAGCGTTCACCGTCTCCAGCGACGCGGAGACCGGCGCGGGCTCGTTCACCACCGCGAACCTCACCGACTCGGTGCAGGGCGCCTACTGGACGGCGCTGGTCTCCAGCGTGAAGCTGTCCGCGCTCACCGCCCTGATCGCCACCGCGGTCGGCGTGCCGATCGCCCAGGCGGTGCTCACCTCCCGCTTCCGGGTGCTGCGCGAAGCGGTGCTGACCGCCTCCGGCGTGCTCGCCAACTTCGGCGGCCTGCCGCTGGCGTTCGCCTTCGTCGCCACCCTCGGCAACGCCGGCGAGCTGACCAAGATGTTCCACCTGACCGACCACGGCTGGTCGCTGTACAGCTTCACCGGCCTGACGGTCGCCTACCTGTACTTCCTGGTGCCGCTGATGGTGCTCACCATCACCCCCGCGCTGGAGGGCCTGCGGGTCCAGTGGCGCGAGGCCGCCCAGAACAACCGGGCCACCAGCCTCCAGTACTGGCGGCACGTCGCCCTGCCGATCCTGTTCCCGTCGCTGCTCGGCGGTTTCGTGCTGCTGTTCGGCTCGGCGTTCGCCGCGTACGCCACCGCCGCCGCGATGGTCGGCGCCACCGTGCCGCTGATCAGCCGCCAGATCGCCGACGCGCTGTCCGGCAACGTGCTGACCGGCCAGGGCAACCTGGCGCTGGCGCTCAGCCTGGACATGATCACCGTCGCCGTCCTGGTGATGGCCGTCTACCTGCCCCTCCAGCGCCGGAGTGCCCGATGGCTCAGCTGATCTCCCGTCTGCGGGTCTGGCGCGGGGCGGTCCTGCTGCTGGCCGGCCTGTACTTCCTGATCCCGATGGCCGCGTCGGTGTGGTTCTCCATCGACAACCGGGGCGGCATCACCTTCGACGCCTACACCGGCCTGCTGTCCGCCCCCGGCTTCACCGACAGCCTGCTGCTCACCCTGGAGCTCGCCGCCGTCACCGTGGTGGTGCTGCTGCTCCTGCTGGTGCCCGCGATGATCGCCGTCCGGCTCGGCTCGCCGAAACTCCGCCCGGTGCTCGAAATCGTCTGCACCCTGCCGCTGGTGGTGCCGCCCGTCGCGCTGACCGCCGGCCTGATCGGCGTGCTCCGCTGGGGCCCGGACTACCTGATGGAAACCCCGTTCTTCCAGACCTTCGTGTTCATCCAGCAGCCGGAGTTCCCGCTGGTCCTGGTGATCGCGTACGTGCTGATGGCGCTCCCGCTGGCCTACCGCGCCCTGGACTCCGGCCTGCGCGCCGTGGACGTCCGCACCCTGGTCGAGGCCGCCCGGAACTGCGGCGCGAGCTGGCCGCGGGCCGTCGTCCAGGTGATCCTGCCGAACCTGCGCGGCGCGCTGCTGAACGCCTCCTTCCTCACCCTGGCCATGGTCCTCGGCGAGTTCACCACCGCCTCGATCCTCGGCTACCAGCCCTTCGCCGTGTGGATCTACTCGGTCGGCAACAGCCAGGGCCAGATGTCCGTCGCGGTGTCCGTGCTCAGCTTGCTGATCACCTGGGTGCTGCTGCTCCTGCTGGCCGCCGCCGGCCGCGAGCGCCGCCACAAGACCGCCACCGCCTCCTGAGCCTCCCCGGAGACCACCACCCATGAGCACCGCCACCGCCGCCCCCACCGCAGCCACCGGCACCAGCGCCACCGTCGAATTCCGCTCGCTGCGGCGGCAGTTCGGCGCCACCACCGCCCTCGACGGCCTCGACCTCACGGTCAACCCGGGCGAACTCCTCGCCCTGCTCGGCCCGTCCGGCTGCGGCAAGACCACCGCGCTGCGCATCCTCGCCGGGTTCGAGACCCACGACTCCGGCGAGGTCCTGGTCGACGGCGAGGACATCACCCGGATCCCCGCCCACAAGCGCGACGCCGGCATGGTGTTCCAGTCCTACAGCCTCTTCCCGCACCTCACCGCCGCCGACAACGTCGCCTTCGGCCTCCGCATGCGCGGCGCCGCCAAGGCCGAACGCCGCAAGCGCGCCCACGAGTTGCTCGAACTCGTCGGCCTGCCGCAGCGCGCCGACCACTACCCGCACCAGATGTCCGGCGGCCAGCAGCAGCGCATCGCCCTCGCCCGCGCGCTCGCCCTCCAGCCGCGCGTCCTGCTCCTGGACGAGCCGCTGTCCGCCCTCGACGCCAAGGTCCGCCTCTCGCTGCGCGAGGAGATCCGCCGCCTCCAGCAGGAACTCGGCATCACCACCCTGTTCGTGACCCACGACCAGGAAGAGGCCCTCTCGATGGCCGACCGGGTCGCCGTCCTGCGCGCCGGCCGGCTCGAGCAGTGCGCGACGCCCTCCGAGCTGTACTCCCGGCCGGCCACCGCGTTCGTCGCCGAGTTCGTCGGCACCATGAGCCGCATCCCGTGCGTGCGCACCGCCGACGGCCAGGTCGAGGTGCTCGGCCGCCGCCACCCCGTCGACGGCACCCTCCCCGCCGACGGCGACCTGCACGTCCTGGTCCGCCCCGAGAACGTCCAGCTCACCCCCGCGACGGACGGCCCCGCCCAGGTCATCGCCGCCTCCTTCCTCGGCGCCGTCACCCGCCTCACCGTCCGCCTCCCCGACGGCACCGAAATCAAGTCCGACCTCCCCACCGAAACCGCCGCCACCCTCCCCCTCGGCACCCACGCCACCCTCACCCTCCCCACCCGCCCCGTCCTCGTCGACCGGGCGTCCTGACGCCCCGCCGGGGAATCGCTGCCCTCCGGGCAGGAAGCCCAGCACTCCGAAGTCCCGCACCGCGAATGTCAGCGCCGCTGAAATCCCGCGCCCCGCAGGGGCGCGGGGAACTGCGCGAGACGGAAGGCAACGAGCCGCAGCCGCCCGCCGACACCCACTTACCGCACCGCGTCGCCCCGCACCGCGTCACGTCGCGTTGCCCGATGAGCCACGTAAGGTACCGCCATGCCTGCAACCCACCCCGCCGCCGTCCTGTTCGACATGGACGGCACCCTGGTCGACACCGAGCACCTCTGGTGGCAGGCCGCGGCCGAACTCGCCGCCGAGCTCGACCTCACCCTCACCGACGCCGACCTGCCGGACGTCCTGGGCCAGGCCGTCGAGCACACCGCCGCCCACCTGCACCGCACCAGCCGCACCGCCCGCGCCGAGTCCGACCTCGTCGAGCACCTGAACAACACCTTCGCCGCCAAGGTCGAGGCCGAGATCGTGCCCCGCCCGGGCGCCCTCGCCCTGCTCGCCGCGCTCCAGGAGGCCCGGATCCCGGCCGCCCTGGTCTCCGCGTCCCCGCGCCGCGTCGTCGATCTCGTGCTGAGCGCTCTCGGCCCACACTGGTTCGCCACCACTCTCGCCGCCGAGGACACCCCCCGCACCAAGCCCGCCCCGGACCCGTACCTGGCCGCCGCCGAGCGTCTCGGCCTTGACCCGGCCGCCTGCGTCGCCGTCGAGGACACCCCGACCGGTGTCGCCTCCGCGCACGCCGCCGGCTGCGCCGTCCTCGCGGTGCCGTCCACCGTCCCGATCCCGGCCGGCGACGGCATCACCGTGCTGGACAGCCTGGAGCGCGCAGACCTCGCGCTCCTCGGTTCCCTCACCGCCGCCCCTGCGTCCTGATGCCGTATCTGCTGCTCGCCCTCGCGATAGCCAGCGAGGTCTGCGCCACCAGCCTGCTCAAGCTCACCGACGGCTTCTCCCGCCTGTGGCCGAGCCTCGCGGTCGCCGCCGGCTACGTGCTGTCGTTCTACCTGCTGGGCCGCGCCCTCAAGCACATACCGGTCTCCGTCGCGTACGCGGTCTGGTCCGGCGCGGGCACGGCCGCCGTCGCGGCCATCGGCGCCACCTTCTTCGGCGAGTCGCTGGGCCGTCTCCAGTGGTGCGGCATCGCCCTGGTGATCGTCGGCGTGATCCTGCTCAACCTGCGTTCCAGCCACTGACCGCCGCACCACCGCTCCCCGAGCACCCCCGCACCACCCGACCGACCCGCGGTCCACCCGCTGACCTGCAAAGAAACCGAGTTGACCGCCCCGCCGTCACTCGGCCAGCATCCCCTCATGCCCCTGCAAGCCACCCTCGCCCGCGCCGGCGCCGATCCGGCTGCCGGCCGCGTCCCGATGGCCCGGCAGCGGCTGCGCAGCCTGATCGCGAACCACCCGACCGACCTGCGGTCCACCCTCTGACCTGCAAAGAAACCGAGTTGACCACCCCGCCGCCACTCGGCCAGCATCCCCTCATGCCCCTGCAAGCCACCCTCGCCCGCGCCGGCGCCGATCCGGCTGCCGGCCGCGTCCCGATGGCCCGGCAACGGCTGCGCAGCCTGATCGCGGACCACCCGACCGACCTGACGGCGCGCCACCGGCCGGCCGCCGTGTACCGCCTGTACGGCGAGCCGGCCGAGGCGGGGGCGCTGGAACTTCCTGGACGAGTCCGCCGACCCGGCGGAGACCGCGGCGGTCGAGGCCCGCCACCCGGATCCGCCGCGCCGGACGATCGCCCTCTGCCGGCGCGCCCCCGAGGACCACGCCCCGACCGGGACGGCCCGCGCCCGCCTTGCCGCCCTCCGCGAGCCCGCCCTTCGCGAGTCCCCCCTCCGCGAGCCCGCCCTCCGCGAGTCCGTCCTCGGCGGCGACGGCGGCCCAGTCACCTGGACCGACCTGTACATCGCCCGGAGGACCGGGTCCCCGGGCCCGAACCCCGCGGCTTCCTGCTCCCCACCTGCCTGATCACCGCCGCCGCCCTCCTCTCCCTGGCCGTGATCGGCACGATCACCACCGTCCTCCGGTTCCTGTGAAAGCGTCCACCAAATGACCGAATCCACCCTGGCCAGAGCCGAGAAGGACGCCCGCGAGGGCCGCCCCGGCCTGGCCCGCCAACGTCTGCTCGGCCTGCTGACGAGCCGCCCGACCGACCTGGCGCTCCGCCGCCGCCTCGCCGAGCACTACCGCCGGATCGGCCACCTCGACGAGTCGGGCCGGTGGAGCTACCTGGACGAATCGCTCACCACGGACGAACTCCTCGCCTTCGAACGCCGCTTCCGCGCCCCGTCCCGCCGGCTGGCCGTCCTGCGCTGGCCCGATCCCACGCACAACCCGCCGCCGACCCCGCTCGCCCGCCGCCGACTCGCCGCCCTCCACCACCAGGCCACCGGCACCCCACCCACCTGGCCCGACCACCCGGACGACGCGGCGACGACGAACCCGTGCCCGATCCCACCCCAGCCCCAACAACAGCCGCCGCAGCCCGAGTTCGCGCCGCCCCCGCCCGGAATGCCGATGCACGTCGCCGCCTTCCGCCTGACGCTGCTCGTCGCCGCCGGCACGGCCCTGATCGCGCTGGTCCTGCACCAACTCGGTTGACCAGCCGCCCCCGGGGCGGCAATGATCCGGGCCGTGAGCATCGAGTCCACCCTGGCCAAGGTCGACACCGACCTGCGCGAGCACCGGGACGACTTGGCCCGGCGGCGGCTGCGCGGCCTGGTGTCGAGCTACCCGACCGACCTGACGATCCGCCGCCGTTTCGCCAAGGCGTACCACGACTGGATGCACGCGGCCCAGGTCGGCCGGTGGAACTTCCTGGACGACGCGCTGACCTGGCCCGAACTCGAAGCGTTCGAACGGCAGTTCCGCGACCCGGCGCGCCGCCTCAAGCTGCTGGTCTGGCCCGATCCCGAGCGCAACCCGCCGTCGACACCGACGGCGCGCCGCCGACTCGCCATCCTGCACCGCGAGGCAACCGGCCGTCTCCCTGCCTGGTCGGACCTTCCGGACGACAGCCGGGAGGAAATCCTTCCGGTCCCGTCCGCGCCGCTGGCCTCGGACGAGCAGCTCCGCGAGCTCCGCCGCCGCCTCGCAGCCGGACACCTGCCCTCGACCGAACGCTGAACCCGCCTACGCCGCCCGTTACTTGAGCGAGTCCCGCAGCGCGTCCACCCGGTTCGCGGAGGCGGTGAACGCGTCCCGGTCCAGGTTTCCGGAGTCCAGCGCGCCCGCCAGGGCCGTCGCGGCCTGGTCGCCCTGGTTGACGTCGCGGGCGGAGCACAGGATCAGGTCGACTCCGGCGTCCGCGACGGCGAGCGCACGCTTGTCGGTGCCGCCGACGGGGTCGAGTGCCTTGGCCTCCAGCGCGTCGGTGACGGTGACGCCCTGGAAGTGCAGGCGGTCGCGGAGTTCGTCGCGGACGATGGTGCCGGACATCCCGGCGGGGGTGCCGGGGTCGAGGGCCGGATAGATCGCCCAGGAGAGCATCACCAGTTTGACGTTGGCGGCGACCGCGTCCTGGTAGGGGCGTTCGTCGACGGTGCGCAGCTGGTCCGCCGAGACGTTCAGGGTGACGGGTTCCTCGTCGGTGTTGGCTCCGGCGGGGGCGCTGCCGAGGCCGGGGAAGTGCTTGGCGGTGGCGGCGACGCCGGCGCCCTGCTGGGCCTTGATGAACGCGGAGCCGAGCTTGCCCACGACCGCGGGGTCGGTGCTGTACGAGCGCTGGGCGCTGTCGGCGAAGTCGCCGGGGGTGCGGTAGACGTCGAGGACGGGCGCCAGGTTGAGGTTGAGTCCGAAGCCGGAGAGCGTCGCGGCGGCCTGGCCGCCGGTCGCGGTGGCGGCGGCGGTGGGGTTGGCGGCCCGGCCGACGTCCTTCGCGGACTGGGCGGGCCCGCCGGGCAGTCGCCGGACCAGGCCGCCTTCCTGGTCGGTCATCAGCAGCAGCGGCCGGGGGTGCGGGGCCTGCTGCTCGGCCTGCCGGAGCTGGCTGACGGCGGTGCGCAGCACGGACGGATCGTTGCCGACGTTCTCGGCGAAGAAGATCACTCCGGCCACCCGGCCTTCGCGGATGCGTTGCAGCAACGCGGCGGGCGGGGTGGTGCCGGGGTAGGAGTAGACGATCCGCTGCCCGGCGAGGTCGGCGGCGGCCGCCGACGGCTGGGCGGTCGGCGAGGCGGTCGGCGACGGCGAGGCGGTCGGCGAGAGCGACGGCGACGGGCTGGTGGGCTGCTCGTTCGTGGTCGGCTCGGCGCTGCCGGTCGCGGGGCTCGGGGACGGACTCTTGGCGGGCGATCCGCAGCCGGCGGCCAGCGCCAGTCCGAGCGTGAGCAGGCCGACCGACCTCAGTGAGAGCGACATACCGTCAGATAAGCACGCGAACAACCATCGGGCCATCCCACGCGCGCCCTCGGGCTGGCCCACCCGCGCCCCGGGGCGTCACCGCCCCGGGGCCACTGAACAGCACGTCAGCCGAGCAGCACGCCAGCCGTACCGCACCTCAGCCGAGCAGCACCCCCGGCAGCTCGGCGATCGAGCCGAGCACATGGGTGGCGCCGTCGGCGCGCAGCCGGGCCTCGTCGTGGGCGCCGGTGAGCACGCCGGCCACCACGGACGCGCCGGCCCGGGTGCCGGTGAGCATGTCGTAGCCGGTGTCGCCGGCCACCGCGATCTGCCGGACCGAGTCGGTGCGGGTGCGCAGCAGCGCGGTGAGCACCATGTCGGGGTAGGGGCGGCCGCGGCCCGCGTCGGCGGGGCACAGCGTCAGGTCGGCGACGGACTCCCAGCCGAGCGCAGCCAGGATGCGGTCCTGGGTGGTGCGGGAGAAGCCGGTGGTGAGGACGACCTTCCGCCCCTGCCCGCGCAGTTCGGTGATCGCCTCGGCAGCGCCGGGCAGCGCCTCGCAGCGGCCTTCGTCGACCAGGCTGTCGTAGCCGGCCTCGAAGGCCAGGTTGGCGGCCTGGGCGCGGTCCTCGTCGCCGAACAGGTGACGGAAGACCGAGATCTTGGACTCGCCCATGGTGGCGCGGACGTGCGCCAGCATGCCGGCGTGCTCGGGGCTGCCGGGTTCGACGCCCTGGGAGCGGGCGGCGGCGGCGAAGGCGAGCTCCACCAGGCCGTCGTCGGCGACGGTGGTGCCGGCCATGTCGAGCACCACCAGGGTCACATCGTGCGTGGTCATGTTCTGCCTATGCGATCGAAGGTGTCAGAGGCCGGCGAGGTCGGCGGTGGTCTCGGCGATGGCGGGCGAGCAGGTCATGCCGCGGCCGCCGGGGCCGGTGACCAGCCAGGTGCCCTCGGTGATCTGCTGGCGGTGCACCACCCGGGTGGTGTCCAGGCACTGGGCGTAGACGCCGGCCCAGCGGCGGCGGATCTTCGGCAGCGGACGGCCGAGCAGCGTCTCGGCGACCTCGGCGACGTGCTCGTAGGGGTCCTCGACCACGTCGAAGCCGAACGGCTGGTCGTACTCGTGGGTGTCGCCGATGGTGAGGCCGCCGTCCTTGCGCTGGACCATCAGCAGCTGCATCTTGTGCTCGGCGGCGACCGGCGGCTGCGGCTGGCCGGCGCGCAGCGCGTCCAGCTCGGGGCCGATGAAGGCGGGGTAGTAGCGGAACGAGTCGCCGTCGGCGACCGAGGTGGTGAGCGTCTCGCCCAGCGGGTCGGTCTGCATCATCTGCAGGCGCACCCGGCGCACCGGAAGGTCGGGGGCGAGTTCGCGGACCAGGCCGCCGAGCCAGGCGCCGGTGCACAGGATGACCTGGTCGCCCTGGTGCAGCTGCCCGTGGTCGTCGCGGACGGCGGCGGCGCCGACCACCTCGCGGACCTCGCGTCCGGGCAGGAAGGTGTAGCGGCCGGTGGCCTCCAGCGCGGCGCGCAGCGCGGGCTGGGCGACCCGGGATTCGACGGCGCCGTCCCGGGTGCAGTGCAGGCCGCCGAGGAAGTCGCCGCGCAGCGCCGGGTTGACGGCCCGGACCTGGTCGGCGTCGAGCAGCCGGTAGCCGCGGGCGGCGGCGTCGGGCAGCTTCACGGCGGCTTCGGCGACGGCGAGTTCGGCCTCGGTGCGGGCCAGCGTGAGCGAGCCGTTGGGGCGGAACCAGAGGCCGGGGACGCAGGCGCCGATCTGCTCCCAGAGTTCGCGGGCGCGCAGCGCGACCTCGAGTTCCTCACCGGCGGCGCGTCCGCTGACCCAGACCAGTCCGAAGTTGCGGACGGACGCGCCGCGCGCCTCGGCTTCGCGCTCGATGTGGACGACCTCGTGGCCGCGCTCGACGGCCTGCCAGGCGTGCATGGTGCCCAGCACGCCAGCTCCTACGACGATTACCTTCATGCGGACAGGCTCGGGCGCCGAGGTGGCCGCGGGTCGTCCGGCTCCCGTCGGGCAGGTGAACCGCCCGCAAGAGTTGTCCATACAACCTGCGAGAGGTCAGGCGGCTCCGGCTCCGAGAACGGGGCCCAGCGGGCCGGTTCGCAGGCGGTCGACCAGCGGTGCGGCCCGTCCGGCGAGCGCCGCCAGCGGGAGCGCCACCACGATGCCGACCACCGCGGCCACCGCCACGTCGTGCGGGTAGTGCGCGCCGACCCAGACCCGGGAGGCGCCCATCAGCACGGCGGCGACCAGGCCGATCCAGCCGAGCCGGCGGTCGGCGTACCAGAGCGCGGTGGCGGCGGCGAACGCGATCACCGTGTGGTTGCTGGGGAACGACCAGTCGCCGGGCGCCGGGCAGGCCTCGAGGGTGAAGCTGCCGGGAATCTGCTGGCAGGGCCGGTTCTCCTCGACGATCCCCTTGAAGACCGAGTTGACCAGGTACGCGCCGACCACGATCAGCGGCGAGGCCAGCACCCGGGCCATCACCACCGAGTCGGCGGCCCGGGCCCGCCACCAGCCCCACACCATCAGCAGCGCGAACACCGCGAGGCCGTACGCGGACCATTCCTTGGTCAGCTGGTCGAACCAGTGCGGGGCGGACTCGGCCCACCCGGTGACCCGGGTGTAGAGGCTGCCGTCGATGCCACTGCCGTCGTAGGCGAGCAGGCGGGCGGAGGGATGAACGTTCGGAGTCACAGGGACAACATGTACCAGAACGGACGCGGCGTGCGGCGTGCTCGCGGTTCCGAGGAGCAGTGACTGGGGCAAGGCTGGCGGACCTCCCGTTACCTTGGGGGGGTCCGGTTCCGGGCACCCCCTTGGCGTCTACAGTGGTGTAGACGTCGATCGACAGGACTGTAGACGAACGCCGGAGGTTCGCGCGACATGACGGACACGACCGCCCGTCGGCCGGCGGGAGAGCTCGAAGCCCAGGTGCTCGCCGTCCTCTGGGCCGCCGGCACCCCGCTCACGCCGCAACAGGTGCAGGACGCGCTCGACGCCGACCTGGCCCGCACCACCATCGCCACCATCCTGGCCAGGCTGCACGAGAAGGGCACCGTCGCCCGCACCAAGGCGGGCCGGGCCTTCGCCTACACCCCGACCGTCCAGGACGCCGACGGCCTCGCCGCCCGCCGGATGCGCACCGAACTCGAACGCGGCCGCGACCGCTCCACCGTGCTCGCCCGGTTCGTCTCCGACCTGTCCGGCGAGGACGAACGGCTGCTCCGCGAACTGCTCGGGGAGCAATCGTGACCTGGGCCGTCTGGATCCCGCTGCTGCTGCCGCTGCTCGCCGCCCCGCTGGCCCGCCGGCTCACCGAGCAGCTCGCCCCGCGCGCCGCCGCACTCACCCTGGCCAGCACCGCCGTCGTCCTCGGCACCGCCGCGCTGGGCTCGCTCGGCCTGCTCACCGTCACCGGCCTGCTGCACCTGCCGTACGTCGGCGCGCTCGCCCACTTCTCCCCCGCCCACGGCCTGCCCGACGCACTCTCCGGCACGCAGTGGGCGCCCGCCGCGGCCGCCGCCGCGCTCGCCCTGCTGGTGATCGGCGCACTCGCCGCCCGCACCGCCCACCACCAGCTGGCCGACCTGCGCCGCGCCCGCCGCGCCACCGGCGGCGCCCCCACCGGCCTGCGCGACCGGCTGCGCCGCACCGGCCCGGCCGCGCTCACCGTCCTCGACGACGACCGCGCCGACGCCTACGCGCTGCCCGGCCGCCCGCCCCGGATCGTCGCCACCACCGGCATGCTGGCCGCGCTCAGCGCCCCCGAACGGGCCGCGCTGCTCGCCCACGAGCGCGCCCACCTGGCCGGCCGCCACCACCTGCTGCTGGCCGCCGCCGAGTACGCCGCCGCCTGCCACCCCGCGCTGCGGCCGCTGCGCGGCTCGCTCGGCTACCACCTGGAGCGCTGGGCCGACGAGTGCGCCGCCGCCGAGGTCGGCGACCGGGCGCTCATCGCCCGGGCGATCGGCCGCGCCGCACTCGCCGCCGCCCGCGCCCCGGCCGCCCCGCGCCCCCGGCTCGCGCCCGCCGCCGCCGGTGGCCCGGTGCCCCGCCGGGTCCGCGCCCTGCTCACCCCCGGCCCCCCGCGCCACCGCCGCGCCTCCCGCGCCCTGGCCGCGCTCGCGCTGGCCGGCTGCCTGGCCGGCACCGCCGTCACCATCGCGGAGGCCGGTCACGACCTCCACCGGGCCGTCGAAACCGCCCAGGGCGAGCGCCCCGCACAGCACCGCTGACCGGGCGGAACCGGCCGGCGGGCGCCGCGTGCACGAGATCATTTCCCCGGTTCGGCGTGTCCACGCCGAACCGGCCTACGCTGACAGCCGACGTCGACACGGGGGGTACGCATGCAACACGGCAGCAGAGGCGTCCGGCCCCCGACCCGCGTGCACATCCCCGCCCGCGCATACGAACGGATCATGGCGGGCGAGCGGCCCGCCCCCGACGACGCCCACCCCGTCCGACCGGAGATCGAGGACTCCTGGGCCCGGCTGCGCCGCCTCGGCCTGGACCCGGAACGCCCCCGCGAGACCCACCGGCTGCCGCCCGCCGAACTGGAGGAACTGCGCCGCGCCACCGGCCTGGCCGCCGTCCTGCCGGTGCTGCGCTCCACCCTGTTCGCGCCCGGCGACTCCACCCCGCTGGTGCTCGCGGTCTCCGACCCCAAGGCCCGGGTCCTGTGGATGGACGGCGAGCAGCGGCTGCGCCGCGCGGTGGACTCGATCGGCTTCGAGCAGGGCGCGCTGTGGGCCGAGGAGGAGGTGGGCACCAACGCCATCGGCCTGGCCGCCCGCACCGGCCGGCCCGCCCAGGTGCACTCCGCCGAGCACTACCTGCGCAGCCACCAGAACTGGAGCTGCTACGGCGTGCCGATCCGCGACCCGCGCACCGGCCGCCCGGCCGGCGTGGTCGACCTGAGCGGCCCCGCCGCGGGCGACCGCCACTACCTGCGGCAGCTCGCGCTGACCGCCGCCCGCCTCGCCGAGACCGAACTGCGCGCCACCCACCTGGAGGCCCTGCACCACCTGCGCACCGTCGCGGTGCCGCTGCTGGCCCGCTTCGGCGGCCCCGCGCTGGTGGTCGACCCGGCCGGCTGGACGGCCGCCGCGGTCGGCGTCCCCGCCTCGCCCCGGCTGGCGCTGCCCGCCGAGAACTGGGAGGGCGGCGGGGTGCGCTGGGTACCGACCCTCGGCGAGTGCGTGGTGGAGCCGCTGGCCGACGGCTGGCTGATCCGCCCGTCCGCGCCGCGGCCCGCCGAGGACGCCGAGCACCCCGGCACCGGCCTGATCGAACTCGACCTGCGCCGCACCGACCGTCCCGAGCTGCGGGTGAACGGCAGCGCCGGCAGCTGGTCGCACACCCCGAGCCCGCGGCACACCGAACTGCTCCTGCTGCTGGCCCTGCACCGGGACGGCCTGAGCGCCGCCGAACTCGCCGAGGAACTGTTCGCCGACGCCGCCCGCACCGTCACCGTCCGCGCCGAACTCTCCCGCCTGCGACGGCACTTGGGCCCGCTGCTGGAGGCCCGCCCGTACCGGCTGGCGGCCTGCGCCCAGGTGACGGTGCTCGGCCCCGACGACCCGTACGACCTGCTGCCCGGCTCGGCCGCCCCGGCCGTGCGGACACTGCGGGCCGACCTGGCACACGGCGTACTGCGACTGCCCGGAGCGGCTCAGCCCCCGGCCAGCAGCTTCGCCAACTCCTCGTCGTCGGGCAGCAGTTCGTCCTCCTGGCCGTCCGGGACGATCCGGTAGCTGCGCTCCAGCCAGTCCTTCACCTGCGGCCGGGGCACCTCCAGCAGCGCACTGCCGTGCGGGGACTCCAGCGCCAGGTGCAGGGTGAGCCCGTGGCACGGGCAGTGGGTGGGCCACAACTTGACGTCGCCCTGGCCGGACAACGAATCCAGGCCGTCCCGCAGCAGATCGCGGGAGAACACCCAGTCCGCCTCGTCGGGACGCCCCGCGTGGAACGTCAGGCGCACCTCGTACGGCGCGGCGGCGTCGTAGCGGAACCGCGTCCGCACCTCGCCGACCTGCTCCTCGTCCAGCGCGATCCGCAGCACCAGCGTCTCCTCCAGCACCCGGGGCACGGCGGCTCCGGCCGGCTCGCCGCCCGTGGGGGTGGCGGCGAGCGGCTGGTCGGACGGGGCGGGCAACGGATCGCGCGGCATGGCTGTCTCTCCGGGGCGGCTGGGTGTCCGCCAAGCCTGCTCCCGCACACCGGCGCCCGCAACGGTTGCAGGGGGTTGCACGGGTGTCCGCTTCCGACCGGCGGGCGGCGGCCCGATTCGCACCCGGGTTCGGTCCGGAATCTGGCGGACCGTCAGGCCGCTGGTACTCTCGTCCTTCCTCCGCCGTTCGTCCGGGCACCCCCGGCGGCGCGGGATGCGGCGTGGCGTTCGGACCGAACGCCGGACGCGGACCAGACCCAGGAAGGGGAGCCCGGTGGCGCTCCGCGAGCACTCCCGGCCCGTCGCCGCCGGGCGAACCGGCCGGCACGGCCGCCCCCGGCCCTTCGGCGGACGGCTCCGGCTGCCCACCATCCGCTTCTCCGGCGCGGCGATGGCGATGTCCACGGTGGTCGGCATCAGCCTGGCCACCACCTGGCTGCTGAACGAACAGCAGCAGATCGGCCGCCGCCCCGGAGTCACCGTCGGCGGCCCGCCCGTCCCCAGCCCCGACGCCTCGCCCACGACCGACGCCACCCCCGTCGACGAGCCCACCGACACCCCGCCGCCCCCGCGCGGCTCCGCGACCGCCTCCCCCGTCCCGGGCCCGACCCGCACCGGAGCCCGCCCCGCAGCCGCCACCGGCCCGGCCGCACCCTCCACTTCGCCGAGCATCCCCGCCGCCCCGTCGACCCGGCCCTCGCCGTCGATCCCCGCCGGCCCCACCACGCCGTCCCCGACGCCGTCCCCGAGCGACACCCTCTCGCCCCTGAACCCCGCCGAGCCCTCACCGACGGCCGCGCCCGCCCCCTCGCAGCCGCTGAGCGGCACCGCCCGGGTCGACGCCCTGGGCCGCGCCGGCACCCGGCACGTCGTACAGATCCAGCTCGACGAAACGATGACGGCCCTCCAGGTCGAGTTCCGCCTCGCCCGCCCCGCCGCCCTCCCCGGCACCGTCCCCGCCACCGACCTGCCGGGCGCGGTCGCCACCATCGCCCTCGAACGCGACACCCTGATCTACCGCTTCACCACCCCGTCCCACCTCCAACTGCCCCCCGGCACCTACACCTTCACCGTCACCGGCGCCCTCCCCGCCCCCACCCCCACCACCCCGGAAACCTGGACCGCCTCCGCCTTCGCCCTCCCCACCACCCGCGCAGTCGCAGCCCGCGGCAGCTTCTGAGCCTTCGGCAGGGCGGAAGTAGAACCCCCGCCAGGGGCCCGGGGGTGCGCATTCAGGGGCCCGGGGAACGGCGGGGCCGTGCCTGCGGAGGATCAACAGGGCGCGGAGCGTTCCGCCGTTTCTGGCCCCCGTCTCTGACCCTCCGCAGCCACGGACAACCGCCGTCCCCGGGCCCCTGCTTTCGCGCCCCTACTCGAACGCCACCCGAATCGCCCGCGCCCGCCGCAAATCGTCCGCGCAGTCGGCCAGGTTCCGCCGCAGCCCGGGCGTCAACTCCGGCTCCGCGAGCGCGGCTTCGGCCGCGGCCACCACCTCGGGCGTCGCCTGGTCCGCCGGGAACAGCGTCCCCCCGAGCAAGTGCGCGACAATGTCGCCGCGGTCCGAGGCCTCCCCGATCCGTTCGAAGTACCGCAGCGCGTACGCGGCCTTCTCCTCCGGGTCACCGGAGGCCCAGAAACCACGCGCGGTGGCCTCCAGCAGACGGTTGGACATCGACTCGGGCGTGAACAGGACCTGCCACGCCGCGGCCTTGGCCGCACTCTCCGGCCGGGCCGCCCGGCACTGCGCGGCGCCGAACTCGGCCTCGGTGCCGGGCTCGCGGGCGAGCTCCGCAGCGATCTCGTCCTCGGAGAGTTCGCCGAGCGAGGCCAGTCGGGCCAGGCCCGCCCAGCGCAGCTCGGGACCGATCTCCAGCCCGGCGGGGACCCCGTCGCCGGCCAGCCAGCCGCGCAGTTCGGCGAGTTGCTGCTCGCCGCCGGAGGCCTCCACGGCGACCCGCAGCGCGGCCAGCCGGATGCCGTCGCCGGCGCCGCCGGTGACCAGCGCGCGGGCGGTGCGGCTGAGCGCGGCCAGGCCTTCGGTGCGGCGTTCGCCGGTCAGGTGCCGGCCGACGACGTGGAGGTGGGCGAAGGTGAGCACCGCCTCGACGATCGCGTCGGAGGTCTCGGCGGGCAGGTGCCGCTCCAGCAGGCCGAGGTAGGCGACCGGGTCGAGCTCGGCGTCCCGGACCAGGTCGCGGGCGTGTGCCCAGAGCACGGCGCGGGTGACGTCGTCCTCGACGGCGGACAGCGATTCGGTGACGAGCTGCCAGGAGTGCGCGTCCAGGCGGATCTTGGCCCAGCTGAGGTCGCCGTCGTTGGGGACGACCAGCTGCGCACCGGCCTCCACCAGGGCGGGCACGGCGACCCGGCGGCCGGGGGCGAGCTCGACGGCGGCGCGGCCGACGGGGACGACCCGGCCGTCCTCGATCCGGTAGCCGCCGACCTCGATCAGGTGCGGCCGCTCGCCCTCGTTGACCACGGTGAGCGCGGTCAGGGTGCCGTCTTCGGCGCGCTCGGTCTCGGCGCGCAGCGTGTCGACGCCGCTGGTGCGCAGCCAGCTCTCGGCCCAGGCGTGCACGTCACGGCCGCTGGCGGTGGCCAGCGCGGCCAGGAAGTCGGGCAGTTCGGCGTTGCCGTAGAGGTGGTCGGCGAAGTAGGCGTTCAGGCCGGTGAAGAACGCCTCGTCGCCGAGCCAGGCGACCAGCTGGCGCAGCACGGAGGCGCCCTTGGCGTAGGAGATGCCGTCGAAGTTGACCATCGCCTCGGCGACCGAGCGGGTGCCGTTGCCGGCCACCGGGTGGGTGGAGGCGCGCTGGTCGGCGTCGTAGCCCCAGCCCTTGCGCTGCACCGAGAAACCGGTCCAGGTGCCCGTGAAGCGGGTGGATTCGGCGGCGATCCGGTAGCCGAGCATCTCGGCGAACGACTCGTTCAGCCACAGGTCGTCCCACCAGCGCATGGTGACCAGGTCGCCGAACCACATGTGGGCCATCTCGTGGCAGACCACCATGGCGCGGCGCTCGCGCTCGACGTCGGTGGCCGGCGAGCGGAACAGCATCTCGTCGCGGAAGACCACGCAGCCGGGGTTCTCCATCGCGCCCCAGTTGAACTCGGGGACGAACGCCTGGTGATACTCGCCGAACGGGTAGCGCTCGTCGAAGAATTCGTGCAGCCGGTCGAACGAGGCGGCCGTCACCTCGAACAACTCGGGGGCCTCGCGGTCGAGTTCGGCGGCCAGCGAGCGGCGGGCGTGCAGGCCGAGCGGGATGCCGTCGTGCTCGCCGTACACCGAGTGCAGCGGGCCGGCCACCACGGTGAACAGGTAGGTGGAGATCGGCTTGGTGGCGACGAACTCCCAGTGCCCGCCCTCGGACTTGACCGGCGCCCCGTTGGAGACCAGGGTCCAGTCCTCGGGGGCGGTGGCGGTGAGGGTGATGGGGGCCTTCAGGTCGGGCTGGTCGAAGCAGGCGAACACCTTGGCCGCCAGGTCGGGGCCGCAGGTGGCGTACAGGTAGACCGCGTCGTCGGCGGGGTCGGTGTAGCGGTGCAGGCCCTCGCCGGTGCGCGAGTAGCGCATCTCGGCCTCGATCAGCAGCTCGTTCTCCGCGCGCAGTCCGGGCAGCGCGAGCCGGTTGCCGTCCAGGGCGGCCACGTCCAGCGGCTGCCCGTTCAGGACGGCCCGGTGCAGGGTGGCCGGCTCCAGGTCGACAAAGCTGTCGCTGCCGGGCTCGGCGCATCCGAACCGGATCACGGTGGTGCTGCCGAACCGGTCCGGTCCGCGGGTCAGGTCGAGGTCGACGGTGTAGCCGTGGACCGCCAACAGGCGGGCACGGACAGTTGCTTCGGCTCGTTGCAGTGCTGGCATGACTGCATGCTCGCCGAGCCCGCCCGGGACCGGCAAGCGGGTTCGACCCGGATTCGCTGGCGGCGTACCAGGGGCGGTCCGGGGAGTTGGCTAGGGTGTGTCGCGGCGGCGAGTCGAGGAGGAGCACGTGACGACAGTTCTGGTGCGGGGCGGCAATGCGTCGCTCGGCGCGAGCCGGGTCGTGGTGGAGGTCACCGCGCGCAAGCAGCTGGACGTGTCCGCGCTGCTGCTGACCCAGTCCGGCAAGGTCCGTTCGGACGCCGACTTCGTCTTCTTCAACGCCCCCACCGGCCCCGGTGTGACGCACCGTCCGGCCGCCGGCGGCAACCCCGACGCGATCACCGTCGACACCGCGGGCGTGCCCGCCGACGTCACCCGGATCGTGGTCACCGCCTCCCTCGACGACCGGCAGGCCACCTTCGCCGGCACCGAGCCCACCGCGACCGTCCGGGACGCCGACAGCGGCCGCGAACTGTTCGCCTTCACCCCGCCCCGGCTCGGCGGCGAGACCGCCCTGGTGGTGGTCGAGGTGTACCGGCGCGGCGCCGAATGGAAGATCCGCGCCGTCGGCCAGGGCTACGCCAACGGCCTGGCCGGCATCGCCACCGACTTCGGCGTCACCGTCGAGGACGCACCGGCCGCGGCCGCACCCCCCATGCCGTCCGGCTCCCCCGCCGTCGGCAAGATCACCCTCGACAAGGGCAAGGTCAACCTGGTCAAGGGCGGCTCGGTCTCCCTGGAGAAGGCCGGCAAGCCGTTCCTCGCCTCGATCCGGATGGGCCTGGGCTGGGAGCCCGCGCACCACGGCCGCGGCATCGACCTGGACGCCTCGGTGATCGCCTTCGACGCCCGGCGCGAGAAGATCGACACCGCCTGGTTCATGAAGCTCTCGGTCTTCAACGGCGCCATCGCCCACTCCGGCGACAACCTGACCGGCAAGGGCGGCGGCGACGACGAAGCCATCACCGTCCACCTCGAAGGCCTGCCGCCCGAGGTCTGCGGCCTGGTCTTCGTCGTCAACTCCTTCTCCGGCCAGAAGTTCACCGACATCAAGAACGCCTACTGCCGCCTGACCGACGCCGCCACCGGCGAGGAGCTCGTCCGCTTCGACCTCACCCACGCCGAACCCCGCACCGGCGTCGCCATGTGCAAACTCGTCCGCCAGTTCTCCGGCGAATGGGTCATGACCGCCCTCGGCGAATACGTCGACGCCAAAACCGCCCGCTCCATGGTCCAGCCCGCGGCGGCGATGCTCTGAGCGCCCCCGGGGTCACCCTGGTCGATCCGTCCGCGATCGGCCGGGCCGCAGCAGCCCGGGGCGCCGTCCTGCGCTACCGGGTCGACACCGCCGCGGCCGCCTCCCGCGCCGACTTCTTCGACGCCGTACGCGGCGCGCTCCCCATGGACCCGCCGCTGCTCGGCCGGCGCGGCTGGGACGCCCTCGCCGACTCGCTGTGGAGCGGCCTGCACGGGGCCCCCGGCGACACCGCCCTGATCGTCGTGACCGACCTCACCCTCCTGCACGACCGGGCCCCCGGGGAGTTCCGGACCGCCGTCGGCATCCTCACGGAACTCGCCGATACCCTCACCGACCCCTCCTTCACCGGGGGCCGCCCCACCTCCCTGCACTGTCTGATCGGCCTGCGCGGCGCGGCCGGCTGACGGCCCTCCGCACGCCGACGGGGCCCGTGGCGTCATGCCACGGGCCCCGTGCGGGAGTTGAGCCGACGTCAGCCGCGGGTGGCCATCGCCCGCAGGAAGAACGTCAGGTTCGCGGGGCGCTCCGCGAGGCGGCGCATGAAGTAGCCGTACCACTCCTGGCCGTACGGCAGGTACACGCGCATGGTGTTGCCGGCCTCGGCGAGGCGGAGCTGCTCCTCGGGGCGGATGCCGAACAGCATCTGGTACTCGAAGGAGGTGACGTCGCGGCGGTTCCACTCGGCCAGCTGGCCCGCGATCTTGATCATGTTGGGGTCGTGCGAGGCCACCATCGGGTAGCCCTGACCGGCCATCAGGACCTTCAGCGCGCGGACGTACGCGAGGTCGACCTCGTGCTTGCCCTGGAAGGCGACCGACTCGGGCTCCTTGTAGGCACCCTTGCAGATGCGCACCCGGGAGCCCTCGTGGGAGAGGTCTCGGCAGTCGGCCTCGGTGCGCCGCAGGTAGGCCTGCAGGACGACGCCGAGCCACGGGAAGTCGGCGCGCAGTTCGCGGGCGATGCCGAGGGTGGAGTCGGTGGTGGTGTGGTCCTCCATGTCGAGGGTCACCGTGGTGCCGGCGTCGGCGGCGGCCTGGCAGATCCGGCGGGCGTTCTCCAGCGCGATCTTCTCGCCGTCCACGGGCAGGAACTGGCCGACCGCGGAGAGCTTGACGGAGACCTCAGCGTTCGCGGCGAGGCCGGTCTCCTTGAGGGCGGTCAGCAGGTGCTCGTACGCCAGGGCGGTGCCGGCCGCCTGGGCGGCGTCCTTGGTGTCCTCGCCGAGGTGGTCGAGGGTGACCTTGCGGCCGCTGTTGACCAGCGTCTCGGTGGCGTCCACGCCCTGGTCGAGGCGGTCACCGGCGACGAAGCGCTCGACTATCGCGTGGGTGGGCGGGAACTTCTCGACCATGGTGCGCACCTGCGGGGAGCGCGAGGCGGCGAGGAGGGCGGAACGGAGCATCGGTACTCCCGGATCAAGGTTCAGCTGGTGGCGAGAGGTGGCGGGGCGGCCGGGGTGGCGGCCGCCCCGCCGAAGAGCACAGCGGGGCTGGGTCAGCCCATGTGCGGGTAGCGGTAGTCCGTCGGCGGGACGAACGTCTCCTTGATGGACCGGGTGGACGTCCAGCGCATCAGGTTCTGCTTGGCACCGGCCTTGTCGTTGGTGCCGGAGGCCCGGCCGCCGCCGAAGGGCTGCTGGCCGACGACGGCGCCGGTCGGCTTGTCGTTGATGTAGAAGTTGCCGGCGGCGTTGCGCAGCACGTGCATGGCGTGCTGCACGGCCTCGCGGTCCTGGGCGATGATCGAGCCGGTCAGGCCGTAGGACGACACCGACTCCATCTGCGCGAGCATCTCGTCGTACTTGTCGTCCTCGTAGACGTGCACGGAGAGGATCGGGCCGAAGTACTCGTCCTTGAAGTACTCGGCGGTCGGGTCCTCGCAGACCAGCACGGTCGGGCGGACGAAGTAGCCGACCGAGTCGTCGTACGTGCCGCCCGCCAGGACCTCGACCTTCGGGTCGGCCTGGGCGCGGTCGATCGCGGCCTTGTTCTTGGCGAACGCACGCTCGTCGATGACGGCGCCCATGAAGTTCGCCAGGTCGGTGACGTCACCCATGGTGAGCCACTCGACCTCGTCGCGGAAGTCGTCCTTCAGCTCGGCCCAGATCGAGGCCGGGACGTACGCGCGGGACAGCGCCGAGCACTTCTGGCCCTGGAACTCGAAGGCGCCGCGGGTCATCGCGGTCTTCAGGATCGCCTTGTCGGCGGACGGGTGGGCGACCAGGAAGTCCTTGCCGCCGGTCTCGCCGACGATCCGCGGGTAGGTGCGGTAGTTGGCGATGTTCTCGCCGACCGTGCGCCACAGGTGCTGGAAGGTGGGGGTGGAGCCGGTGAAGTGGATGCCGGCCAGCGCGGGGTGCTTCAGCGCGACCTCGGAGACGTCCAGGCCGTCACCGGTGACCATGTTGATGACGCCCTTGGGCAGGCCGGCGGCCTCCAGCAGACGCATCAGGTAGTGCGCGGCGAACTGCTGCGTCGGGGACGGCTTCCAGATCACCACGTTGCCCATCAGCGCGGGCGCGGTCGGCAGGTTGAGGGCGATCGCGGTGAAGTTGAACGGGGTGATCGCGTAGACGAAGCCCTCCAGCGGGCGGTGGTCCATGCGGTTCCACACGCCGTCCGAGGAGATCGGCTGCTCGGCCAGGATCTGCCGGGCGAAGTGCACGTTGAAGCGCAGGAAGTCGACCAGCTCGCAGGGGGTGTCGATCTCCGCCTGCTGGGCGGTCTTCGACTGGCCGAGCATGGTGGCGGCGGCCAGCGTCTCGCGCCACGGGCCGGCCAGCAGGTCGGCGGCGCGCAGGAAGATCGCGGCGCGCGAGTCGAAGGAGAGCGCCTGCCAGGCCGGGGCGGCGGCCAGCGCGGTGTCGATGGCCTCACGCGCGTCGTCCTGGGTGGCGTTGCGCAGCGTGCCGAGCTTCGCCGCGTGGTTGTGCGGCTGCACCACGTGGAACTCGGAGCCGCCGCCGAGGCGCTGCTCGCCGTTGATCGTCATGGTGAGCTGGATCGGCCCCTGGCCGCCCAGCTCCTTCAGCTTCGCCTCCAGGCGGGCCCGCTCGGGGCTCCCGGGGGCGTAGCTGTGGACCGGCTCGTTGACCGGCGCGGGGACCTGGGTCACAGCATCCATGGCGCACGCTCTCCTTCTCGTCATGGGACGCCGACGGGGTTCACACGTCGGCCATGTCACGAACGCTATTCCCCGTCCTGGCCGCCAACTGTTGGCCGCGCCGCCAAAGTCCCCCGCTCGCCGTTGTCCGCCCGGACGAACACCGTCACGTCCCGGTCACGGCCGCCGAATCCTGTCCGGCTCACTAAACTCGAGGCCGGGATGTTGTCCGCCCCGACGAAGACCCGACGGGCTCGACGGACCCCGCCAGACCCCGACAGTGACTCGACGAGGACCCCGCCCATGAACGGCCTGCCGCTGCGCCAGTTGCTGATGTCGCTCGGCGAACCCCTGGTCGAACTCCAGGCCGCGCCGGCCGGCCTGGACGTCCCGGTCCGCGACGTCGCCATCCTCGACCCGGAGGACCCGCCGACCGCCGCCCCGGGCGAACTCGTCCTGGCCATCGGCGCCCGCGGCCGCGCCGCCCTCCCCGCCCTGCGCGCCGCCGGCCGCGCCCGGGCCGCCGCCGTCGCCGTCAAGCTCGACGGACCCGGCCAGGCCGACGCGCTGCGCGAGGCCGCCACCGAAGCCGGCGTCGCCCTCCTCTCAGTACGCCGCGAAACCCGCTGGGAACACCTCGACTCGCTCGCCCGCGCCCTGCTCGCCGGACCCGACAGCGGAGAACCGGGCGAGGCCGACACCGGCGACCTCTTCACCCTCGCCCAGACCGTCGCCGTCCTCACCGGCGGCATCGTCTCCATCGAGGACACCTCCAGCCGGGTCCTCGCCTACTCCCGCACCTCCGACTCCGACGAGGTCGACGACCTGCGCCGGCTGTCCATCCTCGGCCGCCAGGGGCCCGAGCCCTACCTCGCCAAGCTCCGCGAATGGGGCGTCTTCTCCCACCTGCGCGGCTCCGACGGCGCGATCGAGATCGCCGCCCACCCCGAACTCGGCATCCGCCGCCGCCTCGCCATCGCGATCCGCTCCGGCGCCCAGCCGCTCGGCACCATCTGGGTCCAGGAGAGCACCCGCCCGCTCGCCCCCACCGCCGACCGCGCCCTGGTCGGCGCCGCCCGCGTCGCCGCCGGCCAACTGGTGCGCCGCCGCCGCGAGTTGTCGGCCGACGCCCGGCTCACCCAGACCCTGCTCACCGGCCTGCTGGAAGGCTCCACCGGCCCCCAGTCGCTCGCCACCCACCTCGGCCTCGACCTGCGCCGCCCCGCCACCGTCCTCGCCTACGCCCCGGCCGCCACCGCCGAACGCGACGCCGAACTCTCCCGCGACGAAGTCACCGGCCTGATCTCCGTCCACACCGCCGCCCGTCACCGCGGCGCCCTGCTCGCCCCCGTCGACTCCCGCATCTACGTCCTGCTGCCCGAACTCCCGCCCGCCCTCCCGCAGTCCACCCTCCGCGACTGGGCCCAGGAGACCGTCGACGCCGCCCGCACCCACCTCGCCATCCCCCTGCGCGCCGCCATCGGCCCCACCGTCCCCGGCCTCGCCGACGTCCCCTCCTCCCGCGCCCAGGCCGACCGCATCCTCGACGCCATGGGCCGCGGCGGCGTCGTCCCCGACGTCGCCGCCCTGCACGACGTCCAGGCCGAAGTCCTGGTCTCCGAAGTCCTCGCCCTCCTCCAGGACCGCCCCGAACTCCGCGACCCCCGCCTCACCGCCCTCACCACCTACGACACCCGCCACCACACCCGCCTCGCCGAATCCGTCCTCGCCTACCTCGAAGCCCTCGGCGAAGTCCGCGCAGCCGCAGACGCCCTCCACATCCACCCCAACACCCTGCGCTACCGAGTCCGCCGCGCAGAGCAGTTGACCGGCCTCGACCTGACCCAACCCCAACAACGCCTCCTGGCGATGCTCCAACTGCGCCTCTCCGACTGACGGTCCGCGCCCCGTCAGGGGCGCTGGGGGTCCCCCCAGCGGAGCGAGGGGGCGGAACTGCGCGAGCAACCACCCACAACGGCAAGGTCCGCCCAAGGGAGCGCAACACCCCTCCCCGGGCGGACCCACCAGTCACGTCACATCCGGTGCCACGGCCCCGTAATCGCGAGCATGATCCCCGGCTCCTGAATATTCGCGAACAACGTCCGCCCGTCCCGCGAGAACGTCACCCCGGTGAACTCGCTGAACTCCGGCTTCTCCGCCGTCCCCAGGTTGAGCTCGTTCCGCGCCAGCGCATACGTCCGCCCGTCCGAAGTCGCCCCGAACAGGTGCTGCAGCCCGTTGCCGTCCTCGGCGATGATCAGCCCGCCGTGCGGCGACACCGTGATGTTGTCGGGGCCGTCGAAGTTCCCCTTGTCCGTCCACACATCCGCGTTGACCCCGAGGATGACCTTCAGCGTCAGCGTCCGCCGGGCCGGGTGGTAGAACCAGACCTGCCCGTCGTGCTGCAGCGGCGACTCCTCGCGCGCGAACGACGACACGAAGTAGATGCCGCCGTCCCCCCACCACATGCCTTCCAGCTTGCGGGCCCGGGTGATCTCGCCGGCTGCGAACTGCTTGCGGATCGAGGTGGTGCGGGCGTCCCGGTCCGCGACCTTGACCCAGTCCGCGCCGTACGTGGTGCCGGGCTTGGTGGCGCGGGAGAGGTCGTCGACCAGCTTGCCCTGGGCGTCGAACGCCTTCAGCGCCTCCAGCGCGCCCGCGTCGGCGGCCAGCGTGCGCAGCTTGCCTTTGCCGTGCCGGAAGCCGGCCGGCGGCGTCCAGCGGTAGAAGAGGCCGTTGGGCTTGGCCGCGTCCTCGGTGAGGTAGGCATGGCCGCGCTTCTCGTCGATGACGACGGCCTCGTGCGGGAACCGGCCGAAGGCCTTGATCGGCTGCGGGTTCCGGTTGGCGTCCTGGTCGTGCGGGTCGACCTCGAAGACGTAGCCGTGGTCCTTGGTGAAGCCGTTGGTGCCGGCCTTGTCCTCGGTCTCCTCGCAGGTCAGCCAGGTGCCCCAAGGGGTGGCCCCGCCGGCGCAGTTGGTGGCGGTGCCGGCGATGCCGACCCACTCCCGCACCCGCCGCTTGCCGTACCCGTGCCCGCGACCGTGATCGTCGCCGTCCTCCTGAGCATGACCGCGCCCGGACACCTCCACGACCGTGCACCCGCCGGCCGCCGCCGGGTCGTACACGTAGCCGTCCAGCAGCGGCACGGGGTGCGGCCAGTTCGCCCGCGGGCCGGCCAGTTCGTGGTTGTTGACCAGCAGGGTCGCGCCGTGGCGCCCCTCGAACGCGGCGGTGCCGTCGTGGTTGCTGGGGGTGCTCTCGCCGGTCAGCAGGGTGGTGACGCCGGTGCGGGTGATGATCTCGTAGGAGAAGCCCCTGGGCAGTGCCAGGATGCCCTCGGGGTCGGACACCAGCGCGCCGTAGCCGACCGCGGCGTGCCCGGCCCCGGCGAGGGCGGCCTCGCCGCCGGAGGGAGCGGCGATCGCCCCGGGCGCGGTGGCGAGGACCTCCGCGCTTCCGGCGATCAGGACGCCTGCGCCGAGCACGGTCGAACGGTTCACGAAGTCCCGGCGGGACAGCGACATGACGGTCACTCCTCAGCAGAAGGAGACGGATCGGTGACCGTCAGAGTCCGGCCCGCGCGTGAACCGGGCGTGAATCGGACGCTACGTCAAAGCGCCGATCCACCGACCGTTTTGCCAACCGGAGACGACCCCATGACCGGGCCTTTACCACTGGTTCCGGTGCTGGGTACGCTCGACGCGCCACTGCTCCCAGGCGGTCAGCCAGGCGTCCTCCGTGCCGGACGGCAGCTCGGGCGTGCCCCCGGCCCACAGGCGTTCCCAGGCGCGCTGCGCGGGCAGGCTCGGCACCTCACTGGCGAACACGGTGTACCGCACCACTTCCTCGGCGGCCGCGGCGCCCTCCGCGGTGCCGGTCAGCCAGTCCACGTGGTGGGCGAGCCGGCCGAGGTGGTTGACCATCGAGGTGACGGCGCTGTCCGCCTCCTCCTCGGTCTCCGAGGCGAGCCACATCTGCTGGCGCACCACGGTCTCCCAGCGGGCCTTGCGGTCCGCACCGCGCAGGTGCCGGGGCAGCCTCGCGCTGCGGCCGGCCCGGAGCTGGGTGACCATCGCGGTGGCCCGGGCGATGCCGTGCTCGACGAGTTCGCGGTGGGCGGTCAGGCCGAGTTCGGCGGGTGTCGGTTCGGCCGCGGGCTCGGGCACGGTGGTCCGGCGGGCGGCCAGGGTCCGCAGCAGCGCGGTGCGGCCGATGATGTACTGCTCGAAGTCGGCGATTCCGCGCAGTTCGATCGCGCCGGGCGGCACCCCGCGTCCGGTGACGGTGACGGTGGTGCCGTCCATCCACAGCCGGCCGGCCCAGACGGTGCCGGCGCCGGGGCGGCGGTCCTCGTGGATCTGCAAGGCGCGCGGGTCGCCGTCCACGGTGATCCACTCGCGCAGCGCCCGCACGCCGCCGGGGGTGTCGCCCTCGTCGATGCCGAGCTGCTCGTACACCCGGTCGCGCTCGTCCTCGACCACGTCCTCCAGGTCGGGCAGCGGTTCGGTGAGTTCCGCGCCGGGCCGGTAGGTGCGGACGGTCACGTACGGACCGTCCGCACGGTTCCAGTCACCGGAGCGGACCTCCACCCAGCCGAGTTCGCCGTTGTCGACCTGGTACTCGGCGAGGACGTCCCGCCCGGGCAGGCCGCCCGCGCGGTGCTCCCAGCCGAACACCGGGAACCCGGCCCCGGCCATCAGCCGCCGGCTGTACGCCTCCTGGTCCGCGTAGACCTCCTCGATCTCCCACGGCCCGCTCGCGTGCTGCCTCTTCATTTCTCGCCGCACCCCCGGCACTCGCCACACCGTTCTGCTGCCGGGCGGGCCCGGCACGGCGACCACCATACGGCCCGGGGAACCTGTCGATCCATCAGCTTCGCGGTGGTCTTCCGCCAGGGTGACGCGGCGGGAACCCGCCCGGGTTGCCCGTCAGCGCTGCGCCCTCAGCGAACGGGCCTTGATCGCGGCCCGCCGCGCCTCCTTGGCGACCTTGCGGTCCAGGTGGAGCGCGCCGATGACCTCCAGCACCTCGGGCGTCAACGGGTGCGGCACCCGCCACACCTCGCCGAAGTAGCTGGCCGGGTTGTCGGTGACCGGCAGGTCGGCGACCAGCGCCTGCAGGCGGCCCCCCTCACCGGCGGTGAGCAGCAGCACGGCGGCCACCGAGTCGACCACCCGCCACAGCGCGTCGGGGCGTTCGGCGGCCTCGACGTCCTCGCCGCGGGCGCGCAGCCACTCGCGGGCCAGGCCGCCCAGCTCGGGGTCGTCGACGACCTCCCGGACGGCGGGGACGGCGTCCTCGCCGAGCTCGCCGAGCGCGAACCCGCAGTAGTAGCGGCGCACCGGCGACTGCACGTCGCGGCCCCGCCCGCCGGACAGCAGCGCGCGGGCGGCGTCGGTGGCGTCCTCCCGGGCGGCCAGCCAGGCCCTGAGCTCGGGCTCGGCGAAGGTGTTGCCGTTCTCGGCGAGGGCGCGCAGCAGGGCGGGGCCGTCGAGGTCGGCGAGGTCACCGATCAGCGGGGCGTCGAAGCCGTCGGCGATCAGCCACTCGCGGACGGCGTACTGGCCGAGCGGGGTGAGCCGGACGGTGCCGAAGCGGGCGGCGTCCTCGTCGGTCAGCGGGTGCTCGGGCTCGGCGGCGGCGGCGTCGTCGTCCTCCTCCTCGAACAGTTCGGGGTCGATCGGCGTGTGCTCGACCAGGCCGAGTTCGGCGAGGTCGCCGAGCATCGGGTCGAGGACGACCATCAGGTCGGTGATCTCGCCGAGCATCTCCTCGTCGGGCTCCTCGCCCTCGGGGACGACCAGCAGCGCGGCCAGCACGCCCAGCGGGACGGTGGTGTCGGCGCCGGGCTCGGCGAACGCGGTGGACTCGTACAGCACGTGCAGCGCCTCGTCGAGGATCTCGGCGGCCTGGTCCCGGGCGTCCTCCACCTCGGCCAGGCCCTCGGGATCGTCCCGCTCGCTGCCCTCGACCACGTCCGGGTCCACCGACTCGGCCTCGGCGGCGAGTTCGCGGACCAGTTCGGCGGCCTCGAACCACAGGCCGAGCACGGCCGCCGGCTCGCCGGCCTCGACGGCGGGCAGGTCGGCGCCGGGGACGGCGATGTGGGTGCCGCCCTCGGTGGTGCCGGTCTCCACCGCGCCGAGGTCGCAGGCCAGCGCCCAGGCGCGCATCGCCTCGACGACGTCCTCCTCGTCCGGGTCCTCGATGCCGAGCATCCGGGCGGCCCGGATCCGGTCCTCGGGGCCGAGGTCGCCGTGCTCGTCGACGTCGCGGTGCGGGTCGACCCAGCGGGCCAGCGCGACCACCTGGGCGATCAGCGGGACGGCGAGCGCCGCGTCGGCGAGTTCCCGGTCCGAGGGCAGCACGATCGGCGGGATCAGCACCGCCGTGTCGTCGGGGTCCTCGTCGCCGCTGCTGGAGCCGTACAGCTCCGCGAGGTCGTAGTCGGCGGGCAGCAGGCCCTCGGCGTCGGACGGCTGCTGCTCAGGGGTCTTACGGCTTCGTCCGGCCATCGCGCGCGAACTCCCGCTGTTCGTCGGAGGTAACCGCCGCCCGGTGGGCGGTCCGACAAAGGGGCGGACGCCGGGGCATCGGCGGCGCGGACCGGTGTGTCGGCCCGTCAACCCAGCGTATCGGCCGCCACCACCGAAAGCGTGAGCCGCCCGGGCGTCCCCCCGAACGAGTGGGACGGTGCGGCCGAACGAGTGCCCGGGTGCACGTATCCTTCGGTGGGCGCCGCGCACCACCCCCGCGCGTGCGTCCCCGGAGCGACGGAGCTCCGAACCCCAAGAACCACGTGCACACCCGCGCCGACCGGGCCAGTCCGCCATGCCACCACTCCCCGGCCTGGCCACGCCCGGCGGCGCCCGGCCACAGGAGACCCCTGCCATGGCGGACCTCTCCCCCGCCGGCCCCGGCCTGAGCACCGCTCAGTACGCCGGCCGCCGACTGTCGGAGGCCCTGCTTCCACTGGAACTCGCCCCTCGCAAGCAGCTCCAGCTCTCCGCGATCAGCCGATGGAACGCGCTGCGCGGCATCCGGGTCGGCCTGGTCGCCGCCGGCCTGCTGCTGATGCTGATCGGCGCCAACCTGGTCACGCCGCTCTACCCCGCGCTCCAGCAGCGGCTCGGCCTGACCCCGCTCGACACCACGATCCTGTTCACGGTCTACGTGTTCGCCCTGGTCCCGGTACTGGCCGCGGTCGGCCACTGGTCGGACCACCTCGGGCGACGCGCCATGATCCTGCCCGCGGTCGCGCTGTCCGCCGCCGGCGACGTCGTCTTCGCCACCGCCGGCTCCTTCTGGCAACTGGCCGCCGGACGCGCCGTCCAGGGCATCGCCGTCGGCCTGTCCACGGGCGCGGCGGGCGCCGCCCTCGGCGACCTGCTGCCCGACCGGCCCACCCTCGCCGCCAAAATCACCCTGGCCTGCTCGGCCGGCGGCGTCGCACTCGGCCCGCTGGTCGGCGCGGCCATGGCCTCGGGTTCGAACCCGCTGCCGGGCCTGTTCCTGACCCACGCCGTCGCGCTGCTCGCCCTCTGCGTACCCCTCGCCCTGGTGCACCCGCGGATGCCCGGCTCGGTCCGCCCGCCGGCCTCCCCGCCGCGCATCACCACCCCCACACAGCTGCGCCCGCAGCGCCTGCGACTGCCCCGCTCCGGGCGCCGCGAGTTCCTGCTCGCCTCCGGCGCGGGCTTCGTCTCGTACGCGGTCTTCGGCGTCTACCTGGCGCTCGCCCCGGCGTTCTCCAGCACCCTGCTGCACACCGACTCCAAGATGGCGGGCGCCGCCGTCGCGGCCCTGCTGCTCGGCTCCTCGGCAGCCGCCCAGCTCCTGGTCCCGCCCACCTCCGACCGCGTTGTGGTCGCCGCCGGCCTGACCGGCCTGGCCACCGGCCTCGGCCTGCTCACCGCGGCCGCCGCCACCGGCACCCCCGCACTCCTCTTCATCGGCAGCGTGGTCGCCGGCGTCAGCCAGGGCATCGCCTTCCGCTCCCTGTTCACCGCCGCAGTGGCCGCCCTCGACCCCGCCCGCCGCGGCAGCGAACTCTCCACCCTCTGGGTGATCGTCTACCTCGGCTCCTCCGCCCCGATCATCGCCGTCGGCGCCCTCACCCGCGCCTACGGCCTGATCCCCGCCATCACCACCTTCGCCGCCCTCGCCGCCACCGCCTCCCTGGCCCTGGCCGCCGCCGTCCTGCGCCGCAAGGACTGACCCCCACCGCGAGGCGGACATCGGCTACTGCCGGCCCGGCTGCCCGACCGTCCGCGGTCGGGCCCGGTCCGCCGGGTGGCGGCGGCGCTGCGGGAGGCAACGATCAAGTGAGCACACGCAACAGGGGCGGAACCCGAAGGTCCCGCCCCTGCCAGAAGTACTACTGACCGATCAGACGTTGAAGCCGAGCGCGCGCAGCTGGTCGCGGCCCTCGTCGGTGATCTTGTCCGGGCCCCACGGCGGCATCCAGACCCAGTTGATCCGCAGGTCCTTGACCAGGCCGTCGGTCGCGGTCCGGGCCTGGTCCTCGATCACGTCGGTGAGGGGGCAGGCCGCGGAGGTGAGGGTCATGTCGACGGTGGCGGTGTCGTCCTCGTCGATGTGCAGGCCGTAGATCAGGCCCAGGTTGACGACGTCGATGCCCAGTTCGGGGTCGACGACGTCCATCAGGGCCTCCATGAGGTCCTCGGTGGTGACGGTCCCGGCGGTGGTGAACGCACCGGGGCTGTCGGACACCGCGACCTCGGCCGTGGCGGCCTCGGGGGTCTCGTTCTCGCTCATGAATTCAGTGTCCTTACCGGAACGTCAGTCGGAAATCTCGGGGTGGCCGGCCAGCGCCTTGGCGGTGGCGTCCTTCCAGGCCATCCAGCCGAGCAGGGCGCACTTGACCCGGGCCGGGTACTTGGAGACCCCGGCGAACGCGACGGCGTCCTCCAGGATCTCCTCGTCGCCCTCGGACTGGCCCTTGCTCTGCATCAGCTCCAGGAACGCCTCCTGGACCTGCTGCGCCTCGCCGACCGTCTTTCCGACCACCAGGTCGTTGAGCACGGAGGCGGAGGCCTGGCTGATCGAGCAGCCCTGCGACTCGTAGGAGACGTCCGCGACGACCGCGCCGTCGAGCTTCACCCGCAGGGTGATCTCGTCGCCGCACGTCGGGTTGACGTGGTGCACCTCGGCGTCGCCGTCCCGCAGCCCCTTGCCGTGGGGGTTGCGGTAGTGGTCCAGGATGATCTCCTGGTACATCGAGTCGAGCTTCATGCGACCACCTCAGCCGAAGAAGTTGCGGACGTGGTGGAGGCCGTCGATCAGCGCGTCCACCTCACCGGGCGTGGAGTACAGATAGAACGACGCCCTGGTGGTCGCCGGAATTCCGTACCGCAGGCAGACCGGCCGCGCGCAGTGGTGGCCGACCCGGACCGCGATGCCCTGCTCGTCGAGCACCTGGCCGACGTCGTGCGGGTGGATGTCGCCGAGCGTGAAGGAGATCGCCGCGCCGCGGTCCACGGCCGTGCGCGGGCCGATGATCCGCAGGTCGGGGACGTCCAGCAGGCGCTCGATGGCGTACTCGGTGATCGCGTGCTCGTGCGCGGCCACGCGGTCCATGCCGATCGCCGACAGGTAGTCGATGGCGGCGCCGAGGCCGACGGCCTGGGCGATCGGCGGGGTGCCGGCCTCGAACTTGTGCGGCGCGGGGGCGTAGGTGGACGAGCCCATGGTGACGGTCTCGATCATCTCGCCACCGCCGAGGAACGGCGGGAGGTCCTCGAGGAGCTCCTGGCGTCCCCACAGCACGCCGATGCCGGTCGGGGCCAGCATCTTGTGGCCGGTGAAGGCGACGAAGTCGGCCTCCAGCGCCTGCACGTCGAGGACGGCGTGCGGGGCGGCCTGCGAGGCGTCGATGGCGACCAGCGCGCCGACCGACTGCGCCTTGCGGACGATGGTCTCCACCGGGTTGATGGTGCCCAGCAGGTTGGACACCAGGGTGACGGAGACGATCTTCGTCTTCTCGGTGATCAGCTCGTCGATGTTGGACAGGTCGAGCCGGCCCTCGTCGGTCAGCCCGAACCACTTCAGCTTCGCGCCGGTGCGCTGCGCGAGCAGCTGCCACGGAACGATGTTGGAGTGGTGCTCCATCTCGGTGATCACGATCTCCGAGTCGGCGTCCACCCGGTACGGCTCGTCGGCCCAACCCAGCATGTTGGCAACGAGGTTGAGCGACTCCGAGGCGTTCTTGGTGAAGATCACCTCGTTCCGGCTGGGCGCGTTGATGAACGCCGCGACCTTGTCCCGGGCGCCCTCGTACAGCGCGGTCGCCTCCTCGGCGAGCACGTGCACGCCGCGGTGGACGTTGGAGTTGTGCTGCTCGTAGTAGGCGTTCAGCGCGTCCAGCACCTGGCGCGGCTTCTGCGAGGTCGCCGCGTTGTCCAGGTACACCAGCGGCTTGCCGTCGTGCAGCACCCGCGACAGGACGGGGAAGTCCTTGCGGATCGCGTCGGTGTCCAGGAGTCCGGTCAGATGGGAGTGGGTCACTCGGAAGCGCCGCCCTTCACGTAGCTCTCGTAGCCCTCTTCCTCCAGCTTGTCGGCGAGCTCGGCACCGCCGGACTCGACGATCCGGCCGCCCGCGAAGACGTGCACGTAGTCGGGCTTGATGTAGCGCAGGATGCGGGTGTAGTGGGTGACCAGCAGGGTGCCGACCTCGCCGGTGGAGCGGACCCGGTTGATGCCCTCGGAGACGATCCGCAGCGCGTCGACGTCCAGGCCGGAGTCGGTCTCGTCGAGGATCGCGACCTTCGGCTTGAGCAGCTCGAGCTGGAGGATCTCGTGACGCTTCTTCTCACCGCCGGAGAAGCCCTCGTTGACGTTGCGCTCGGCGAACGCCGGGTCCATCTGCAGGGCGGCCATCGCCTCCTTGACCTCCTTGACCCACAGCCGCAGCTTGGGGGCCTCGCCGCGGACGGCGGTGGCGGCGGTGCGCAGGAAGTTGGAGACCGAGACGCCGGGGACCTCGACCGGGTACTGCATGGCCAGGAACAGGCCGGCCTTGGCGCGCTCGTCGACCGACATCGCCAGCACGTCCTCGCCGTCCAGCAGCACCTCGCCACCGGTGACGGTGTACTTGGGGTGGCCGGCCAGCGAGTAGGCCAGGGTGGACTTGCCGGAGCCGTTCGGACCCATGATCGCGTGGGTCTCGCCCTGCTTGACCGTCAGGTCGACGCCCTTGAGGATCTGGCGGGGGCCGCCCTCGGCGTTGACGGAGACGTGCAGGTCGCGGATTTCAAGCGTTGCCATGGGGTACTCAGTTCTCCTGGTTGACGGAGACGAGCACATCGTCCCCTTCGATCTTTACGGGGTAGACGGCGACCGGCCTGGTCGCGGGCAGCCCGGACGGCTTTCCGGTGCGCAGGTCGAAGCTGGAGCCGTGCAGCCAGCACTCGATCATGCAGTCCTCGACCTCGCCCTCGGAGAGCGAGACGTTGGCGTGCGAGCAGATGTCGTTGATCGCGAACACGCCCTCGTCGGTGCGGACGATCGCCACCGGGACGCCGTTCAGCTCGACCTTCTTGGGCACGTCCTCCTGCAGCACGCTCAGCGCGCAGGCACGCAGGTAGCCGGCGCTCATGCGACCGTCTCTTCCAGCTCGGCCTCGATCTTCTCCATCAGGCGGTCCTGGATCTCGGCGACGCCGATCTGCTGGACCAGCTCGGCGAAGAAGCCGCGCACCACCAGGCGGCGGGCCTCGTCGGCCGGGATGCCGCGGGACTGCAGGTAGAACAGCTGCTCGTCGTCGAAGCGGCCGGTGGCGGAGGCGTGGCCGGCGCCGACGATCTCGCCGGTCTCGATCTCCAGGTTGGGGACCGAGTCGACCCGGGCGCCGTCGGTGAGCACCAGGTTGCGGTTGAGCTCGTAGGTGTCGGTGCCGACCGCGGCCGCGCGGATCAGCACGTCGCCGATCCACACCGCGTGCGCGTCCTCGCCCTGCAGCGCGCCCTTGTAGGCGACGTTGGAGCGGCAGTGCGGGGTGTCGTGGTCGATGATCAGGCGGTGCTCGAGGTGCTGCCCGGCGTCCGCGAAGTACAGGCCGAACAGCTCGGCCTCGCCGCCGGGGCCCGCGTAGGAGACCCGCGGGTGCAGGCGCACCACGTCGCCGCCGAAGGTGACCACCACGGACTTGAAGGTGGCGTCCCGGCCGACCAGCGCATTGTGCTGGGCGGCGTGCACCGCGTCCCGCTCCCAGTCCTGGACGGAGACGAAGGTCAGCTTGGCGCCGTCGCCGACCAGCAGGTCGACGTTGGCGGCGCGGGTGCCGGTGCCGGAGTGGTTCAACACCACGACGGCCTCGGCGAACGGCTTGACCTCGATCACCACGTGGGCGAAGCGGACCCCGCCCTCGCCGTGCACGTCGATCCGGACCGGCTCGGTCAGCACCGTCTCCTTGGGGACGGTCACCACCAGGGCCTGCTCGAAGGCGCTGAACGCCTGCGCGGCGATCCGGTCCACCGGGGTGCCGGCCTTGCCGACGCGGGCGTCGTCGCGGCCGACCAGCTCGGAGGTGACACCCTCCGGCAGGCCCAGCTCGATCTTGTCCTCACCCTTCACGGCATCGACCGCAGTGCCGTCGTGCAGCCCGGCGAGGCGGTGCATCGGCGTGAAGCGCCAGTCCTCCTCGCGGCCGGTCGGCACCGGGAAGTCGTTCACGTCGAAGGACGGCTTGACCGCGACGCGGGCGTCGATCGGCTGCCGGACGCTCTCGCGGCCGGTGCCCGGACCGGCGAGCTGCGCGCCGGCGCCGGCGGTGCCCACCTCGATCGAACCGGCGGTGGTGGAGCCGGGAGTGTTCTGCTCAGCCATGGCTGTTCGTGTTGCTCTCTTTCGGAAATGGTCGACGGACGGGCGGGGGCTGACGGCGCGTCAGCCGACCGCGCCCTCCATCTGCAGCTCGATCAGCCGGTTCAGCTCCAGCGCGTATTCCATCGGCAGCTCGCGCGCGATCGGCTCGACGAAGCCTCGGACGATCATCGCCATCGCCTCGGTCTCGGTCAGGCCGCGGCTCATCAGGTAGAAGAGCTGGTCCTCGGAGACCTTGGAGACCGTCGCCTCGTGGCCCATCGACACGTCGTCCTCGCGGACGTCCACGTACGGGTAGGTGTCCGAGCGGGAGATGGTGTCGACCAGCAGCGCGTCGCACAGCACGTTCGACTTGGCGCCGTGCGAGCCCTCGCCGATCTCGATCAGACCGCGGTAGGAGGTCCGGCCGCCGCCGCGCGCCACCGACTTGGAGACGATGTGCGACGAGGTGTTCGGCGCCATGTGGACCATCTTCGCGCCGGCGTCCTGGTGCTGGCCCTCGCCGGCGAACGCGATCGACAGCGTCTCGCCCTTGGCGTGCTCGCCCATCAGGTAGACGGCCGGGTACTTCATGGTGACCTTGGAGCCGATGTTGCCGTCGACCCACTCCATGGTCGCGCCCTCGTACGCCACGGCGCGCTTGGTGACCAGGTTGTAGACGTTGTTCGACCAGTTCTGGATGGTCGTGTAGCGGCAGCGGCCGCCCTTCTTGACGATGATCTCGACCACCGCGGAGTGCAGCGAGTCCGAGGAGTAGATCGGCGCGGTGCAGCCCTCGACGTAGTGGACGTAGGCGTCCTCGTCGACGATGATCAGCGTCCGCTCGAACTGGCCCATGTTCTCGGTGTTGATCCGGAAGTAGGCCTGCAGCGGGATGTCCACGTGCACGCCCTTCGGCACGTAGATGAACGATCCGCCGGACCACACCGCGGTGTTCAGCGAGGCGAACTTGTTGTCGCCCACCGGGATGACGGTGCCGAAGTACTCCTTGAACAGCTCCGGGTGCTCGCGCAGCGCGGTGTCGGTGTCCAGGAAGATGACGCCCTGCTCCTCCAGGTCCTCACGGATCTGGTGGTAGACGACCTCGGACTCGTACTGGGCGGCGACACCGGCGACCAGGCGCTGCTTCTCCGCCTCCGGGATGCCCAGCTTGTCGTACGTGGCCTTGATGTCGGCGGGCAGGTCCTCCCAGGACTCGGCCTGCTTCTCGGTCGAGCGCACGAAGTACTTGATGTTGTCGAAGTCGATGCCCGACAGGTCGGAGCCCCAGGTCGGCATCGGCTTCTTGCCGAACAGCTTCAGGCCCTTGAGGCGAAGGTTGAGCATCCACTCGGACTCGTTCTTCTTCGCCGAGATGTCGCGGACGACGTCCTCGCTCAGGCCACGCTTGGCGGCGGCACCGGCCGCGTCCGAGTCGGCCCAGCCGTACTCGTACGTGCCGAGACCTTCGAGCTCGGGGTGTGCGATGTCAGTCATGCGAGGTTCCTCCGCGCGGTGGAGCCGGTTTCGTCGGACGTTCGATGGAGGTACCGGCAGTCGGCACGGCACCGGGCGTCCCGGAGGACGACGGTGCGGCACCGGATGCCGGCACATACGTGGTGCAGACCCCGTCGCCGTGGGCGATGGTGGCCAGCCGTTGCACATGGGTGCCCAGGAGCTGCGAGAAGACCTCGGTCTCCGCCTCGCAGAGCTGCGGGAACTGCTCGGCGATGTGCGCGACCGGGCAGTGGTGCTGGCACAGCTGGGCGCCGGCCGGGGCGGCAGGCGCCGGGGCGGCGGACGGGACGGGCCGCACCGTGGCAGCGTACCCGTCGGCGCTCAAGGCCCGAGCGAGCGCCTGGGCCCGCTGCGGGGCGTCGGCCTGTTCGACCTCACCCTGGTACTTCCGGCCCTGCTTGGCGAGCCGGGCCCGGGCGAAGGCGGCGACCGCCTGCTCGCCCGCCTCGCCGCCACCGGCGGCCTCCGAGATCCAGCGCAGCGCGTCTGCGGCGAGCTGGTCGTAGGCCTGGTAGAAGGCGTCCCGCCCGCCGTCGGTCAGGGCGAACACCTTGGCCGGACGGCCCCGGCCGCGGCTGCCGTAGACCCGCTGCTCGCGGGACTCGACCAGCCCGGCGGCGGTCAGGCCGTCCAGGTGGCGGCGCACCGCGGCGGTGGTCAGGCCGAGGCGGCCGGCCAGGTCGGCGGCCGAGGACGGCCCGTGGTCGAGGATCGAACGGGCGACCCGGTCCCGGGTCGCCCGGTGGCCCTCGGCGGCGAGCGCCTCCGCCGGAGTCGCGGGCACGGCACAGTCGGGAGCCTCGGGCTCCCGCTGAGCGTCATGCTCGCGAATCTTTTTCACAACACGATTGTTGCTTAATTCGTCCGCGGGAAACAAGCCGTGACCCCGGTCTCACCGGTGGCCTCCATCACGGAAGGCATGCCTTACCTGATGAGGGCCGTGAACTGCTCCTACACTCGCCGGTATGCATGCAGACCCCGCCGTCGAGGTGACCGGACTGGTCAAGCGGTACGGCGACAAGACCGCCGTGGACGGCCTCGACCTGGCCATCGCGCGCGGAACCGTCACCGCGGTGCTCGGCCCCAACGGCGCGGGCAAGACCACCACCATCGAGACCTGCGAGGGCTACCGCCGCCCCGACGCCGGCACCGTCCGGGTCCTCGGCCTGGACCCGGTCGCGCAGGCCGGGCAGCTCAAGCCGCGGATCGGCGTGATGCTCCAGTCGGGCGGCGTGTACGCCGGTGCGCGCGCCCTCGAAATGCTCCAGCACACCGCGAAGCTCTACGCGAACCCGCTGCCCGTCGGCCCGCTCGCCGAACGCCTCGGCCTGGACTCCTGCGGCCGCACCCCCTACCGCCGGCTCTCCGGCGGCCAGCAGCAGCGCCTGGCCCTCGCCATGGCCGTGGTCGGCCGCCCCGAACTGGTCTTCCTGGACGAACCCACCGCCGGCCTCGACCCGCAGGCCCGCCGCGCCACCTGGGACTTGGTCACCGAACTGCGCACCGCCGGCGTCACCGTCGTCCTCACCACCCACCAGATGGACGAGGCCGAACAGCTCGCCGACGACGTCGCCGTCGTCGACCGCGGCAAGGTCATCGCCCAGGGCTCCCCCGACGAGCTGCGCGGCCCCGACGCCCAGCTGCGCTTCGACGGACCCCCCGGGCTGGACCTGGCCGGCCTGCGCAAGGTCCTCCCCGACACCGCCCTGGTCGCCGAGCCCTCCCGCGGCTCCTACCGCGTCGAGGCCGCCCTGGACGCCGCCCTGCTCGCCGCCGTCACCGGCTGGTGCGCCGAGGCCGGGGTGATGCCCGACAAGCTCGCGGTACAGCGCCGCAGCCTCGAAGACGTCTTCCTCGACCTGACCGGACGGGACCTGCGATGACCGCCACCGACCTCACCCCCCGCCCGGGCGCCGCGCCGGTCGGCCGGATGCTGCTCGCGCAGACCGCCCTGGAGACCAGGATGCTGCTGCGCAACGGCGAGCAGCTGCTGCTCACCGTGGTCATCCCCACCGTGCTGCTGGTGCTGTTCTCCGCCGTCGACGTGGTCGCCGTGGACGGCCCCGGCAAGCGCGTCGACTTCCTCGCCCCCGGCCTGCTGGCGCTCGCCGTGATGTCCACCGCCTTCACCGGCCAGGCCATCGCCACCGGCTTCGAGCGCCGCTACGGCGTCCTCAAGCGGCTCGGCGCGACACCGCTGCCCCGCTGGGCGCTGCTCACCGCGAAGACCGGCTGCGTGCTGGTCACCGAACTGCTCCAGGTGCTGCTGCTCTCCGGCATCGCGCTGGCCCTCGGCTGGTCGCCGCACGGCAACCCGCTGGCGGTCCTGCTCCTGCTGGTGCTCGGCACCGCCGCATTCTCCGGCCTCGGCCTGCTGATGGCGGGCACGCTGCGCGCGGAGGCCACCCTGGCCGGCGCCAACCTGGTGTTCATCCTGCTGCTGCTGGCCGGCGGCGTGGTGGTGCCGCTCGCCAAGTTCCCGGACGCGGTGCGCCCGGTGCTGGAGCTGCTGCCGATCTCGGCGCTCTCCGACGGCCTGCGCTCGGTGCTCCAGCTCGGCCACGGCATGCCCTGGTCCGACCTCGGCATCCTGGGCGTCTGGTCGGTGCTCGGCCTGGCCGCGGCCGCCCGCTTCTTCCGCTGGGAGTAGCCCCCGCTGCCCTCGGGGGCCGCGTCCGGGCTCAGAAAGCGGCGCCGGCCTTCTTGCGGCGTGCCGCGTAGACGATCCCGCCGCCCACGCCGAGCACCGCCGCGCCGCCCACGGTCAGCGCCAGCAGGCCCTCCGACCCGGTGAACGGACTCCACGGGTGGAGAAGGGCAGGGAGAGATGAGCCCAACCTGTGAAAGGTCTGGACCAAGTCGCACCCTTTCGGCCACTCGCCAGCAGGTCAAGACCAACGCACCGACACGCTCGATCCGCCCGTTTTGTCCGCGCGCCCCTCGCGAGGCCCGCTGCCGCACCCGCGACGCCGGACCACCGTGTAAGCCCGCCTACGATGGTCCGGTGACCAACCCGTTCTCCCTCCTCGCCGAGCGCTGGCACCCGAGCGCGCAGCACGTCCGCCGGGCGGCCATGGCCGCCCTGGTGATGAGCGTGGTGATCGTGGTCACCGGCGGCGCCGTCCGGCTGACCGCCTCCGGTCTCGGCTGCACCACCTGGCCGCGCTGCACCGCCGAGAGCCTGACGCCGACGCCCGAGATGGGCATCAACGGCGTCATCGAGTTCACCAACCGGATGCTCACCTACGTGCTGTGCGCGGCCGTCGGCTGGGCGATCCTGGCGGCCCGCTGCGCCAAGCCGTGGCGGCGCTCGCTGACCAAGCTCGGCTGGGCCCAGTTCTGGCTGGTGATGAGCAACGCGGTGATGGGCGGCATCACCGTCCTGACCGGCCTGAACCCGTACATCGTGGCGGCGCACATGGTCGCCGCGCTGGCCCTGGTCTGGGTCGCGGTGGTGCAGTGGGAGCGCACCCGGGAGGGTGACGGCTCGCCGCGGGCCCTGGTCGCGGAGCCGATCCAGCGCCTCGCCCAGGTGCTGGTGCTGACGATCAGCCTGCTGGTGGTGGCCGGTACAGCGGTCACCGGCGCGGGCCACCACCCGGGAGCCTCGTCCAAGGACGGCAAGCCGGTGTACCGCATCCCGATCGACTACGACCGGCTCGTCCAGGCCCACGCCGACCTGGTGTTCCTCTCGGTCGGCCTGACGCTGGCGGCGCTGCTGGTGTTCGCCGCCGTGAAGGCCCCGCCGGCCGCCCGGGCCCGGGTCCGCGAGCTGTTCGGCCTGCTGATGATCCAGGGCGTGCTGGGCTTCGTCCAGTACTTCACCGACGCCCCGGAGATCATGGTCGGCGTGCACATGCTGGGCTCGGCCCTGATCCTCGGCGCCGCCGTCCGCATCCCGCTCGCCCTGCGCACCCGCGCCGAGATCCCGGCCCAGGCCACCGCCCCGTCGACCGAGCTGGTCGCCTGAGCGACACCCCGAACGCGGAAAAGGAGCGCGGACAGCTGTCCGCGCTCCTTTTCCGTCCGCCGGGGCGGACTAGATCTGGATGCCCGCCATGCGCTTCCACTCGTACGAGCTGGTCTTCACCTTCAGGCCCAGCTCGCCCTCGAAGTCGTCGTGCAGGGTGAGCCCGGCGAGCTCGGCGGCCCGGCGGCCGATCGCGTAGGTCGGCGCGACCTGGTCGCCCCAGGTGCCGTCGGCGCCGACCACGACGATCCGGGTGGCGGTGCGGCCGACGTACTCGACGACACCGTCCGCGTGGCCGCCGTGCTGCTTGGCGAAGCTGCTCAGGTGCTTGGCAATGCGCTTGGCACGACGCTCGACGCGGGCGTCCGGCGCGGCGGTGGTGGCGGTCTCTGCGCTGGTCATGCCCGCATGCTACCGACCGGTAGCGCCGCTGGCGACGGCACCGCCCTGTGCCGACGGCCACATGGCGGGCAGCCGCAGCTCACCGGCCCCGGCGTAGGCCAGCGCGAAGGCGGCGCCCTCCGGCCCGGGAGCGGCGATCCGGCGGATCCGCTCCAGCCGCAGCCGCAGCGCGAACTCGCGCTGCCCGGGCGGCAGGCCGGCCGGCAGGTGCAGCAGGTCGAGCAGCTGCTCGGAGAACTCCTGGGTCTGCCAGGCGGCGTCCAGCCGTCGCCGCTCGTAGCCGTCCAGCCCAGTGCCGTCCAGCCCGGTGCTGTCCAGCCCGGTGCCGTCCAGCCCAGTGCCGTCCAGCCCGGTGCCGTCGCCGTCGCGCAGCTCGGCGATCAGCGCAGCCGCCAGGTCGGCGGCGTCGGCGACCGCCGAGTTGAGGCCCTTGGCACCGGACGGGGTGACGGTGTGCGCGGCGTCCCCGGCCAGCAGCAGCCGCCCGGCCCGCATCCGGCGGGCGACCTTGCCGCGCATCCGCAGCATGCCGGTCTCCAGCAGCGCGCCGAGCGCGGGGTCCTCGCCGTCGAGCTCCAGCCGCCGTTCGAGTTCGGCGCGGATCCGCCGTTCGCCCCAGCCGGCCGGGTCCTCCCCGGCGGGCACCTCCAGGTAGAACCGTCCGACGTCGGCGGTGCGCGGCATCATCCCGGCGAACCCGTCGGCGTGCACCGCGTAGCGGATCTGCTCGACCGGCCGGGAGATCCGGGCCAGCACCGTCAGCCAGTCGTACGGGTAGCGCCGCCCGGGCCCGTCGGCGCCGTCGGGGAAGGCGGCGGCGACCACGCTGTGCGCGCCGTCGCAGCCGATCACGTACTCGGCGGTGAGCGGGCCGTCGGCGGTGTTCAGCTCGGGGCGGCCGTCGGCGCCGACCGTGACGGACTCCACCGGCCGCTCGAACGCGATGCTGCCGCCGTCCGCCAGGTACGCGGCGATCAGGTCGCGCAGCAGCAGCTGCTGCGGGTACACCCAGTGCCGGATGCCGCCGGACAGCGCGCCGTAGTCGACCAGCACGTTCTCGCCGAGGCAGGTGATCTCGCACCGTCCGTGCCGCTCGCCCTCGGCGGTCAGCCGGTCGGTGAGGCCCAGCGCGCGCAGGTACTCCACCACCCGGTGCTCCAGCACCCCGGCCCGGGCGGCGCTCTCGACGGCGGCCCGGGAGAGCCGCTCGTGGACGGTGACGGTGATCCCGGCCCGGTGCAGCACGTGGGCGAGCACCAGCCCGGCGGGCCCGGCGCCGACGATCGCGACGGTGGTGGTTCGGCGGGTCATCGACGGCCTCCGACGGCGAGCAGATCGGCCCCGGCCACGGCGGCCACGGCGGGCACCAGCGCGGGGTTGAACGTTTCCGTGACGGCGGCCAGCGGCTTCGGCCCGTGCCACATCAGGTAGGTCTTGTACGCGGCGTCCGCCCCGTCCCAGTCGCGCACACCGGCGTCCAGCACGGTGCGCCGGTAGCCGGTGCCGGTGGCCTGCAGGGCGGCGCCGATCGGCGCGGCGGTGTCGGTCAGGCACTGCTCGGCGGTGGCGGACAGTACCGGCCGGGCGACCACCACGTTGCGCGACAGCTCGCCGCCGTCACCGCCGGTGAGCACCGAGCGCCGGACGATCAGCTCCTCGTCGTCGCCGGCCAGCAGCAGCGCGGCCGCCCCGGCGGGCGCCTCGGCGGCCGACACCCGCCGGTGGTCGGCGTGCCCGACCCGCACCGGCCCGCGGGTCCAGGCCGACAGCAGGGTGGTGGTGAGCCCGTCCGCGCCGAGCAGTATCCGGGTGGGCGGGTCGGCGAAGGCCCCGATCAGCCCGGCGAGCTCGGCCGGTTCGCGGGCCAGGAACAGGTGTCCGGACAGGACGATGGGCTGGAGCGGCATTCTTTCCCCCGAAAGGCGACGACAGGATCGCAAACGGTGGCCGACCCTACTGGAGAACTGTTTCCGCTGACGAAACGTCACCCCATGCGCGCGCAAAGCCGGCGGTCCGCGCCGCCGCGGCGTGAATACTGGCCCCGTGAACGATTTCCGTGGCTGGCCCGCCGAGGCCCTGGAGTTCTACGAGCACCTGGAGGCCGACAACTCCAGGACCTTCTGGACGGAGCACCGCGCCCAGTACGAGGAACAGGTGCGCGCCCCGATGGAGGCGCTGCTGGCCCGGCTGGAGCCCGAGTTCGGTCCGGGGAAGATCTTCCGGCCGAACCGGGACGTCCGGTTCTCGGCCGACAAGTCCCCGTACAAGACGCACATCGGCGCGGTGCTGGAGTCCGGCGGGTACGTGCAGCTGTCCGCCGAGGGCCTGGCCTGCGGGCTCGGCTACTACCACCTGGCCACCGACCAGCTGGCGGCCTACCGCACCGCGGTCGCCGAGGACCTGCCGGGCGCCGAGCTGGAGCGGGTGGTGGCGGCGGTGCGCGCGGCCGGGCCGGAGGTGGTCGGCCGGGACAGTCTGAAGACCGCGCCGCGCGGCTACCCGAAGGACCACCCGCGGATCGAGCTGCTGCGCCACAAGGGCCTGATCGCCTGGCAGCGGTGGGAGCCCGCGCCCTGGCTGGGCACCGCGAAGGCGTACGGCCGGGTCACCGGTTTCCTGCACGCGGCGGCCCCGCTGCACGAGTGGCTGGAGAACCACGTCGGCCCCAGCGGGCTTGCGCCGCGCTGAGGCCGAGGGGTTCGGAATACGGGGGGTGTCAGCCCACGAACGGGTCGATCGCGACTTCCAGGAACAGCAGCGTCAGGTACGTGATCGACCAGTGGAACAGCCGCATCTCCTTGAGCTTGGCGCCCACGATGCCGGCCTTGGCGCGCGACTGGAGCGCGTACGCCTCCTTCATCCACAGCACGCCGAGCACGCCGGCGGTGATCGGGTACAGCCAGCTGGTGTGCGCGACCGGCCACAGCAGCATCGAGGTCGCCACCATCACCCAGGAGTAGATGACCACCTGCTTGGCGACGCCGATGTTGCCGCGGATCACCGGCAGCATCGGCACGCCGGCCCGGGCGTAGTCGTCGCGGACCTTCATCGACAGCACCCAGGTGTGCGGCGGCGTCCAGAAGAAGACCACCAGGAACAGCAGCAGCGCCGACCAGGACAGCGAGTTGGTGACGGACGCCCAGCCGACGAACACCGGCATGCAGCCGGCGATGCCGCCCCAGACGATGTTCTGCGCGGTGCGGCGCTTGAGGCCCAGCGTGTAGACGAACACGTAGAACAGCAGCGCGCTGCCGGCCAGCGCCGAGGACAGCCAGTTGACCAGGAGGCCGAGCCAGACGGTGGAGATCACGGCCAGCGAGATGCCGAAGACCAGCGCCTCGCGCGGCGAGACCATGCCGGTGACGATCGGGCGCCGCTCGGTGCGGGACATCACCGCGTCGATGTCGCGGTCGATGTACATGTTGAGCGCGTTGGCACCGCCGGCGGACAGGTATCCACCGACCACCACCGCGAGCACCCGCCACAGGTTGGGCACACCGCCCTGGGCCAGGAACATCACCGGCACCGTGGAGATCAGCAGCAGCTCGATGATCCGGGGTTTGGTGAGGGCGACGAAAGCCCCGATGCGGGCCCCGAACGGCCGGCGCGCGGTGCTCGTCCCTACCACCCCGGCGGGGCGGGATTCGACGGCGGTCACGGACACCTCAACAGTCGATGAACTTCCACAGGCGCCCGGAGAACCCGCAGGGTGCCCACCGTCCGCGCTGCGCGTACCACGCAACGATAGACGCTCCATATCTCCCGATCCGCCCCGGGGTCCCCCGGCGAGCCGTGCGCATGCGCGTCTTACGCCTTGGACGGGCAAACCCTCCCCGGACGGGTGAATGTAGGACAGAGGAGTTGACGCCCCGACAGGGGAATGCGACGCCGCAGATCCTGGTTGCCCGGCACGCAGGGTGAGGTGCCCCGCAAACGGTAGGCTCGCACAGAGAAGCGGGATCAACCCTCCGTGATCGGCACCAGCCACAGCGGCGTGGCCGACCGGTCCCCTTCACGGGGTGACACTTCTACAAAAATCCGGAAGGAGCCCTGAGTCAGGGTGAGCACGACGCCGAACGTATTCGAGTGGAGCGAGCTGGACCAGCGGGCCGTTGACACGGCCCGGGTCCTGGCCATGGACGCCGTGCAGAAGGTGGGGAACGGGCACCCCGGCACCGCCATGTCGCTGGCCCCCGCGGCCTACCTCATCTTCCAGCGCTTCCTGCGCCACGACCCGACCGACCCGACCTGGGTCGGCCGCGACCGCTTCGTGCTCTCGCCGGGGCACACCTCCCTCACGCTGTACACCCAGCTGTTCCTGTCCGGTTACGGACTGTCGCTGGACGACCTGAAGGCCTTCCGGGTCGCGGGCAGCCGCACCCCGGGCCACCCCGAGCACGGCCACACGGCCGGCGTCGAGACCACCACCGGCCCGCTGGGCCAGGGCATCGGCAACGCGGTCGGCATGGCGATGGCCGCCCGCTACGAGCGCGGCCTGTTCGACCCGGACGCGCCGGCCGGCACCTCGCCGTTCGACCACACCATCTGGGCGATCGTCTCCGACGGCGACCTCCAGGAGGGCATCTCCGCCGAGGCGTCCTCGCTGGCCGGCCACCAGAAGCTGGGCAACCTGGTCGCGCTGTACGACGACAACCACATCTCCATCGAGGGCGACACCGCCACCGCGTTCTCCGAGGACGTGCTGGCCCGCTACGAGGCGTACGGCTGGCACGTCCAGCGGGTCGTCCCGAAGTCGGACGGCGACATCGACGTGGTCGCGCTGGCCGCCGCACTGGAGGCCGCCAAGGCGGAGACCGGCAAGCCGTCGATCATCGCGATGCGCACCATCATCGCCTGGCCCGCGCCGAACGCCCAGGACACCGCCAAGGCGCACGGCTCGGCCCTCGGCGACGCCGAGATCGCCGCCACCAAGAAGGTGCTGGGCTTCGACCCGCAGAAGACCTTCGAGGTGACCGACCAGGTCGTCGCGCACGCCCGCGAGGTCGTGCAGCGCGGCCAGGCCGCCCGCACCGCCTGGGAGGAGCAGCTGCGCGAGTGGCGCGCCGCCAACCCGCAGCGCGCCGCCGAGTTCGACCGGATCCAGATCGGCGAGCTGCCCGACGGCTGGGAGAAGGCCCTGCCGGTCTTCCCGGCCGGCAAGGACGTCGCCACCCGCAAGGCCTCCGGCGACACCCTGAAGGCCGTCGGCAAGCTGATCCCCGAACTGTGGGGCGGCTCCGCGGACCTCGCCGAGTCGAACCTGACCACCATCGACGAGGAGTCCTCCTTCCTTCCGGAGGGCAACTCGCTCAAGAGCGCCTCGCCGTACGGCCGCACCGTCCACTACGGCATCCGCGAGCACGCCATGGGCTCCGTGATGAACGGCATCTCGCTGCACGGCCGCACCCGCATCTACGGCGGCACCTTCCTGGTGTTCTCCGACTACATGCGCCCCGCGGTCCGGCTCGCCGCGCTGATGAAGCTGCCGGTGGTCTACGTCTGGACGCACGACTCGATCGGCCTCGGCGAGGACGGCCCGACCCACCAGCCGGTCGAGCACCTGGCCGCGCTGCGGGCCATCCCGGGCCTCGCGGTGGTCCGCCCGGCGGACGCCAACGAGACCGCTGTGGTGTGGCGCACCGTCCTGGAGCGGCACACCAGCCACCCCGGCCCGGTCGGCCTGGTGCTGACCCGGCAGGGCGTGCCGACCTTCGACCGCGAGGTGTTCGGCTCCGCCGAGGGCGCGGCCAAGGGCGGCTACGTGCTGGCCGAGGCCGAGGGCGGCGAGCCCAAGGTGATCCTGCTCGGCACCGGCTCCGAGGTGCAGCTGGCGATGCAGGCCCGCGAGGCGCTGCAGGCCGAGGGCACCCCGACCCGCGTGGTGTCGATGCCGTCGGTGGAGTGGTTCAACGAGCAGGACCAGGCGTACCGCGACAGCGTGCTGCCGCCGAACGTCCGGGCCCGGGTCTCGGTCGAGGCGGGCATCGCCCAGGGCTGGCGCGAGCTGGTCGGCGACGCCGGCCGGATCATCAGCCTGGAGCACTTCGGCGCCTCCGCCGACTACAAGGTGCTCTACCAGGAGTTCGGCATCACCGCGGACGCCGTCGCCAACGCGGCCCGCGCCTCGCTGCGCACGGTCGAGGCCGTCTCCCGCTAGCGGTCACGCCCGGCCCGGGGGACCGCACTCCCCCGGGCCGGGCCCCCGGACTCCACCGCAGACGTACGAAGAACAGAAGAAGAGGGACTGAAGCACCATGACCGACGCATTGAACCGCCTCAGCGAAGAAGGCGTGGCGATCTGGCTGGACGACCTCAGCCGGGAGCGCCTGAACTCGGGCAACCTGGCCGAGCTGGTGCAGGAGAAGCACGTCGTCGGCGTCACCACCAACCCGACCATCTTCCAGAAGGCGATCGCCGGCAACGGCGCCTACAACCGCCAGCTGGAGGACCTCGCGGTGCGCAAGGTCACCACCGACGAGGCCGTCCGCATGATCACCACCTCGGACGTCCGCGACGCCGCCGACGTGCTGCGCCCGGTGTACGACGCCTCCAACGGCCGTGACGGCCGGGTCTCCATCGAGGTCGACCCGCGCCTGGCCCACGAGACCGCCGCGACCATCGCCGAGGCCAAGCAGCTGTGGTGGCTGGTCGACCGCCCGAACGTGCTGATCAAGATCCCCGCCACGCTGGCCGGCCTGCCCGCGATCAGCGCGGTGCTCGCCAAGGGCATCAGCGTCAACGTCACGCTGATCTTCTCGCTGGAGCGCTACAAGGCCGTCATCGACGCCCACCTGACCGGCCTGGAGCAGGCCAAGGCCGCCGGCCTCGACCTCTCGCAGGTCGAGTCGGTCGCCTCGTTCTTCGTCTCCCGGGTGGACACCGAGATCGACAAGCGCCTGGACGCGCTCGGCGGCGAGGCCAAGGACCTGCGTTCCAAGGCCGCGCTGGCCAACGCCCGCCTCGCCTACCAGGCGTACGAGGAGGTGTACGGCTCGGTCGACGGCAACAAGCCCGCCTCGGCCCGCTGGGCGGCCCTGGAGGCGGCCGGCGCCAAGCCGCAGCGCCCGCTGTGGGCGTCCACCGGTGTGAAGGACCCGAGCCTGCCGGACACCCTGTACGTGACCGAGCTGGTCGCCCCGGGCACCGTCAACACCATGCCCGAGGCCACCCTGGACGCCACCGACGACCACGGCGTCATCACCGGCGACACCATCACCCCGAACTACGCGGACGCCAAGGCCGTGCTGGACGCGATCGCCACGGCCGGCGTGGACTACGACGACGTCGTGCGGGTGCTGGAGGAGGAGGGCGTGCAGAAGTTCGAGGTCTCCTGGAACGAACTGCTCGACACCGTCACCGCCGCGCTCCAGTCGCACGGCGACAACTGACTCCCGCTCACGAAACCGAACGGAAAGCGGAGCACACCACAGTGAGCAACACCCAGCCGTACCCGGACGTGGAGGGCACGGAGCCGGTCGGGGGAGACACCCCCGACCAGCCCGTCAACCCGCTGCGGGACCCTGCCGACCGCCGGCTCCCGAGGATCGCCGGCCCGTCCGGCCTGGTGATCTTCGGCGTCACCGGTGACCTGTCGCGCAAGAAGCTGATGCCGGCCGTCTACGACCTCGCCAACCGCGGCCTGCTGCCGCCGGGCTTCTCGCTGATCGGCTTCGCCCGGCGCGAGTGGGCCGACGAGGACTTCGCGCAGGTGGTGCACGACGCCGTCAAGGAGCACGCGCGCACCCCCTTCCGCGAGGAGGTCTGGCAGCAGCTCGCCAAGGGCATGCGCTTCGTCCAGGGCGACTTCGGCGACGACGACGCCTTCGCCACCCTGCGCCGCACCATCGAGGAACTCGACCAGGCGCAGGGCACCAGCGGCAACTTCGCGTTCTACCTGTCGGTGCCGCCGAAGTTCTTCCCCACCGTGGTCCAGCAGCTGAAGAAGCACGGCCTGACCGACCCGGCGCCGGGTTCCTGGCGGCGCGCGGTCATCGAGAAGCCGTTCGGCCACAACCTGGAGAGCGCCCAGGAGCTGAACCGGATCGTCCACGAGGTCTTCCCGCGTGACGAGGTCTTCCGGATCGACCACTACCTGGGCAAGGAGACCGTCCAGAACATCCTGGCGCTGCGTTTCGCCAACCAGATGTTCGAGCCGATCTGGAACCGGTCGTACGTCGACCACGTGCAGATCACCATGGCCGAGGACATCGGCATCGGCGGCCGCGCCGGCTACTACGACGGCATCGGCTCGGCCCGGGACGTCATCCAGAACCACCTGCTCCAGCTGATGGCGCTGACCGCCATCGAGGAGCCGGCGTCCTTCCACCCGAAGGCGCTGGTCGCCGAGAAGCTGAAGGTGCTCAGCGCCGTCAAGCTCCCCGCCGACCTGGGCAAGCACACCGTGCGCGGCCAGTACACCTCCGGCTGGCAGGGCGGCGAGGAGGTGCGCGGCTACCTGGACGAGGACGGCATCAACCCCGAGTCCAAGACCGACACCTACGCGGCCATCAAGCTGGAGATCAACAACCGGCGCTGGGCGGGCGTGCCGTTCTACCTGCGCACCGGCAAGCGGCTGGGCCGCCGGGTCACCGAGATCGCGGTGGTCTTCCAGCGTGCCCCCTACCTGCCGTTCGACTCCTACGCCACCGAGGAGCTCGGCCAGAACGCCCTGGTGATCCGCGTCCAGCCGGACGAGGGTGTCACCGTGCGCTTCGGCTCGAAGGTCCCCGGCACCGCGCTGGAGGTCCGGGACGTCACCATGGACTTCGCGTACGGCGAATCGTTCACCGAGTCCAGCCCCGAGGCGTACGAGCGCCTCATCCTGGACGTCCTGCTGGGCGACGCCAACCTCTTCCCGCGGCACCAGGAGGTCGAACTGTCCTGGCAGATCCTCGACCCGATCGAGCAGTACTGGGACGCCAACGGCAAGCCCGCGGAGTACCCGGCCGGCACCTGGGGCCCGGTCGAGGCGGACGAGATGCTCGCACGAGACGGCAGGAGCTGGCGCCGGCCATGAAGATCGACCTGACGAACACCACGTCGAGCAGGATCAACGCTGCCCTGATGGACGCCCGCCGGGCCAGCGGTTCGACCGCCGCCGGCATGGTGCTGACCCTGGTCATCGTGACCGACGAGGGCAGCGCCTACGACGCCCTGAAGGCCGCCAACGACGCCTCCCGCGAGCACCCCTCGCGGACCCTGGCCGTCATCAAGCGGGCCGGCCGCTCGCCCCGCGCCCGGGCCGAGACCCGGCTGGACGCGGAGATCCTGGTCGGCAGCGACGCCGGCAGCGGCGAGACCGTCATCCTGCGCATGCACGGCGAACTCGCCTCGCACGCCCAGTCCGTGGTGCTGCCGCTGCTGCTGCCCGACGCCCCCGTGGTGGTCTGGTGGCCGGACAACGCGCCGCTCAACCCCGCCCAGGACCCGCTGGGCGCGCTCGCCCAGCGCCGGATCACCGACGCGGTGACCGCCGAGTCGCCGGTCGGCCAGCTCGCCCAGCGGGCCGCCGGCTACACCCCCGGCGACACCGACCTGGCGTGGACCCGGATCACCGGCTGGCGCTCGATGCTGGCCGCCGCGCTCGACCAGCGCGACGTCACCATCACCGCCGCGGTGGTCGAGGGCGAGTCGTACAACCCCAGCGTCGAACTGCTCGGCCTGTGGCTGCACAACCGCCTGCGGGTGCCGGTCGAACGGGTCGTCACCGGCGGCCCCGGCATCACCTCCGTCACGCTGCGCACCAAGGACGGCAACATCGTCCTGGACCGCCCCGACGGCCTGCTCGGCACCCTGTCGATGCCCGGCGCGCCCGACCGCATGGTCGCGCTCAAGCGCCGCGACACCGCCGAACTGATCGCCGAGGAACTGCGCCGCCTCGACCCCGACGACATCTACGCCACCGCCGTCCGCACCCCCGTGGACCGGCTGCGCGAGCGGATCGCCGGAGTCGAGCACGCGGGCCCCGGCGGCACCGTCGAGGGACAGGTCGCCGAGCCCAGGGCCGACGAGCCCGAGGAGCCCGCCGCCAACGGCAAGAAGGCCGCCACCCGCAAGCGGAGCGCCCAGTGAGCACCGAGACGGTTCTGGTCCACCGCGACCCGGCGGTGCTGGCCGAGGCGGTCGCCGCCCGGCTGATCACCACCGTGGTCGACGCGCAGGCCGCCCACGGCTCCGCCCACGTGGTGCTCACCGGCGGCCGCAACGGCAACGCCCTTCTCGCCGCGCTCGCCGCCCACCCGGCGCGCGACGCGGTGAACTGGGCGCAGGTCGAGCTGTGGTGGGGCGACGAGCGCTACCTGCCGGCCGGCGACCCGGAACGCAACGCCGTACAGGCCGCCGCGTTCCTGGACGCCGTCCGGCCGCTCGGCGCCCGGGTGCACGAGATGCCCGCCGACGACGGCTCCTCCGCCGAGGACGCCGCCGCCCGGTACGCCGCCGAACTCCGCGCGGCTGCCCCCAACGGCGCGGACCTGCCGGTCTTCGACGTCCTGCTGCTCGGCGTCGGCCCGGACGCGCACGTCGCCTCGCTGTTCCCCGGCCACCCCGGGGTCAAGCAGACCGAGGGCACCGTGATCGCCGTCCACGACTCCCCCAAGCCGCCCCCCACCCGCATCTCCCTCACCCTCCCCGCGCTCCGCACCGCCCACCAGGTCTGGCTCCTCGCCGCCGGCCCCGACAAGGCCGACGCCGTAGCCCTGGCCCGCACCACCCCCACCCCCGAAACCGCCCCCGCCGGCGCCGTCACCGGAACCGCCCGAACCCTCTGGTTCCTCGACACCACCGCCGCCGGCAAGCTCCACTGACGCCCCCTCACCCCCGCGCCCCGTCAGGGACTCGAAGAAACCGCGCTCAACCCCCGCGCCCCGCCAGGGGCGCGGGGAACTGCGCGAAGGGGAACGCCACGAACGCGAAAGCCGCCCACCCGGAGAACTCCCCAGGTGGGCGGCTTTCGCGTTGCCGTACGGCTCAGATCTCGCCACGCAGCTTGGCCAGCGCCTCAGCGAGAATCGCCTCGCCGTCCGCGTCCGTCCGACGCTCCCGCACGTACGCGAGGTGGGTCTTGTAGGGCTCGTTGCGGGCCGGGGCGGGCGGGTTGTGCTCGTCCTGGCCGGCCGGGAACCCGCAGCGGGGGCAGTCCCAGGTGTCCGGGATGGCCGCCTCCGCGGCGAAACTGGGGCGCGTCTCATGCTTGTTGGCGCACCAGAAAGAGATCCGGTTGCGGGGGGCGGACTCGCCGCGCTCCGCTTCTCCCATCGGGCCGGCACCGACTCTGCTGCCTCGGATCGCGTTGCCACTTGCCACGGTCTGACTCCCCTGCGTGCTGGTGCCGTCCGGCCGCGGCTGGGCGGACGGTGGCGAAGTCGTCCTAGTGTAAGCGGCGGTTAAGGCTGTGCCACCATCGCCGCCGACTTCACGTCAGTTGTCGGTGTCAGCTGCTCTTCAGCAGCAGGCCGAGCACGATGATGCAGGCGAACCAGGCCAGGCCGATCACGACGGTGATGCGGTCGAGGTTGCGCTCGGCCACCGCGGAGCCGCCACCGGTGGACATCGCGCCGCCGCCGAACATGTCGGACAGGCCGCCGCCCTTGCCCTTGTGCAGCAGGACCAGCATGATCATCAGCACACTGAGAATGATCAGAGCAATCTCGAACCCGAGAACCACGACGGGACCAACTCTCTCGAATCTTCGGCGAAGGGGCCGGGCCCGCTCCACGCGGTCCGGCCCCAAAGCCTACGTTGCTGCGGCGGCGTTAGCCTACTGCCTGGTCACGGTACCGCACGATCTTGACGAACTCCTCGGCGTCCAGCGAGGCGCCGCCGATCAGTCCGCCATCGATGTCGGGCTTGGCCATCAGGCCGGCCGCCGACGAGGACTTCACCGAACCGCCGTACAGGACGCGGACCTTGTCGGCCAGCTCGGTGCCGTACAGCTCGCCGAGCCGGGCCCGGATCGCGCCGCACACCTCCTGCGCGTCCTCGGGCGTGGCAACCTCGCCGGTGCCGATCGCCCAGACCGGCTCGTACGCGACCACGATGCTCTCCGCGTCGCCGGCCGGAACGCCGTCCAGCGCGCCGTCCAGCTGCGCGAGGGTGTACGCGACGTGGGTGCCGGCCTTGCGGATCTCCAGCGGCTCGCCGATGCACAGGATCGGGGTGACCCCGCTGCGGTAGGCGGCCTTCACCTTGGCGTTGACGATCTCTTCGTTCTCGCCGTGGTACTGGCGGCGCTCGGAGTGGCCGATCACCGCGTAGGTGCACTTCAGCTTCGCCAGCATCGGGCCGGACACCTCACCGGTGTAGGCGCCGCCGTCGTGCTGCGAGATGTCCTGCGAGCCGTACTTGAGCTTCAGCTTGTCGCCGTCGACCAGGGTCTGCACGGAGCGCAGGTCGGTGAACGGCACCAGGACGGCGACCTCGACGGCCTTGTAGTCCTTGTCGGCCAGCGAGAACGCCAGCTTCTGGGTGTGCTGGATGGCCTCGAGGTGGTCGAGGTTCATCTTCCAGTTGCCCGCCATCAGCGGGAGACGCTCAGTCATTGTTCTCTCAGTCCTCCAGGGCGGCGAGACCGGGGAGGGTCTTGCCCTCCAGGTACTCGAGGCTCGCGCCACCGCCGGTCGAGATGTGTCCGAACTTCGCCTCGTCGAACCCGAGGGTGCGCACCGCTGCCGCCGAGTCGCCGCCGCCGACCACCGTGAACGCCTCGGAGTCGATCAGCGCCTGGGCCACGGCCCGGGTGCCGTCCGCGAACGCCGGGTGCTCGAACACGCCCATCGGGCCGTTCCAGAACACGGTCTTCGCGTCGGCGATCTTCTCCGCGAACAGCTGCGCGGTCTTCGGGCCGATGTCCAGGCCCAGCGCGCCGTCCGGGATGGCGTCCACGTCGACCACCGCGAAGTCGTCCACCGGGGCACCGGTCTTGACGTCCGGGAACGAGCCGGACACCGCGGTGTCCAGCGGGATCACGAACTCCACGCCCTGCTCGGCGCCGCGCTTCAGGTAGTCCTGGACGACCGGGATCTGGTCCTCCTGGAGCAGCGAGTTGCCGACGCCGTGGCCCTGGGCGGCGATGAAGGTGTACATCATGCCGCCGCCGATCAGGATCCGGTCGGCCTTGCCGAGCAGGTTCTCGATCACGCCGACCTTGTCGGAGACCTTGGAGCCGCCGAGCACCACCACGTACGGGCGGGCCACGTCCTCGGTGAGGCGCTTGAGCACGCCCACCTCGGTGGCGATCAGGTCGCCGACGGCGTGCGGCAGGCGGGCCGGCAGGTCGTAGACGGAGGCGTGCTTGCGGTGCACCGCACCGAAGCCGTCGCCGACGTACAGGTCCGCCAGGGCGGCCAGCCGGTCGGCGAACGCGCCGCGCTCGGCGTCGTCCTTGGAGGTCTCGCCGGCGTTGAAGCGCAGGTTCTCCAGCAGCGTGACCTCGCCGTCGCCGAGTGCGGCGACGGTGGCCTTCGCGCTGTCCCCGACCGTATCGGTGGCGAAGCTCACCGGGCGGCCGAGGATCTCGCCGAGGCGGACCGCCACCGGCGCGAGAGAGAACTTCGGGTCCGGCTCGCCCTTCGGGCGGCCCAGGTGCGAGGCGACGACCACCCGGGCGCCGCGCTCGACGAGCTTGGCGATGGTCGGCGCGACGGCGCGGATCCGGCCGTCGTCGGTGATGGTGTCACCGGACAGCGGCACGTTGAGGTCGGCGCGGACGAACACCCGCTTGCCCGAGACCTCCAGGTCTTCGATCGTCTTCACGGTCTTGCTCCTCGATGGATGGATCGGCAGGCGGCGACACGGGGCAGCGAGTCACCGGGATGGGTAGGACGGACGAGGTGGGCGCAGCGGCAGGGCCCGGTCGGCGGTGACAGCCGTCCGGGCCCTGCCCCTTACGTCACGTCAGCTACCGCTGGGAGTCAGAGCTGCTCGCCGATGATGGCGACCAGGTCGACGAGGCGGTTCGAGTAGCCGAACTCGTTGTCGTACCAGCCGAGCACCTTGACCTGGTTCCCCTGAACCATCGTCAGTTGGGAGTCGAAGATGCAGGAGTGCGGGTCGTTCACGATGTCCGAGGACACGATCGGGTCTTCGGTGTACGCCAGGATGCCCTTCAGCGAGCCCTCCTGGGCGGCCTTCTGGAACGCGGCGTTGACCTCGTCCTTGGTGACCTCGCGCTCCAGGGTGACCACCAGGTCGGTGATGGAGCCGGTCGGGACCGGGACGCGCAGCGAGGTGCCGTCCAGCTTGCCCTTCAGCTGCGGCAGCACCAGGGCGGTGGCCTTGGCGGCGCCGGTCGAGGTCGGAATGATGTTCTGCGAGGCGGCGCGGGCGCGGCGCAGGTCCCGGTGCGGGAAGTCCAGGGTGACCTGGTCGTTGGTGAAGGCGTGCACGGTGGTCATCAGACCCTTGACGATGCCGAAGTTCTCGTCCAGCACCTTCGCCATCGGCGCCACGCAGTTGGTGGTGCAGGAGGCGTTCGAGATGATGTGGTGCGCGGCGGCGTCGTACTTGCCGTCGTTGACGCCCAGCACGATGGTGATGTCCTCGCCGGAGGCGGGCGCCGAGATGACGACCTTCTTCGCACCGGCCGCCAGGTGCTTCTTCGCACCCTCGGCCTTGGTGAAGATACCGGTGGACTCGACGACGATGTCGGCGCCCAGCGCGGCCCAGGGGAGGTTGGCCGGGTCACGCTCGGCGGTGACCTTGAAGGTGTGGCCGTCGACGGTGATGCTGTCCTCGGTGTGCGAGACCTCACCGGGGAAGGTACCGAGGGTGGTGTCGTACTTGAGCAGGTGAGCGAGCGTCTTGGTGTCCGTCAGGTCGTTGACACCGACGATCTCGATGTCCGCGCCCTGGGCCTTGACCGCACGGAAGAAGTTGCGGCCGATGCGGCCGAACCCGTTGATGCCTACCCGGATCGTCACGAACCGATCTCCTCTTAGGTACGCCGGGCCGGAGCCCGACGGGGGTGAAATTTTGGGTTTTCCCCGACCACTGCTGACCCTACCTCTCCCAAGTGTGGCAAGGCACATCGCCTCACCGGTAGGCCGCAAGGGCCCAGATGGCCGAAAGGGGCGTGCGGGCTTGTCCGCGGCAGATGCCGCGTCATGCTCCGCACGCCCCTCCGGGGTTGCGTTCCGGGAGGCTGATGACCCGTCAGTTCAGGGCCATTTCCTCCGTCAGGTTGGCCTCGGTGTTGGGCAGGCCGAGTTCGGCGGCGCGCTTGTCGGCCATCGCCAGCAGGCGACGGATCCGGCCTGCGACCGCGTCCTTGGTCAGCGGCGGGTCGGCGAGCGCGCCGAGCTCCTCCAGCGAGGCCTGCTTGTGCTGCATGCGCAGCGCGCCGGCCGCCGCCAGGTGCTCGGGCACCTCCTCGCCGAGGATCTCCAGGGCGCGGGCCACCCGGGCGCCGGCCGCGACCGCGGCGCGGGCCGAGCGGCGGAGGTTGGCGTCGTCGAAGTTGGCCAGCCGGTTGGCGGTGGCGCGCACCTCGCGGCGCATCCGGCGCTCCTCCCAGGCCAGCACGGACTCGTGCGCGCCGAGGCGGGTGAGCAGCGCGCCGATCGCGTCGCCGTCGCGGATCACCACCCGGTCGACGCCGCGCACCTCGCGGGCCTTGGCCGGGATGCCGAGCCGGCGGGCCGCGCCGACCAGGGCGAGCGCCGCCTCCGAGCCGGGGCAGGTGATCTCCAGGGAGGAGGAGCGGCCGGGCTCGGTGAGCGAGCCGTGCGCCAGGAACGCGCCGCGCCAGGCGGCCTCCGCGTCGCAGGTCGCGCCGGAGACCACCGCCGGGGGCAGGCCCCGGATCGGTCGTCCGCGTCCGTCCACCAGCCCGGTCTGCCGGGCCAGCAGCTCGCCGTCCTTCACCACCCGCACCACGTACCGGCTGCCGCGACGCAGCCCGCCGGGGGCCATCACCACCAGATCCGAGGAGTGTCCGAAGATCTCCAGGAGGTCCTTGCGCAGCCGCCGTGCCGCAATGCCGGTGTCCAGCTCCGCCTCGATCACGATGCGGCCGCTCACAATGTGCAGTCCGCCCGCAAAACGCAGGATCGCCGAGACCTCCGCCTTGCGGCAGCAGGCACGGGTGACGGGAAGCCGGGAGATCTCGTCTTTCACCGCTGCCGTCATCGCCATGGGCCGATCCTTCCATGAGTCCGGAAAATCCGGTCGTACGCCGCGGCCAAGAGCTCCGGGTCGTGTCGCGGGGTGCCGTCGGCGCGGGCCACCTGGTCGAGCACCAGTGCGGCGCCCATCCGTTTCGCGGCCTGCTCCAGGCCCGTCAGGTCGGCGAGCCCGAAAGCTCCTCCGCTGACGGCCCGCTCATCCACCAGGATCGCATCCACCGCGAGGTCCGGAGCGTGGTCGGCGATCACCTCCAGGTGGCGCTGCGGGGTGAAGCCCTCGGTCTCGCCGGGCTGCGGCGCCAGGTTGAGGGTCAGCAGGCGGCGGGCCCGGGTCTCGACGAGGGCCTTCGCCAGGTCCGGCACCAGCAGGTGCGGCAGCACGCTGGTGAACCAGGAGCCGGGGCCGAGCACCACCCAGTCCGCCTCCCGTACGGCCTGCACGGCCTCGGGGACGGCGGGGGGCTCGTCCGGGAGCAGCCGGATCGACAGCACCGTGCCCGGCGTCACCGCCACCGCGGCCTGGCCGCGCACCGCCGAGACCTCGCCCGGCTTCAGCGGGTCGTGGCCGCGCACCTGCGCCTCGATGTCCAGCGGCACGGCGGACATCGGCAGTACCCGGCCCTGCACGTTCAGCAGCCGGCCCACCCAGTTCAGCGCCTCCACCGGGTCGCCGAGCTTCTCCCAGAGCGCCACGATCAGCAGGTTGCCGACCGCGTGGCCGCCGAGCTCGCCGTTGCCGGTGAAGCGCTGCTGGATCACCTCGGACCAGGTGCGGCCCCAGTCGTCGTCCCCGCACAGCGCGGCCAGCGCCTTGCGCAGGTCGCCGGGCGGCAGCACGCCGAGCTCGGCGCGCAGCCGCCCGCTGGAGCCGCCGTCGTCGGCGACGGTGACCACGGCGGTCAGCTCGGTGGTCAGCCGGCGCAGCGCGGACAGCGACGCGGACAGGCCCTGGCCGCCGCCCAGCGCGGCGATGCGCGGGGCCCCGGGGCGGGGCCCCGGGGCGGCCCGCTCGGCAGGTCTGGTCCGGATCTGCTGCCGTGCTGGCACGTATCCCGTCACGCCGACCCCATGTTCCTGTCTCGTGCTCGGCCGGGGCGGCGGTTACGGGGGGTTCCCGGCCGCTACTCCCGGCCCATGTCCCGGTGGACCAGCACCGTCTCGACCCCGTCCGCGATCAGACGCTTCGTCAGCTGCTCGGACATCGCGACGCTGCGGTGCTTGCCTCCGGTGCAGCCTACGGCAAGCGTCATGTAGCGCTTCCCCTCGCGGCGGTAACCCTCGGTGATGATCCGCAGCAGCTCGGTGTAGCCGTCCAGGAACGGCTGCGCGCCGGGCTGCTGGAACACGTACTCTGCCACGTCCGGATCGGTTCCGGTACGGGCCCGCAGCTCCGGGACCCAGTGCGGGTTCGGCAGGAAGCGGCAGTCCACCACCAGGTCGGCGTCGACCGGCAGGCCGTACTTGAAGCCGAACGACATCACGGTGGCGCGCAGCTCCGGCTCGTCCTGGCCGGCGAACTGGGCGTCCATCTTGGCGCGCAGCTGGTGCACGTTGAGGTTCGAGGTGTCGACCACCAGGTCGGCCTCGCCGCGCAGTTCGCGCAGCAGCTCGCGTTCGCGGGCGATGCCGTCGACGATCCGGCCGTCGGCCTGCAGCGGGTGCGGGCGGCGCACCGACTCGAAGCGGCGCACCAGGGCGTCGTCGGAGGAGTCCAGGAACACCACCCGCAGGCGGACGCCGCGCTTCTCCAGCTCCTCCAGCGAGGTCAGCAGGTCGTCGAAGAAGGTGCGGCCGCGCACGTCGACCACCACGCCGATCCGCGGTACCGCGCCCTGCGAGCGGGCCCCCAGGTCGACCATGGTGGGAATCAGCGCCGGCGGCAGGTTGTCGACCACGAACCAGCCGAGGTCCTCCAGGCACTTGGCGGCCGTGGAACGGCCCGCCCCGGACATGCCGGAGATGATCACCAGCTCGGGGGTGCTCTCTCCCCCGTTGGACACAGTCACGTCTCTTCCCCGCTTCTCGGTACTGCTGTGGCGGTGCTGTCTTCGATGATCTCGCCGGTCGCGGTGTTGACCGCGAATGCGGCAGGTGTACGGGAGGCCAAGGCTGTGGCAACAGTCTCGGCGGTCCGGCGCCCGATCCCGGGGACTTCGCACAGCTCGTCGATGGTGGCCGCGCGAAGCTTCTTCAGCGAACCGAAGTGCTTCAGCAGGGCCCGGCGGCGAGTCTCTCCGAGCCCGGGAACGGAGTCCAGTTCCCCCGCCGTGAGCCGCTTGGCCCGCTTCGAGCGCTGATAGGTGATGGCGAACCGGTGCGCCTCGTCGCGCACCCGCTGCAGCAGGTACAGGCCCTCGCTGGAGCGCGGCAGCACCACCGGGTCGTCCTGGCCGGGCAGCCACACCTCCTCCAGCCGCTTCGCCAGGCCGCACACCGCGACATCGTCTATGCCGAGCTCGTCCAACGCCCGCTTGGCGGCGGCGACCTGGGGCTGTCCGCCGTCGACCACCAGCAGCTGCGGGGGGTAGGCGAAGCGCTTGGGGCGGCCGCTCTCGTCGGTGAGCGACTCCTCACTACCGGCGGGTTCCTCCGGGACGGCCCACTCGCCGGTCTCCTCGCGCTCCTGGAGGTAGCGGCGGAACCGGCGGGTGATCACCTCGTGCATCGAGCGGACGTCGTCCTGGCCCTCGAAGCTCTTGATCTGGAACCGGCGGTACTCGCTCTTGCGCACCAGGCCGTCCTCGAACACCACCATGGACGCCACCACGTCCTCGCCCTGCAGGTGCGAGATGTCGAAGCACTCGATCCGCAGCGGCGCCGAGTCCAGCTCCAGCGCCTCGGCGATCTCCTGCAGCGCCCGGCTGCGGGTGGTCAGATCGGAGGCGCGCTTGGTCTTGTGCAGCGCCAGCGCCTGCTGGGCGTTGCGCTGCACCGTCTCCATCAGGTCCTTCTTGTCGCCGCGCTGCGGCACCCGCAGGTCGACCTGGGCGCCTCGCAGGCCGGACAGCCACTCGTGCACGGCCTCGTCCGGCACCGCCGGGACGAGCACCTCGCGCGGCACCTGCTCGGTGCCCGCGCCGTACAGCTGCTGCAGCGCGTGCTCGACCAGGCCGGCCGTGTCCACGTCCTCGACCTTGTCGGTCACCCAGCCGCGCTGGCCGCGCACCCGGCCGCCGCGGACGTGGAAGATCTGTACGGCGGCTTCGAGTTCGTCCTGGGCGACCGCCAGCAGGTCCGCGTCGGTGCCGTCGCCGAGCACCACCGCGTTCTTCTCCATCGCGCGGCGCAGCGCCCCCAGGTCGTCGCGCAGCCGGGCCGCCTTCTCGTACTCCATGTCGGCGGCGGCCTCCTGCATCTGCGCCTCCAGGCGGCGCAGATAGTTGCCCGTCCGGCCGGCCATGAAGTCGCAGAACTCCTCGGCGAGTTCGCGGTGCTCATCCGCGCTCACCCGGCCCACGCAGGGCGCCGCGCACTTGCCGATGTAGCCCAACAGGCAGGGGCGGCCGACCTGTTGGGCGCGCTTGAACACGCCGTTGGAGCACGTCCGGACCGGGAACACCCGCAGCATCAGGTCGACCGTCTCGCGGATCGCCCACGCGTGCCCGTACGGGCCGAAGTAGCGCACGCCCTTCTTGTGCGCCCCGCGCATCACCTGGACCCGCGGGAACTCCTCGTTCAGGGTGACCGCCAGCTCCGGGTAGCTCTTGTCGTCCCGGTACTTGACGTTGAACCGCGGGTCGAACTCCTTGATCCAGGAGTACTCCAGCTGCAGCGCCTCGACCTCGGTGGACACCACCGTCCACTCCACCGACGCCGCGGTGGTGACCATCGTCGCGGTGCGCGGGTGCAGGTTCGCGACGTCCTGGAAGTACGAGGACAGCCGCTGGCGCAGGTTCTTCGCCTTGCCGACGTAGATGACCCGGCCGTGCGCGTCACGGAACTTGTACACCCCGGGCGAAAGCGGGATCGCCCCCGGAGCCGGACGGTAGGTGGACGGGTCAGCCATGCCCCTACCGTACCGACTGACGCCGACACCTCGGAGCGGGAAGTTACTTGGTGACCTGGAGTTGACCGTTCTGCACCGCGACCTTGTACTCCGGCAGCGGCTTCGGCGCCGGGCCGTCCAGCACCGCGCCGTCGGTGATCGCGAAACGGCTGCCGTGGCACAGGCACTGGATCTGCTCCTTGGCCACGCCGTTGACCAGGCACCCGGCGTGCGTGCACTTCGCGCTGAACGCCTTGTACTCGCCCGCGGCCGGCTGCGTCACGACGACGGCCTGCTCGCGGTACACCTTGCCGCCGCCGACGGGGACGTCGGAGGCCGCGCCGAGGTCGACGGGGCCGGAGGAGGCTTCGGTCTTGTTGTCCTTGGACGAGGAGCAGCCCGCGGCCGTGGTACCGGCCAGCGCAACGGCTGCGCAGCAGAGGACGGTTCGGCGGGAAGCGACGGGCTCGGACATGAGGAACTCCTCGGTGCGGGGAAGGGCGCCAGCAACGTAGCACGCACAACGCGGGCCGCCCGGGGAGCCTGGTGCTCTCCGCGGGCGGCCCGCGTTGACGTTCGCCTCGCGCTTCGCGCAGTTCCCCGCGCCCCTGGCGGGGCGCGGGGGTTGGGGAGGGAACTACTTCTTCTTGCGCTTCACGGGCATCGCATCGGAGACACCCGGCAGGATGTCCCGGAGGAACTTGCCGGTGTGGCTGATCGTCGAGGCGGCGACTTCTTCCGGGGTGCCTTCGATGACCACGCCGCCGCCGCCGGCGCCGCCCTCGGGGCCCATGTCGACCAGCCAGTCGGCGGTCTTGATGACGTCGAGGTTGTGCTCGATGACGATGACGGTGTTGCCCTTGTCGACCAGGCCCTCCAGGACCTTGATCAGCTTGCTGATGTCCTCGAAGTGCAGGCCGGTGGTGGGCTCGTCGAGGACGTAGACCGTCCGGCCGGTGGAGCGCTTCTGGAGTTCGGCGGAGAGCTTGACGCGCTGGGCCTCGCCGCCGGAGAGGGTGGTGGCGGGCTGGCCGAGGCGGACGTAGCCGAGGCCGACCTCCTTGAGGGTGCGCAGGTGGCGGGCGATCGCGGGGACGGCCTCGAAGAAGTCGAGGCCCTCCTCGATCGGCATGTCCAGCACCTCGGCGATGGACTTGCCCTTGTAGTGGACCTCCAGCGTCTCCCGGTTGTAGCGGGCGCCGTGGCAGACCTCGCAGGGGACGTAGACGTCCGGCAGGAAGTTCATCTCGATCTTGATGGTGCCGTCGCCGGAGCAGTTTTCGCAGCGGCCGCCCTTGACGTTGAACGAGAACCGGCCGGGCAGGTAGCCGCGGACCTTGGCCTCCTGGGTCTCCGCGAACAGCCGCCGGACGTGGTCGAAGACGCCGGTGTAGGTGGCCGGGTTGGAGCGCGGGGTGCGGCCGATCGGCGACTGGTCGACGTGCACCACCTTGTCGACCAGGTCGGTGCCGGTGATCCGGGTGTGCCGGCCCGGGACGCTGCGGGCGCCGTTCAGCTCGCGGGCCAGGTGCGAGTAGAGGATGTCGTTGACCAGCGTCGACTTGCCGGAGCCGGAGACGCCCGTGACCGCCGTGAAGGTGCCCAGCGGGAAGGCGACCGTGACGTCCTTCAGGTTGTGCTCGCGGGCGCCGTGCACCACGAGCTGGCGCTTCTTGTCGCGCGGGCGGCGGGCGGCCGGGATCGGGATGCTGCGCTTGCCCGCCAGGTACTGGCCGGTGAGCGACTCGGGGTTCTTCAGCAGGTCCTTGAGCGAGCCGGAGTGCACCACCTTGCCGCCGTGCTCGCCGGCGCCGGGGCCGATGTCGACGATCCAGTCGGCGGTCTTGATGGTGTCCTCGTCGTGCTCGACGACGATCAGGGTGTTGCCGATGTCCCGCAGCCGGACCAGGGTCTCGATCAGGCGGTGGTTGTCGCGCTGGTGCAGGCCGATGGACGGCTCGTCCAGCACGTACAGCACGCCGACCAGGCCGGAGCCGATCTGGGTGGCCAGCCGGATGCGCTGGGCCTCGCCGCCGGAGAGGGTGCCGGCGGCGCGGTTCAGCGACAGGTAGTCGAGGCCGACGTCGACCAGGAAGCGCAGCCGCTCCAGGACCTCCTTGAGGACCCGCTCGGCGATCTTCTTGTCGCGGGCGTCGAGGCGGAGGGCGCCGAGGAAGTCCGCGCAGTCGCTGATCGACATGGCGGAGACCTCGGCGATGGACCTGTCCATCACGGTGACCGCGAGGACCACCGGCTTGAGCCGGGTGCCCTTGCAGGTCGGGCAGGGCACCTCGCGCATGTAGCCCTCGAAGCGCTCGCGGCTGGAGTCGCTCTCCGACTCGGAGTGCCGCCGCGTCACGAACGGGACGGCGCCCTCGAACGCGGTGGTGTAGGAGCGCTCGCGGCCGTACCGGTTGCGGTAGCGCACCTCGACCTGAGTCTTGTGCCCGTACATCAGGGCCTTGCGGGCGCGGGCGGGCAGCCCGGCCCACGGGATGTCGGTGCGGAAGCCGAGCTCGCCGGCCAGCGCGTTGACCAGCCGCTGGAAGTACTCCTTGGTGGCGCCCTGCGACCACGGGTGGATGGCGCCCTCGTCGAGCGACTTCTCCGGGTCGGGGACCAGCAGCTCCGGGTCGACCTCCATCCGGTTGCCCAGGCCCGAGCAGTCCGGGCAGGCGCCGAACGGGGAGTTGAAGGAGAACGACCGCGGCTCCAACTCCTCGAAGGAGACGTCGTCGTAGGGGCAGTAGAGGTGCTCCGAGAACATCTTCTCGCGCTCGGGGTCGTCCTCCGGGAGGTCGACGAAGTCGAGCACCACCATGCCGCCGGCCAGCTTGAGGGCCGTCTCCACCGAGTCGGTGAGGCGGCGCTTGGCGCTGGATTTCACGGTGAGGCGGTCGACGACCACCTCGATGGTGTGCTTCTCCTGCTTCTTGAGCGTCGGCGGCTCGGTCAGCTGGACGGTCTGGCCGTCCACCCGGGCCCGGGCGTAGCCCTTGGACTGCAGGTCGGCGAAGAGGTCGACGAACTCGCCCTTGCGCTCCCGGACCACCGGGCTGAGCACCTGGAACCGGGTGCCCTCGGCCAGCGACAGCACCTTGTCGACGATGGCCTGCGGCGACTGCCGGGCGATCGGGCGGCCGCAGTGCGGGCAGTGCGGCTTGCCGATCCGGGCGAACAGCAGGCGCAGGTAGTCGTACACCTCGGTGATGGTGCCGACGGTGGAGCGCGGGTTCCGGCTGGTGGACTTCTGGTCGATCGAGACGGCCGGGGAGAGACCCTCGATGAAGTCGACGTCCGGCTTGTCCATCTGCCCGAGGAACTGCCGGGCGTACGAGGACAGCGACTCGACGTATCGCCGCTGGCCCTCGGCGAAGATCGTGTCGAAGGCGAGCGAGGACTTGCCGGACCCGGAGAGGCCCGTGAAGACGATGAGGGAATCCCGGGGCAGGTCGAGCGAGACGTTCTTGAGGTTGTGCTCGCGTGCACCGCGGACGACGAGGCGGTCTGCCACAGCTACTGGCGCCTTTCTCCGGGTCGAAATGTGTGAGGTCTGCTTCTTCCAGGATGCGCCCGCCAGCGTACTAGCTCATCTGTTCGAATCTCGAACCGTCCAGCGGGGTCCACCCGTACGAGTGAACGGCACCCGCGCCCGACGGTAGCGTCAACGACTGACAACCGCCCCCGGCAACGGCCCGGGGCGGTCGAGTACCGCCCGGAACCGCTCCACCCGACCGTCGAAAGGCACCGCCCGATGAGCGACGCGACCACCGCAGCCGAGCAGCTGCGGGCTACTGTCGAGAGCACCGCCGAACTGCTGCACACGCTGTCCGAGCTGAAGCCCGAGGAGGTGTTCGAACCGTCCTCGCTGCCCGGCTGGACCCGCGGCCACGTACTGGCCCACATCGCCCGCAACGCCGACTCGCTGGTCAACCTGCTGGACGGCGCCCGCACCGGCCAGGACATCCCCCAGTACGCCAGCTCGGCCGCCCGGGACGCCGGCATCGAGGCCGGCGCGGGCCGGCCGCTGGAGGTGCAGCTGGCCGACGTCCGCGACAGCCAGCAGCGCTTCGTGGACGCCGCCCGGCAGCTCGCGCCCGAGCACTGGCAGGCCACGGTCCGCCACCGGGCCGGCTACACCTTCCCGGCCTGGCAGCTGCCCGGGAAGCGGCTGGCCGAACTGGAGTACCACCACGTCGACCTGAACGCGGGCTACACCCCGGCGCACTGGCCCGAGCAGTTCGCGATCGCCGAGTTCCGGCGCCTGGGCACCCACTTCGGCGCCCTGGACGGCCTCCCGGTGGTCCGGCTGATCGCCGAGGACGCCGCGACGGAGGCCCGGCTCGGCGGCGCGGGCGAGCCGGAGCTGACCGTCGAGGGCCCGGTGCGGGCGCTCACCGGCTGGCTGTCGGGCCGCTCCGACGGCGACGGCCTGCAGGTCCACCGCGCCGGCCACCTGGTCGACGCGCGCAGCTCGCTGCCCGAGCTCCCCCCGATGGGATGATGGTGCCGATTGACGGGGAACCCCAGCAGCAGCGAGGAGCGACGTGATGACGTACCACGGAACGGTCAAGGTCGGCGGCGCGCCCGACGTCCGGGAGCTGGCCCACCTGATGATCACCAAGGTGGCGGTCGGACCGTACGACAACAACGCCTACCTGCTGCGCTGCCGGGCCACCGACGAGCAGCTGCTGATCGACGCGGCCGCCGACGCGCCGGTGCTGCTGGAGACCGTCGGCAGCCGGCTGGCCATGGTGGTCACCACCCACCGGCACCACGACCACTGGGGCGCGCTGGCCGAGGTGGTCGCCGCCACCGGGGCACGCACCGCGGCCGGGCGGGTCGACGCGGAGGGCATCGAGGTGCCCACCGACGTCCTGCTGGAGGACGGCTCGGTGCTCCGGGTCGGGCAGGTCGAGCTGACGGTCCGCCACCTGGTGGGCCACACCCCCGGCGCGATCGTGCTGGTCTACGACGACCCGCAGGGCCACCCGCACCTGTTCACCGGCGACTGCCTGTTCCCGGGCGGGGTGGGCAACACCTGGGGCGACCCGGCCGCCTTCGACTCGCTGTTCCGGGACGTCAACGAGAAGATCTTCGACGTCCTCCCGGACGAGACCTGGGTCTATCCGGGCCACGGCAACGACACCACGCTGGGCGCCGAGCGCCCGTCCCTGCCGGAGTGGCGCGAACGCGGCTGGTGAGCGGAGAGCACGAGGGCCCCCGCCGAGGCGGGGGCCCTCATGTGTGTGCGCTCAGGCGTCGATCTTCTCCGGCTTGTTGGACTCGTCCTGCTTCCGCGAGGCGATCAGGCTGGTGGCGGTGGTGACCGCCAGGGTCAGCAGGATGAAGCCCAGCGACACCGGGATGCTGATTTCCGGGACGTGCACGCCGGCCTCGTGCAGCGCGTGCAGCACCAGCTTCACGCCGATGAAGCCGAGGATCACCGACAGGCCGTAGGACAGGTGGACCAGCTTCTTCAGCAGCCCGCCGATCAGGAAGTACAGCTGCCGCAGACCCATCAGCGCGAAGGCGTTGGCGGTGAAGACGATGTACGGGTCCTGGGTGAGGCCGAAGATGGCGGGGATCGAGTCCAGCGCGAAGAGCACGTCGGTGGTGCCGATCGCGATCATCACGATCAGCATCGGCGTCATCAGCCGGCGGCCGTTCTCCCGGACGAACAGCTTGGTGCCGTGGTACTGGCCGGTGGACGGGATGCGCTTCTGGACGGCCTTGAGCAGGCGGTTCTCCTCGAAGTCCTCCTCGCCCTCCTCCTCGGCCCGGGCCTCCTTCAGCAGCTTCCAGGCGGTCCAGATCAGGAACCCGCCGAAGATGAAGAACACCCAGGAGAAGCTGGAGACCAGCGCCGCGCCGCCGGCGATGAACACCGTCCGGAGAACCAGGGCGATGATCACACCGAACATCAGCACGCGCTGCTGGTAGATCTTCGGCACCGCGAACTTGCCCATGATCAGAATGAACACGAACAGGTTGTCGACGCTGAGCGACTTCTCGGTGATGTAACCGGCGAAGAACTCCCCGGCCGGCTCTCCGCCGCCGTACCACCAGAGGAACCCGCCGAACAGCACGGCCAGCACGACCCAGACCGCGGTCCAGATCCCGGCCTCCTTGAGGGAGACCTCGTGCGGCTTGCGGCCGCCGATGAAGAAATCGGCGGTGATCAAAAGGGCCAGCACCACGATGGTGCCGGCCCACAGGCCTGCGGAAACGTCCATGACTGCTCCTCCGGCAGTTAGGCGAACATCGTCACTGCTGGAGGTCTCTTCCGCCGCGCGGCACACCCATTGGTCGGCGCCGCACGGCCAGCGCCCCGGGATGCCGCGACGGGCATCCGTGATGACGGGGTCACTGAACGGGGAATACTCCCCTCCGCTCCCGTCGAGAGTAACAGGGGAACCAAGGGAAGGTAAAGAAGGTAAAGAGATGCGTGATCGGGTAAAGCCCGGGCCGCCCCTGCGCGGAGCCGCTCACAGGGCGGAGCCGCTTACAGGAAGGGCTCGATGAACGGCAGCATGTCCCGGAAGGTGCGGCCCGTCGCGGGCGCGCCGATCGCGGTCATCTTCCAGCCCGCGCCGTCCCGCTCCACCTTGGCCATGATCTGACCGGTGTGGGTGCCGCCGCCGGCGAGCTCGTAGCGGGCCAGCTCCTTGTTGGTGGTCTCGTCGACCAGGCGGCAGTGCGCGTTCTGCACCTCCTGGAAGTTCTGGCCGCTGTACGAGCTGACGGTGAACACGATCTGGGTGACCTTGCGCGGCACCTTGGTCAGATCGACCAGGATGCTCTCGTCGTCCTCGCCGCCGACGCCGCCGACCAGGTTGTCGCCGGTGTGCTGCACCGATCCGTCGTTGCTGACCAGGTGCGAGAAGAACACCACGTCGCTCATCGTCTTGCCGTCGTACAGCAGGGCGGACGCGTCCAGGTCGATGTCCTTCGGGCGGCGGCTGAAGAAGCCGCGCTTGCCCGGCGCCGACTTCCAACCGAGGCCCATCCGGACCACGCTCAGGGTCTCGCCACTGGACTTCAACAGGCTGACGCTCTGACCCTTGGCCAGGTTCACCGACACGCCACCACCCCTTCCTCCGGGTCGCCCCGGCTTCTCGCCCGTGACCGGCCGCGACAGGAGCGTCCTGCCCCCATGCCGGTCCGCACCACCCTACGCCGCCGCCCCGCCGCCCCGGTCCGGGACGGCGAGACTGTGGCAGAACTACGACACAGCGGCTGTTTCGGACAGCCGGATCAGGCCATGCCGGCCTCGCGCATCTGGCGCAGCTCGCGCTTGAGCTCCTTGACCTCGTCGCGCAGCCGGGCCGCCACCTCGAACTGCAGCTCGGCGGCGGCGGTGTGCATCCGGTCCGTCATGTCCTGGATCAGCTCGGCGAGTTCGGCCGCCGGCAGGTTCTTCGCGGGCTTGCGGTCGATGCCCAGCGACGGCACCGCGGCCTTGCCCTTGCCCTGCTGGCGGTAGCCGGTGGCGAGCAGCTCCTCGGTGTCGACGTCCTCGCCGGCCATGGTGGAGAGCAGGTCGCCGATCTTCTTCCGCAGCGGCTGCGGGTCGATCCCGTGCTTCTCGTTGTACGCCTGCTGGACGGCGCGCCGGCGGTTGGTCTCGGAGATCGCCAGGTCCATCGCCGGGGTGATCTTGTCGGCGTACATGTGCACCTGGCCGGAGACGTTACGCGCGGCACGGCCGATGGTCTGGATCAGCGAGGTGCCGGAGCGCAGGAAGCCCTCCTTGTCGGCGTCCAGGATGGCCACCAGCGAGACCTCGGGCAGGTCCAGGCCCTCGCGCAGCAGGTTGATGCCGACCAGCACGTCGTACTCGCCGGCCCGCAGTTCGCGCAGCAGCTCGATCCGGCGCAGCGTGTCCACGTCGCTGTGCAGGTAGCGGACCCGGATGTCCAGGCCGAGGAAGTAGTCGGTGAGGTCCTCGGCCATCTTCTTGGTGAGCGTGGTGACCAGGACCCGCTCGTTCTTCTCCACCCGCTGCCGGATCTCGTGCACCAGGTCGTCGATCTGGCCCTCGGTCGGCTTGACGATCACCTCGGGGTCGATCAGGCCGGTCGGGCGGATGATCTGCTCCACCTGCCCGTCGCCGCGCGCCAGTTCGTACTTGCCGGGGGTGGCCGAGAGGTAGACGGTCTGGCCGATCCGCTCCTGGAACTCCTCCCACTTCAGCGGCCGGTTGTCCATCGCCGAGGGCAGCCGGAACCCGTGCTCGACCAGCGTGCGCTTGCGCGAGGCGTCGCCCTCGTACATCGCGCCGATCTGCGGGACCGTCACGTGCGACTCGTCGATGACCAGCAGGAAGTCCTCGGGGAAGTAGTCGAGCAGGGTGTTCGGCGGCGAGCCGGGCTCGCGGCCGTCGAAGTGCATCGAGTAGTTCTCCACGCCCGAGCAGGTGCCGATCTGGCGGAGCATCTCGATGTCGTAGGTGGTGCGCATCCGCAGCCGCTGGGCCTCCAGCAGCTTGCCCTGCTTCTCCATCCGGGCGAGGGTCTGCTCCAGCTCCCGCTCGATGTCGTTGACCGCCCGCTCCATCCGCTCCGGGCCGGCCACGTAGTGCGAGGCGGGGAAGACGTACACCGAGTCGTCCTCGCTGATCACCTCGCCGGTCAGCGGGTGCAGCGTGTACAGCGCCTCGATCTCGTCGCCGAACATCTCGATCCGGACGGCGAGTTCCTCGTACACCGGGAAGATCTCGATGGTGTCGCCGCGCACCCGGAAGGTGCCGCGGCTGAACGCCAGGTCGTTGCGGGTGTACTGGATGTCCACGAAGCGGCGCAGCAGTGCGTCCCGGTCGACCTCCTCGCCGACCTTCAGCTGCACCATCCGGTCCACGTACTCCTGCGGCGTGCCGAGGCCGTAGATGCACGACACCGACGCCACCACCACGACGTCCCGCCGGGTGAGCAGGCTGTTGGTCGCGGAGTGCCGCAGCCGCTCGACCTCCTCGTTGATCGAGGAGTCCTTCTCGATGTAGGTGTCCGTCTGCGGGACGTACGCCTCGGGCTGGTAGTAGTCGTAGTACGAGACGAAGTACTCGACCGCGTTGTTCGGCAGCAGCTCGCGGAACTCGTTCGCCAGCTGCGCGGCCAGCGTCTTGTTCGGCGCCATCACCAGGGTGGGACGCTGCAGCTTCTCGATCATCCACGCGGTGGTGGCGGACTTGCCGGTACCGGTCGCGCCGAGCAGGACGACGTCCTTCTCCCCCGCGCGGATCCGGCGCTCCAGCTCGGCGATGGCCGCCGGCTGGTCACCATTGGGCTGGAAGGGGCTGACGACCTCGAAGGGCGCCACGGACCGCTCAATACTCGTGATGGGACGCACGACTCCACCGTACGACCGGCCACCGACAGTCCGAGTTACTTGGCGGAATCCCGGGCCAGCGCGACCAGGCGGGAGACGGCCCGCAGGTACTTCTTGCGGTAGCCGCCGTGCAGCATCTCCTCGGTGAACACCTGGTCGAACGGCACGCCGGACGCGGTGATCGGCAGCTCCCGGTCGTACATCCGGTCCGCCAGCACCACCAGGCGCAGCGCGGTGGACTGGTCGTCGACCTGGCGCACGCCACGCAGGAAGACCGCGCCGATGTCGTCCAGCAGCGCGCCGTAACGGCTGGGGTGCACCTCCTTCAGGTGCTCCAGCAGCGTGTCGAAGTCGTCCAGCGAGGCGTTCGGGGCGGTGGCCGCGCGGGCCGTCACCTCGGCGTCGGTGTACGGCGGCGGCGCGGCCGGGAGGCCGCGGTGGCGGTAGTCCTGGCCGTCGATCCGCACTGGGCGGAAGTGCGAGGACAGGCCCTGGATCTCCCGCATGAAGTCCGCGGCCGCGAACCGGCCCTCACCGAGCTTCTCCGGCAGCGTGTTCGACGTCGCGCAGAGCTTGACGCCGTTCTCCACCAGCCGGCTCAGCAGCGTGGACACCAGCACGGTGTCGCCCGGGTCGTCCAGCTCGAACTCGTCGATGCACAGCAGCCGGTGCGAGCTCAGCGTCCTCACCGCGCCCTGGAAGGTCAACGCGCCGACCAGGTTGGTCAGTTCGACGAAGGTGCCGAACGCCTTCGGCCCCGGCACCGCATGCCACAGTGACGCCAGCAGATGCGTTTTTCCTACGCCGTACCCGCCGTCCAGGTAGATCCCCGCCGGCCCGCTCGGCGCCGGCGCGGACCGCCGGAACCACCCACGCTTGACCGGCTCCGCACCGCCGTTCAGGCTCGCCGCGAAACCCTCCAGGATCTGCACGGCCTCGTACTGGCTCGGCTGCGACGAATCCGGCAGGTAACTGCCGAAACTCACGCCGGAAAAACGCGGCGGCGGCACCATCTCGGCCACCAGCCGCTCGGCCGGGACCACCGGCCGCCGGGAGGCGAGGGCTGTCGCGGTACGGATTTCGGACTCCGAGGCAGGTGCAGACACGAGAAACCAGCGTACGGGGGCGGGCAGACGGGTGCGAAACCGGGGGCGCTGGGGGTACCCCCAGGCGAAGCCGAGGGGGCGGAACTGCGCGAAGCGGAAGGCGCCGAACCGCAAGATCGCGACGCAGGACGGTGACTTGCACGTGGACGCGACCTGACCGTGGGAGCGGCGCTTGTCGCGCAGTTCTCCCCCAGCCCTAGCGGGCCGGGAGGTACCCCCACGCGCCCCTGGTTTCGCGCCCGCCTGCGTTCGCCTCGCTGCGAGACTTGAGCCATGGAACAACTGATCGGCAACACCCCCGGCACCCCCGGCACCCTGGAGTGGCTGGCCCAGGCGTACGCGTACCCGTCCGAAGGCCCGTGGCTGCGGGCGAACATGGTGGCCTCGCTGGACGGCGCGGCCCGGCTGGACGGCCTCTCGGACGGGCTGTCGAGCGCAGCGGACAAGCGGATCTTCGGGGTGCTGCGCGCGCTGTGCGACGTGGTGCTGGTGGGTGCGGAGACGGTGCGGGCGGAGGGTTACCGGCCGGGGCGGGCCCGTAAGGAGTTCGCGGAGCAGCGGGCCGCCGCGGGTCAGTTGCCGGCGCCGGTGATCGCGGTGGTGACGCGGAGCCTGGACCTCGATCTCTCGGCGCCGCTGTTCACCGAGCCGCTGGTCCCGACGGTGGTGATCACCACTTCCGACGCGCCGGCCGACCGACTCGCCCGGACCGGCGAGGTCGCCGAAGTGATCATCGCGGGAACGGGCTCGGTCGACCTCCCCCGCGCCGTCGGGGCGCTCACGGAGCGTGGTTGGCGCCGCCAGCTCTCGGAGGGTGGCCCCCGCCTGCTGGGGCGGCTCGCGGCGGACGGTCTGCTGGACGAGCTGTGCCTCTCGGTGGCCCCTCTGGTGACGGGCGGTGATTCGCCGCGGATCGTCAACGGGCCGCAGGTTGCGGACGTCCGGCGGATGCGGTTGGCGTCCCTGATCGAGGAGGAAGGTTTCCTCTTCACCCGCTATCTGCGGCCGACCGATCCGGACCGGTCCCCGAGCGACCCCGCGCTCACCTGAGCCACTTCCTGACCGATGTGGACCACGTGTTCCATGTGGCGCGTGTGCAGCGTGAGGAATCCTTCCTCCGGGCACTATGAAGGAGGGGATGAAAGCCGGACCCGGGGGCCCGTACCAGCGAAGGGACTCACGTGTTCAAGACCGTACTGATGATCGAAAAGGCACTCTCCGACGCCGACGTGGAGCTGGTCACCACCCTCCACGGCGACGAACAGGTGTCTTTCGTCGTCCTGATGCAGCCGCGCGGTCGGCAGGACGAACTGCTGCGCGCCCTGGACGATGTGGCCCTCGGCCATCTTGACCAGGCGGTGCACGAGCACGACGAGCGCGACGGCGACGGGCCGACGCTGGCCGGCGAGTCCCTGGAGCACAGCCTGCGACACCTGCGGCGGGCCGGCGCGGAGGCGGTCGGCGAGGTGGTCGAGCAGCAGCCGCTGGTGCGCCTGCGCGAGGTGGTGGAGGAGAACCGGGCCGACGAGGTGCTGGTCCTGACCTCACCGCACTTCGTAGAGGAGTTCTTCCACCGCGACTGGGCGTCCCGCGCGCGGCACGAGGTCGGCGTCCCCGTACTCAAGCTGTTCGCCAGCGACTCCTGACCGCCCTCCCGATTAGGGCAGAATCGTCCCGTGCGCTCCGGTAGCTACAGAGCGCACGGGACGACCCTTTTCCGACCCCGCCCGTACGGAGCCAGCCTTGAACGACGCCGCGCACGACCTGCACGCCCCGCACTTCATCGGCATCGGCGGCGCCGGAATGTCCGGTCTGGCGAAGATCCTCGCGGTGCGCGGCGCCACCGTCTCGGGCAGTGACGCCAAGGAGTCGGAGACCGTGCGGGCGCTGCGCGAGCTGGGCGCGACGGTGTTCGTCGGCCACGCGGCCGAGCACCTGCCGGCCGGGACCAGCAGCGTGGTGGTCTCCAGCGCGATCCGCGCCGACAACCCGGAGCTGGTGGCGGCGCAGGAGCGCGGCGTCCCGGTGGTGCACCGTTCGGACGCGCTGGCGGCGCTGATGGGCGGCCGTCGGGCGCTCGCGGTGGCGGGCACCCACGGCAAGACCACCACCACCTCGATGCTGGCGGTCAGCCTGGGCGAGCTGGGCCTGGAGCCCTCGTACGCGATCGGCGGCGACCTGGACCTGCCGGGGTCGAACGCGCACCACGGCGCGGGCGAGATCTTCGTCGCGGAGGCGGACGAGAGCGACCGCAGCTTCCACAAGTACGCGCCCGAGGTGGCGATCGTGCTGAACGTGGAGCTGGACCACCACGCCAACTACGCGTCGATGGAGGAGATCTACGAGTCCTTCGAGACCTTCGTCGGCCGCATCGTCCCCGGCGGCACCCTGGTGGTGTCGTCCGACCACGAGGGTGCCCGTGAGCTGACCCGCCGGGTCGCCGGGCGCGAGGGCCTGAACGTGGTGACGGTCGGCGCGGCCGAGGACGCGGACGTGCGGGTGCTGTCGGTGGTGGCGCGCGGCATGACCAGCGAGGTGACGGTCGAACTGGGCGGCGAGCAGCTGACGTTCACCGTCTCGGTGCCCGGCCGGCACTACGCGCACAACGCGGTGGCGGCGCTGGCCGCGGGCGTCGCGCTGGGCGTTCCGGCGGACGGGCTGGCGAAGGCGCTGGGCGCGTACACCGGGGTGCGGCGGCGGCTGCAGCTGAAGGGCGAGGCCCGCGGCGTGCAGGTGATCGACTCGTACGCGCACCACCCGACCGAGATGGCCGCCGACCTGGAGGCGATCCGCGAGGCGGCGGGCGACGGCCGGGTGCTGGTGGTGTTCCAGCCGCACCTGTTCTCCCGCACCCAGCAGCTGGCCGAGGAGATGGGCCAGGCGCTGGCGCTGGCCGACGGCTCGGTGGTGCTGGACATCTACCCGGCCCGCGAGGACCCGATCCCGGGCGTCACCGCCGAGCTGATCATCGACTCGGCCCGCCGGGCCGGTGCGGACGTCCGCGCCGAGCACGAGTTCGCCGCCGCACCCGCCGTGCTGGCCGCGCTGGCCCGCCCCGGCGACCTGGTGCTGACCATGGGCGCGGGCGACGTCACCAACCTGGGCCCGGAAATTCTGGCCGCCCTGGCGGACGTTGCACCTGCTGTCTGATCCGACGGCCGAGCCCTGGAGAGTGCGCCGTGAGCTACGAGGTCCAGAAGTCCGACGCCGAGTGGCGGTCCGAGCTGACGCCCGAGGAGTACCACGTGCTCCGCGAGGCCGGCACCGAGCGGCCGTTCGTCGGCGAGTACACGGACACCAAGACGGTCGGCGTGTACAGCTGTCGGGCGTGCGGCGCGGAGCTGTTCAGCAGCGAGACGAAGTTCGATTCGCACTGCGGCTGGCCGTCGTACTACGCCCCGCTGGCCGGGGACTCGGTGGAGTACCTGGAGGACAGCACCCTCGGGATGCGCCGGGTCGAGGTGCGCTGCAAGAAGTGCGGCAGCCACCTCGGGCACGTTTTCGAGGGTGAGGGCTACGGGACGCCGACCGACCAGCGGTACTGCATCAACTCGATCTCGCTGAAGCTGAAGCCGGTCGAGTAGGAGGCGCGGGCGCCCGCCCCCGTGGAAGACTGATCGCTCTTGATCGGTCTGGATGTGGGTGGGGCGGGCGTGGCGCGGCGGCGGTCTTCCGGGGTGTGGTCGGTACTGGCGGAGGCGCAGCGCGCGCAGCACCAGCGCGCGGAGGCGCAGCGAAAGGCGGCGGCCGCGCAGCAGCGGGACAACGAGCGGGCGCAGCGCGAGGCGCAGCGAGCAGCCGCGCGGGGTGAGCGCGAGGCGCTGAAGGCGTACCAGCAGCAGCGGGATGCGGACGCGGCCCGGCGGACGGCCGAACTGGACCACCGGGTCGCCGAGTTGCGCGGGGTGCTGGCGGCGGGGCTGGCCGGTCCGGGGTTCTCGCTTGCGGAGCAGAGCCGGGGCGGGCAGGGCGCGGTCCCGCCGTTCGACCCGGGTCCGCTGGGTAATCCGGTGCCGATGCCCGATCAGAACTGGTACCTGGTCCCGCCGTTGACGGGCGCCCAGGCGTACAACCCGGCCGCCCGCCGCCAGTGGGAGGAGCAGGCCGCGCACGCCCGGGCCAGGTTCGAGTACGACTGGCATGCGGCAGGGGCGGCCGAGCAGCAGCGGCAGCGTCAACTCGCGGACTACCGCGCCCAGTACGACGCGTGGGCGGCCGAGCGGCACCGGCTGCTGGCCGGGCAGAGCACCCAGGCCGGGCAGCTCGCCTCCCGGCTGCGGGCGGGCGACGCGGCAGCCGTGGCCGAGTACTTCGAGGCGGTCATCGACTGGCGGGAGGACTGGCCGGACGGCTTCCCCACCGACGGCGAGGCCTCCTGGGACGCGGACACCCGCCGGCTGGTGGTGCGCTGGGAGCTGCCGGCGTTCGATGTGGTGCCGACGGTCGGCCGGTACCGCTACGTCCGGTCCGACGACCGCGAGGACGAGGTGGCCCGGCCCGCCACCCAGCGCAAGGAGATCTACCGCGAGGTGCTGGCGCAGTGCGCGCTGCGCGTGCTGGCCGAGGTGTTCCGGGCCGACACCGACCACCTGATCGCCTCGGTCGGCCTGAACGGCGTCGTGGTGGCCCCGGACCCGGCGACCGGCCAGGAGGGCGACCGCTGCCTGCTCGCGGTGGAGGTCGACCGGGAGACCTTCGCCGGGCTCGCCCTGGACCGGGTCGCCCCGCTGGACTGCCTGCTCGACGGGCTCGCCGGACGGCTGTCCAACCGACCGGAGAAGGCCGACACGGTCGCCCCGATCCCGGCCGCCGCGACCTCCGCCGGGGACGGCGAGGAGCCCGACCTGTTCGCGATGGACCCGATCGAGTTCGAGAAGCTGATCGCCGAACTGTTCCGCCGCCGCGGCTTCCGCACCAGCACCACGGCCCGCAGCGGCGACGAGGGCGTGGACGTGCTCGCCGAGGACCCGGACCCGATCACCGGCGGAAAGATCGTCATCCAGGCCAAGCGCTACCGGCACACCGTCTCCCCCAGCGCCGTCCGCGACCTCGAATCCACCATGCGCCGGCAGGGCGCCAACCGCGGCATCCTGGTCACCACTTCGGGCTTCGGCCCCGGCTCGCGCAAGCACGCCGAGGGCCAGCCGCTCACCCTGGTGGACGGCCCGATGCTGCTCACCCTGCTCCGCGAACACGGCCTCCCCGGCCGCCTCGGGCCCGCCCCCGTCCCCGCCCAACGGGCCGACGAGACACCGGCGGTGGAACTGATGCCCGGCCAGAACACCGCCCTCCCGGACGGCGAGGTACGGGTCCGCTTCCGGGCCGGCGGCGCGGAAGCCGATCTGACGCTGCTGCTCCTCGGCCCCGACGGCAAGGTGCGCGCCGACGAGGACTTCGTCTTCTACCACCAGCCGACCGCGGCCGACGGCGCCGTCATCCTGGAACCCGGCGACGGCAGCGCGATCGTCCGCACCGGCCAACTGCCGGACGCCATCCGCCGCGTCGTGATGTCGGTCAACCTCGACACGGACGGCGACGCCACCTGCGCCGACCTGATCGACCCCGCCGTCGAACTCGCCTCCGGCGCCGGCCGCTGGGTCTTCCACCCGCCGACCGACCCCGCCATCTCCGCCATGCTGGTCGCCGAGCTCTACCGCCACCCGTCCGACGGCTGGAAACTCCGCGCCATCGGCCAGGGCTGGGCGGACGGCCTGGCCGGCCTGGCCCGCGACCACGGGGTCGACGTCGAGTAGGAGGGCGCGAAACCAGGGGGAGCACAACCGGGGGCGCGGGGAACTGCGCGAAGGGGAACGCACCCGACCGCAAGATCGCGACGCAGGACAATGACCTGCACGTGATCGCGACCTTGCGGACGGGCTTTGCGCTTGTCGCGCAGTTCCCCGCGCCCCTGATTTCGCGCCCAACCGCTCGCGCAGCTAGAGCGTCCGGCTGTGCTTCCACTCCTCCGCGCAAACCCCGTACCCGAACCAGTCGTTGATGGCGAGCATCGGCGCGTTCTCCCCGTCGTTGTGCGTGTACGCGGCAGCCAACCCCCGGTCCTGCGCGCGCCGAAGCGCATGCGCTTTGGCGAGCTTGGCGAGGCCTCGGCCGCGGTGGGTGGAGCGGGTGGCGGTGAACGCCGACCAGTAGTGGCGGCCGTCGGTCTGGGCGGCGGAGAAGGCGACGGCCTCGCCGTGGTCGAGGGCGACGGTGGTGAGGGTGTGGTCCTGGTCGGGGCGCTGCCAGATCTCGGCGAGCCAGCCTTCGTACGACTGGTCGTCGAGGACGAGGTCGCCGGGTTCGGAGCGGGTGGCGTCGATGTCGACCAGGTAGATCGGGTGCGGGTCGTCCAGGAAGTCGGCGGCGGTGCGCAGTTCGATGCCGGGCGGGGTGGGCGGCAGTGGCGGCAGCGGGACGGTGAGGTCGAGGCCGGCGTACTGGGCGCGGCGGCCGCGCCGGTAGCCGCGGGCGGCGGCAAAGCCGAGTGCTTCGGGTGTGCCGTCGGCCCAGCCGTGGGCGTCGCGGACGCCGAGCGCGGCAAGTTCGCGTTCGGCGGCGGTGAGCAGCGCGGTGCCGATGCCGGCGCCGCGGTGTTCCGGCATCACGCTGACGTTCAGGAAGCCCTGGTCGGGGGTGGTGCTCTCGGTGACCGGGCCGAACCTCGCGGAGCCGACGACCTGTCCGCCGCGTTCGGCGACCAGCAGGTTGAAGTGCGGCAGTCCGACGAGCCAGTTGGTCACCTCGGGTGTGACGACCAGGTGCGGCCGGCCGGCCCGGTAGGCCTCGGTGGCCCCGGCGGCGTCTTCGGGTGCGAACGGGCGGATGTGGTACGGCATAGAAGTCATAGGCATGTCACGTTAGTCAATCGTTCGCCTGCGCGCTGCTGAATTTCCCCCACCTGCGGGCCGGTCGGTTCAGTGAGTGGGAAACCTCAAGTTCAGCTCTGAGTTTCCGGTGTCCTGCTTGGCACCGGCTCCGTCCGGATACACCCTCGGCATGGGGGAGGCGGGGCCGTCGAAAGGCCCGGCGGGAAGGGGTGTTTTGTGTCCTCGCACGGAATTCCGCAGCTGGGTACGGGGCTCGGCTGGCGCCCCGAGATCGACACCGCCGTGGAGCGGCTGCCCGGTCTGGACTGGGTGGAGGTGGTCGCCGAGAACGTCTGCGCCGACCATCTGCCGCCTTCGTTGACCGCGCTGCGCGAACGGGGCGTCACCGTCGTTCCGCACGGCGTCTCGTTGGGGCTCGGTGACGCCACCGAACCCGACCCGGCGCGGCTGGCCCGGCTGGCCTCGGTCGCCGAGGCGCTCGGTGCGCCGCTGGTCAGCGAGCACTTGGCGTTCGTCCGGGCGGGCGGCCTGGAGGCCGGGCACCTGCTGCCGGTGCCGCGCACCCGGGAGGCGCTGCGGGTGGTGGCCGCCAATGTGCGGATCGCCCAGCGCGAACTGCCGGTGCCGCTGGCGCTGGAGAACATCGCCGCCCACCTGGCCTGGCCGGGCGACGAGTTGACGGAGGCCCAGTTCCTCGCCGAACTCGTCGAACGCACCGGCGTGCACCTGCTGGTGGACGTCGCCAACCTGCACACCAACCGGGTCAACCTGGGCATCGACCCGGCCGCCGAACTCGACCGGCTGCCGCTGGACGCGCTCGCCTACGTGCACGTCGCCGGCGGGGTGGAACGCGACGGCGTCTGGCACGACACCCACACCCACCCCGTCACCGCCCCCGTGCTGGACGTGCTCGCCGCGCTGTGCGAACGCACCGACCCGCCCGGGGTGCTGCTGGAACGCGACGGCGCCTACCCGCCGCCCGCCGAACTGTCCGCCGAACTCGACGCCATCCGCCGGGTCCACCGCACGGCCCGCGACCACCGGGAGGAGCCCGACCGTGTCCGAACTGGACGAATATCTGATCCGTGACCGCGCCGACGCCGAACTCGCCCTGGCCCGACACCAATTGGCCGCCCGCCAGGAACAGTTGCTGGCCGCCCTGGTGGCCGGCGGACCCGCCCCGGCCGGATTCGACCCCGCGCAACTGCGCACCCAGGCCGAGGGCCTGATCGCCAAGCGCCGGGAGACCGTCGGCCACCTGATGCCCGAACTTCCCGAACTGCTCGGCGCGGACTTCGCGCCGCTGTTCCGCCGCTACGCCGCCGACCACCCGCTCACCGGCGGCTACCGGGCAGACGCCCGCACCTTCGCCGGCTGGGCCCTGGACGCCGCACCCACCGCACCCTGGCACCCGGCGCTGCACCACCTGCTCCACCCGGCCACCCGCCGCTGGGCCCGCCTGCTGCCGCGCCGCGCCGTGAAGGCACACCGGTAACCACCGCAGCACCACGCTGCCGCCGCACCGATCCATCGCACGAAAGGACACACGGGGGAATGTGGAACAGCCTGTTCTTCGTGGCCCTGGCCCTGGTCGCCGTGACCATGGTCGCCGCCACTGTCTTCAACCACCGCTGCCGCCGGGTCACCGAACCGCAGGGCCTGCCCGGACGCGGCATGCCGCTGCTGAACGCCGCCTTCCTGGCCGGCGGCCCGGCCCGGGCGGTGGACACCGCGCTGGTCCGGATGGAACGTGAGGGCCGCGCGGTGATCTCCCGCGCCCACCGGGTGACGGTCACCGACGTCGCACCGCGCGACGCCGTCGAGCAGGTGCTGATCACCGCCGTCGGCGGCCGCACCGGACGGGACCTGTCGGTGCTGCGCGCGTCCGTACTGGGCAGCCCGGACGTGCAGCGGATCGGCGACGCGCTGGCCGCCCGCGGCCTGATGCGCCACCCGGCCAAGCTCAAGGCGGCCTGGCGCGCCCGCAGGATGGAGGTGTTCGCGCTGTGGACGGCCCTGGGGCTCGGGACGATCTCCACCTTCCACTGGCTGCACGCGCCGGATCGGGACACCAGCACTCCCCCGTTCTTCGCGTTCGGGGCACTGGTCCTGGTCGCCGCCGTGCGCCTGATGGTCGGACGGCCACCGAAGGCGCGGATCACGCCCGCCGGGGAGCGCCAGCTGGAGCTGGTGCGGGGCAGCAGCCCGTGGCAGCCGCGCGAGGTCGACCGGCAGTACGCGGCCGTGGTCGGCGCGTTCGCGCTGGACGGGTCCGCCGCACTGACCGACCCCGCCGACCAGCCGCTGCGCGAGGCGCTCGACGGCACCACGGCCGGACCGGTCCGGCCGGTCCGGATGGCGAAGTCGAAGCGTTCGACGCACGCGTTCAGCACCTCGGACACCACGGCGGCGGCCACCACCGGGGCGTGGTGCGGGAGCACCGCCGTCTCCTGCGGGTCGTCCGGCTCCTCGGGGCACTCCGGCCACTCCGGCCACTCGGGCGGGCACTCCGGCGGATCCTCGCACTCCTGCGGGTCCTCGCACTCCGGCGGATCCTCGCACTCCTGCGGGTCGTCGCACTCCTGCGGGTCGTCGCACTCCTGCGGATCCTCGCACTCCTGCGGGTCGTCCAGTTCGTGCGGTTCGTCCAGCTCCTGCGGGTCGTCCAGTTCGTGCGGCTCGAGCTGAGGCCGTGTCACAGTTCGGTATCGCGGCAGGTGGATCCATTCCACTTGCCGCACACCCAGGACTAGAACAAACATCATGTGGGTGTTGCTGCTGATCCCGACCTGTGCCGCCGCGGTGCTGTCCTGTCTGCACCTGGTCCGGGTCGCCGCGATCGCCGACGCCCTCGCCGAGCATCTGCCGGCCGCCGACCGGGCCGCCGGGATCGGCCTGTACGAGACCGCGTACCTGGCGGGCGGACCGGGCCGGGTGGTGGAGCTGGCGCTGGTCCGGATGGCCGGGCTGGGCAGGCTGCACCTCGCGCACACGGGGTGGACGACGGTGGTCGATCCGCAGGGCCGGGGCCGGCTGGAGCGGGCGCTGATCAGCGCGATCGGGCCCGAGGGCCAGTGCCGCACCGCCCAGTTGAAGGCGGCGCTGGCCGCCCACCCCACCGTCCGGGACATCGGCGACCGGCTGGCGCTGGCCGGGCTGGCGACACCGGCGGTGATCCGGGACCGGGCCCGGCGGGCGGTCCGGCAGGTGCGCTGGGCGCTGCTCGCGGCGGTCGCGATGCTGCTGCTCACGATCGTCCTGACCGCCGACGGCCAGGCGGCCCGGACGGCCCTCGCCTGGTACGCCCTGCCCCTGGTCCTGACGGGCGGCACCCTGCTAATGGCCCGCGTCGACGTCCACGCCTACACCGCCTGGGCGGCCCCCGCCGGCCAGCGCCTGCTCCGCACCCTCCGCTGGCCCCACATCTGCCGCACCGGCACCACCGACGACCTGCTCACCGCCGTCGCCATCCGCGGCCCCGAAGCCGTCCAGGACCCGCGCCTGCGGGCCGCGTTGGGCCACCGCTAGCAAAAAACGCCGCCACCGCGCAGGAGCACGGCGGCGGCGTCCGGTCTGCGGGTCAGAACAGTCCGGCGACCAGGTCGCCGACCGACTTGCGGCGGCCGGTGAAGAACGGCACCTCCTCGCGCACGTGCAGGCGCGCGCGGGACGGGCGCAGGTCGCGCATCAGGTCGACGATGCGGTGCAGTTCGTCGGCCTCGAAGGCCAGCAGCCACTCGTAGTCGCCGAGCGCGAACGAGGCGACGGTGTTGGCGCGCACGTCCGGGTAGCCGCGGGCCATCTGGCCGTGCTCGGACAGCATCGCCCGGCGCTCCTCGTCGGGGAGCAGGTACCACTCGTAGGAGCGGACGAACGGGTAGACGCACACGTACTCGCGGGGGCGCTCGTCGGCGAGGAACGCGGGGATGTGCGACTTGTTGAACTCGGCGGGGCGGTGCAGCGCCATGTTCGACCAGACCGGCTCCAGGTGGCGGCCCAGCTCGGTGCGGCGGAAGCGGTTGTACGCCTCCTGCAGGTCGTCCGAGTTCTCGGCGTGCCACCAGATCATCAGGTCGGCGTCGGCGCGGAGGCCGGACACGTCGTAGGTGCCGCGGATGGTGACGTCCTTGGCGGCGAGCTGCTCGAAGAGGGCGTCCACCTCGGCCACCAGGGCGGAGCGGTCCTCGGGGAGGCCGTCCTTGAGCTTGAACACCGACCACATGGTGTAGCGGATCACCTGGTTGAGGTCGCGGGCCTTCTTCTTCACGGGCTGCTCAGTGCTTTCGGTCATGAGCCCATTGTCCCTTCTGTGCGGGTGGTTCAGCTGACGGGGTGGACGGCTTCGGCGGCCTTGCGGGCGCTCGCGACGACGGCGGGGATGCCCACGCCGTCGTAGGCGGCGCCGCACACGGTGATCGCGCCGAGCGCGTCCAGCTGGGTGCGGATCCGGGCGACCCGGTCGAGGTGTCCGACCGGGTACTGCGGGAGGCCGTCGGTCCAGCGGGTGACGGCGTGGTCGTAGGGGGTGGCGGTCAGGCCGACGGCCTCGTGCAGGTCGGCCAGCGAGCGGGCGACGATTTCGGCGTCGTCCAGCTGGAGCGCGGCGTCCTCGCGGTGCCGGCCGAGCGAGGTGCGCAGCAGGAAGGTGTCGGGCGCGGAGCGCTCCAGCCAGCCCCACTTGTTGCTGGAGAAGGTGGACGCCTTGATGTTGCGGCGGTCCACCGGCGGCACCAGGAAGCCGCTGCCGGTGAGCGGGCTGTCGGCCAGGTCCGCGCGCCGGAAGGCCAGCGTGACCAGGGCCATCGAGGCGTACTCGATCTCCCGTAGCTCGGCCGCGGCACCGGGCGCGTCGGCGGCGAGCAGCGCGGCGGCGTACGGGGCGGGGACGGCCAGCACCACGGCGTCGGCGTGCAGTTGCTGTCCGCCGGTGGTGACCTGCCAGCCGTCGGGGGTGCGGCGCAGCGCCTCGACGGGGTGGCCGGTGAGCAGTTCGGCGCCGTGCGCGCGGTCGTGGGCGGCGATGGCGTCGGGGAAGGTCCCGAGGCCGCCGCGCAGGCCCTGGAAGACCGGGCCGGTGGCGGTGGAGCGGCCGGTGAGCTCGCGGACGGCCTCGGTCAGCGAGCCTTCGCGCTGGGCGAGCGCCAGCAGTTGCGGGACGGCGGCGCGGATCGAGATCTCGTCGGCGTGCCCGGCGTACACGCCGCCGAGCAGCGGTTCGACCAGGCGGTCGACGACCTCGCGGCCGAGCCGGGCGGCGATGTAGCCGCCGATCGCGGCGTCGTCGCCGATCTCGGCGGGCTGCTCGTTCGCGGCCCGCTCCAGCCCCTCGGGGGTGAGCACGCCGGAGGCCTTGAGGGCGTCCAGGTCGCCGGGCACGCCCATCAACTGGCCGCCGGGCATCGGACGCAGGCCCTCGCGGGTCCAGATCGACGCCTTGGCGGTGGTGGGCGGCTCCAGCTGCTCGCCGAGACCGACCTGCCGGGCCAGTTCGACGGCTTCGGGGCGGCGGGCCAGCATCGACTCCGCGCCGAGGTCGACCCGGACGCCGCCGACCTCCCCGCCGAGCAGTTTGCCGCCGAAGCGGTCGGATGCCTCCAGCACGGTGACCCGCACCGGCCGGTCACTGAGGAAGGCGGCCGCGGCCAGGCCCGCGACGCCGCCACCGATCACCACGACGTGAGGTTTCGCCATGCCTCGAAGTCTTCCAGCCCTTATCCCGAATCCCGAACCGGCCCACTGGGCGCCGAGACCGCGGTGACGCCGAGGCGTGATCATTCCGGTACCGCCGGCCCGGGTCCGGTCCGCGGGCCCACGCGTCACAGTGCTGACGGGGCGGGCGAGCGGCCCGCCCGCGACCCGGGGAGGGGACACGGGCATGGGAGTACGGGTGCACAGAGCGGGGGCCGTCGGCGTACTGGCGGCGGTGCTGCTGCTGGCCGGATGCAGCGCGAACGAGGGCAGTTCGGCGTCCAAGGCGGCGGACCAGGCGGCCGCACCGGCGGCAGCGCCCGGTGACGGCAAGGCGGCGGTCGCCGCTGCCGGGGCGGGCGGAACGGCGGCCCCGCCCGCCGGGGCGAGCGGCCAGCCGACGAACCGTCAGATCGCCTACCAGGCCAGGATGACCGTCCGGGTGGACGCCCTGGAACCGGCCCGGGACAAGGCCGTGGACCTGGTCGGGCAGGCCGGCGGCTACGTGGCGACCGAGAGCCGGCGCGGCGCGGGCGACGGCGCCGAGGCCACCCTGACGCTGAAGGTGCCGTCGGAGTCCTACCAGAAGACCGTCGACGCGCTCGGCGGGCTGGGCCAGCGACTCGCCATGACCAGCCAGTCCGACGACCTGACCGGGCAGATCGCCGACGTGGACAGCCGGATCAAGTCGATGCGGGCCAGCGTGGACCGGGTCCGGGCACTGATGGCGGAGGCCAAGACACTCTCCGAAGTGGTGTCACTGGAAAGCGAGTTGACCCGCCGCGAGTCCGACCTGGAAGCGCTGGAACGCCAGCAGCAGCAGCTCACCTCCCGGACGTCGCTGTCCACCGTGACGCTCGACCTGCTGACGGACGCCCAGCGGCCCACCGGCGCCGTGCCCAAGCACAAGGACGGCTTCTGGGCCTCGGTCGGCAAGGCCCTCACCGGCGGCTGGCACGCCCTGCTCGCCGTCCTGCACGGCCTCCTGGTGGTCCTGGCCGCCGGCGCCCCGTTCCTCCTGGTCGTGGCCCCCGCCGCCTGGCTCCTCCGCCGCCACTACCGCACCCGCCCCCGCCCGACGACCCCTTCCTGGAAGAACCCGCCCGCACCCCCGCAGCACCCGCCGACGACCGAACCGGAGGACTGACCCTCACCGCACCACCGCCGACGACCCGGCCAGCCGGCACCACCCCGCGACCGGCCGGGCCCACACCGCGCGAACCACGGCGACCACCGCGCTCGGCGCCAACACCCGGCCCTCGGGCCCGATCGCTCAGCGCAGCGCGATGATCGGCCGCGCCCGCACCGCGTACAACGCCGCCGCGCTCGCGCAAGCCGTCGCGATCGCCGCGCACAGCAGCGCCGTCACCCCCAGCGCCCGCCACGGAACGGTGAGCGGGGCGGCGGCGCCGAGCAGGCGCAGCGCGGTCTGCATGGCGCCTAGTCCGGTGGCGGTGACGGCGGCGCCGAGCAACGCGCCAGCGGCGACGACGGTGACGGTCTCGGCGGCGACCAGGCCCACCACCTGGGCGCGGGTGGCGCCGGCCAGCCGGAGTTGGGCGAGTTCGCGTCGCCGGTCGGCGGTGGTGGTGAGGACGGCATGGGCGAGCGCGATCGCGGTGTAGAGGAGTGCGAGGCCGAGAACGCCGGCGATCCGCCGGATCCGCATCGGGTCGTCGGTGGGGTACCGCGCGGCCAGCCAGTCGGCGCGGGTGGCGAGCGTCGCGCCGTGGGCCCGGGCGAGGTCCCGCAGCAGGTCCTCGGCGCCGGGGGCGAGCCGCAGGTCGATCCGGTCGATTTGCACACCGGAGGCGTTGCACACCGAGAGGTAGACGGGGTTGTCGCCGGTGCCGTCGCGCAGCACGGCGGCGACCCGCAGGGTGCGGCGGGTGCCGTCGGCGAGCACCACCGGCACCTGGTCGCCGACCGCCGGGTGTCCCCATTCCTCGGCGAGCACCACGCTGTCGTCGCCGAGCGTGGTGACGTCCCCAGCCGCCACGGAGAGCCGGGTGACGGCGGCCAGCGCGGCGGGGTCGGCGACGGCCCGGCCCTGGGCGCGCACGGCGGTGCCGTCGGGTTCGACCACGGCGAGGCCGGTGGTGGCGGTCGGCGAGACCACCGCGCCGGGCAGGTCGCGCAGCGCGGCGGCAAGCGTGTCGCCGTCGCCGGCCCGGGGCGTGAGCAGGTGGTCGGCGGCGGTCCGGGTGCGGGCTTCGGCGGCGCGGGCGGCGGCGACGGTGGCGGGTGCGCCGGTCAGCGAGCCGGCCAGCGCGACGGCCAGCAGGACGGGCGCGGTGACGGCGCCGGTCCGGCGCACGCCGGTGAGCGCCCCGCCACGCACCAGCCGTCCGAGCAGGCGGCGGGCGGTGAGCAGGCGCAGCAGCGGCCGGGCCAGGACGGGGGCGAGCAGCGCGGCGGCGGAGATCAGCACCATCGGCTGCAGCGTGTACGTCTTGCGGTGCAGCAGGTCGGCGGGGTCGCCGAGCAGCGCGGTGCCGGTGAGAGCGGCGGCGGTGCCGAGCAGGGCGAGGCCGCACAGCCACCGGCCGGGGGTCATCACCCGGGTGTCGAGGTCGGCCTCGCGCAGTGCCTCCAGCGGGCGGACCCGGCCGGCTCGCCAGGCGGCGACGGCGACGGCGGTGAGCGCGACCGGCGGGCCGGTGCAGAAGGCGGTGACCAGCGGCCAGGCGGGGGTGCCGATCCGGAAGCCTTCGGGGGCGAGTTCGGCGGCGGTCAGCAGCCGGGCGAAGAGCGGGGTGCCGGACCGGGCCAGGACGGTGCCGGTCGCGGCGGCGAGCAGGCCGAGCAGCGCCGCCTCGGCGAGCACGCTGCGCCGTACCTGGCCGCGGGTCGCGCCGGCCAGCCGGAGCAGGCCTAGTTCGCGCCGTCGCCGGGCCACCGCGTAGGCGTAGCTGGACGCGACCACGAACCCGGCGGTGAAGACGGCGACACCGCAGCCGGTGCCGAGCTGCGCGATCAGCGCGGTCCGGTCGTCGCCGGGCGGCAGGGCGGTGCTCGCGGCGAGGCCGAGCAGGGTGATGGCCATCAGCGCCACGCCGAGGGCGAGGGCGGTGAAGGGGGCGAGCAGGGCGGGGCCGCCGGCCCGCAGCGAGCGGGTGGCGAGCCTGATGGTTCCGGTCGTCATGGGCCTCAGCCAACCGGGGCGGGCCCGCGCGCACAGCGGTGCTGTCTCCACTGCGAAGGGTAGAGCCCGCTCTACCGCGCGGGGTGGCGGCCCGGTCCTAGGGTTGCAGGATCCGGCGACGACAAGGGGCACCGATGGCTGCGGACTGCTGGCAGGCGCTGCGCCGGCCGGGTTTCCTGCGGACGGCGTGGCCGTGGCGCTCGGCGGCCTACCTGCTGGCGAGCGGCCTGTCCGGGCTGCTGCTGTGCGTGCTGCTGCTGGTGTGGACGGCGGCCGGCACGGCCCTGTCGCTGCTGTTGGTGGGCCTGCCGCTGGTACTGGCGCTGCCGCTCGCGGGGCTGCCGTTCGGGGCGTGGGAGCGGCGGCTGCTGCGGCTGATGGGCGGGAAGCCGCCGGCGGATCCGCATCGGCTGCCGGACGGTCCGGGGGTGCGGGCGTGGCTGCGTACCCGCCTCTCCGAGGGGGCGACCTGGCGGGAGCTGGGCGGCGCGGTGCTGTCGGCGTTCCTGCTGTGGCCGCTGGACCTGCTGGCGGTGGCGGGGGCGCTGGCGCCGGTCGCGCTGCTGGCCACGCCACTGCTGCTGGCGCTGGACGGCGGGCAGGTGAACGTGCTGAAGGCGTGGCAGGTGCAGACGTTCGGCCCGGCCTGGGCGCTGGCCGCGGCGGGCGCGGTGCTGCTGCCCGCGGCAGGGTACCCGCTGACGGTGCTGGCGGGCGCCCGGGCCGCGCTGACGCGGATGCTGACGGGTGCCCAGGAGCAGGTCGGTGAGCTGGTGCGCTCACGGGCCCGGTTGGTGGACACCTTCGAGGCGGAGCGCCGCCGGATCGAGCGGGACCTGCACGACGGCGCGCAGCAGCGGCTGGTGGCGCTGTCGATGGTGCTCGGCATGGCCCGGCTGGACGCCCCGGCCGACGGCCCGCTGCGGGAGCGGCTGGCGGCGGCGCACGCCGAGGCGGACCGGGCACTGGCGGAGCTGCGCGAGCTGATCCACGGCATCCACCCCAGGGTGCTCGCCGACCGCGGCCTGCCGGACGCCTGTGCGGACCTGGCGGACCGTTCGCCGCTGCCGGTGGACGTGGACGTCGCCCTGCCGGGCCGGCTGCCCGCGGCGGTGGAGTCGGCGGGCTACTTCGCGGTGTGCGAGGCGCTGACGAACGCGGCCCGGCACAGCGGCGCGTCCCGGCTCGGGGTGGCGGGCCGCCGCGAGGGCGGGCTGCTGGTGCTGGAGGTGTCCGACGACGGCCGGGGCGGCGCGGACCCGTCCCGCGGCACGGGGTTGACGGGGCTGGCCGACCGGATCGCGGTGGTGGACGGCAGACTGTCCGTCAGCAGCCCGCCCGGCGGGCCGACCCTGCTGCGTGTGGAGATCCCGTGCCCCCTGCTGCCCGACGCCCGCTCCGCCTAGTACTGGCCGAGGATTCCGTCCTGCTGCGGGAGGGCCTGGTGGGCCTGCTGGAACGTTTCGGCCACACGGTGATCGCGGCGGTCGGCGACGCCCCGTCCCTGCTGGCGGCGGTCGCCGGGCACCGCCCCGACCTGGTGGTCACCGACGTCCGGATGCCACCTGGCCTGGCCGAGGAGGGCCTGCGCGCGGCGATCGCCCTGCGCACCGAACGGCCAGGCCTGCCGGTGCTGGTGCTCAGCCAGTACGTGCAGCGCTCGTACGCGACGGAGCTGCTGGCCGGCGGCGACGGCTCGGGCGTCGGCTACCTCCTGAAGGACCGGATCGGCCACGTCGAGGAGTTCCTGGACGCGGTGGACACGGTGGCCTCCGGCGGCACCGTGGTCGATCCGGAGGTGGTGCGCCGACTGCTGGCCCACCGCCGGGACCCGCTGGAGCGACTGACGCCCCGTGAGCGGGAGGTGCTGGAGCTGATGGCCCGGGGCTGTTCGAACGCGGAGATCTGCCGCCGGCTGGTGGTGTCGGAGGCGGCGGTGGCCAAGCACATCGGCAACATCCTGCTGAAGCTCGACCTGCCGCCCGCCGAGGACACCCACCGCCGGATCCTGGCGGTCCTGGCGTTCCTCGGCGGCGACAGGCCGTAAGGCCTCAGCGGGCGCTGGCCTCGTGGACGAAGGCGACCAGGCGGGTCAGCGCGTCCGGGTCCATGGTCGGCATGACGCCGTGGCCGAGGTTGAAGATGTGGTGGCTGCCGCCGAGCGCCTGGGCGGCGTGCAGCACCTCGCGGGCCTTGGTCTCCACCACGTGCGTGGGGGCGTACAGCACGGCCGGGTCGAGGTTGCCCTGCAGGCCCTTGCCGGGGCCGACCCGGTTGGCGGCCTCGTCCAGCGGGACCCGCCAGTCGACGCCGACGATGTCCGCGCCGGCCTGGCCCATCAGGCCGAGCAGCTCGCCGGTGTTGACGCCGAAGTGGATCCGCGGCACCCCGTACGGCGCGACCGCGTCGAACACCTTGGCGCTGGCGGGCATCACCGAACGGCGGTACTCGTCGGGCGCGAGTGCGCCCGCCCAGGAGTCGAACAGCTGGATCGCCGAGGCACCCGCCTCGATCTGGATCTTCAGGAACGCCGAGGTGATCTGCGAGAGCCGGTCGACGAGCTCCGCCCACAGCTCGGGCTCGCCGTACATCATCGCCTTGGTGTTCTCGTACGACTTCGACGGGCCACCCTCGATCAGGTAGCTGGCCAGCGTGAACGGCGCGCCGGCGAAGCCGATCAGGGGGGTGGCGCCGAGCTCGGCGACCAGCAGGCCGACCGCCTCGGTGATGTACGGCATGTCGTCCGGCTCCAGCGGACGCAGCCGCTGCAGGTCGGCCTTGGTGCGGATCGGGTCGGCGATCACCGGGCCGACGCCGCCCTTGATCTCCACGTCGATGCCGACCGCCTTGAGCGGGACGACGATGTCGGAGAAGAAGATCGCGGCGTCCACCTTGTGCCGGCGCACCGGCTGCATGGTGATTTCCTTGACCAGGTCGGGCCGCATGCAGGAGTCGAGCATCGAAATGCCCTCGCGGACCTTCAGGTACTCGGGCAGCGAGCGGCCGGCCTGCCGCATGAACCACACGGGGGTGTACGGCACCGGCTCGTTGCGGGCGGCGCGCAGGAAGACGGAGTCGTACGCGGCGCCGCGGGGCCGCTGACCGGACTGGGCTGCGGGGGTCTCACTCACGTCCCACATCCTCGCACGCGGGCGCTCCCGTCCCGGCCGCCCACCAGGCAAAACGGACACCTCGGACACCCGTGGCGCGCACAGCGGTCCCGGCCTGGCCGATTTCCGGAATTTCGGCACGCCGGAGGTACGAAAGTGCTCGGATTGCGGGCCCGCGCCACCTAGGCTTCCGCACATGGCAGCGGTCGGCGGGCAATCCGCACAGGGTGGAGGAACGGGCAGGGAGTCGGTGCCGATCGAGTTCCGCGAGGCGGTCGAGGCGCTGACCGGGGCGCGGCTGCGTCCCGAGGTGCAGCTGTCCCCTCGGCCCGCCCCCCGCCGGCTGGCCCCGCACGCCTTCGCGCTGTCCGCCTCGGTCGAGGTGGACGGCGAGGAACTGGCCGACGGCACCCTGGTCCTGCTGCACGATCCGGCCTCTCCGGAGGCCTGGAACGGCGAGTTCCGGGTGGTCACCATGACCCGGGCCGAGCTGGAGCCGGAGATGGCCGGCGACCCGCTGCTGTCCGAGGTCGGCTGGAGCTGGCTGATGGACGCCCTCCAGGCGCACGGCGCCCGGTTCGCCGAGCCGGGCGGCACCGTGACCAGATGCCACTCGCAGTACTTCGGGGCGCTGGCCGAACGCGGCGCCTCCACCGAGATCGAGCTGCGCGCGTCCTGGACGCCCGCCGACCGCCGCTTCGACCGTCACCTGGCCGCCTGGGCCGAGCTGCTGTGCGTGTGCGCCGGGCTGCCGCCCGCCCCGTCCACCCCGCCGCCGGCCGCCGACTCCGGCGCCCTCGGCGGCGTGGTGCCGATGCCTGCCCGCCGCCGGCCGCGCAACCCGCACTGACCGCCACCCGCCCGTTCCGGCCCGGCGCCACCGTCACCCCCGCGCTCGCACAGCCGTCCGCACCCCCCGTGCCGTAGACACCCCGGGGGGACCGTCAGCCGTCCCGGTGCGCGACCACCCGCAGGGCTGACGAAGTGTGACTTCGTGGACGCTCCCGGTCGGTTACCCGACCGTTCATGATCACCGCACTGCCGAAATCGATCGGATCTGTGCGATTTCCGGGCAGGTCGTACCGGTCGCCTGCTCGATTTGTCCGTATTGTTACTCACCAGATCGTGATCACTTGCTAAAGCCGGTCACGGTTGATGCCGAAGGTGTCAGTGACCCTTTCCAGATGCGGAACACTCCGACCGCCCCCTCGGGGTTCCGTCCGCCACTCCCCGCAGGAGGCCCCAGGTGTCGGTCCTTCTTGAGCACCCAGCAAACGTGGTCGCCTACCGTCCGACGAAGCCCACCGCCATGGTGGTCATCGCTGATCCCCGGGTCCGGAACACGGTGACCCGGCATCTATGGGCGCTCGGCGTCCGTGACGTCATCGAGGTCTCCTCGATCGCCGAGGCCCGACCCCGGATCTCCAACCCGCGAGACATCTGCATCGCCGATGTCCACCTCCCCGACGGCTCCGGCCTGACCGTCCTGGCCGAGACCCGCGCCGCGGGCTGGCCGAACGGCCTGGCACTGTCCGCCGCCGACGACATCGGCGCGGTCCGCTCGGCCCTGGCCGGCGGCGTCAAGGGATACGTGGTCACCGGTACCCGCACCGGCATGCCGATGCCGGGCCGTCCCGGACTGCCGATCGGTGCCGGCCTGGCCGGCCGGATGCGGCGCCCCGGGATCCCCGGCCACCACCACCCCGGCATGCACGGCGCGCCGGGCCAGTCCGGCGCCGCCCCCGGCGCTCCCGGTGCGCCCGGCGCGCAGCCCTCCGCCTACCGGGAACTGTCCGGCCGCGAGGTCGAGGTGCTTCGGCTGGTCGCCGAAGGCCAGTCGAACAAGGCGATCGGCGTCGCGATGGGCCTGTCCGCGCTCACCGTGAAGAGCCACCTGGCCCGCATCGCCCGCAAGCTCGGAACCGGCGACCGGGCCGGGATGGTCGCCGTGGCGCTGCGCACCGGAATCATCCACTGATCCGCATCGTCCCTGGTGGCGGCCCGGAGGAACGTTTCCTCCGGGCCGTTCCCGCGCCCCCTCCCGACGGCCCGTCACCCCTCCCCCACCGCCCCGCTCCGACCTCCGGAACGACCCGCCCGCCCCGGACGGCCCGGGTCCGAACATGGTCCGACCAGTCGGACAACACTCCCGGCGGCGGCACACGACGTACCCTTGGGGGGTGACCGACGCCGTAGCCTCCATCCCAGAAGAGATCGCCCCGGTTCCGCTCCTCGAACCCAGGGACGGACTCCCACCGGTGGTGTCGGACCCAGCGGCACTCGCCGCCGTCATCGCGGCCTTCCGCGCCGGCACCGGCCCCGTCGCCGTCGACGCCGAACGCGCGTCCGGCTACCGCTACGGCCAGCGCGCCTACCTGATCCAATTGCGCCGCAAGGGCGCGGGCACCGCGCTGATCGACCCGATCGCCTGCCCCGACCTGTCCGTGCTGGACGAGGCCATCCACGACACCGAGTGGGTCGTGCACGCCGCCACCCAGGACCTCCCGTGCCTGTTCGACGTCGGTATGCACCCCGGTGTGCTGTTCGACACCGAACTCGCCGGCCGGCTCGCCGGCTTCCCCCGGGTCGGCCTCGGCCCGATGACCGAGAACATCCTCGGCCTCTCGCTCGCCAAGGAACACTCCGCGGTCGACTGGTCCACCCGCCCGCTGCCCGAGCCCTGGCTGCGCTACGCCGCGCTCGACGTCGAGGTGCTGGTCGACCTGCGCGACGCGCTGGAGACCGAACTCGACCGGCAGGGCAAGCTCGACTGGGCCCACCAGGAGTTCGCCGCCCTCGCCGCCGCCCCCCGCCCCGCACCCCGGGTCGACCCCTGGCGGCGCACCTCCCAGCTGCACAAGGTCCGCCGCCGCCGCCAGCTCGCCGTGGTCCGCGAGCTCTGGCTGACCCGCGACCGGATCGCCCGCGAGCGCGACGTCTCCCCCGGCCGGGTGCTGGCCGACACCGCGATCGTCAACGCGGCCCTCGCGATGCCGCTGAACGCGCCCGCGCTGATCGCCGTCCAGGGCTTCGGCCCCCGGGTCAACCGGCGCCAGCTCGAGCAGTGGCTGGGCGCGATCGAACGCGCCCGGGAGATCCCGGAGAACGCGCTGCCCTCCGCGACCGCCCCGCACGACGGGCCGCCGCCGCCGCGCGCCTGGGCCGAGAAGGACCCGGTCGCCGCGGCCCGCCTCACCGGCGCGAGGGCGGCTGTCGCCGCGCTCGCCGAGCAGCACCACCTGCCCGCGGAGAACCTGATCACCCCCGACCTGGTCCGCCGCGTCTCCTGGGAGCCGCCGGCCCGACCCGACGCGACGTCGATCGCCGACGCGCTGCACGCCCTGGGGGCCCGCGCCTGGCAGACGGAGCTGGTCTCGCCGGCGCTCGCGGAGGCGTTCAGGACGGCGGAGGGCTGAGCGCTCAGGGGCGCGGGAACTGCGCGACAAGCGCAGGCCACGTCCGTAGGGTCGCGAGCACGTGCAAGGCACTGCCCTGCGTCGCGATCTTGCGGTCGGGTGCCTTCCGCTTCGCGCAGTTCCCCGCGCCCCTGGTTGCGCATCCCACTTCTTCGGCTCCTTGCCCACCGTTGTTACTCGTGGGTAGATTGGTCGCGTAGCAGCGTCGCTGATTTGCGCGCTCGCCCCGCCATCCCCCTGGGAGGAGAGCCCCCGTGCCTCGTACCGCGAGGGACGTCGTCTTCGTCGACGGCGTCCGCACCCCGTTCGGCAAGGCCGGCCCGAAGGGCATGTACCACGAGACGCGGGCGGACGACCTGGTCGTCAAGTGCATCCGCGAGCTCGTGCGTCGCAACCCGAACCTGCCGGTCGAGCGGATCGACGAGGTCGCCGTCGCGGCGACCACCCAGATCGGTGACCAGGGTCTGACCATCGGCCGTACCGCCGCGCTGCTCTCGGGTCTGCCGAAGTCCGTTCCGGGCTACGCCATCGACCGGATGTGCGCGGGTGCGATGACGGCCGTCACCACCACCGCGGGCGGCATCGCGTTCGGCGCGTACGACGTGGTCGTGGCCGGCGGCGTGGAGCACATGGGCCGGCACCCGATGGGCGAGGGCGTGGACCCGAACCCGCGGTTCGTCTCGGAGAAGCTGGTCGACGAGTCCGCCCTGTTCATGGGTATGACGGCGGAGAACCTGCACGACCGCTTCCCGCACCTCACCAAGGAGCGCTGCGACGCGTTCGCGGTGCGCTCGCAGGAGAAGGCCGCGAAGGCGTACGCCAACGGCGACATCCAGCCGGACCTGGTGCCGATCGCGATCCGCAACACCAACCCCGAGATCGGCGAGACCGGTTGGGGCCTGGCGACCACGGACGAGCCGATGCGCCCGGGCACCACCATGGAGTCGCTGGCCGGCCTGAAGACCCCGTTCCGTCCGCACGGCAACATCACCGCGGGCAACGCGGCGGGCCTGAACGACGGTGCGACCGCCTCGCTGCTGGCCGCCGAGGACGTGGCCCGCGAGCTGGGCCTGCCGATCAAGATGCGCATGGTGAGCTTCGCGTTCGCCGGCGTCGAGCCCGAGGTGATGGGCATCGGTCCCGTCCCGGCGACCGAGAAGGCGCTGGCCAAGGCCGGTCTGACCATCGACGACATCGGCGCGTTCGAGGTCAACGAGGCGTTCGCCGTCCAGGTGCTGGCGTTCCTGGACCACTACGGCATCGCGGACGACGACGAGCGGGTCAACCCGTACGGCGGCGCGATCGCGTTCGGCCACCCGCTGGCCTCCTCCGGTGTGCGTCTGATGACCCAGCTGGCCCGCCGCTTCGAGCAGCGCCCGGACGTCCGCTACGGCCTGACCACCATGTGCATCGGCTTCGGCATGGGCGGAACCGTCATCTGGGAGAACCCGCACTTCGAGGGTGGTAAGTGACCATGAGCACCACTGAGATGCTGCAGCGCGCCGCCGAACTGTTCCCCGGCGAGGTCGTCACCACCGCGCACGTGCGCCACCTGGACCTGCCGCTGCAGGCCGGCAAGCTGGCGCTGATCACCCTGGACAACGGCTTCGACCACACCAAGCCGACCACCTTCGGCCCGGGCTCGCTGGCGAAGCTGTCCGAGGCGCTGGACCAGGTCGAGGCCGAGGCCGCCGAGGGCAAGGTGGTCGCCGTCGCGATCACCGGCAAGCCGTTCATCTTCGCGGTCGGCGCCGACCTCAAGGGCGTCGAGGTGCTCAAGGAGCACGCGGACGCGCTGGCCATCGGCAAGGGCGGCCACGACGTCTTCAAGCGGATCGCCGCGCTGCCCGTCCCGTCCTTCGCGTTCTACAACGGCGCGGCGATGGGCGGCGGCGTCGAGGTCGGCCTGCACTGCTCCTACCGCACCGTCAGCGCGGGCGTCCCGGCGTTCTCGCTGCCCGAGGTCTTCCTCGGCCTGGTGCCCGGCTGGGGCGGCTGCACCCTGCTGCCGAACCTGATCGGCCCGGCCAAGGCCGTCAAGGTCATCGTCGAGAACTCGATGGCCCAGAACAAGCAGCTCAAGGGCAAGGACGTGTTCGAGCTGGGGATCGCGGACGCGATCTTCGAGCCGGCCGACTTCCTGGAGCAGTCGCTGCTGTGGACCGCGAAGGTCCTCAAGGGCGACGTGGTCGTCGAGCGCGAGGAGTTCGACCGCGGCAAGGCGTGGGACGACGCCGTGCTGTGGGGCCGCTGGGTCGCCGACGCCAAGGTGCACGGGGCCGCTCCGGCCGCGTACAAGGCGCTCGACATCATCCAGCAGGTCAAGGACGGCGACCTGCAGGCCGGCTTCGACGCCGAGGACGCCGCGCTGGCCGACCTCATCATGAGCGGTGAGCTGCGCGCCGGCCTGTACGCCTTCAACCTGGTGCAGCGCCGCGCGAAGAAGCCGTTCGGCGCGCCGGACAAGTCGCTGGCCCGCCCGGTCACCAAGGTCGGCGTGGTCGGCGCCGGTCTGATGGCCTCCCAGCTGGCGCTGCTGTTCGCGCGCCGCCTGGAGGTGCCGGTGGTGCTCACCGACATCGACCAGGAGCGCATCGACAAGGGCGTGGGCTACGTCCACGGCGAGATCGACAAGCTGCTGGCGAAGGGCCGCATCGGCGGCGACAAGGCCAACAAGCTCAAGGGCCTGGTCTCCGGCCACCTCGACAAGGCCGTCGCGTTCGGCGACGCGGACTTCGTCATCGAGGCCGTGTTCGAGGAGATGGGCGTCAAGCAGAAGGTGTTCGCGGAGCTGGAGGCGGTGGTCTCGCCGACCACCATCCTGGCCACCAACACTTCCTCGCTGTCGGTCACCGAGATGGCCTCCAAGCTCCAGCACCCCGAGCGCGTGGTCGGCTTCCACTTCTTCAACCCGGTCGCGATCCTCCCGCTGCTGGAGATCGTCCGGGCCGAGAAGACCGACGACGCCTCGCTGGCCACCGCGTTCGGTGTCGCCAAGAAGCTGAAGAAGACCGCGGTGCTCACCAAGGACGCCCCGGCGTTCGTGGTCAACCGCATCCTGACCCGCTTCATGGGCGAGATCCAGAACATCATCGACGAGGGCACCTCGTTCGAGACCGTCGAGGCCGCGGTCAAGCCGCTCGGCCTGCCGATGTCGCCGATCGCCCTGCTCGAACTGGTCGGCCCGGCCATCGCCCTGCACGTCTCCGAGACGCTGCACGGCGCGTTCCCGGAGCGGTTCACCGTCTCCGAGAACCTCGGCAAGGTCGTCAAGGCCGGCAAGCGCGGCTTCTACATCTGGCAGGACGGCGCCCAGGTCCTCGACCCCGAGGTCCTCGCCCTCCTCACCTTCGGCGACTCCGTCCTGACGGAGGACCAGGTCCGCGCCCGCGCCCTGGACGCCGTCGCCCAGGAGATCGGCCTGATGCTCGACGAGGGCGTCGTCGGCGAGGCGCAGGACATCGACCTGTGCATGATCACCGGCGCCGGCTGGCCCTTCCACCTCGGCGGCATCACCCCGTACCTCGACCGCGAGGGCGTCTCCGAGCGCGTCAACGGCAAGAAGTTCCTGGCCCCCGGCCTGGCTTCGATCCCCGCCTGACGCGAAGCGTTCCGTCCACGGGCGGGCAGCACTCCCCCACGGGGGACGGCTGCCCGCCCGTTGGCGTACCGGGGACTACGCTGGACCGGGCCGCCCCGGGGAGGATCTCATGACCGCGCAGCCCGACCACTCGGTTCACCCCGACGACGAGCTGATCCCGCGTCCCCAGAAGACCCCCGACGCCCTCCGAGCCGCCCTGGCCGCGGTGGCCCCGCACCGGCTCCCGGAGATGGCGGAGCAACAGGACGAGGTCTTCGCCCTCGCCGTCCGGGCCGGCTCCATCGACCCCCTCCGGGTCTTCCTGAACACCTGGGCCGCCCACATCGAGGTCGCCCGCCACCTCGACACCGCCGCCCGCATGCGCGCAGCCGAACACGCCGTGCAGACCCTGGACCGCGACGATCCCCGATGGAGCGAAGCCATCCGCGTATGCCTGGAGATCTTCAACCGGGCCCACGCGGCGGTGAACGGATGACCTGGTCCTGGGAGTACCACCCGGACGAGCAGTAGTTTGCCGCCGAAGCACCACCGGCCCTCCTGGCCAAGGTGGAGCAACGCGCCGACGAGCTGGTCCGCGCTGCTGAAGCCCGCCATCTCGACGGCACGGGCTCCCAGGGCCCCGGAGAGGCCATGAAGGGGGCTGGTGGCGGTGTTGGTCCTGGTGCATGGCGGGTTGTGGGACGAGGAGATGGACGGGGAGCGGTTCTGGGGGCGGACCGGGGTGGTGGCGGGGCTGGCCGGGATGGGGCTGGGGGTGGTGGCGCCGGATCGGGTGATGCGGGTGGGGAGTTGGGGGGCTGAGGCGGAGCATCTGGTGGCGGGGTTGCCGGACGGGCCGGTGGTGGTGGTCGGTGGGTCCAACGGGTGCTCGGTGGCGGTGCGGATGGCGCTCGCGGTGCCGGAGCGCGTACGGGGGCTGGTGTTGGCGTGGCCGGCGACGGCGGGGGATGCGCGGGTGGACCAGCGGCTGCCTGAGGAGGCGGCGCCGCTGCTGGGCGGTGGGGTGCTGCGCGGGGTCGCGGACGAGGAGTTGGCGGGGCTTCGGGTGCCGGTGGGTGTGCTGCCGTCGGCGCCGGAGGGCCTGGTGCACCAGCGGCGGACGGCGGACGGGCTGCTGGGGCTGATCCCGGGGGCGGTGGAGTTGCCGGGGTGTCCGGAGCCGCCGCATCCGGCGTTCCGGCCGGAGCCGCTGGTGGCGGCGCTGGCGGGCTTCGCGGCGTGGGTCAGGCGTCCTTGAGCCAGGCCTCGGTGCGGCGGTGGCGGCCGAGGCCGACGGCGTCGAACTCGTCGTGGTGGCCGTCCGCGTGGGCGCCGAGGTGGCGGAGGGCGAGGGAGATCGGGCCGGCGTTCGGTTCGACGAGGGGGCCGAGGGTGAGGGCGCCGCGGCCCCAGACGGCGACGGACTGGTCGCCGGTGCCGCCCCAGATGTCGGCCTCGATGTAGGCAACGGGGCCGGCGTCGGACCAGGCGGCCAGGGTGTGCTGGAGGCCGCCGGGGAACTCGTGGAACGGGGTGAACGGGCGGGTGCCGTCGTCGAGGGCCGCGCGCACGGCGTCCGGCAGCGGAAGCATGGCGAGGCCCTGGGCGAGCGGGACGACGCGGGTGCCGGGAAGGTCGGCGACGCGGCGCAGCAGGGGTTCGGCCGCGACGACCGCCGAGAGGACGTAGGCCACCGGCTGCTACTTCTTCTTGAGGCGGTAGATGACGGTGTCCCCGGTGACGCCGACGACCTCGTAGTGGGTGTTGAGCAGGGTGGCGATGCGGGGCACCATGTCGGGCTGGTAGGGGGAGGTGCCGGAGTCGTCGACGACGACCTCGGGGAAGCCGTTGGTGGAGATCTCGTTGTCGAAGGTCTGCCAGGCCTCGGCGACGGAGTACTGTTCGCCGACCTTGTCGGCGCCCTTGCCGCCGCTGAAGTTGGTGAGGAAGCCGGCGGTGAGGTAGCGGGTGGCGGGGCGTCGGTCGGCGAGCCAGTAGAGCTCGGGGTGCATGCCCCAGATCAGGACGGTGTCCTTGGGGGTGGTCTGGGCGGCGACGGCGGTGGCGACCTCGGTGGACTGGGTGAGGCGCTGGCCGGGCCAGAGGACGGCGAGGCCGCAGAAGAAGCTGCTGGCGAGGGCGGAGTAGATCAGGACCGGCCGCCACGAGATCGCGGAGGTGGCGACGGCGCCGACGCCGAGCAGGACCAGTGGGGGCATCAGCTGGAGGTAGTAGTGGCCGAAGAAGTGGAAGCCGACGGAGACGGCGATCACCGAGGAGACGAGCCACATCCACAGGTCGACCGTGGAGCCGTGTTCGGGTCCGCGGGCGGGGACGGGTCGTCGGCGGTGGCGCAGCCACAGGCGGTGCGCGAAGGGCAGCAGGAAGGCCAGTCCGGCGCCCATCAGGATGGCCGAGTTGCCGAGCGCGCGGCCGATCATCTGCGGCCAGTTGGAGCCGAGGCCGGCGTAGTCGCCGGAGCCGGTGACGACCCAGAACAGGAAGCCCTTGGGTTTGGTGAGGATGACGGCGACCAGCGCTATCGGCAGCGCGAACCCGAAGCCGATCTTGGCGAGTGCGGGGGGCCAGCGGACGCCGCGGCGGCGGGTGTCCTGGAGGAGCATCCACAGCACGGGGAGCATGACGGCGCCGCCGGTCTGCTTGGTGAGCGAGCAGAGGGCGACCGCGATGCCGGCGGCCAGCCAGCGGCGGCGTTCGGCGTAGCGGAAGGCGGCCACCATGGCGGGCAGCATGAAGACTTCGAAGGTCGCGGCCTGGGTGTCCTCGGGCGAGAGTCCGATGGAGACCAGCAGGTAGAGGATGCCGGCGCAGCGCCCGGCCTTGTCGCCCCAGCGGCCGCGGGCCAGCGAGGCGAGCAGGATGGCGGTGGTCAGGTGGGCGACGATCGCGAGGGTGCGCAGCGGCCAGAGCGAGGCGGAGCCGAAGAGCGCGAAGCAGGCTTCGTACAGCCAGGGCAGCAGCGGGGGTTTGCGGTCGACGACGGTGTCGTAGAGCACGCCGCCGTCGGCGAGCATCCGGGCCTGGGTGGCGAGGTAGCCCTCGTCGGGGCTCCACACGGGGCGCAGGAAGGACGGCAGGTGGGTCAGGGTGGCCAGCACGGCGAGCAGCGGGACCAGTCTGGTCCAGTACCCGGTGCGGAGGCGCTCTGGGAGGCGCTCGGCAAGGGCACGTGGGCTGCTCGTGAGGGTGAGGGACACGGGTGACAACCTACCGGGCGTGGACGGGCGTAGTCAGTGGCAGTCAGCGAATGGGTGTGACTGTCCGACAATAAGCGCACCGCCACGGGACTGAAATGCGGTCCCGTGACGGTGCGCTGGGGGGATTTCCGGTGGTCAGCTCCGGGCGAAGGAGCGGGTGGTGACCAGTGCTTCGATCTTCTTGGCGATGGCGGGCGCGGTGAGCCCGATCTCCTCGAGGATCTCGCCGCGCGAGGCGTGGTCGAGGAACTCCTGCGGGATGCCGAAGTCGCGCAGCGGCACGTCCACGTCCGCGTCACGCAGCGCCTGGGCGATCGCGGAGCCGACGCCGCCGGCCCGGCCGTTGTCCTCGACGGTGACCACCAGGCGGTGCTGCGCGGCCAGGCCCGGCAGCGCGGCGTCCACCGGCTTGACCCAGCGCGGGTCGACCACGGTGCTGGTGATGCCCTGCTCGGCGAGCAGCTCGGCGGCCTCCAGGCAGGTCGGGGCCATTGCGCCGATCGAGACGATCAGCACGTCGGCGACCTCGTCCGCGGTGCCGTCCTCGGGGCGGCGCAGCACGTCCATGCCGCCGACGGTGCCGACGGCGGGGACGGCGGGGCCGACGTTGCCCTTGGAGTAGCGGACCACGGTGGGGGCGTCGGCGACCTCGACGGCCTCGCGCAGCTGGAGCCGGACCTGCTCGGCGTCACGCGGGGCGGCGAGCCGCAGGCCGGGGACGACCTGCAGGATCGACATGTCCCACATGCCGTTGTGCGAGGCGCCGTCGGTGCCGGTGACGCCGGCCCGGTCGAGCACGAAGGTGACGCCGAGCTTGTGCAGGGCGACGTCCATCAGGACCTGGTCGAAGGCGCGGTTCAGGAACGTCGCGTAGACGGCGACCACAGGGTGCAGGCCGTTGGTGGCCAGGCCGGCGGCGCAGACGGCGGCGTGCTGCTCGGCGATGCCGACGTCGAAGATCCGGTCCGGGTAGGCCTTGGCGAACGGGGCCAGGCCGACGGGGTGCAGCATCGCGGCGGTGATGGCGACCAGGTCGCGGCGCTCGCGGCCGAGCGCGACCATCTCCTCGCCGAACACCGACGTCCAGTCCTTGCCGGAGGTCTTGACCGGCAGGCCGGTGTCGGGGTGGATCACGCCGACCGCGTGGAAGCGGTCCTCGTCGTTGTTCTCGGCGGCATGGTAGCCGCGGCCCTTCTCGGTGATGCAGTGCACGATGACCGGGCCGCCGAAGTTGCGGGCCTTGGTGAACGCGGACTCCAGCGCCTGCAGGTCGTGGCCGTCGATCGGGCCGAGGTACTTCAGGCCGAGGTCCTCGAACATGCCCTGCGGGGCGATGAAGTCCTTCAGGCCCTTCTTGGCGCCGTGCAGGGTGTCGAACATCGCCTGGCCGACCACGGGGGTGCGCTGCAGCGCGTCCTTGCCCCAGGACAGGAAGCGCTCGTAGCCCTGGGTGGTGCGCAGGGTGGCGAGGTGGTTGGCGAGGCCGCCGATGGTCGGCGAGTAGGACCGCTCGTTGTCGTTGACGACGATGACGACCGGCAGGTCCTGGCTGTCGGCGATGTTGTTCAGCGCCTCCCAGGCCATGCCGCCGGTGAGCGCGCCGTCGCCGATCACGGCGACCACGGGGCGGTCCTTGTGGCCCTGGATCTTGTTGGCCTTGGCGAGACCGTCGGCGTAGCCGAGGACGGTGGAGGCGTGCGAGTTCTCGATCACGTCGTGCTCGGACTCGGCGCGCGAGGGGTAGCCGGACAGGCCGCCCTTCATCTTCAGCCGGGAGAAGTCCTGGCGGCCGGTCAGCAGTTTGTGGACGTAGCTCTGGTGGCCGGTGTCGAACAGGATCCGGTCGCGCGGCGAGTCGAAGACCCGGTGCATCGCGAGGGTCAGCTCGACCACGCCGAGGTTCGGTCCGAGGTGACCGCCGGTCTTGGAGACCTCCTCCACCAGGAAGGCGCGGATCTCCTCGGCGAGTGCCGACATCTGCGCGGGGGTGAGTCGATCGAGATCGCGCGGTCCCCGAATACGGGTCAGCAGGGCCACCCGTTCCTCCTCGTCCAAGTTCTCGCGCCCGCATGGGCCCGGAGGGCGTACGCCCCGCTTGAGTCTAATTGCCATTACCCGGGCGTAGTGCGGCGGGCAACCCCGATCCCCTGTTCGGATGGCCGGGGCCGAAAAGCACCGAACCGCGCGACCGGCCCCGGTATAACGGGGAGGTGTGCCGGTCGCGCGGTTGCGGGTGGTGCGGGTCAGCCGCGTCCGTTGGACTTCTGGGTGCGGCGGGAGACCGAGTCCAGGACCACCGCGGCGAGCAGCACCGCGCCGGTGATCATGTACTGGATGGCCTGCTGGGCGTGGACCATGTCCAGGCCGGTGGTGATCGACTGGATGACCAGGATGCCGAGCAGCGCCGACCAGGTCTTGCCGCGGCCGCCGAACAGGCTGGTGCCACCGATGACGGCCGCCGCGATGCAGTTCATCAGCACGTTGGCGCCACCGAGGCCCTTGTCCGCCGAGCCCTGCTGGGAGGCGATGAACAGACCGCCGAAGCCGGCCAGGCCGGCCGAGATCATGTACACCGAGGTGCGCACCCAGGCGACGTTGATGCCGGCCCGGCGGGCCGCCTCGATGCCGCCGCCGACCGCGAAGATCTGCCGGCCGTAGGTGGTGCGGCGGAGCACGAAGTCGGCGATCGCGACGACGCCGACGAACAGCACCAGCGGCAGCGGGAGGCCGCGGTCCTGGTTGAACATGTAGGCGACCAGCAGCACGACCACGGCGAGCACGCCGGTGCGCAGCGCGATCTCGGCGATCGGGCGGGCCGGCAGGCCGGCGGCCGTGCGGCGGCGGGCGTCGAGCAGCTGGCCGGCCCCGAACAGCGCGATGGCGAGGATCGCGGCCAGCCAGGCCCAGATGATGTCGCCGTCGCCGAAGAAGTAGGTGTCCAGGTTGGCGATGACGCCGTCGTTGAGGTTGTTGACGGTGCCGAGCTTGCCGATGACCAGGTCCTGCAGGCCGCTCCAGGCGAGCATGCCGGCCAGCGTGACCAGCAGCGCGGGCACGCCGATCTTGGAGAAGAAGAAGCCGTGCAGGGCGCCCATGGCGACCGCGGCGGCGATGCCCAGCAGCACCGCCAGCCACTCGTTGACGCCCTGGCGGACGGCGAGCACCGAGGAGATCGCGGCGGTGGCGCCGGCCACCGAGCCGAGCGACAGGTCGATCTCGCCGAGCAGCAGCACGAAGACCACGCCGGTGGCGATCAGGCCGGGGCCGACGATCCACTTGGCGATGTTGGTGAGGTTGTCGGCGTTGAGGAAGGAGCCGGTCTTCCACTGGAAGATGGCGGCGATGATGATCAGGCCGACCACGACCGGCAGCGAGCCGAGCTCGCCGCCGCGGATCTTGCGGCCGAACTCGTCGAGGTAGCCGGCCAGGCCCTCCTTGCGGACCAGCAGGCGCGGGTCGACGGCGGGCGGGGTGGGCGTGGTGGGGGTTTCGGTGCTCACTTGGCGTCCTCCGCGATACGGGCCTGACGACGGGTCACCGCGTTGTCGGTGGCGCCGGTGATGGCGGAGATGATCTCCTCGTGCGAGGTGGTGGCCACCTCGAAGCTGCCGTTGTTGCGGCCCAGGCGGAGCACCGCGACGGTGTCCGCGACGGCCTTGACGTCGGCCATGTTGTGGCTGATCAGGATCACGCCGAGGCCGCGCTCGCGCAGCCGCTCGACCAGGTCGAGGACCTGGGCGGTCTGCTCGACGCCGAGGGCCGCGGTGGGCTCGTCCAGGATGACGATCTTCGGGTCGCCGACCAGGGCGCGGGCGATCGCGACCACCTGGCGCTGGCCGCCGGACAGGCCGGCGATCGGGATCCGGACGCTGGGGATGCGGATCGACAGGGTGTCGAGGAGTTCCCGGGCGCGCTTCTCCATGGCGACCTCGTCCAGGGTGCCGAAGCGCTTGAGCTCGCGGCCGAGGAACAGGTTGCCGACCACGTCGAGGTTGTCGCACAGGGCGAGGTCCTGGTAGACGGTCGCGATGCCGAGCGTCTGGGCGTCGTGCGGGCGGCCGATGGTGACCGGCTTGCCCTCCCACTCGATGACGCCCTCGTCGATCGGGTGGACGCCCGCGATGGTCTTGACCAGGGTGGACTTTCCTGCGCCGTTGTCGCCGACCAGGGCGACGACCTCGCCCGCGTGGACCTCCAGCTGCACGTCGGTGAGTGCCTGGACGGCACCGAAGCGCTTGGAGACCCCGCGCAACGCCAGTACGGGTGCGCCTGTCACGTGAACCATCTCCTTGAGTTCCGTGTCGGACCTGACGTTTCCGACACGGGCGACCCGCACGCCGGTCCGGGCGCGCGGGGTGGGACTGCTCCAACAAAAAGGGCCGGCGGGAGCTTCCGGGTGGTCAGGAAGCCCCCGCCGGACGGGAATTACTGCAGGCCGGCCGCGGTGCAGGCGGCGGCGAAGTCGGCGGTGCAGATGTCCGCGACCTTGTACAGGTTGTCGGCGATCACGGTGTCCTTGATGTTCGCCTTGGTGACGACCTTGGGCTCCAGCAGGGTGGCCGGGATGCCCTTGTCGGTGTCGCTGTCGACGGTCGCGGTGGCGACGCCCTTGATGTCCTTGCCCTGGAGCAGGTTGACCGCGAGCTCGGCGGCACCCTCGGCCAGCGGCTTGTAGGCCTTGTAGATGGTGTAGGCCTGGTCACCGGAGACGAGGCGCTGGACGGCGTCCAGGCCCGCGTCCTGGCCGCCGACCGGGACGTTGATGCCCTGGGCCTTCAGCTGGGTGATGATCGCGCCGGCCATACCGTCGTTGGCCGAGTAGACGGCCTGGAAGCCGTCCTTGCCGAGCGAGGAGATGGCGGCGCCGATCTTCTGGCCCGCGACGGTGGGCTTCCACTCGCCGCTCTGCTCGTAGACGACCTTCTTGACCTTGCCGTCCAGCACCTTGTGCGCACCGGACTTGAACTTGCCGGCGTTCGGGTCGGCGTCGTCACCGTTGATCATCACGATGTTGGCGTCGGCGGCCTTGGCACCGAGGGCGTCGACCAGGGCCTGGCCCTGCAGCTCGCCGACCTTCTCGTTGTCGAAGGAGACGTACGCGGAGACCGGGCCGGTGGCCAGGCGGTCGTACGCGATGACCTTGACGCCCTTGTCGGCGGCCTCCTTCACCCAGGACTGGGTCGACTTGGCGTCGAACGCGTCCAGGATGATCACCTTGACGCCCTGGGCGATCAGGGTGTCGAACTGCTGCTTCTGCTTCGAGGCGGAACCCTCGGCGTTGCTGTACTCGACCTTGCAGTCGGAGCAGAGCGCGTGGACCTTCGCCTCGATGAACGGCTTGTCGAACGACTCGTAACGGGTCGAGGACGCGTTCTCCGGCAGCAGCAGGCCGATCGACTTGTTGTTGCCCGAGGCCGCGCTGTCCTTCTTGTCACTGCCGGCCTTGCCACACGCGGCCATGGTGAGGGCCATCGAGACAGCGGCGGTGCCGACGACAACGCGACGCATCATTGCGTTCATGGTGGGGGGTGCCTCCCTGACAGAGCCGCAACGTTGCGGCGAGGTGGGCAGGAGTCAACCCCGTCACCAAGCTTGTCGTCAACAAGTAAAGCATCTGGCCAGGGGATTCAGACCTTTTCGTTATCTTCCTGAAGGCTCAGTCGAGATCGGACGGCCGCTCAGGAGCCGTCCGGAACCTCTCGCACCCCGTCAGAGCCCTCCCGTCTCACCCATCTCACTCATCACCAGGGCGAGCGCCCCGAGCACCTCGGCGCGGCCGCCGAGCGTCCCCGGGACCACCGACAGCTGGCGGGCGGCGCTGGGGATGGCGTACCGGGCCACCGAGTCCCGGATCGGGGAAAGCACCAGTTCACCGGCCTCGGCCAGGTCGCCGCCGAGGATCACCCGGCGGGGGTTGAGCAGGTTGCACAGGGTGGCCACGCCCATGCCGATCTGGCGGCCGGCGTCGGCGATCACCCGGCGGCAGCCCAGATCGCCCTGCTGGGCCAACTGCACCACCTTTCCGAGTGTCAGTTCGCCCGGGTGGTTGGCGTTCAAGAGGTTGAGCAGGTAACGGGAGCCCACGTAGGTCTCCAGGCAGCCGCGGTTGCCGCAGCGGCAGACCGGGCCCGCCTCGTCCAGCGTGATGTGCCCGATCTCACCCGCGGTGCCGCCCGGGCCGCGGTAGATCTGGCCGTTGATCACCAGGCCGGAGCCGACGCCGCTGGCCACCTTGATGTACGCCAGGTCGCCCAGGCCCCGCCCGGCGCCCCACACCAGCTCGCCCAGCGCGCCCAGGTTGGCGTCGTTGTCCACGTGCACCGGCATGCCCAGGCGGCGCGCCAGCTCCTGGCCGGGCGTCACCCCGGACCAGCCGGGCAGGATCGCGGTCGAGCCGAGCGCCCCGGTCTCCTGGTCGATCGGGCCGGGCACGCCCAGGCCCACGCCGATCACCTTGTCGTGCTGGAAGCCGGCCTGCTCCAGCAGCCGGGCCACCATCCGCTCGGCCAGGTCGAGGCCCTGCTGCGCGGAGACGTCCACGTCCAGCGGCTCGCTCTCCTCGGCCAGCACCCGGTGCGCCAGGTTGCCGACCGCCACCCGCAGGTGGGTGTGGCCGAAGTCGACGCCCACCACGATCCCGGCGTCCCCGCTCAGCGAGACGCTGCGCGCCCGGCGCCCGCCCGAGGAGGTGTCGGCGACCACCACGGTGCCGGACTCCTTGAGCTCCCGGACGATGTTGGACACCGTCGCGGCCGACAGCCCCGTACCCCGGGCGATCTCGGCCTGGGTCAGCGATCCGGCCATCCGCACCGCCCGCAGCACCCGTTCGAGATTCGCCCGGTGCAGCGAGGACTGCGATCCCGGTGTGTCCGTCGACATGTTCCACCCTCCAGGGCGCACTTCGTTCGTCCAAAGTTCAGCTTCAACTTGTGAACTCTATGCTCCGGTACAGATCGGAGGGGCCGTCAAGTACGAACACGGATCGTTACGCACGTGGGAGGATGCCGGTAACCGAGCCCTGACGAAGGAGTCCTGCGAGTGCCTGGCACCAACTTGACCCGTGAGGAGGCCCGCACCCGGGCCGCACTCCTGCATGTGGAGTCGTACGACATCGAGCTCGACCTGAGCTCGGCGCGCGAGGGCGGCACCTTCCGGTCCACCACCGTGGTCCGGTTCACCGCCACCGAAACCGGCGCTTCCACCTTCATCGACCTGGTCGCCCCCGCCGTCTCGGAGATCGTCCTCAACGGCCGCGCGCTGCCGCTGGAGAACTTCGCCGACAGCCGGATCGCGCTGCCCGACCTGGCCGCCGCGAACGAGCTGCGGGTGGTCGCCGACTGCGCCTACACCAACACCGGCGAGGGCCTGCACCGGTTCGTCGACCCGGCGGACGGCGAGACCTACCTCTACACCCAGTTCGAGGTCCCGGACGCCCGCCGGGTGTTCGCCAACTTCGAGCAGCCCGACCTGAAGGCCGCCTTCGCCTTCACCGTCACCGCCCCCACCGGCTGGGTGGTGGTCTCCAACTCGCCGACCCCCGAGCCCACCGGCGACGGCGACACCCGGGTGTGGACCTTCGAGCCCACCCCGCGCATCTCCACCTACATCACCGCGCTGGTGGCCGGCCCCTACGTCGGCGTGTTCGACGCCTACGAGAACGGCGCGCAGCGCGTGCCGCTCGGCGTCTACTGCCGCCCCTCGCTGCGCGAGTTCCTCGACGCCGACGCCATCTTCGCCGTCACCAAGCAGGGCTTCGACTACTTCCAGGACAAGTTCGACTTCGCCTACCCGTTCGCGAAGTACGACCAGCTGTTCGTCCCGGAGTTCAACGCCGGCGCGATGGAGAACGCGGGCGCCGTCACCCTCCGCGACCAGTACGTGTTCCGCTCCAAGGTCACCGACGCCTCCTACGAGATGCGCGCCGCGACCATCCTGCACGAGCTCGCCCACATGTGGTTCGGCGACCTCGTCACCATGGAGTGGTGGAACGACCTGTGGCTGAACGAGTCGTTCGCCACCTTCGCCGAGGTGGTCTGCCAGGCCGAGGCGCCCGGCTCCAAGTGGCCGCACTCCTGGACCACCTTCGCCAACCAGATGAAGACCTGGGCGTACCGGCAGGACCAGCTGCCGTCCACCCACCCGATCATGGCGGAGATCAACGACCTGGAGGACGTCCAGGTCAACTTCGACGGCATCACCTACGCCAAGGGCGCCTCGGTGCTCAAGCAGCTGGTGGCGTACGTCGGCCAGGACGCCTTCTTCCAGGGCGTGCGCGCCTACTTCAAGCGCCACGCCTGGGGCAACACCCGCCTCACCGACCTGCTCGGCGCCCTCGAGGAGGCCAGCGGCCGCGACCTGCGCGTCTGGTCCAAGGCCTGGCTGGAGACCGCCGGCATCAACGTGCTGCGCCCGGCCCTCGAGGTCGCCGCGGACGGCACCATCGAGTCCTTCGCCGTCCTGCAGGAGGCCCCCGCGCTGCCCGCCGGCGCCCGCGGCGAGGCCGTGCTGCGCCCGCACCGCATCGCCATCGGCCTGTACGAACTGGTCGACGGCAAGCTGGAGCGCGCCGAGCGGATCGAGCTCGACGTCGACGGCGAGCGCACCGAGGTCCCGCAGCTCACCGGCCGCCGGCGGCCCGCCGTGCTGCTGCTCAACGACGACGACCTGTCCTACGCGAAGGTCCGCCTCGACGCCGACTCGCTGGCCGTCGTCACCGAGCACCTCGGCGACTTCACCGACTCGCTCCCCCGCGCGCTGTGCTGGGCCTCCGCCTGGGACATGACCCGCGACGGCGAACTCGCCACCCGCGACTACCTGTCGCTGGCGCTGGCCGGCCTGCCCCGCGAGAGCGACATCGGCGTGGTCCAGTCCGTGCACCGCCAGGTCAAGCTCGCCCTCGAGCTGTACGCCGACCCGGCGTGGCGCGAGAGCGGCCTGCAGCGCTGGGCCGCCGCCGCCGAGACGGCGCTGCGCGAGGCCCCCGCCGGCAGCGACCACCAGCTCGCCTGGGCCCGCGCGCTCGCCGGCTCCGCCCGCACGGACGGTCAGCTCGCGCTGCTCGCCGGGCTGCTGGACGGCACCGAGACCGTCGAGGGCCTGGCCGTCGACACCGAGCTGCGCTGGACGCTGCTCGGCCGCCTGGTCGCCACCGGCCGCGCCGACGAGGCCGCGATCGACGCGGAACTCGCCCGCGACAACACCTCCTCCGGCCAGGAGCACGCCGCCACCTGCCGGGCGGCCCGCCCGACCGCCGAGGCCAAGGCCGAGGCGTGGGAGTCCGTGGTGGAGTCCGACACCCTGACCAACTACGTGCAGGAGGCCGTCATCGCCGGCTTCCAGCAGCCCGACCAGCGGGACCTGCTCACGCCGTACACCGAGAAGTACTTCGCCTCGGTCAAGCAGGTGTGGGAGACCCGCAGCCACGAGATCTCGCAGCAGATCATCGGCGGCCTGTACCCCTCGTACGCGGTCTCGCAGGCCACCCTGGACGCGACCGACGCGTGGCTGGCCTCGGCCGAGCCGGCGCCGGCGCTGCGGCGCCAGGTCGTCGAGGCGCGGGCCGGTGTGGAGCGGGCGCTGAAGGCTCAGGCGGCGGATCGCTGACGCGAGGTCTGTGCTTGATGAGGGGGCCCGGGGGACGTGTTCTCCCGGGCCTCCGGCGTGTTCGGGGTTGCTGCTGCTGCGCGGCAAGCGCCGGCCGGTCCGTCAGGGCGCGGTCACGTGCAGGTCATTGTCCTGGGTCGCGATCTTGCTGACGGGTGCGTTCCCCTTCGCGCAGTTCCCCGCGCCCCTGGCGGTGCTCTCCCTGGTCCTGCGCGGGCAGGGTGATGCGGAAGGTGGTTGCCCCGGGTTCGCTGTGCACGGTGGCTGTGCCGGCGTGGGCTTGGACGACGGCTTGGACGATGGCGAGGCCGAGGCCGGTGGAGCCGGTGCGGCGGGAGCGGGTGGGGTCGCCGCGGACGAAGCGGTCGAAGACGTGCGGGAGGAGTTCGGGCGGGATGCCGGGGCCGTTGTCGGTGACGGTGAGGGTCGCGTCGGTGGGGGTGGCCGAGAGGTGGAGGGTGACCTCGGTGCCGTCGGGGGTGTGGGTGCGGGCGTTGGCCAGCAGGTTCGCCACCACTTGGGTGAGGCGGTGGGGGTCGCCGGGGACGGTGACGGGTTCGGCGGGCAGTTCGAGCAGCCAGCGGTGCTGTGGGGCGGCGGCCCGGGCGTCGGCGGTGCAGTCCAGGGCGATCCGGGTGAGGTCGACGTCCTCGACGGCGAGCGGGCGGCCGGCGTCGAGGCGGGCGAGCAGCAGCAGGTCCTCGACGACGGTGCCCATGCGCTGCGACTCGGCGGTGATCCGTTCCAGTGAGTGCCGGACCGGCTCGGGCACCGGTCCTGGGTGCCGGAGCGCGAGTTCGGCGTGGCCGCGGACGGCTGCCACCGGGTTGCGCAGTTCGTGGCTGGCGTCGGCGGCGAAGGCGCGCAGCCGTTCCTCGACCTGCTGACGGCGGGTCAGTGCGTCCCCGATGTGGCCGAGCATCCGGTTGAGTGCGGTGCCGACCCGGCCGACCTCGGTGCCGGGGTCGTCGTCGGGGACGCGTTCGCCGAGGTCGACCGCGCCGCTGGCCAGCGGGAGGGCGGAGACGCGTTCGGCGGTGGCCACCACGCGTTCCAGCGGGCGCAGCGCGAGTCGGACGCCGATGGTGCCGGTGACCGCGGCGACCGCGAGGGCGACGGCGAACACCACGAGTTCGATCATCAGCAGGCGCTGGACGGTCTCGTCGATGGGGTGCAGTGGCAGGCCGGTGATCAGTACGTCCCCGTCGGAGCCGGTGACGGCGGCGGCCCGGTAGTGGCCGAGGGCGGAGAGTGTGAGGTCGCGCGGGTGGCCGCCGGCCGGGAGTGCGCGCAGGGCACGGACGTCCTGGTCGGTGAGCGGGACGGGGGCGTCGCTGCCGCCGCTTCCGGCGATCGGGACGGGATCGTCGTCGCCGGGCGGGATGCCGCCGACCACGGCGGCGTGGGTGACGGTGCCGTTCACCAGGCGGGCGCCGAAGGTGCCGGGCGACTGGGCGCGGGTGTCGTGGCCGTTCACGCCGGGGTGTTCGAGGCTGGCGGCGTAGCGTCCGCCGGCGGCGGCCAGTTGCTGGTCGGTCCGGTCGACCAGGAAGTGCCTCAGCGCCGAGGTGGTGGCGAAGCCGACGCCGACGCAGATCAGCGCGATCAGTACCAGGACGCCCGCGACCAGCCGCGCCCGTAGCGTGCGGGGCCGTCCGGCGGCCGTCATCCGGTGGCCGCCTTGAGTACGTAGCCGGCGCCGCGCACGGTGTGGATCATCGGTGGCCGGCCGGCGTCGATCTTGCGGCGCAGGTAGCTGATGTACAGCTCCACCACGTGGGCCTGCCCGCCGAAGTCGTAGGACCAGACGGCGTCCAGGATCTGTGCCTTGCTGAGCACCTGCCGCGGGTGCTCCATCAGGTAGCGCAGCAGGGCGAACTCGGTGGGGCTGAGGTCGATGATCTCGCCGCCGCGGCTGGTCTCCCGGACTGCCGGGTCGAGGTGCAGGTCGCCGACGGTGAGGGTGCCGGGGGCGGCCGGTCCGGCGGGGGCGGCGCGGCGCAACAGGCCGCGCAGCCGGGCCACCACCTCTTCCAGGCTGAACGGTTTGGTGACGTAGTCGTCGCCGCCGGCCGAGATGCCGGCGATCCGGTCCTCGACGGCGTCCCGGGCGGTCAGGAACAGCACCCGTACCTCGGGGTCGGTGCGGTGCACCCGGCGGAGCACTTCGAGCCCGTCGAAGTCGGGCAGCATGACGTCCAGCACGATGGCGTGCGGGTGCCAGTCGGCGGCGGCGGTGACGGCGTCGTGGCCGTCGGTGACGCCGCGGGCCTGCCAGCCTTCGTAGCGCAGGGCGCCGCAGATCACCTCGACCAGGTCGGGTTCGTCGTCCACCACCAGGACCCGCCATGGGGTTTCCGCGTGCTGCATGGGTCCATTCTGGCGTTCCGGCATGAGAAAGCGGTGAGATCATCCGACCGATTCGCGTAGAGTGCGGGCCCGGCGACCTGCGCGAACGCCCCGGGGAGGGCCTGGGGGCGGCGCCCTTTCATAGGGAACTGAGAGCTTCCGGTGCCACGGTGGCAGAGCACCACCGAAGGAGGGCCCGTTGACCGTACTGACCAGCCCGACCCGCGCCGCCCGCCGCGCCGCCCCGCGCCAGGGCCTCCCCCCCGACGCCGTCCGGCACGGCGCGCTCGCCCTGATCGCACTCGGCGCCCTCGCCGTGCTCGCCCTGTGGTGGATCGACACCCCGCGAATAGCCGGCGCCGCGGACTGGCTCACCGGCACCGCCCGGATCACCGGCCTGCTGGCCGGCTACGCCGCGCCCGTCCTGCTGCTGCTGATGGCGCGCATTCCGCTGCTCGAACGCGAGGTCGGCGCCGACCGGATGGCCCGCTGGCACGCCTTCGGCGGCCGGTACCTGGTGTCGCTGATCACCGTGCACGTGCTGACCGTCATCTGGGGCTACGCGCTGACCAGCGGCCAGGGCCTGTGGAACCAGGGCGTGGAGATCGTCCTGCACTTCCCCGACATGCTGAAAGCCACCGCCGCCACCCTGCTGATCCTCGGCACCGGCGCGGTCTCCGCCCGGGCCGCCCGCCGCCGGCTCAGCTACGAGGCCTGGTACTACCTGCACCTGGCCACCTACCTGGCCGTCGCACTCGGCTTCGGCCACCAGCTCACCACCGGCGCCGACCTGGCCGACAACAAGGCCAAGGCCCTCTGGTACCTGCTGTACCTCGGCACCGCCGCCGTCCTCGGCTGGTACCGGCTCCTGCGGCCGTTCCTGCGCGACCGCCGGCACCGGCTGCGGGTCGCCGAGGTCCGGCCCGAGGGGCCCGGCGTGGTCTCGGTCTTCCTGACCGGCCGGCACCTGGACGAGCTGCGCGCCGAGCCCGGCCAGTTCTTCCGCCTCCAGTTCCTCACTCCCGAGCTGCGCTGGGCCGCCAACCCCTACTCGCTGTCCGCTCCCCCGCACCCGCACTTCCTGCGCTTCACCGTCAAGGGCCTGGGCAAGCACAGCGCCGCCGTCGCCGGCCTCACCCCCGGCACCACCGTCCGGGCGGAGGGCCCGTACGGGGCGTTCACCGCACGGCGCCGCCACGGCGGGCCGGTGCTGCTGCTCGGCGCGGGCGTCGGCATCACCCCACTGAGGGCGCTCTTCGAGACGCTGCCCGGGCAGCTGACGCTCGTCCAGCGGGCCCGGCACCCCCAGGACCTGCTGTTCCGCCACGAGCTGGCGGCCGTCGCCGCCGGGGGCCGGGGCAAGCGGGTGCACGAGCTGCTCGGTAGCCGCGAGCAGGTCGGCGACCTCGGTGCGGCGCTGCGCCGGCTGGTGCCGGACCTCGGCCGCCACGAGGTCTACCTGTGCGGGCCGGAGGCGTTCACCGCCGAGGCGGTCCGCGCGCTGCGCGCCGCCGGGGTCCGGCCGTCCCGCATCCACCACGAGTCCTTCGTCTTCTAGGAGCCCCCACCGCCATGCGCCGAGCCGTCATCACCGCCTCCGCGACCGCCGCCGGGGTCGTCCTGCTGCTCTCCCTGAAGCCGCACGACCCGTCCGGCGCGGCCGCCATCTCCTCCTCCGCCGTGGCCGGGGGCACGGGGAGCACCAGCAGCCAGGCCTCGTCCCCGAAATCCCCGTCGTCCCCGTCGTCCCCGTCGTCCTCGCCCGGTACCGGCGGTGCCACCCGGACCGTCACCGGCAGCGCCATCAACACCCGGTACGGGCCGGTGCAGGTCCGGGTCACCATGAACGGCAGCGCGATCGGCAAGATCGACGTGATCCAGTACCCCAACCGGGACCGCCGCGACCAGGAGATCAACAGCTTCGCCGTCCCGCAGCTCAACCAGGAGGCGATGGCCGCGCAGAACGCGCACATCGACGTGGTCTCCGGCGCCACCTACACCAGCGACGGCTACACCCGCTCCCTGCAGAGCGCCCTGGACCAGGCGGCGAAGAAGTGACCGCCACCCACGTCGAGCACGTGATGGGGACGGTCTTCTCCTTCACCGTCCGCGACCCCGGCGCCGGGACCGCCGACGCCCTCGCCCGGATCGTCACCCGCCTGCACTGGATCGACGCGGTGTTCTCGCCGTACCGGCCGGAGAGCGAGATCAGCCGGCTCGGCCGCGGCGAACTCGCGCTCGCCGACTGCGACCCCGAGGTCGCCCGGGTGCTGGAGCGCTGCGCGGAGCTCGCCGCCGAGACCGACGGCTACTTCACCGCGACGCCCGGCGGACACCTCGACCCGAGCGGCTGGGTCAAGGGCTGGGCCGTCGAGGAGGCCTCCCGCACTCTGCGCGAGTCGGGCTCCGACCAGCACTGCGTCAGCGGCGGCGGCGACGTGCAGACCGCCGGCGGCCCCTGGCGCATCGGCATCGCCGACCCGCACCGCCCCGGCGCGGTGGCCCGCGTGGTCACCGGCCACGACCTGGCCGTCGCCACCTCCGGCACGGCCGAGCGCGGCCCGCACATCGTCGACCCGCACACCGGCCGTCCCGCGACGTCCTACGCCTCGCTCACCCTGGTCGGCGACCGCCTCGCGCACCTGGACGCCCTCGCCACCGCGGCCTTCGCGATGCCGCACGCCCTCGAGTGGCTCACCGCGAGGGGCGTGCCCGCGCTGCTGATCCACCCGGACGGACGGCAGGAGGAGACCCCCGGCCTGCCGTGACCGCCGGGGTGGACGGTGACGGTGTGTCAGGGTGCGGCGGGCTCGACCGGTCCGGTCTGCACGCCGAGCGCGGCGAGCGCCTGCCGGTGCTCGGCCCGTGCGCGTCCGGCCCGGGTCCGGGTACGACGGAACGCCCGGTGCTCCGAGGAGCGCCGGGCGTCCGGTGTTCCGTCCCGGGGGCGCTGGGCCCCGCCGTTCCGCGCACCCGGCGGGGTGTGCGCAGCGGCCTGACGCGGGATTACTTCTTCTTGCCCGGGATCATGCAGAGGCCCGCGATCACCAGGAAGGAGACGATCGGGAGGGCGACAAACAGGCCCAGGGTCTGGCCGACGCTCAGGCCGGCGCCCGGGTCGTCGCCGTCGTCGCGTACGAGCGCCATGGCGGGCGACGACATCAGCATCATCAGCGTGGCCGCCGCGGTGACCGCACCGGCGCGCATTGCGTTCCTCTTGTCCACGTTTCACAACTTACCGGCCCCCTACACCGGGTCGCCCGGCGGGGTGCGCCTGTCGGCGTGTCCCGCCGCCGGAGCGACGGACGGAACGCCGGACGGAACGCCTGGTAGGGCGCCGGGCGGGACGCCGAGCGGGGCGAGGGTGGCGGCGATGGCGGCGGTGCCGGGGGCGGCGGCGATCCGCTCGAGGGTGCGGGGCGTTCCGGTGCTGTCGGCGACGGGGAGCCGCCAGTTGGGGTACTGGTCCCAGGTGCCGGGGAGGTTCTGCGGGCGGGGGTCGCCGACGGTGTCGGGCAGCCAGACGCCGACCAGCCGGGCGGGGGTGGCGCGCAGGTAGGCGTGGAGCGCCTCGGGGGTGACGGGTGCGCCGTCGGCGAGCAGGCCGAGGCGGACGAGTTCGCGCTGCCAGTCGGCGAGTTCGGTGGCGGCGGCGTGCTGCTCCTCGGCCAGCGGGCGGGCCAGCAGGCCGAGTTGGTGACGCAGTGCGACGTGGTCGCCGGTGAGCCGGGCGGCGGTGCTGGGCAGGTCGTGGGTGGTGAGGGTGGCGAGGCAGCCGGCCCGCCAGCGTTCCGGGGGCAGGACGGCGCCGCCCGCGTGCCAGTCGCGTTCGAACCAGAGCACGGAGGTGCCGAGCACGCCGTGTTCGGCGAGCCGTTCGCGGACGCCGGGTTCGACGGTGCCGAGGTCCTCGCCGATGACGGCGGTGCCGGCCCGGTGGGCTTCCAGGGCGAGGACGGCGAGCATCGCCTCGGCGTCGTAGCGGACGTAGGTGCCTTCGGTGGGCCGGGCGCCGACGGGTACCCACCAGAGCCGGAACAGGCCCATCACGTGGTCGATCCGGATCGCGCCGGCGTGCCGGGCGGCGGCGCGCAGCAGTTCGGCGAACGGGCCGTAGCCGGTTTCGGCGAGGGTGTCGGGGCGCCAGGGCGGCAGGCCCCAGTCCTGGCCGTGGGCGTTGAAGGCGTCGGGCGGGGCGCCGGTGGAGATGCCGGTGGCGAGGACGTCCTGCAGGGCCCAGGCGTCGGCGCCGTCGGGGTGGACGCCGACGGCGAGGTCATGGATCAGGCCGATTGGCATGCCGGCGTCGGTGGCGGCGCGCTGGGCGGCGCGCAGTTGTTCGTCGACCAGCCAGGCCTGCCAGCGGTGGAACTCGACGCGGTCGGCCAACGCGGCTTTCTCGGCGGCGACTTGGGGGTTGGACGGGTGGCGCAGCCCCTTCGGCCAGGAGTGCCAGGCCGCGCCGTGCACCTCTGCCAGCGCGTTCCACACCGCGTACCGTTCCAGCCACTCGCCCTCGCGGCGGACGAACGCCCGGTACGCGGCGTCCCGGCCGACGCCGCGCGGCACGGTGTGCAGCAGTTCCAGTGCCTGCTGCTTGAGGGCGCGGACCGAGTCGCGGTCGATGAGCGCGTCGTGTTCGAGCACTTCCTCGCGCAGCAGCCGGGCGCGGCGGGCCAGGTCGCGGACCTCGTCGTGGCGGGTGTACTCGGGGATCGCCTCGATCCGCAGGTGCACGGGGTCGGCGAAGCGGCGGGAGGACGGGCGGTACGGGGACGGATCGGAGGGGACGCCGGGCATGCCCGCGTGCAGCGGGTTGATCTGCAGGAAGCCGGCGCCGAGTTCGGCGCCCGCCCACTGGGCGAGGTCGGCGAGGTCGGTGAGGTCGCCCATGCCCCAGGACTGGTCGCTGAGCACCGAGTACAGCTGTGCGAGAAAGCCCCAACTGCGCTGCCGCGGTTCGGGGATGCGCGCCGGGGCGACGATCAGCGCGGCGCGGCCCGCCCGTTCACCGGCTGTCACGTGCAAGACGTGCCGGCCGAGCGGGACGTCCTCCGGGAGCCACCAGGAGTGGTCGTGCGTCAACTCCCAGGAGCCGCCGCCCTCCAGTTCGACCCGCACCCCGGCGTCGGCCGGCAGGTCGAGCGCGGTGCGCCGGCCCTGCCAGGCGACCACGGTGGGCGGCAGCAGCCGCTGGGCCTGTTCGGCGCGGTGGCGTTCCAGTGCGGCGGCGGCCAGTTCGGGCGTTCCGGCGTCCACGCCGAGGGCGGCGAGCACCGTGGTGAGGGTGCGCGGCGCGACCTGGACCGGCCCGGCGCCGGCGTCGTAGCTGGTGTCCACCCCGTGCGCGTGGGCCAGTGCCAGCAGTTCCGGTGGTGCGGGCGGGTTGTCCTCCGCCGGCACCTGATCGGTTCCCAGCTGCTCTCGGTCAAGGTATGCGGCCACCCAGCGCACTCCGTCCTCGGGCTCCCGAACGCGACAGGCACAGTCCTACCCGCGCGCCCGTCCGCCGACCCCGACCGACACGGCGGCCCGTCGGCACCGGACGGGTGAACGTTCCGTCGGCGGGTTGCCGCGAGCGACGGCGATAGCACTGTAATACCGGGCGATAACGGACATAGCTGCCAGGGGCGTTGACAGGGACGCGGAGAGCTGATGGGCTGGTCGGGCCGGATGGCCATGGTGGGCCGGGGCGGGCTGTGGGGGCCGGTGAGCTGGATGTTTCGGGCGAGGAGGCTCCGGTGCAGGCGCGGGTGTCGGTGGCGGCCGGACGTCGGCTGCGGCAGCAGTTGGAGCAGGGAACGGCACTGCGTGAGGTGCTCTACCACCCCGCGGCGCTGACGGCGCGCCGGACGGCGGCCCGGACGGCCCGTCAACTGGCGCCGCGCGCCGCGGACCGGTTCATCGCCGACATCAAGGGAACGGACCCGCTGCTGGCCTCGGTGCGCGCCGAGCGGCGGGCGGGCCGGCGCGGCAGTTCGCTGCGGCTGGCGGCGACGCTGTCGGCGGCGGCCGTGGTCGGCGGGCTGCTGATCCCCGCGCAGAGTGTCGCGGCGCAGCCGGGCGGCCGGCAGACGGTTTCCGCCGAGGTGGACGTCCCGGGCGCGGCCGAGGCGCCGCTGCCGCTGGGTTCGCTGGCGGACCCCCAGGTGTTCCCGCGCCCGCAGCAGTTGCGGCCGGGCGGCAAGCCGGTGGCGGTGCCCAAGCGGGCGACGCTGGTGATGGCGGACGGCGCGGACGGCCCGGCGGTGGACGCGGTGCGCGCGCTGCTGACCAGGGCCGGCGCCGCCGAGGTGGAGACCGTCCCGGAGGCGCCGGCGACGCCGGCGGCGGGGTCGCTGGTGGTGTACGTGGGCGGCCCGCGCGAGGGCGCGGGCGGGCCGACCGACCGGGCGCTGCGCTCCCTCGCGACGGCGGCGGGCCTGAAGGACACCGAGGTACCGGCGCTGACCGGCCTGCCGTCCGGCGGCCACCTGCTGGCGGTGGGCCAGCTGCCCACCGCGGGCGGCGCGTACGGCGCGGTGGTGCTGGCGGGCATCGACGGCGAGGGCACGTTCTACGCGGCGCAGAGCCTGGCGCAGCTGCTGGCGCCGATCGGCCCCGGTCAGGGCCAGGGCGCGGCGGGCGACAAGGGCTTCCCGGGCGTGCTGGTGCGGGACTGGCCGACGGGTGCGGCGGTGCGCGGCACCGCCGAGTCGTTCTACGGGGAGCCGTGGAGCCCCGAGCAGCGGCTGGCGGCGGTGGACTTCCTGGGCCGCACCAAGCAGAACTTCTTCCTGTACGCGCCGGGCGGCGACCCGTACCGTTCGCGGCGCTGGCGCGAGCCCTACCCGGCCGACCAGGTGCGGGAGTTGACCGAGCTGGCGGGCCGGGCCCGGGACAACCACGTGACGCTGGCGTACTCGGTGAACCCGGGGCAGTCGTTCTGCTTCTCGTCCGGCAAGGACCTGGACGCGCTGATCGCGAAGCTCGACGGGCTGCGTCAACTGGGCGTCCGGGCGTTCCAGTTGGACTTCGCGAACGTCTCCTACGACGAGTGGCACTGCGGCACGGACCGCCGCAAGCTGGGCACCGGGCCGGCGGCGGCGGCGAAGGCGCAGGCCGCGGTGGTGGCGGCAGTGCAGAAGCGGCTGGTGGCGCCGCACCCGGAGCTGGCGCCGCTGTCGGTGGTGCCGACCGAGTTCCAGAAGCAGGGTGCGACGCCGTACCGGGCGGCGCTGGCGGCGGGGCTGCCCGCCGAGGTGCAGGTGGTGTGGAGCGGCGGCGCGGCGATCGCCAAGCAGGTCACGGGCGCTCAGCTCACCGAGACCGCCGAGCTGTTCCGCCGTCCGCTGATGACGCTGGACAACTATCCGGTGAACGACTCGGCGCCGGACCGGCTGTTCCTGGGCGGCTACGGCGGCCGCGATCCCGAGGTGGCGCAGCGCTCGGCGGTGCTGCTGACCTCGGCGATGAGCCAGCCGGTGGCGTCCCGGATCCCGCTGGCCACCGCCGCCGACTTCGGCTGGCAGCCGGGCGGCTACGTGCCGGAGCGTTCGCTGTCCTCGGCGCTGCGGCTGCTGACGGCCGGCCCGGCGCAGCGGGCCGCGGTGGCGGCGCTGGCGGGCAACAGCGCGTCCTCGCCGCTGGGCGACAAGGAGTCGGCGTACCTGGCGCCGCTGGTGGAGCGGTACTGGGCGACGGTGGAGCCGGCCTCGGGCGCGCCCGCCGACCAGGCGAAGGTCAAGGAGGCGGCGCAGCCGCTGCGCGAGGCGTTCGCGGTGATGGCGGACGCCCCGAAGACACTGGCGGGCGACCCGCTGGGTACGGACGCCGCGCCGTGGCTGGCCCGGCTGGCGGCGTACGGCGCGGCGGGCCGGGCCGCGCTGGACATGCTGACCGCGCAGCACGCCGGCGACGGCACCGCGGCCTGGCAGGCCCGGCTGGAGCTGGGCCGGCAGCGCGCGGTGCTGGAGCAGAACCCGGTGACGGTCGGCAAGGGCGTGCTGGACGCGTTCCTGGACCGGGCGACGAAGGCCGCCGACACCTGGGCGGGCATCACCACCGGCGCCTCCCCGACCACCACCCTGGGCACCGCGCACGACCACGGCCCGGCGCTGATGGCGGACGGTTCCGCGACGACGTTCTACTGGTCGTCGGCGCCGCCGCAGGTCGGCGACAGCTTCGGCCTGGACCTGGGCACCGCGAAGCCGCTGGGCACCGTGACGGTGCTGATGGGCGGCCACGGCGACGACCCGGACTCGGCCTCGGCGGCCGACGACTACCTGCACGACGGGGTGCTGGAGTACTTCAGCGGCTCGGGCGGCTGGCAGCCGCTGACGACGGTGCACGACCAGCGGGTGGTGATCGCGAACGCCCCGGCGGGCGCGGTCGCCAAGGCGGTGCGGCTGCGCGCCACCGGCGGGCAGAAGACCGCCGTCGCGGTGCGCGAGTTCACCGCCGGCGCGCCGAACGCGGTGGACGCCGAGGTCAGCGGCCCGCCCGCGGTTCCCGGCTCGTCCCCGGAGGCGGTGCTGTCGGGCGACCCGGACTCGGCGTTCCGGGCGGCGGCCCCGCCCAGCGCGGGCGACGCCCCGCTGACCGTCGAACTGGGCACCGCTCGCCCGCTGGACCGGCTCACCGTACTGACCGACCCGGCGGTGCGCGCCGAGGCGACCGTGCAGGTGCGGCACCCGGACGGCAGCTGGGCCGACCTCGGCCAGGTCCGCCCCGGCTACAACGAGCTGCGCGCCGACGGCAGCCAGGTGGACGCGTTCCGCATGGTGTGGCGGCCCGGCGGCGAGGCCCCGGTGGTCAACCAGGTGATCCCCTGGTACGCGGACGTCCCGGCGGCCCGGCTGACGCTGGCCGAGCCGACTCTGGACGTGGTGGCGGGCGCCGCCCCGGTGCAGACCAGGGCCACCGTGGAGTCGGGCCGCCCGGACGCGCTGACCGGCGAGCTGAAGGCCGAGGTCCCGGCCGTCGCCAAGGGCCTGACGGTGGCGCCGGCCGGGTCCGTGACGGTGCCGCGCGGCGGCAAGGCGGGCGCCCCGGTGCAGGTGTCGGCGGCCGCCGACACCCCGTCGGGCACCTACCGGGTGCCGCTGGTGTTCACCGCGGGCGGGGTCACCGTCCGCCAGGAACTCCAGGTGCACGTGGTCCCGCCGACCGGCGGCCCCGACCTGGCTCGTTCCGCCAGCGCGTCGTCCTCGGGCGACGACAGCGGCAAGACCCCGGCGGCGGCGATCGCCGACGGCAACCCGAAGACGTCCTGGAAGGCCCCCGCGAAGGACGACGCCTGGGTGCAGCTGCGGCTGCCGCAGCCGACCCGGCTGGGTGCGGCGGTGCTGCACTGGGGCGACGCGTACGCCTCCCGCTACCGGGTGCAGACCTCGCCCGACGGGCTGGTGTGGACCACCGTGGCGGTGGTGGACAACGGGCAGGGCGGCACCGAGACGGTCCGCTTCGACGCCGCCGACGCGCAGTACCTGCGGGTGCAGGGCGTCAGCCGGGCCGGCCGCTACGGCTACACGCTGTCCGCGGTCGAGCTGTACGGCGTCACCGGCTAGGTCTGTCGGCCGGACAGGCCCTGGTCACCGGCTAGGTCTGTCGGCCGGACAGGCCCTGGTCACCGGCCGGCCGGATACACGGCGGGCCGCCGACGCTCCCGCTGCGGGGTGCGCCGGCGGCCCATGAGGCGTACCGAATGTCGTGTCGGGCAGGCCCTTGTCTGGTCAGGCGGAGAGCGGAGCGTGCTGCTCGCCGCGTCGGACGGGACGGGTGCGGACCGGGGACGGAACGGCCAGCTCCGGATGGTCGTGGTGCTCGAAGTCCCGGAACTGGTCGAGGCCGCCGTACGGCTCCAGGTAGGGCCGCCAGCGCGGATCCTTGATCCCGGTGCCGATGACCCGCCAGGCCAGGCCGCTGGGCGCGGCCGGGGGGCGCTTCATCCGCCAGCCGAGGTCGGCGAGGTGCCGGTCGGCCTTGGTGTGGTTGCAGCGGCGGCAGGCCGCCACCACGTTGTCCCACCGGTGCTGACCGCCCCGGCTGCGCGGGATCACGTGGTCGACACTGGTGGCGGCAGCCCCGCAGTACACGCACCGCCCGTGGTCGCGGGCGAACAGCGCGCGCCGGGTGAGCGGCACGGGGCCTCGGTAGGGAACCCGCACGAAACGGGTCAGCTTGACGACGGACGGCGCCGGAACGGCGCTGGTGGCGCTGTGCAGAGTGGTTCCCGCGTCCTCCAGGGCGATCGCCTTGTGGTTGAGGACCAGGATGAGTGCGCGTCGCATCGAGACGACACCGAGTGGCTCGTACGACGCGTTGAGGACAAGGACATGCGGCACGGGGCCTCCTTGGACGCCTGCGGCGCGTGGCTCGCGCCGAGTCGAGCGGGCGATCGTGCCCCCTGCGGGACGCGATCTCCCTCAGTGTCGCCTTACGCCCTCGTACGACGCCACCATTTCTCTGTGAACGGGCCGCACGCCCGGGTGGACCCCGCACTGCCGCCCATAGGCGGTATGCCCAGCTCGGGGCCCACCTGCACCCACCGTGGCCGGGGCGGCGCGGACGGTGGCCGGAACCGGTCTGACGGGCCGTCCGGGCGGGTGAACGGGGGCGTGGGGGCCCGCACGGCAGGCCCTAGAGTGGGGCGATGCTCGCCGACTCTTCCCCCGACCCCACGACGCCGACGTTCAACCTGCCCACCAGTGCCGCCGATGTGACCGACTCCACCCGGCAGGCCGCCAGCTGGCTCGACGACAACTGGCAGGGCTGGCTGATCGACGGGCTGCGGATCGTCTTCATCCTGCTGCTCGCGCTGATACTGCGGGCGGTGGTCCGCAAGGTCATCGACAAGCTGGTCGCCCGGATGGGCCGCCCCGCCGAGGCGGACAACGACCACGGCGTGATCGGCGGGCTGCTGGCCAACAGCGGCGTCGTCAACACCGAGCGCCGCCAGCAGCGTTCCGAGGCGATCGGCTCGGTGCTGCGCTCGGTGTCGTCCTTCAGCATCCTCGGCACCGCCTCGCTGATGGCCCTGTCGGTGCTCGGCGTGGACCTCGCGCCGCTGCTGGCCTCCGCCGGTGTGGCGGGTGTGGCGATCGGTTTCGGCGCGCGCAACCTGGTCACCGACTTCCTCTCCGGCGTCTTCATGATCATGGAGGACCAGTACGGCGTAGGCGACGAGATCGACACCGGCGTCGCCACCGGCACCGTGCTGGAGGTCGGCCTGCGGGTCACCAAGCTGCGCGGCTCCGCCGGCGAGATCTGGTACATCCGCAACGGCGAGGTCAAGCGGATCGCCAACATGAGCCAGGGCTGGGGCACCGCCTCGGTGGACGTCCAGGTCGGCTACAAGGAGGACCTGGAGCGGGTCGAACTGCTGGTCACCGAGGCCGCCGAGCAACTCTCCAAGGAATCCCCCTACGACGAGCTGATCTGGGGCCGGGTCAAGGTCCTCGGCATCGAATCGGTCGCCGTCGACTCGGTCGAGCTGCGGATCGAGGCCCGCTGCACGCCCGGCAAGTCCGCGCAGGTCTCCCGCGCGCTGCGGCTGCGCATCAAGGCCGCGTTCGACCTGGCCGGCGTCAAGCTCAAGGAGGAGGCGGCCGCCGCCGTCCCCGCCCAGGCCCCCGCCCCCGAGATCCTGCCGCCGTCCGCGCTGGCTGACCCCAGCTCGGCGCGGTCGCTGGCGGCCAAGCCGATACCGCCCCAGGCGTAGGCGCTTTGCCGTACAACGACGGCCGGGGCCCGGGGAGTTCGCACTCTCCGGGCCCCGGCCGTCTGCTGTCCGCCTGGTCAGGCGCGGCGCCTGCGGACGGCGATCAAGAGACCGGTGCCCGCGAGAAGCAGGATCGCTCCGGCGGTCAGGGCGTACGTCAGGACCGTGTCGTTCGTGCCCGTGTAGGCCAGGCTGCCGCCCGACGGCTGCGAGCCGTTCTGCGACGGCTGTTCCGGCTTCGGGGTGGGGGCCGGGGTGGTGGGCGGCGGGGGGATCAGCTGGTTGACGGCGGTGGTGGTGATCCCGGCGTCGAGGTGGTCGTCGTCGAGGACGACCGGGCCGAGGACGGGCTGTTCAGGGGCCTGGTAGCCCTTGGGCGGGGTGACCTCCTGCCAGTAGTACGTGCCCTTGTCGGCGTTGGTGGTGCAGGTGCCGTCCTCGCCGGTGGTGCACGGGTCACCGACCTTGGTGTCGGCGTCCTGCTGCAAGCCCTCGGTGCCGTTGGATTCGCGCCACAGCTGGAACACCGCGCCGGGCAGCGGCTTGCCGTCCTGGTCGTGCTTGACCAGGCGCAGTCCGCCCTGCTGCTGCATGAAGCCGAAGTCGAAAGTGTGGTCGTTCTGACCGGGGCCACCGGTCTTCAGCGCCCGCTCGACGTAGGTACCGCCCTTCGGGACGGTGCCGTCGGAGTCGATCAGGCGGCTGTCACCGACGTTCGCCTTGGTCGGCACCCAGTGGTACAGCGGGCCGCCCTTCGCGTAGTCGGCGGGGTTGTCGAGGCGGATGGTGTAGGCCGTGTTGGGCTTGAGTCCGCCCGTGACGTTGGTGTTGTCGAAGTAGTACTCGCCGCGCGGGGTGGTCTTCGCCGTGCCGACCTTCTTGCCGTCCGCGTCGTACAGGTTGACGGTCGCGCCCGGAACCGGCTTCTGCTGCGGCAGTTGGAGACCCGAGCGCTCCGGGTCGTACCAGACCCGGTTGCCGATCTGGAGCGGCGCCCGGTCGCAGAGCACCTCCAGGTCCGCCATGGCCGCGCCCTTGCCGAAGCTGGAGCGGCCGTCGGAGAGTTCCTGGCCCATGCCCGGGTCCTTCTCGCCGGTGCGCAGGGTGAACATGGTGCCGGCGGTGACGATGTGTTCGAGCACGTCGTAGCCGGAGCTGGCGATGGAGTTCTCGACCTTGGAGAGCGCCATGCCCGCGTACGTGGCGTAGGTGTGCGAGTTGTTGAGCCGGCTTACGTCGTAGAAACCCTTGCCCCGGGTGGTCATCCCGCAGCCGAGGTTGACGTCCATCACGTAGCTGTCACCGGACTTGCACGCCTTGTTCAGGTCACCCGACGCGAGCGCCCTCACGCCGCCCGGCGGGGCCGGATTGTCGGCACTCGGATAGAAGTTGGCCTGGTCGGGATAGCGGTCGCGGAAGGACAGCAGCATGGAGCCGTCCGTCTCGAAGCCGATCTCGCCGAGCTCGGGCTGCCCGTAGAAGTTGCAGGTTCCGCTGGTCGGCCTGGCGTCCGTCCACGGGTACCAGTAGTAGCCGGAGCAGATCCTCGCCGGAGTACCCCGGTGGTCGAGCGGCTGGTTGAGGACGGCGGCGCCGAAATTCCCGGTGGCCGGGTCGAACGGCAGCACGATCGCCCGCACGTCGGCGAGCTTCTGGGTGGACTGGCCGGAGCAGACACCGCCGACGTACCCGACGCCGTCCTGCATGCCGAGGCCGAACGGCCGCCAGTCGTCCGCCGACGGGCAGTCGGCGGGGGTCGGGATGCTGTAGACCGCCTTGGGCTTCTCGGCCGTGGCCGTGGTCGCGTCGTAGCGGTACAGCTTGCGGTCGTTGAGGTTGACCACGTACAGGTCGTGGCCGTCCTCGGTGAGCTTCAGCCCGCCCAGGCTCTCCTTGCCGGGCGCCGCCATGAACGCCGGGTCGAGGTCGCCGCCGTGTGCGCTGCTGCCGGCGTCCGGGACGGTGGTGAACAGCTTGGTGGTCTTCGTCCCCGGGTCGGTGACGTAGATCGCGCCCGGGCCGCCGGGGCCGTAGCGGGTGTCGCGCTTGGCCTGGGCCGAGCTGAACAGGCGCCGGCCGTCCCGGTCCCAGGCGATACCGAACACGTTGCCGGTGTCGGTGGCGGTGCTGAGGTCGGTGACGTCCTGGTTGATGCCCCGGGACCGGTACGGGTAGCTCAGCAGGGTCCGCTTGCCCGCCGGGTCGATGATCGCGGGCTGGCAGGCCGTCGCCAGCGGGGCGTTCTGCTGGCAGTAGTCGGACGGGTTCCACAGGCCGGTCGTCAGCGTCGCCTGCTTGCCCGCCGACAGGTCGACGAACTCGGTGTTGCTGCTCAGCTTGCCCGGCCCGCCCGCCAGCCCCTCGTGGGACGCGAACGCCGGGTACAGCACGCCCGGCTTCGGATTGACCACGTCCACGCGGTACTTGCCGCTGGTGGTCGACTTGCTCGGCTTCAGCGTCACCGTGCCGTCGGCCGCCGTCACGGCTGTCCGCACCGCGCCGTCCTCGCCGGTCAACGTGACTGTCACCCCGGCCATGCCGGGCTCCAGCGCCGGGCTGTACGTCCCGCTCTCGTCAACGGCGCGGACCACCCGCACCGTCACCGAGCCATCCGCAGTCGCGGCGGGCGCGGAGACCGCCGGGCCCGTGGCTATCCCGGCCGCCAGCAGAGCGGCCAGCGCGGCAGAACGCCGATAACCGCTTCTCTTGATTTGCACCTTCTCCCCTCCTGTCGCGGCGCCCGCTCCCCCCGGAGCGGACGTCGATGTGTCGGAGGTTAGCGGTCCGGCGCGAACTTCGGAACTTGGCCCTCCACTTCCGTCGCCACAGAACAACAGGCGGGTGTGGCGGCCGGCTTGACGGGGCCTCAGGCTGTTCCTCGCTCGGACCGGAAAGGGCCCCGGGAGAGTGTCCCGGGGCCCTGTCACTGCTGCCGGGGCGTCAGTGGGTGCGGCGCTTGCGAACCGCGATCAGCAGACCCGCGCCGGCGACGAGCAGGATCGCTCCGCCGACCAGGGTGTACGTCAGGACGGTGTCGTTCATGCCGGTGAAGGCCAGGCCGCCCGAGGGCTGCGACGACGGCGCCGGGGTGGGCGTCGGGGTCGGGGTGGGGGCCGGGGTGGTGGGCGGCGGGGGGATGATGTGGTTGACGGCGGTGGTGGTGACGCCGGCTTCCAGGTGGTCGTCGTCGAGGACGATCGGGCCGAGGACAGGCTGCTCAGGGGTCTGGTAGCCCTTGGGCGGGGTGACCTCCTGCCAGTAGTACGTGCCCTTGTCGGTGACGGTGTGGCAGGTGCCGTCGTCGCCGGTGGTGCACGGGTCGCCGACCTTGGTGTCCGGCTTGTCACCGTCGGCCTGGAGGCCTTCGGTGCCGTTGGTCTCGCGCCACAGCTGGAACACGGCGCCGGGCAGCGGCTTGCCGTCCTGGTCGTTCTTGACCAGGCGCAGCGCGCCCTGCTGCTGCATGAAGCCGAAGTCGAAGCTGTGGTCGTTCTGACCGGGGCCGTTGGTGGTGAGCTTCCGCTCGACGTACGTGCCGCCCTTGGGGATGGTGCCGTCGGAGTCGATCAGGCGGTTGTCGCCGACGTTGTCCTTGGTCGGGACCCAGTGGTACAGCGGGCCGCCCTTGGCGTAGTCCGCCGGGTTGTCCAGGCGGATCGTGTACGCGGTCTTGGGCTTCAGGCCGCCGGTGACGTTGGTGTTGTCGAAGTAGTACTCACCGTGCGGCGTGGTCTTGGCGGTGCCGACCTTCTTGCCGTCCGCGTCGTACAGGTTGACGGTGGCTCCCGGAACCGGCTTCTGCTGCGGCAGTTGGAGACCCGAGCGCTCGGGGTCGTACCAGACCCGGTTGCCGATCTGGAGCGGCGCCTTGTCGCAGAGCACTTCGAGGTCGGCCATGGCCGCGGCCTTGCCGAACTTCGAGGTGCCGTCGGTGAGTTCCTGGCCCTGCCCGGGGTCCTGGGCTCCGTTGCGGAGGGTGAACATGGTGCCGGCCGACCACGCGTGGTCCATCACGTCGTAGCCGGAGGTGGCGATGGAGTTCTCCACCTTGGACAGCGCCATGCCCGCATAGGTGGCGTAGGCGTGCACGTCGCCGATGCGCCGGGTGTCGTAGAAGCCCTTGCCGCGGGTGGTGATCCCGCAGCCGAGGTTGACGTCCAGCACGTAGGTGTCGCCGGACTTGCACGCCTTGTTGAGGTCACCGGAGGCGACCGTCAGCATGTATTCGGCGCCGAAGACCGCGCTGGACTGGTCGGAGTAGCGGTCGCGGAACGAGAGCAGCATGGAGCCGTCGGTCTCGAAGCCGATCTCGCCGAGCTCGGGCTGCCCGTAGGTGTAGCAGGTGCCGTCCGTCGGCTTGGTGTCCCGCCACGGGTACCAGAAGTAGCCGGAGCAGACGCTCGCGGGCGTGCCGCGGTGATCCATCGGCTGGTTCAGCACGGCCGCACCGAACTTGCCGGTGGCCGGGTCGAACGGCAGCACGATCGCCCGCACGTCGGCGAGCTTCTGGGTGGACTGGCCGGAGCAGACACCGCCGACGTACCCGACACCGTCCTGCATGCCGAGCCCGAACGGCCGCCAGTCGTCCGCCGACGGGCAGGCGGCGACCGGAATCGGGTACACGGCCTTCGGCGCGGAGGCGGTGGCCGCCGTGGCGTCGTAGCGGTACAGCTTGCGGTTGTTGAGGTTGACCACGTACAGGTCGCGGTTGTCCTCGGTGAGCTTCAGCCCGCCGAGGCTCTCCTTGCCGGCCGCGGTCAGGTAGGCGACGTCGCCGTCGGCGGTGTGCGGGGTGTTGCCCGCGTCCGGGACGGTGGCGAACAGCGAAGTGGTCTTCGCCGCCGGGTCGGTGACGTAGATCGCGCCCTCACCGCCGGGGCCGTAGGGCGCGTCGCGCTTGGCCTGGGCGGAGCTGAACAGCCGCCTGTCGTCCCGGTTCCAGGCGATGCCGAAGACGTTGCCGGTGTCACCCGAGGTGCTGATGTTGGTGACGTCCTGGTTCACGCCCCGGGACCGGTACGGGAAGCTCAGCAGGGTGCGCTTGCTCGCCGGTTCGGTGAGCGCGGGCTGGCAGGCGGTGGCCAGCGGGGCGTTCTGCTGGCAGTAGTCGGACGGGTTCCACAGGCCGGTGGTGACGGTGGCCGTCTTGCCCGCCGACAGGTCGACGAACTCGGTGTTGCTGCTCAGCTTGTCCGGCCCGCCCGCGAGACCCTCGTGGGAGGCGAACGCCGGGTACAGCACGCCCGGCTTCGGATTGACCACGTCCACGCGGTACTTGCCGCTGGTGGTCGACTTGCTCGGCTTCAGCGTCACCGTGCCGTCGGCGGCGGTGACGGCGGCGCTGACCCTGCCGTCCTCGCCGGTCAGCGTCACCGTCACGCCGGCCATGCCGGGCTCCATGGCCGCGCCCGACCACGTCCCGCTCTCGTCCACCGCGCGGATCACCCGCACCGTCACCGAACCGTCCGCGGTGGCGGCGGGCGCGGAGACCGCGGGGCCGGTGGCGATTCCGGCGGCGAGTAATGCCGCCAGTGCGGCGGAGCGCCGGTAGCCGCTTCTCTTGAGTTGCACGTTCCTCCCCTCCTCTTGTCGGCGCCCGCTCCCCCGGAGCGGGCACACGATTCAACGGAGGTTAGCGTGTCCGGGTCGGGCTTCGGAACAGCGCCCTCCGCTTTCCCCACAAAGGGGTAACGAGCTTTGTTGACAAGGTGACTGACGGACCGTCAGTTCCCGGGATCCGAGGTCGCCCCACCCACCCCTGCCGACACTCCGGTAACGAACGCGCATCCGACCGTTGACAACCGCGCCCCGGCGATTGGAAACTTTCCTAACAGTTGGCCGTGTCGGCGTCACCGGATGGAGGATGATCGGGCCCGTGACCACCCAGAAGAGTTCCCGTTCCCCGCTGGCCGGCACGCCCAGCCTGCTCCGGGCCATAAACGACCGCGCCGCGCTGGAACTGCTGCTCGCCAACGGCCCATTGTCCCGCACCCAGATCGGCAGCCTGACCGGCCTGTCGAAGCCGACCGCGTCCCAGCTGCTGGCCCGGCTGGAGGCCGCCGGCCTGGTGGTGCCGGTGGGGACGACCGCGGGCGGGCCGGGGCCCAACGCCCAGCTGTACCAGGTGAATCCGGCGGCGGGGTACGTCGCGGGGCTGGACGTGACCAGCACGACGGTGCGGGTCGCGGTGGCCGACATCACCGGGGTGACGCTGGCGGAGCATCAGGTGCCGTGCAAGGGCTGGCCGGCGGCGAAGACGGTGGAGCGGGTCGCGGAGGCGGTCGCCGAGACGGTGCGCCGCGCGCAGCTCCCGCCGGGTTCGCTGCGCGAGGTGGTGATAGGGATCGGCGGCGCGCCGGACCCGGTGACCGGCAAGCTGCGGTACGCCTCGCACCTGCCGGGCTGGCACTCTCCGCGCCTGCTGGAGGAGTTGGCGACGGCGATCGGCGCGCCGGTGTCGATCGAGAACGACGTGAACCTGGCCGCGGTGGCCGAGCAGTCCGTGGGCGCGGCGGCCGGGTGCGAGGACTTCGTGCTGCTGTGGGCCGAGGAGGGCATCGGCGCGGCGATCGTGCTGGCGGGCCGGCTGCACCGCGGGTTCACCGGCGGCGCGGGCGAGGTCGGCTACATGCCGGTGCCCGGCGCGCCGGTGTCGTTGAGCGCCCGCCGGAAGCACTCCGGCGGGTTCCAGGACCTGGCCGGCGAGCCCGCGGTGCTGGCGCTGGCCCGGGCCCACGGGCTGCGAGGCGCCGACGCGGCGCAGGCGGTGGCCGCGGCCCTGGACGCCCCGGAGGGCGAGGCGTTCCTGGCGGAGCTGGCCGAGCGGTTGGCGGTCGGGCTGGCGGTGATCGCCTCAGTGGTCGATCCGGAGCTGGTGGTGCTCTCCGGGGGGACGCCGACCGCCGGCGGTGAGCGCCTGCGCGAGCTGGTCCAGCAGGCGCTGGGCCGGATGTCGCTCCCCCGGCCGGAGGTCCGGCTGTCCGCCCTCCCCGGGTCGCCCGTCCTGGCCGGTGCTCTGCAACGCGCGCTGGCGACCACCCGGGACGCCCTGTTCAGCACCCGCTGAGACCACCGATCCGAGCAGCACGAACGTCCGCCCCGCACGTCCGATCCGCACGTTCCGCTCCCCTTCCCCCGCACGGGTGCCGGCCGCCCGGTCCGCCGCCCGTACCCCTCGTCAGGAGTGCAATCCCGTGGACACCACCCGCAGCTCCCCACGCGCCCGCCGCCCGCTGGCCGCGCTCGCCGCCGCGCTCTGCACGGCCGTTCTGGCCTCCGCCTGCACCGGCACCGACTCCGGTGGCGCGGAGGACGGTTCGGCGTCCGGGCAGGACGTGACGATCACCTTCTGGCACGGCTGGAACCAGGACAACGAGGTGAAGGCGATCAACGACAACGTCGCCGCCTTCGAGAAGCTGCACCCGAACATCCACGTCAAGGTGCGGGGTGACATCGCCGACGAGAAGAGCGAGCAGGCGCTGCGGGCCGGCGGCCCGGACGCGCCGGACGTGGTGTCCTCGTTCAGCACCGACAACGTCGGCAAGTTCTGTTCCTCGCACGTGTTCGCGGACCTCGGGCCGATGCTGGCGAAGGACGGCATCGACCCGGCGAAGACCTTCCCGTCGGCGATGCTCAAGTACAGCCAGTACCAGGGCAATCAGTGCACCCTGCCGCTGCTCGGCGACGCCTACGGCCTGTACTGGAACAGGACCGCGTTCGCGAAGGCCGGGATCAGCGGCCCGCCGAAGACGTTCAGCGAATTCGCCGAGGACGCCGCGAAGTTGACGATCCCCAGCGGCGACTCCTTCCAGCAGCTCGGCTTCATGCCGAACTACCACGGCTACGAGACGCCGATCGCGCACTACCTCGGCCAGTTCGGCTCCAGCTACTTCGGCCCGGACGGCAAGTCCAACGTCGCGACCGACCCGACGGTGGCGGCCGAGCTGACCTGGCAGAAGCAACTCGTCGACCGGCTCGGCGGGTTCGAGAAGCTGGAGAAGTACCGGACGAGCTTCGGCGACGAGTACAGCGCGAAGAATCCGTTCAGCACCGGGCAGGTCGCGATGAGCCTGGACGGCGAGTGGCGGGCCGCCGCGCTGGCCGACGACAAGCCGTCCTTCGAGTGGGCGACCGCGCCGTTCCCGGTGCCGGACGAGCTGGCCTCCACCTACGGGCGCGGCTACCAGACCGGCACCATCATCGGTGTCGCCAACGGTTCGAAGAAGCGCACCGCGGCCTGGGAGTTCGTCAAGTACCTGACCACCGACACCGACGCGGTGGTGTCCTTCGCCAACGCGATCCACAACGTGCCGAGCACCCTGGCCGCGCTGGACTCGCCGAAGCTGGAGGCCGACGCGAACGTCAGGACCTTCCTGGACATCGCGCGCAACCCGAACTCCTCGACCACCCCCGCCAGCGTCAACGGCGGCGCCTACCAGATCTCGCTGCAGAACCTCAGCTACGAGGTCGAGTCCGGCAAGATCACCGACCTGAGGGCCGGGCTCACGGCCACCGCCAAGGAGATCGACGACGCCGTCGACCAGGCGAAGAGGTGACGGTCGTGAGTACCCCCGTCCCGCCGGCGCTGCGGGCCAAGCGCCGGCGGGAGCGGGCCAGGACGCTGGCGTTCCTGTCCCCGTGGCTGATCGGGTTCGGCGTCTTCTTCCTGTACCCGCTGGTCTCGACGGTCTACTTCTCGTTCACGCACTACGACGGGTTCCTCGCGCCGACCTTCTCCGGCCTGCGGAACTGGGAGTACGTGTTCACCAAGTACCCGTCGTTCTGGAAGGGCCTGGGCAACACCCTGTGGCTGGTCACCGTGATGGTGAGCCTGCGGGTGGTGTTCGGCCTCGGCATCGGGATGCTGATCACCAAGGTGAAGTCCGGCGCCGGGTTCTTCCGCACCGCCTTCTACCTGCCCTACCTGGCGCCGCCGGTGGCCGCCACCATGGCGTTCGCGTTCCTGCTGAACCCGGGCACCGGCCCGGTCAACCACCTGCTGGGCGAGCTTGGCCTGCCGCAGCCGGGCTGGTTCAACGACCCGGCCTGGTCGAAGCCGGCGCTGACCCTGCTGGCCATGTGGGGCATCGGCGACCTGATGGTGATCTTCATGGCGGCGCTGCTGGACGTCCCCAGGGAGCAGTACGAGGCGGCCGAACTCGACGGCGCGAGCGCCTTCCAGCGGTTCCGGTACGTCACGCTGCCGAACATCTCGCCGATCGTGATGTTCGCGGTGGTCACCGGGGTGATCCAGACCATGCAGTACTACACGCAGGCGATCGTCGCGGGAAAGGTCGCCTCCGGTGTGATCGGCGGCTCCGGGCAGCAGTTCGAGCCCGGGTACCCGTCCGGTTCGACCTGGACGCTGCCGCAGATGGTCTACAACCTCGCCTTCCAGCGCTCCGACTACGGCTCGGCCTGCGTGGTCGCGGTGATCCTGTTCGCCCTGTCGATGGCGTTCACCTCGCTCCTGCTGCGCCGCAGGTCCGGATTCCTGGCGGAGGACTGATCCCCGATGACACTCGCCCCCGCCCTGCCGCGCGAGGCCGCCGCCCCGGTCTCCACCGCCGCCCGCACCGCCCGCCGCCGGGCCGCCCTCCACTGGGTGGCCGTGCACGCGCTGGCGATCGCCGCCGCGCTGTTCTTCCTGCTGCCGTTCGTGTTCGTCTTCCTCACCTCGGTGATGACGGACCACCAGGCGCTCACCTCCGACCTGTGGCCCACCCGCTGGCAGTGGTCGAACTTCGAGAAGGTCTGGAACACCCCCGGCTTCCTCACCTGGTGGCGCAACACCCTGCTGTACGCGGCGGCCGGCACCGCGCTGACCGTCGCCTCCAGCCTGCCGGTGGCGTACGCGCTCGCCAAGTTCCGCTTCCGGGGCCGCAATCCGGCGCTGATGGCGGTGGTGTCGATGATGATGCTGCCGCCGCAGGTCACGATCATCCCGATGTACCTGTTCTGGGCGAAGCAGCTGCACCTGACCGGCTCGCTGTGGCCGCTGATCGTCCCGATGGCGTTCGGTGACGCGTTCTCCATCTTCCTGCTGCGCCAGTTCCTGCTGACGATTCCCCGGGAGTACCTGGAGGCCGCCCGGATCGACGGCTGCGGCGAACTGCGCACCCTGCTGCGGGTGGTGCTGCCGATGGCGAAGCCCGCCGTCGCCGCCGTCGCGCTGTTCCAGTTCTTCTACTGCTGGAACGACTACTTCGGCCCGCAGATCTACGCCAGCGACAACCCCGGCGCCTGGACGCTGAGTTACGGCCTGGAGTCCTTCAAGGGCGCCCACCACACCAACTGGAACCTCACCATGGCGGCCACGCTGCTGGTGCTGGCGCCGGTGATCGTTCTGTTCTTCTTCGCGCAACGCGCCTTCATCGAAGGCGTCACACTGACAGGGGTCAAGGGCTGATGTCCGCACTGAAGTTGGCAATCGTCGGCGGCGGTTCCACCTACACGCCGGAGCTGATCGACGGGTTCGCGCGGCTGCGCGACACCCTGCCGATCGGCGAACTCGTGCTGATCGACCCGGCCGTGGACCGCCTGGAGCTGATCGCCGGGCTCGCCCGCCGGATATTCGCCAAGCAGGGCCACGACGCCGTCGTCACCACCGCCACCGACATCACCGCCGGCGTCCAGGGCGCCGACGCGGTGCTGCTCCAGCTGCGGGTCGGCGGGCAGGCGGCACGCAACCAGGACGAGACCTGGCCGCTGGAGTGCGGCTGCGTCGGCCAGGAGACCACCGGCGCGGGCGGCCTCGCCAAGGCGCTGCGCACCGTCCCCGTGGTGCTGGACATCGCCGAGCAGGTCCGCCGCACCAATCCGGACGCCTGGATCGTCGACTTCACCAACCCGGTCGGCATCGTCACCCGCGCCCTGCAGACCGCCGGGCACAAGGCCGTCGGCCTGTGCAACGTCGCGATCGGCTTCCAGCGCAAGTTCGCCGCCCACCTCGGCGTCGACCCGGAGCTGATCCGCCTCGACCACGTCGGCCTGAACCACCTCACCTGGGAGCGCGGCGTCACCCTGCTCGACGCCCCGAACGCCGCCGGCGGCCGCGAGGTGCTGCCGCAGCTGCTCGCCGAGCACGGCGCGGCCATCGCGGCCGACCTGCACCTGCCGCAGCCGGTGATCGAACGGCTCGGCGTCGTCCCCTCCTACTACCTGCGGTACTTCTACCAGCACGACCAGGTGGTGGAGGAGCTCAAGGTCAAGGGCTCGCGGGCCGCCGAGGTCGCCGCCATCGAGCGGCAGCTGCTGGAGATGTACGCCGACCCGACCCTCGACACCAAGCCCGAACTGCTCGGCAAGCGCGGCGGCGCGTTCTACTCGGAGGCCGCCGTCCAGCTGATCGCCTCGCTGCTCGGCACCGACGGCGGCACCACCGTGCAGGTGGTCAACACCCGCAACGACGGCGTGCTGCCGTTCCTGCCCGACGACGCGGTGATCGAGGTCCCCGCCGAGGTCGACGCCACCGGCGTCCGCCCGCTGCCGCAGCGCCCCGTCGAGCCGCTGTACGCCGGCCTGATCGCCAACGTCACCGCGTACGAGCACCTGGCGCTGGACGCCGCCCTGCACGGCGGCCGCGACCGGGTCTTCGACGCGCTGCTCGCCCACCCGCTGATCGGCCAGCTCGAACTCGCCGACCAGCTCACCGACCGGCTGCTCGCGCACAACCGCGGCCACCTGAGCTGGGCGTGACCGGCGGCATGAGAACGATCAGGCACCACCACGAAGAGAGCGGCCGATGAGCCCCGTCGCACACCTGCCCGGCGTCCTCGCGATAGACGCCGGCAACAGCAAGACCGACCTCGCCCTGGTCGGCGCCGACGGACGGGTCCTCGGCACCGCCCGCGGCGGCGGCTTCCAACCGCAGAACACCGGCTTCGAGGCCGCGGTCGCCGCCCTCGCCCCGCTGGTCGACGACGTCGCCCGGCAGGCCGGCATCCCGCTGCGGCCCGGCGGGCAGCCGCTGACCAGCCACGTCAGCGCCTGCCTGGCCAACGCCGACCTGCCGGTCGAGGAGCAGCGGCTGCACGAGGCGATCACCGCGCACGGCTGGGCGCCGTCCGTGCACGTCGCCAACGACACCTTCGGCCTGCTGCGGGCCGGCACCGACGGGCCGCTCGGGGTGGCCGTGGTGTGCGGCGCCGGCATCAACTGCGTGGGCCTGCGGCCCGACGGGCGCACCGCCCGCTGGCCCGCGCTCGGCAAGCTCACCGGCGACTGGGGCGGCGGCGGCGGACTCGCCGACGCCGCGATGTGGCACGCCGCCCGCGCCGAGGACGGCCGGGGCGGGCCCACCCTGCTCTCCCCCATGATCGGCGCGCACTTCGGCCTGGCCGGGGCCAACGCGGTCGCCGAGGCCATCCACCTCGGGCAGCTCGCGCTGCCCCGGCTGCACGAGGTCTCCCAGGTGCTGTTCGCGGCCGCCGAGGCCGGCGACGCGATCGCACTGTCGCTGGTCGACCGGCAGGCCGACGAGATCGTCCGGTTCGCGACCATCGCGCTCACCCGCCTCGACCTGCTCGACCGGCCGGTCCCGGTGGTCCTCGGCGGCGGCGTGCTCGCCTCCCGGCACCCGCTGCTGATCGACAACCTGACGGCCCGACTGGCCGCCGCCGCCCCGCTCGCCGAACCGCGCATCGTGGTCGCCCCGCCGGTCCTCGGCGCCGCCCTGCTCGGCCTCGACCACCTCGACGCCGACCCCGCCGCCCACCGCCGCCTGCGCGACGCCTACCCCACCACCCACCCGGTCGCGGCCTGACGGCCCGCCACCACACGGACGCCGCCGCCGGGAGCAGGTCGCCCGGCGGCGGCGTGCGTTCGGGCCTTGACCTTCACCTTCGGGGAAGGTCCAGCATCGGTGGAGCCGGACACCGGTCCGGTACGAGGAGGCGGGGATGGAGCTGCTGACCATCGGGGCGTTCGCCCGGGCGGCCCGGCTGTCGCCGAAGGCGCTGCGCCTGTACGACGAACTGGGTCTGCTACGGCCCGCCGAGGTGGACCCGTTCACGGGCTACCGGCGGTACGCGCCGGGCCAGTTGGAGCAGGCCAGGCTGGTGCTGTGGCTGCGCAGGCTCGGCATGCCGCTGGCCCGGATCCGGCTGGTGCTGGCACTGGAGCCCGCCCGGGCGGCCGAGGAGGTCGCCCGGTACTGGGAGTCGGTGCGGGCCGAGACCGAGGCCCGCAGGGAGCTCGCCGCCCTCCTCGTCGACCACCTCTCGGGGAAGGCCACCACGATGGACACGACGACAAGTACCCTCCGGATCCGCTACGCCGCCCGGACGGACGCGGGCCTGGTGCGCGAACGCAACGACGACGCCGCGTACGCCGGCGCCGGACTGATCGCCGTCGCCGACGGCATGGGACCGCAGGGCGGCGGCGGGTCGGCCAGCGCCGCCGCGATCGAGGCGCTGAAGGAACTGGAGCTCCCCGCCGGGGAGTTGCTGAACGTCCTGGAGGACGCCGCCGCCCGGATCGACGGCCGGGTCGGGGCGGCGTCCGAACTCCCGGACACCGGAACCACCCTGACGGCGATGCTGTGGTCGGAGCCGCAGCTCGCCCTGGTGCACATCGGCGACTCCCGCGCCTACCTGCTGCGCGGCGGCGAGCTGTTCCAGATCACCCACGACCACACCCTGGTGCAGTCGATGGTCGACGACGGCCGCCTCACCCTGGCGGAGGCCGCCTCGCACCCCCAACGCACCCTGCTGGTACGGGCGTTGACCGGCTCGGGCGACAACCGCCCGGACGTGTCGCTGCACACCGCCCGCGCGGGCGACCGCTACCTGCTGTGCTCGGACGGCCTGTCCAGCTGGGTCTCCGACGACGCCCTGCACACCGTGCTGAGCACCGTCGCGGTGCCCGAGCAGGTGGTGCAGCAGCTGGTCGCGCTGGCCAACCGGGCGGGCGGGCCGGACAACATCGCCTGCGCGGTCGCGGACGTCGTGGCCGACCCCGAGGAGGGAGCTCCGCGCAGGTGACGGTACGTCACCGGGGTGACAGGTTCCGCTACCGCATCTCGATTGGGGAAAATCTCGGCGAACTGCGTGGGATGCCCGGTTCTGTCCGTTGAACGGCACCTCGCGGGGCGGCTAGCGTCGCGCACTCACAGCGTGTCCGACGGGGGTGCGCGCGGAGACCGGGAGCCGATGCCAGATGGCGATCCGTAAGTCCACCATGCAGGAGCAGGTCGCCGCGGCGATCGCCGCGATCGAGCCGAACGACCGTCCGGTGGTGACTTTCCACACCATTTCGGGCCCGAGCCCGTGGCTGATGAGCCAGCTCGGCCTGATCGGCCAGCTGTTCATCAAGTACTACTTCGTGACCGTGACCCACCGGGTCGTCACGGTGCACCGCGCCTCCCGGATGAGCAACCGCCCGCAGGAACTGGTGCACGTCATCCCGCTCGACCAGGCCCGCGCGTCGATCAGCGACGTCAACCGCGCCACCCTGTGGAGCTCGCTGAAGTTCCAGTTCCCGGGCGAGCCGAAGGTGACCCGCCTGAACATCGGCCGCTACTGGCGCAACGAGCTGGACACCTTCGTCAACACCCTGTTCAGCGGCGGCCCGGCCGTCCCGCCGCAGGGCCAGCCGTACCCCCCGCAGCAGGCCCAGCCGTACCCGCCGCAGCAGGCCCAGCCGTACCCGCCGCAGGCCCCGGCCTACCCGCAGCCGGGCCAGCCGGGCGCCAACCCGTACCAGTCCTGACGCACCGTCGAGGCGCCCGTCCGAACCCGGACGGGCGCCTCGGCGTACATCAGTCGCGCATCAGGGGCCTCAGCGCAGGTGCGCGGCGGCCCAGTCGGCGAGCAGCCGGGCGCAGCCGTCCACGGACGCCTGCCAGCTGAGCTCGGCGCCGTCGCCGGCCTCGTCGCTGACGTGCTTGACCAGGCGGACGGGCAGCCCGGCGCGGCTGGCGACGGTGGCGATCGCGTAGCCCTCCATGTCCACCAGGTCGGCGGCGCGGGCGAGTTCGTCGCGCTCGGTGTCGGAGGAGACGAACCGGTCGCCGGTGGCGAGCACCGGCCCGGCGGGGCCGAGATCGATCGGGCCGTCCATCGGGCGGCCGGTGAGCTGCTCCAGCAGCGGGGTGTCCAGGTCGTGCTGGAGCACCCGGCCGATCTCGTGGGTGCCGGCCAGGCCGGGCCGCAGCGCCCCGGCGGTGCCGAGATTGACCACGGCGGACGGCTTCGGGCCGCCCGCCAGCACGGTGGCCAGCGCGGCCGCCGCGTTGACCTTCCCCATGCCGGTCAGCAGCACCGGCAGCGCGGCGTCCAGGTACGCGGCCTCCTCGGGCAGCGCGAGGACGAGCAACGGGCGGTCGGGGGTGACGGTTCCGATCAGGCGCATGACCGAAAGCTTACGAGGACCCGGAACCGTCCGCCGTCGGCCACGCGTCGCAGCGGGCGCGGACCGCACCGCGGCCGAACGGGAACAAAGAGATCAACTCCCGCTCAAGTCAGGTGTGGTGGACGGCGCGGCCCGCCATACTGCGGGGTGACGGGGGACGTCGGACGGGGAGGTCGGACGGTGGCAGCACCGGCAGTGACGAAGCAGGCGGGCACACCCGCGCCCGCGGCGGCCCGCGAACCGGGGCCGGTGGCCAGGCTGCGCAGCGCGGCGGCCACCCCGCCGGGGCGGCTGCGTGCCGCAGGCGCGGCGCTGGCCGCGCTGATACTGCTGTTCGGCACGGTGGCGGTGTGGCAGTCCGCGCACCGGTCCCGGGCGGCCGGGCAGGTGGTGTCGGCCAGCGGCCCGCTCAGCCAGGACGCCGCCGAGATCCACCGCCGGCTGGCGGACGCCGACGCGACCGCCGCCGCCGGGTTCCTGCTGGCCGGCAACGAGCCCGCCGAGGTCCGCGCCCGCTACCAGGACGACCTGGCGACCGCCGCCCGGCTGCTCGCCGAGGCCGCGGGCCGCAGCGGCGGCTCGGCCGAGTCGCAGCGCGCGCTGGCCGAGCTCAACCAGCAACTGCCGCGCTACGCGGGCCTGGTGGAGACCGCCCGGGCCGTCGACCGGCAGGGCCTGCCGCTCGGCGGGGCCTACCTGCGGTACGCCTCCGACCTGATGCAGGGCACCGTACTGCCGCAGGCGCAGCGCCTCGCCGACGCCGAATCGGCCCGTCTGGACACCGACTACCGCGAGGCCGGCGCCTTCCCGTGGACGGCGCTGGCGCTCGGTGTGCTGGCGCTGGCCGCGCTGGTCCGCTATCAGGTGCTGCTGTTCCGGCGCACCAACCGGGTGTTCAACCTCGGGCTGCTCGTCGGCTCGCTGGCGGTGCTGGCCGCGCTCGGGTGGCTGATGGCGGGCACCGCGACCGCGTCCGGCGACCTGTTCGACGGCCGCGTCCACGGCACCCAGCCGCTGCGCCGCCTGGACGGGGTGCGGATCGAGGCGCTCCAGGCGCACACCGCGGAGAACCTGGACCTGGTGGCGCGCGGCTCGACCGACAAGTACACCAAGCAGTGGGACGCCCTGGCCGGGAAGCTGAACGGTCCGGCCCGGGCGGACGGTTCGCTCGGCGAGCTGCCGATCGACGCCCCGGCCGCGGCGGCCGGCCCGCTGAACGACGCGAAGCAGCAGTACCAGCAGTGGCAGGACCGGCACAAGGACGCCGCCGCGAAGAACTCGGCCGGCGACTACGAGGCCGCGCTGCAACGGACGTTGACGGCGGGCGGCACCGACACCGCCGACGCCGCGTTCCGGGCCGCCGACCAGCAGTGGGCGGCCGCCGCGAAGGCCGAGCAGGACATTTTCGCCCGGGCCACGGGCGGCGTGGACGGCGTGCTGGCCGGCCAGGCGGTGGCCGCCGGAGTGCTGACCGTCCTGGGCGCGGCCGCCGCGCTGCGCGGCATCGGCCGCCGACTGGCCGAGTACCGGTAGAGGGGGGACGAGGGATGCGTACGGCAAGGTCACGTTTCCTGGTGGCGGCGGTGGTGCTCGCGGCCGGGGTGCTCGCCACCGGCAGCGCCGACGGCGCGGGCGGGCCCGCCCCGCAGGCCGCGCCCCAGGCACCGGCAGCGGCCACCGACAGCTGCGATCCGACGGATTCGCTGCCGCCCCGTCAGACGGCCGGCGCGAAGATCGCCAAGATCCGCGAGCGCGGCACCCTGGTGGTCGGCGTCGACCAGAACAGCTACCACTGGGGCTTCCGCAACCCGCAGACCGGCCGGATCGAGGGCTTCGACCTCGACCTGGCGCACGCCATCGCCAAGTCGCTGCTCGGCGACCCGGACAAGGTCACCCTGAAGACCGTGCCCACCGCCCGCCGGGTCGAGGCGGTGAAGAACGGCGAGGTCGACCTGATCACCCGCACCATGACCATCACCTGCGAGCGCAAGAAGGACATCGCCTTCTCCGCGCCGTACTTCCGGGTCGCCCAGCGGGTGGTGGTGCCGAAGTCCGCGCACGCCAAGTCGCTGGCCGAGGCGCTGAAGGGCAAGCGGGCGTGCGTCGCGCAGACCTCCTCCTCGGAGGCCGAGCTGAAGCGCGACCCGCACGGCACCGTCTCGGTGCTCGCCCTGGAGAGCCAGCTGGACTGCCTGGTGCGGATGCAACTCGGCGAGGTGGACGCCACCTTGACGGACAGCGAGCTGGCCGCCGCGCAGGTCGCCCAGGACCCGCTGGTGGAGATGGTAGGCGAGCCGATCCTGCCCGCCTGGATGGGCGTGGCGATGAACCAGAACGACACCGATCTGATCGCGTGGGTCAACCAGGTGCTGGTCGACCGGCGGGCCGACGGCAGCTGGCAGGCGTCCTACGACCGCTGGCTGCGCGACACCATGGGGGCCCCGGACCCGTACCTGCCGTGACCGTCCGGCGGGGGACCGGCGTCCGCCCCGGGGCGGACGTCGGGGAGACTTGCCGCCGACGGAGCGACGCCCCGTCACCACGAGCGTGCCCGAGAGGAGGAACCGCGATGGCCGGAGGGAACCGCCCGGTGATGAACCGTGAGCAGGTGGACCGCGCGCTGGCCCGGCTGGGCGCCGAGCGCGACGCGGTCGAGGCGGCGCTGCTGGCGCTCCAGGACCACCCCGGGCTGCGGCTGCTGACCGGCGCCGAACTGTCCGGGCGCACCCAGGAGCGCTGGGCGGTCGCCGAGGGCGGCATGGCGCTGCTGTGGGCGCTGTTCGACCGGTACGCGGAGGCGCTGGCCTCGGCCCGCGCCGTGCGCTCGCGCCGCACCCGGCCCACCGCCGCCGAACTCGCCGAGCTCGGCGAACTGCTCTCCGGCCGCGCCGTCACCGTCTCCGGCGGCCGCCTCCCCGAGGCGGCCGGTCAACTCGGCGCGCCCGCCCGGCTGGTGGAGCGGGTCACGCTCGCCGAGCTGCTGGAGCGGATGAACGCCTGGTACGCCGTGGTGGTCGGGGTGGTCAGCGCCGTCGACGCCGTATGGTCGGCGCTGCCCGCCCGGATCGACCTGCTGCTCGCCGAACTCGGCCGGGTGCAGATGCTCGCGCTCTCCGTCGGAGTCCGCCCCGGCGGGCACCCGCTGGCCGACGACCTCGCGCAGCTGGCCGGGCAGTTGACGGCGCTGCGGGCCGAGGTGGTGGCCGACCCGCTGGCCCTGTGGCGGCCGTCCCGGGTGCCCGCGCAGCGCGGCCGCGCCGCCGAGGACGCCACCTGGGCCTCCCCCACCGGCGCCGTCGACACCTCCGGCTTCGACCGGATGGGCCGCGCCCTGGACGACGTCCGGGTCGAACTGGAGGCGCTACTGCGGCTGCGCGACGAGTCCCACGAACGCCTCCAGCAGGTCGCCGACCTGCTCCAGCGCGCCGACCTGACGCTCGCCGAGGCGAGACGGGCCCGCGGCGAGGTGCTGGCGAAGATCGCCGCCACCGAGGTACCCGCCGTACCCGGCCCGGCGTCCGCGCTGCGCGAGGCGATCACCCAGGCCGTCGGCTACCAGCAGACCGGCCAGTGGCACCGGCTCGGCCCGCTGCTGGACGCCCTGGAGGACGCCGCCGACAAGGAACTCGGCCGGGCCCGGCAGGCCCTCACCGAGGTCGCCCAGCCGCTCGCCGTCCGGGCCGAACTGCGCGGCCGGCTGGAGGCGTACAAGGCGATGGCCGCCCGGCTCGGCCTGGCCGAGGACCCCGAAGTGGTCGAACGTTTCGAGAAGGCCCGCTGGCTGCTCTGGAGCGCCCCGTGCGACCTGCGGGCCGGCGCCGAGGCCGTCGCCCGCTTCCAGCAGGCGCTGCGCGCCCCGGAGCGCCGGCCCGCACCGCAGCTGGAACCCGCACCGCAGCTCGCGCCCGCGCCGCCGAGCGAGCCCGCACCGCAGGCCGAGCCCGCACCGCAGGCCGAGCCCGCACCGCAGATCGAGGACAGTTCCGAGGGGGAGGAGACCGATGGCTGAGGCGTGTGCCCGTCCGGACTGCGACGGCGAGATCGACGGCGACGGCTACTGCACCGAGTGCGGTCTCGCCCCCGCCGCCGCCAACTCCGCGTCGCCGGACCGGCCCTGCGGCCGCCCCGACTGCGACGGCCGGATCGACGACGACGGCTACTGCACCGAGTGCGGCCTGGCACCCCCAACCGCCTCCGTCCCGGCCCCGCGCACGGCGTCCGGGCCCGTCTCCGCACCGGCCTCCGCCCCCGTCTCCGCGCAGGCCCCGCGCAAGGCCCCCGCCCCCGGCGAGCCGTGCGGACGCCCCGACTGCGCGGGCACCATCGACCCCGACGGCTACTGCGACGACTGCGGCCTGGCCGCCGAACCCGCCACCGGCACGACCGGCACCGGCACCGGCCGCGTCACCACCGAGTCCGGCGCCTCCACCTCCGCGTGGTCCGGCCCGGCCCCGACCTCCTCGGGCCGCTCCCGCCGCTCCGCCCGCACCGCCTCCGGCCGCTCGGTCTCGGTGCGCAGCTCCCGGGGCAGCAGCGGCAGCGGCCGGCGCGGCAACCTCGGCGCGGGCCTGGTCGCGGTGCCGCCGGTGCCGACCGCCGACCCGTCGAAGGCGGTGCTGACGGACCCGCAGGTGCCTGAGAAGAAGCGGTTCTGCTCGCGCTGCGACCACCCGGTGGGCCGGGAGAAGAACGGTGTCCCGGGCCGCCCGGAGGGTTTCTGCACCAAGTGCGGCACTCCGTACTCGTTCACCCCGAAGCTGGTGCGCGGCGATCTGGTCGGCGGCCAGTACGAGGTGATGGGCTGTCTGGCGCACGGCGGCCTGGGCTGGATCTACCTGGCGGTGGACCGCCGGGTCAACGACCGCTGGGTGGTGCTCAAGGGCCTGCTGGACACCGGCGACGAGGACGCGCTGGCGGTGGCGATCGCCGAACGCCGCTTCCTGGCCGAGGTCGATCACCCGAACATCGTCCGGATCATCAACTTCGTCGAGCACCCGGACGCCCGCACCGCCGCCGCCGACGGCTACATCGTGATGGAGTACGTCGGCGGCAAGTCGCTGAAGGACATCGCCGGCGAGCGCCGCACCCCGGACGGCCGCCGCGAGCCGATGCCGGTCGAGCAGGCCGTCGCGTACGCGCTGGAGGCGCTGCCCGCGCTCGGCTACCTGCACGCCCGCGGGCTGGTGTACTGCGACTTCAAGCTCGACAACGTGATCCAGTCGGACGACACCCTCAAGCTGATCGACCTGGGCGCGGTCCGCCGGCACGACGACGACGGGCCGATCTACGGCACCGTCGGCTACCAGGCCCCGGAGATCGCCACCGACGGCCCCTCCCCCGCCTCCGACCTGTACACGGTGGGCCGCACGCTGGCCGTGCTGACCTTCGACTTCCAGGGCTGGACCGGCCGCCGGCGGCACGAGCTGCCGGGCCCGGACGAGGTCGAGGTGTTCGCCCGCTACGAGTCCTTCCACCGCTTCCTGCTGCGCGCCACCGACCCGGACCCGGCCCGCCGGTTCGCCTCCGCCGAGGAGATGGCCGGGCAGCTCACCGGCGTGCTGCGCGAGGTGCTCAGCCTCCAGGACGGCCGGCCCCGGCCCGCCGTCTCCACCCTGTTCGGCCCGGAACTGCGCGTGGTGGACCCCGACTTCGGCGAGCAGCCGCCGGACCCCCGGGCCGCCGCGCTGGCGCTGCCCGCGCCGCTGGTCGACCCGGCCGACCCGAACGCCGGCTTCCTGTCCGCCCTGCCCGCCACCGACCCCGCCGAGGCCCTCACCGCCCTGCGCACGGCCGGCGCCGACTCCGCGGAGCTGCGCCTGCGGGTGGTGCGCGCCCACCTGGAACTCGCCGACGACGACACCGCGGGCCAGGCGCTGGCCGCCCTGGAGGACGAACACCCCGGCGACTGGCGGGTGGTGTGGTACCGCGGGCTGGCCGCGCTCGCCGCGGGCCGGGCCGAGACCGCCGCCGAGTCCTTCGACGCCGTGTACGACGCGTTCCCGGGCGAGGCCGCGCCCAAGCTGGCGCTCGCGGTCTGCGCCGAACTGCTCGACGACACCGAGGAGGCCGCCGCCCACTACGGGCTGGTCGGCGGCACCGACCGGTCGTTCGTCGGCGCCGCGTTCGGCCTGGCCCGGGTCCGGCTGCGGGCCGGAGACCGGCCCGGCGCGGTCGCCGCGCTGGAGTCGGTGCCGGAGAGCTCCAACCACCACACCGCGGCCCGGATCGGCGCCGTCCGGGCCCGGCTGCGCGGCCGCGCCGCCACCGAGCCGCTGGCCGCCGAGCTCGCCGACAGCTCCACCCAGCTGACAGCCCTCGCGCTGGACGCCCGGCGGCGCGCCGAACTCGCCGCCGAAGTACTGGAGACCGCCCTGGAGTGGGTACTGGCCGGAGCCGAAGGGAAGCCCGCCACGCTGACCGTGCTGGGACATCCCGCCGCGGAACGGGAACTGCGGCTCGCCCTGGAACACTCCTACCGGGTGTTGGCACGGTTGACCGACCGTGCCGAGAAAAGGATCGAGTGGGTGGAACGGGCCAACCGGGCCCGCCCCCGGACGTGGGTGTGAACATGCCGCAGCAGACCGAGTGCCCGACCTGTGCCGAACCGCTGGGGCCCCAGGACGCCTTCTGCGGGGCCTGCGGCACTGCCCTGACCGGACCGCCGACCCTCCGCGACCTGCCGGTGGTACCCAGCTGCCCGAACTGCGGCTCCACCGAGCTCGCCGACGGCTGGTGCCAGCGCTGCGGGCACGCCCAGCCCCGCGAACGCGACCACCAGGAACACCAGGTGACGGGCGTCGCCGCGGTCTCCGACCGGGGCCTGCGCCACCACCGCAACGAGGACGCGTTCGGCGTCGCCACCACCGACGGCCCGGACGGCGCGCCCGCCGTGGTCGCCGTGGTCTGCGACGGCGTCTCCTCCTCGGCCCGCCCCGACGAGGCGTCCGCCACCGCCGTCACCGCCGCCACCGACTCGCTGCTCGCCGCGCTGGCGGCCGGCCGCGACCCCGGCCGGGCCATGCACGAGGCGATCGGCGCCGCCAACCGGGCCGTCACCGCGCTCGCCCACGACGGCACCCCCGCCGAACCGGGCCGCCACAACAACGCGCCCGCCTGCACCTACGTCAGCGCGGTCAGCACCGGCGGCCTGGTCACCATCGGCTGGGTCGGCGACACCCGCGCCTACTGGATCCCCGACGACCGCGAGTCCGCCGAGCCGTACCGCCTCACCGAGGACGACTCCTGGGCGGCCCGGATGGTCGCCGCCAGGCTGATGGACGAGGCCGAGGCCTACGCCGACCCGCGCGCCCACGCCATCACCGGCTGGCTCGGCGCCGACGCCGAGGACCTCGACCCGCACACCGTCAGCTTCACCCCGCACGTCCCCGGCGTGCTGCTGATCTGCACCGACGGCCTGTGGAACTACGCCGAGGCCGCCACCGACCTGGCGTTCTTCGTCCGCGCCGACGCCCGCGCCGAACCGCTGGCCGCCGCCCGCGAGCTGGTGCGGTTCGCGGTCGAGCGCGGCGGGCACGACAACATCACCGTCGCCGTGCTGCCGATCGACCCGCACGTCGCCCCGTCCACCCACGACGCCACCCTGGTCGACGTCCCGCTGCCGCGCGCCGCCGCCGACCCGGACACCGTGCCGCTGCGCCAGGCCGCCGAACCCGCCGTGAACTGACCGTCCCGACTCTCCGACAGGAGCCCCACGCATGGCCTCGTTGTCCAAGCCCGTCGCGCCGAGATTCGACGTCGACGTGTTCCAGAACGAGTACCTCGCGCAGGGCTCCCGGGAGGTCAACGCGATCGTCACCGTCACCGCGACCGGCGGTGGAACCTCCGGCGGGCGGCCGCTCGGCGCGGCCCCCGCCCCCGGGCCGGGCGCCGCCGTGGTGCTGGTGATCGACTGCTCCGGCTCGATGGAGCACCCGAACACCAAGATGCGGCACGCCCGGGAGGCCACCGCCGCCGCCATCGACACCCTGCGCGACGGCGTCGCGTTCGCCGTGGTGGCCGGCACCCACGAGGCCGTCGACGTCTTCCCCGGCAACGGCCGGCTCGCCGTCGTCGACCGGTACACCCGCGGCCACGCCAAGGAGGCGCTGCGCCGCCTCAAGCCGTCCGGCGGCACCGCGATCGGCACCTGGATCACCAAGGCCCGGCAGCTGTTCGACTCGCACCCGCAGGCGTCGATCCGGCACGCCGTCCTGCTCACCGACGGCCGCAACGAGCACGAGAAGCCCGCCGACCTGCAACGCGCCCTGGACGCGGCGACCGGCGCCTTCACCGCCGACTGCCGGGGCGTCGGCACCGACTGGGAGGTCGCCGAACTGCGGAAGATCTCCTCCGCGCTGCTCGGCACCGTCGACATCGTCGCCGAACCCTCCGGCCTCGCCGACGACTTCCGCGCCATGATGGCCACCGCCATGGGCAAGCAGGTCGCCGACGTGGCCCTGCGGGTGTGGACGCCCGCCAACGCCCGGGTGAAGTTCGTCAAGCAGGTCGCGCCCGCCGTCGAGGACCTCACCGAACGCCGCACCGAGGCCGGCCCTCGGGCGGGCGACTACCCGACCGGCTCGTGGGGCGACGAGTCCCGCGACTACCACGTGTGCGTCGAAGTCCCGGCCGCCGCCGTCGGCAACGAGATGCTGGCCGCCCGGATCAGCCTGGTCCTGCCGCAGGCCGACGGCACCGCCGAGGTCCTCGGCCAGGGCCTGGTGCGCGCCGTCTGGACCGACGACCTGGCCTCCTCGACCCGGATCAACGCCCAGGTCGCGCACTACACCGGACAGGCCGAACTCGCCGACTCCATCCGCGACGGCCTGGAGGCCCACCGGGCCGGCGACCTGGACCGCGCCACCGCCAAACTCGGCGCCGCCGTCCGCCTCGCCCACGCCGGCGGCAACGAGGGCACCCTCAAGCTGCTGCGGAAGGTGGTGGACGTCGTGGACGCCGGGGAGGGTACCGTTCGGTTCCGTAAGAACGTGAGCGAGGCCGACTCGATGACACTCGAGACCCGATCGACCAAGACCGTACGCGTGAAGAAGTGAGCCGGACACCGCCGGACCCGAACCTGCTGGAGTGTGGGGGACCTGATGCCGATCTGCCCTAGGGGACACGAGTCTCAGGCCGAGGACTGGTGCGACTACTGCGGATTCCCGATGACCCCGCCGCCCGGGCTGGCGATCCCCGGATTCCCGGCCGCACCGGCCCAGCCCGGCGGCCCCGGCGGCCACGGCGCGCCCGCCGCGCCTGCCGCACCGCAGGCCCCGTACGGCGGCGGCTTCCCGCCCGCCGGGCCGGGCGGCACCCCGCCGGGCGGCACCCCGGCCGGGGGCGGCGGCGGCTACTTCGAGCCGCGCCGCCCCGCCACCCCGGCGAAGGGCACGCCCACCGGGCCCGCCGCCGGCGCACCCGGTGCCCCCGGCCCGTACGGCGCCCCGCCGCCGGCGGCCGCCACCTCGGCGCTGGCCACCTGCCCGATCTGCCGCACCCCGCAGACCGGCCGGTACTGCGAGGACTGCGGGTACGACTACAACCTGGCCGTCACGCCCCGCCCGCCGGGCGGTCCCGCCCCGGCCGGGCACCAGCCTCCGCCGCACGGCCGCCCCGAGCCGGGCCGGGCGCCGCAGGGCGCGCCGTCCGCGCAGCACGGCTACGGCTTCCCGCCGCCCGCCGCGCCGCCGGCCGCGCCCGCCGGGTTCGAGCCGTCCGCGTTCGAACCGGCCGCGCCCGCGCCCGGCTTCGAGCGGCCGACGCCGTTCGAGCGCCCGCAGCAGCCGTTCGAGCCGCAGAACCCGTACGAGCGGCCGGACTACGAGCGGCCCGACTACGAGCGGCCGGGCTACCAGCAGCCCGCGCCCGGCCCGGCCTCCGCGCCGCCGCCCGCCTACCCGGGCGCGCCCGCCGCACCGTCCGCGCCCGCCCACGGCGGGCCTGCTGCCGCGCCCGGCTTCGAGAAGCGCCCGCCGGCCGCCTTCCCCGACGGCGACTACGAGCGCCCGGGCCCGGTGTACGCCGAGCCCTCCGGCCCGCAGCCGGGGCAGCAGCAGCGTCCCCCGCAGAGCGGCGACGACTTCGGCACCTCGTTCCGGCTGACCCCGCCCGGGCAGCAGGGGCAGCCGGGTCAGCAGCAGGGCCAGCCGCCGGCCGCGCCGCAGCGCACCACCTGGTTCGCCGTGGTGGCCGCCGACCACGACTACTTCAGCGACATGATGACCCGCAGCGGCCCGGAGGCGGCCGGGCTGTTCTTCCCGCCGTACACCCAGGAGCGGCGGATCCCGCTGACCGGCCGGGGCCAGCTGCGGATCGGGCGGCGCAGCCAGCAGCGCGGCACCGTGCCGGAGATCGACCTGTCGGTGTCCCCGGAGGACCCGGGCGCCTCGCACCAGCACGCCCTGCTCGCCGAACAGCCGGACGGCAGCTGGGTGGTGGTCGACCAGGACTCCACCAACGGCACCACCCTCAACGGCGGCCCGGACACCCTGCCGCCGCACACCGCGATCCCGCTGAACGACGGCGACCGCATCCACATCGGCGCCTGGACCACCATCACGGTGCACCGGGCCTGACCGGCGGTCAGTTCGCTGACCGTGCATCACCACCGGCCCGGCGGCGGGGCGTTCATCGCTTCCACCGCCGGGCCGGTGGCGTGTCCGGCCATCACCGAACGATCAAAATTCGTACAAGGGTGTTCGTGGGCACTGCCCGCACCCCCTACGCTCGCCCCATGACTGAAGCAATAACCGCGGACGGGATCCGGAAGCGGTACGGGGATGTCCAGGCTGTCGACGGAGTGTCCCTCTCCGTCAGCACTGGCGAGTTCTACGGTCTGCTCGGACCGAACGGGGCGGGCAAGACCACCACACTGGAGATCCTGGAGGGCATCCGGGAGGCCGACGAGGGCCGGGTGGAGCTGCTCGGCCTGTCTCCGTGGCCGCGCAACAGCAAGCTGCTGCCGCGCATCGGGGTGCAGTTCCAGGCGTCGGCGTTCTTCAACAAGCTGACGGCGCGCGAGACCATCCGCACCTTCGCCTCCTTCTACGGCATCGGCCCCAAGGCGGCCGACGCGATGCTGGAGCGGGTCGGCCTGACCGAGTCGGCGGGCGCGCTGACCGACAAGATGTCCGGCGGCCAGGCCCAGCGCCTGTCCATCGCGTGCGCCCTGGTGCACGACCCGGAGCTGGTGTTCCTCGACGAGCCGACCACCGGCCTCGACCCGCAGGCCCGCCGCAACCTGTGGGACCTGCTGCGCGACATCAACGCCGAGGGCCGCACCGTCGTCCTCACCACCCACTACCTGGACGAGGCGGAGATCCTCTGCGACCGCGTCTCGGTGATGGACCACGGCAAGGTGCTGCGCACCGGCGCCCCCGCGGCGCTGGTCCGCGAGATCGACGACACCGTCCGGATCCGGGTGGAATCCGGAATGCTGACCGCCGACCGCGCCCGTGAACTGCTCACCGCCGCCGGCTCGGTGTTCAGCAACCTGGAGGACGACGGCATCACCCTGGCCCTGTCCACCGACGCGCCCGGGCCGGTGCTCTCCATGCTGGCCGAGGAGAACGCGCTGCGCGGCCTCGAGGTCCGCGGCGCCACCCTGGAGGACGTCTTCCTCCAGCTGACCGGACGGGAGTACCGGGCATGACCGCCACCGACCAGGCCCCCACCTCCCCCGCCTCCGACGGCGGCCGGGAGAAGGCCAACGCCTTCGTCGGACTGTCCCGGGTCATGCTGCTCGGCTTCGTCCGCGACAAGGGCACCCTGTTCTTCACGCTGGCCCTGCCGCTGATGTTCCTGGTGCTGTTCGGCGTCCTCTACAAGGGCGGCGGCACCTCGCACGTCAAGGTCGGCGAAGTCGGCCAGGTCAAGCTGCTGGACGCGCTGAAGGACCAGAAGGACGGCCCGCTGTCCGTCCTGGAGATCACCCCCTTCGCCGATGAGAACGAGGCCCTCGCCAAGGTCAAAAAGGGCGACCTCGACGGCCTGGTGACCGAGGGCCCCGACGGCAAGCTGGTGCTCCGCTTCAGCCAGGCCGACCAGGTCAAGTCCGGCACCGTGCAGGGCATCATGAACTCCCTGGTGCAGACCGCCAACCAGCAGGCCTCGCACGCCACCCCCGCCTTCACCCTGGACGCCACCAAGGTCGAGGACGACTCCACCAAGCCGATCCAGTACCTGACGCCCGGCCTGCTCGCCTACGCCATCTCCATGGGCGCGGTCTACGGCGCCTCGTTCACCCTGGTGACCTGGCGCAAGAAGCGGGTGCTGCGCCGCCTGCGGCTGGCGCCCATCTCGGCGGGCACCATCGTCGGCGCCCGGGTGCTGGTCAGCGTGATCGTGGCGCTCGCCCAGACCGCGCTGTTCCTCGCGGTCGCGCAGCTGGACTTCTTCGGCCTCAAGCTCACCGGCAACTGGTGGCTGGTGATCCCGCTGGTGATCTGCGGCACCCTGGCCTTCATGTCGCTCGGTCTGCTCACCGGCTCGCTGGCGAAGTCCGAGGAGTCGGCGAACGGCCTGAACCAGCTGATCATCCTGCCGATGTCCTTCCTCGGCGGCGCGTTCATCCCGCTGGACTTCGCGCCCACCTGGCTGCAGGACATCTCCAAGGCCCTGCCGCTGCGCTACCTGATCAACCCCGCCAAGTCGGTGCTCAGCCAGGGCGGCGGCATCGCCGAGGCCCTGCCCGGCATGGGCATCCTGCTGGGCTTCACGGTGGTGCTGTCCGCCATCGCCTGGCGCTTCTTCAACTGGGACGACGCGTAGCCGTCCGCACCCGCCCCGCGACGGGGGCCGTACACCGAAAGTCCCGGTGTACGGCCCCCGTCGGCGTCTGCGACCATGGACGGGTGACTGACACCGGGCGCGACACCGTACACGAGGAGACCGTGCAGCCGACGACGGCGGAGGAGGAACAGAGCTTCTACGACCGCGTCGGCGGCGAGCAGACCTTCCGCCGGCTGGTCCACCTCTTCTACCAGGGCGTCGCCCAGGACGAGTTGCTGCGCCCGATGTACCCGGAGGAGGACCTCGGCCCCGCCGAGGAGCGCTTCGCGCTGTTCCTCATGCAGTACTGGGGCGGCCCGCGCACCTACAGCGAGAACCGCGGCCACCCGCGCCTGCGGATGCGGCACGTCCCGTTCCAGGTCGACCGCGCCGCGCACGACGCCTGGCTGCGGAACATGCGCACCGCCCTCGACCAGCTCGCGCTGCCCGCCGAGGACGAGCGCGAGCTGTGGAACTACATGACGTACGCCGCCTCCGCGATGATCAACACCGCGGGCTGAGCGGGCCTCTGTCGCTCAGCGCAGCGGGCTGAGCCCCAGGCCCGCGCCGGGGGCGCCGCCGGAACGCAGGGCGACCGAGCCGGCCGGGGCGTCCAGACGCAGCCAGGGGCCGGCCCGGAACGCGTGCAGCGGGGCGCCGGGCCGCAGGAACCCGATCGCGTGGGCGGCGTGCGCGGCCCGCAGCGGCAGGCCCTCGGCGGCGCCCAGCGGCCGGGACCAGATCTCGTCCGCCATCGCGTCCACCGCCTGCCGGCTCCGGTGGTGCTCCGGCACCTCGGCGACGCGCTGCTTGAACTCGGCGACGGCGGTGCGCACTTCGTCCATCACCCGGTCGACCGGCGGCTGCCCGAGCGGCTGCCAGCCGGAGCGCGGCGGCAGCAGGCCCGCCCAGGACGGGCCGGTGACCGGGGAGGGCAGCGTCAGGTGGGCGCCCGGCTCGTCCACGGACTCCAGCAACTGCCCGGCGGAGACGGTCAGATCGGCCGCCGCCGGCTCACCGGCGAGCCGCACGGTACGCACCGCGAGCACCGCCGAGCCGCCCAGCGGCAGCCGCCCGAACACCGCCAGCACGCCGCCGCCGTCCGCCCCCGGAACCGCCTGCAGCCGGACCGCGGCGGCCCGGTCGAAGCGGAGCAGCCGGCCCAGAAAGGCCACCAGGTCGGCGGCCTCGCCCTGGTCGGCGAGGTCGAGGCGGGGGTTCGCGGTCACGGGGGTTCAGCTCGATTCGTGAGTGCGGCGGTCTCGGTGCGACGTGGTCCGAGGCCGGTCAGACGGCGGCGGGCTGCTCGTCCATGAAGCGGCTGAGGAACTCCCGCTCCACGGGGCTGATCCGGCGCGGGCGGCCCTCGACGAGGTTGTAGGGGACGACCACGGTGGAGGCGGTGACGTAGACCGTCTCGGTGCCGTCCTCGGCGATGTCCTTGATCTCGTAGGAGACGGTCAGCGAGGCTCCGCCGATCTTCGTCACCCAGGTCTCGATGGTGACCGGCTCGGGGCGGTGCACCAGCGGCCGCTTGTAGTCGATCTCGTGGCGGGCCACCACGGACCCGCCCGCGAACTCCCCGGCGCCGGCCTCGGCGGCCTGGGTGAACATGAAGTCGATCCGGGCCTCCTCCAGGTAGCGCAGGAAGACCACGTTGTTGACGTGACCGAAGGCGTCCATGTCCGACCACCGCAGGGGGCAGGCGTAGATGTGGCGTGCCACGGTGTTCTCCTCACATCAGGTGGACCCGCAGGAAGCCTACGGGCCGCTCGCAGGACCGGAGGACCAGTACGCGAAGATGCGCTCCGCCCTGGCCGTATGCGACAGGCCCGCGACCGCACTGAACTGGCTGCGGAACTCCCG
>NZ_JBICXW010000010.1:0-256492 GCF_043200475.1 Kitasatospora sp. NPDC048407 | reverse complement strand
TACGTCATGCTCGACCGCACCGGCCGCGTCCAGCTCCCCGCCAAGTTCCTCGCCGCCCTCGGCATGGAACACCGGGTCGCCGCCGACCTCGCCGCAGACCACATCGCCCTCCACCCGGACGACACCGACCAGGCCTAACCGCTGGGCGGCGCCGCCAGCAGGCGGCGCAGCGCGGTCGGGGTGTGGCCGAGGTGGTGGCGGGCGGTGCGGGCGGTGGGCTTCGCCGGGCCGTGGTGGCGGCTTCCGGATCCGCCCGAGCGCCCGACCGGATCTGCGGATGCGTCAGTAGGAGCGGGGCAGGCCCAGGGTGTGCTGGGCGACGTAGTTGAGGATCATTTCGCGGCTGACGGGGGCGACCCGGCCGACCCGGGTGGCGGTGATCAGGGCGGCGAGGCCGTACTCCTGGGTGAGGCCGTTGCCGCCGAGGGTCTGGACTGCCTGATCGACGGCTCGGCAGGAGGCTTCGCCGGCCGCGTACTTGGCCATGTTGGCGGCCTCGCCGGCGCCCAGGTCGTCGCCCGCGTCGTAGAGGTGGGCGGCCTTCTGGGTCATCAGGCGGGCGAGTTCGACCTCGATGGCGCACTGGGCGAGCGGGTGCGCGATGCCCTGATGGGCGCCGATCGGCTTGTCCCAGACGGTGCGGGTGCGGGCGTAGCCGACGGCGGCGTCGAGGGCGTACCGGGCGATGCCGAGGGTGAAGGCGGCGGTCATGATCCGCTCGGGGTTGAGTCCGGCGAACAGTTGCAGCAGCCCGGCGTCCTCGTCGCCGACCAGGGCGTCGGCGGGCAGCCGGACGTCGTCCAGGAAGACCTGGAACTGCCGTTCGGGGGCGGTGAGTTCCATCGGTATGGGGCGGTACTCGAAGCCGGGGGTGTCGCGCGGGACGATGAACAGGGCGGGCTTGAGCTTGCCGGTGCGGGCGTCCTCGGTGCGGCCGACGAACAGGACGGCGTCGGCGTGGTCGATGCCGGAGATGAACACCTTGCGGCCGCTGAGCAGCCAGTCCTCGCCGTCGCGGCGGGCGACGGTGCCGATCCGGTGCGAGTTGGAGCCGGCGTCGGGTTCGGTGATGCCGAACGCCATCACCTTGCTGCCGTCGGCGAGGCCGGGCAGCCAGCGCTGCTTCTGCTCCTCGGTGCCGAACCGGGCGATCACGGTGCCGCAGATCGCGGGCGAGACGATCAGCATCAGCAGTGGGCAGCCGGCTGCTCCCAACTCCTCCAGCACGATGGAGAGTTCGCTGATCCCGGCGCCTCCGCCGCCGAATTCGGCGGGCAGGTTGACGCCGAGGTAGCCCAACTTGGCGGCCTCCGACCAGAGTTCCTCGACGGGCTGGTTGGCGCGGGCCTTGCGCTGGAAGTAGTCGCGCCCGTAGCGGCGGCCGAGCGCGGCGACGGCTTCGCGCAGGGCGCGGCGGTCCTCGGACTCGATCAGCGGGGAGGCGGGTAGCGAGGTGGTGCGCGGTGCGGACATCACGGGGTCCTTCCGGGCGGGGTCGCCGGGCGGCGCGGATCGCACAACCGGCTTTTTGTTAAGGGGAGTTAATTCAGGATTCGGCGCGGACCACGGCGAGGACGGCGCCGGTCTCGACCTGTTGGCCGACGGTGACGGGGAGTTCGGCGAGCATGCCGTCGGCCGGGGCGGCGACCTGGTGTTCCATCTTCATCGCCTCCAGCCAGAGCAGCGGCTGGCCGGCGGTGACGGGCCGGCCCGCCTCGGCGGCGATCCGGACGACCGTGCCGGGCATCGGGGCGAGCAGCGTTCCGGGGGCCAACTGGGCTGCGGGGTCCGGGAATCGGTCGAGGACGGTCAGGGTGTGGTGTTCGGTCGGGCCGTCCACGAAGACCTGGTCGCCGTGTCGGGCGATCCGGTAGCGGCGGCGCAGCGGGCCGACCGCGAGGTCGACGGATTCGGCGGTGCTGCCGAGGAGTTGGACGTCGGGGTGGTCCTCGGCGAGCAGGCCGTCGCGGGTGAGGCGGTAGCGGACGTCGAGTTCGGTGCCGTCGCCGGTGCGGTAGCGCTTGAGTTGCGGCTGGGAGGGGAGGTTGCGCCAGCCGGACGGTCCGGTGCCGGGGTGGCGGGCGGCGTCGGCGAGGGCTGCGGCGAGGGCGGCCAGTGGCGCGGATTTGCCGTCCTGGCCGAGGAGTTGGTCGGCGTGCTCGGCGAGGAAGGCGGTGTGTACGGCGCCGTCCAGGAAGGCCGGGTGGCGCAGTGCGCGGACCAGCAGGTCGCGGTTGGTGGCCGGGCCGTGCAGGCGGGTGCGGGCGAGGGCGTCGGCGAGGCGGCGGGCGGCGGCGCGGCGGGTGGGGGCCCAGGCGATCACCTTGGCGAGCATGGCGTCGTAGTGGACGGTGATCCGGTCGCCGCCGGTGCTCGTGCCGGCCGCGCTGCCGGTGCCGGTGCGTTCGCCTATTCCGGCGTCCAGGCGCAGGCCGGCGGGGGCCGGGAGGGTGTCGAACTCGACGTCCACGCCCGGGACTTCGAGCAGGTGCACGGTGCCGGTGGCGGGCTGCCAGTCGCGGGTGGGGTCCTCGGCGTACAGCCGGGCCTCGATCGCACAGCCCTGGGCGGGCGGCGGGGTGGCGGGGAGCTTCTCGCCTTCGGCGACGGCGAGTTGGAGGGCGACCAGGTCGAGTCCGGTGACGGCTTCGGTGACGGGGTGCTCGACCTGGAGGCGGGTGTTCATCTCCAGGAAGGCGAGTCGCCCGTCGGGGGCGAGCAGGAACTCGGCGGTGCCGGCGCCGCGGTAGCCGATGGCGCGGGCCGCGGCGGTGGCGGCGGCGTGCAGGCGGGTGCGGAGCTCGGGGTCGAGGCCGGGGGCGGGGGCTTCCTCGATCACTTTCTGGTGCCGGCGTTGCAGCGAGCAGTCGCGGTCGCCGACGGCCCAGACGGTGCCGTGCGCGTCGGCCAGCAGCTGGACCTCCAGGTGCCGGCCGGTGGGCAGGTAGGGCTCGCAGAACACCTCGTCGTCGCCGAACGCGGCCGCCGCCTCGGCGCGGGCGGCGGCCAGCGCGGCGGGCAGTTCGGCGAGGGTGCGCACCACCCGCATGCCGCGTCCGCCGCCGCCGGCCGCGGCCTTGACCAGCAGCGGCAGGTCGGCCTCGGCGGGCTCGGACCCGACGCTCAGCACGGGGACGCCGGCGGCGGCCATCAGCCGTTTGGCGGCGGTCTTGGAGCCCATGGCGGCGATCGCGGCGGGCGGCGGGCCGACCCAGAGCAGTCCGGCGTCCTGGACGGCCCGGGCGAACTCCGCGTTCTCGGAGAGGAAGCCGTAGCCGGGGTGGACGGCGTCGGCGCCCGCGTCCAGTGCGGCGCGGATCAGCAGGTCGGCGCGCAGGTAGGTGTCGGCGGGCGCGGCGCCGGGCAGCCGGACGGCGGTGTCGGCCTCCCGGACGTGCCGGGCGTCGGCGTCCGGGTCGGCGTACACGGCGACGGTGGCGATGCCGAGGGTGCGGCAGGTGCGGAAGACCCGGCGGGCGATCTCGCCGCGGTTGGCCACCAGCACAGAGCTGATCATCCGTCAGTTCGCTTTCGCTGTAGGGAGGTTGACCTTGCTAATGGCGCTACATCCGGAACACGCCGTAGCCGCGGGCGCCTTCGACCGGTCCGCTGTGGATCGCGGAGAGGCAGAGGCCGAGCACCGTCCGGGTGTCGCGCGGGTCGATCACCCCGTCGTCGTAGAGCCGGCCGGACAGGAAGGCGGGCAGCGACTCGGCCTCGATCTGCTGCTCGACCATGGCGCGGATGGTGGCGTCGGCGCCCTCGTCATAGGGCTGGCCCTTGGCGGCGGCGGACTGGCGGGCCACGATCGAGAGCACACCGGCGAGTTGCTGCGGTCCCATCACGGCGGACTTGGCGCTGGGCCAGGCGAACAGGAAGCGCGGGTCGTAGGCGCGGCCGCACATGCCGTAGTGCCCGGCGCCGTAGGAGGCGCCCATCAGGACCGAGATGTGCGGGACGGTGCTGTTCGACACCGCGTTGATCATCATCGCGCCGTGCTTGATGATGCCGCCCTGCTCGTAGTCGCGGCCGACCATGTAGCCGGTGGTGTTGTGCAGGAACAGCAGTGGCCGGTCGCGCTGGTTGGCGAGCTGGATGAACTGGGCCGCCTTCTGCGACTCCTGGCTGAACAGCACGCCCTGCGCGTTCGCCAGGATGCCGACCGGGTACCCGTGGACGGTGGCCCAGCCGGTGGCCAGGCTGCTGCCGTAGAGCGGCTTGAACTCGTCGAAGTCGGAGCCGTCGGCGATCCGGGCGATCACCTCGCGCGGGTCGAACGGTGCCTTCAGGTCGCCGGGGACGATGCCCAGCAGCTCGTCCTCGTCGTACTTCGGCGGATCGTACCAACTCGTCGGCTGTGGGCCGGACTTGCGCCAGTGCAGCCGGTGCACCACCCGGCGGGCGAGGCGCAGCGCGTCGGGTTCGTCGAGGGCGAGGTGGTCGGCCAGGCCGGAGGTGCGGGCGTGCATCTCGGCGCCGCCGAGGGATTCGTCGTCGGACTCCTCGCCGGTGGCCATCTTGACCAGTGGCGGTCCGCCGAGGAACACCTTGGCCCGTTCCTTGACCATGATGACGTGGTCGGACATGCCGGGCACGTACGCGCCGCCGGCGGTGGAGTTGCCGAACACCACGGCCACGGTGGGGATTCCGGCCGCGGAGAGCCGGGTGAGGTCGCGGAAGAGTGCGCCGCCCGGGATGAAGATCTCCTTCTGGCTGGGCAGGTCCGCGCCGCCGGACTCCACCAGGTTGACCAGCGGCAGCCGGTTGCGCAGCGCGATCTCGTTGGCCCGCAGGGCCTTGCGCAGCGTCCACGGGTTGGACGAACCGCCGCGCACGGTGGGGTCGTTGGCGGTGATCACGCACTCGGTGCCCTCGATCACGCCGATCCCGGTGACCAGCGACGCGCCGACCGGGTAGTCGCTGCCCCAGGCGGCCAGCGGCGACAGTTCGAGGAACGGCGAGTCCGGGTCGATCAGCAGCTCGATCCGCTCCCGGGCCAGCAGTTTGCCCCGACTGCGGTGCCGCTCCACGTACTTGGGCCCGCCGCCGGCCAGCGCCTTGGCGTGCTCGGCGTCCAGCGCGGTGAGCTTCTCCAGCATGGCGGCGCGGTTGGCGGTGTACGCGGGCCCGCTGGTGTCCAGCCGGGTGGGCAGTACGGTCACAGCAGTGCCTCCGGGATGTCGAGGTGCCGGGAGCGCAGCCACTCCCCCAGTGCTTTGGCCTGCGGGTCGAACCGGGCCTGGGCGGCGACGCCCTCGCCGAGCAGGCCGCGGATGGTGAAGTTGACGGCGCGGAGGTTCGGCAGCAGGTGTCGCTCGATGGTCAACTGTGCGGTCTCCGGCAGGAGTTCGCGGAGCCTGTCGATGGTCAGGGTGTGCGCGAGCCAGCGCCAGCCGGCCTCGCTGCGGGCCCACACGCCGAGGTTGGCGTCGCCGCCCTTGTCGCCGCTGCGAGCGCCCACGATCAGGCCGAGCGGGGCCCGGCGGGTCGGGCCCGGCTCGGGCTCGGGCGGCAACTTCGGTTCATCGGGAGCGAGTTGTCCCGATCCCACTTGTCCGGGCTGGACGGTGACGGTGGTGCCGCCGGGCAGGTGGGCCAGGTGCTCGACCTCCTTCGCGTCCAACTCCCTTGCCTCGAAGACGCCGTAGGGCGCGGCCGGGGCGGGTGGGGCGGTCAGGTGGAAGCCCGGGTAGCCGGCCAGGCCGAGTTCGACGGCGGCGGCGGTCAGGGCGCGGCCGACCTTGGCCTCCTGCGGGTCGCGGGCGGTGAGCCGGAGCAGCGCGCTGGCCCGCTCCTCGGTGTCGGCGTCCGGGTGGTCGGTGCGGGCCAGCGTCCAGCGCAGTTCGGCCGGCGGGTCGGTCAGGGCCCGAGTCAACTGCCGTTGCACGAAGGCCGATTTGGCCTCGATGTCGAGCCCGGTGAGGACGAACTCCAGCTCGTTGCGATAGCCGCCGATCCGGTTCAGCCCGACCTTGAGGGTGGCCGGCGGGGCCTCGCCGCGCACCCCGTCGATCCGCACCCGGTCCGGCCCGTCCTGGGTGAGCGTCACGGTGTCCAGGCGGGCGGTGACGTCCGGGCCGAGGTAGCGCGGTCCGTTTGTCTCGTACAGGAGTTGGGCGGTGACGGTGCCGATGTTCACCACGCCGCCGGTGCCCGGGTGCTTGGTGATCACGCTGCTGCCGTCGGCGTGCAGTTCGGCGAGCGGGAAGCCGGGGTGGTCGAGGCCCCCGTCGTTCCCGTGTTCGGCGAAGAACGCGTAGTTCCCGCCGGTGGCTTGCGCCCCGCACTCCAGTACGTGCCCGGCCACCACCGCACCTGCCAGCGCGTCCAGGTCTCCGGGCGTCCATCCGTAGTGCGCGATCCCCGGCCCGACCACCAGCGCGGCATCGGTCACCCGTCCCGTCACCACCACGTCCGCGCCGCCGCGCAGGCACTCGGCGATGCCGAACGCCCCCAGGTACGCGTTGGCGGCGAGCAGCGGGCGCCGCGGGTCCTCGCCCGTCCAGCCGAACTCAGGGGCTCGGGGCAGTAGTTCGTCGCCCGTCACGTAGCCGATCCGGGCCTGCACGCCCTGCCGGTCGGCGAGTTCCCCGAGCGCTTCGGCCAGCCGCGCCGGATTGAGGCCGCCCGCGTTGACGACGATCCGCACCCCGCGGTCGATCGCCTCCGCGAGGCACTCCTCGGCCTGCCGCAGGAACGTCCGCGCATACCCCCGCTGCGGGTCGCGCAGCCGGTCGCGGGCCAGGATCAGCATCGTCAACTCGGCCAGGTAGTCGCCCGTCAGCACGTCCAGCGGGCCGCCGGTCAGCATCTCCCGGAACGCGGCGAACCTGTCCCCGTAGAACCCCGAAGCATTGCCGATCCGCAGCACGAAGCCTCCCAACTCCCGGCCGTCCGACCACCGTTCGCGATCCGGTCGCGATCGGCTCGCGTTCCGGTCGCGACCGAGCGTGGCACTGGCCCGCCGACAAATCAAGCACGCGTGCTTGTTTTTCTGCCGGCAGTGGCCCGCCCGCCCGCCTGTCAAGCAAAACTGACGTTTCGTCGGTTTTGCGGAGGAAATCCACCGGCAAGGAGACGGCCTCGGGCATGCTGAGCCTGCTGTGATCGACCACCTTCCGGAGGAGCGAGCATGTCGAACATCCCTGCTGATCTGCGGTTTGCCGAGTCCCACGAGTGGGCGCGCCTGGAGGCCGACGGCACCGTGCTGATCGGAATCAGCGACCACGCCCAGAACGCGCTCGGCGACGTGGTGTTCGTGGAACTGCCGGAGGTGGGGCGGGCCCTCAAGGCCGGCAACCCGGCCGGAGTGGTCGAGTCGGTCAAGGCCGCATCGGACATCTACGCGCCGATCGGCGGCAAGGTGCTCGCCGTCAACGAGGAGTTGAACGAGAGCCCGGAACTCCTCAACGACGAGCCCTACGATGCCTGGATCTTCAAGCTCCAGCCGACCGACAAGTCCGACCTCAAGAACCTGCTGGACGCGGCCGGCTACAAGAAGGTCATCGGCGAATAGCCGTCCGGCCGGACCCGACGGGCCCGGCTGCGGCCCGCACACGGCCGGGGCCCGCGCACAGCTGTCCGGAACTGAGCTCCGCCCCCGGACGTCTTCTCCCGACAACGGCGACCGGTGATCATGAATGCCACCGGCGCCCCCATCGGAGGAGCATCGTGGCTGACGGCAGGTCGGAAACCGGTTCACCCGCGCGGAGACGGTGGTGGCGTCCGACGCTGACCACCCTGTGCGGCCTGCTGCTGCTCGGACCGGCCGCCCTCGCGGCGGTCCGGATCCTGGGCCTGGACGACGGGACCGTCCTCGCCCTGCCGATGGCCGGGCTGCAGTACGCCGCTCTGCTGACGCTGCTGCTGACGGCGGCGCTGGCCGTGCTGCGCCGCCGCTGGCTCGCGGGCCTGGCGGCCGTCCTGGTCGGGCTGCAACTGTGGTGGCTGGTACCGCGGTTCGTCCCGGACGGGACGGAGGTGCCGGCCGGTGCGCCGCGACTGCGGGTGGCCACCAGCAACGCGTACATGGGCAACATCTCACCGAAGGCGCTGGTCGACCTGGTCCGGTCGCAACGCCTGGACGCGCTGGCCGTCGAGGAGTTGAGCGGTTCGGCGGCGGACGCGCTGGACGCGGCGGGCATCCGCGAGCTGCTTCCGCACCGGGAGCTGCCGGACGGCACCGACACCGCGATCTACACCCGCCTGCCCGTGACGGCGGCCGCCGACCCGGCCTGGCCGACCACCAACGTGACGATCACCGTGGACGGCCGGCCGGTCCAACTCGTGGCGGTGCACACGTACTACCCCCTGGGCGACGCCCGCAAGTGGGCGGCCGGAATGCACGCGCTGCGGGACGCCGTGCCGGGCCGCAACCACAACGCGGTACTGCTGGGCGACTTCAACGCGACCCTCGACCACGCACCGATGCGGAGCCTGCTGGCCACCGGACTGGCGGACACGCACGACGAGTTGGGGGCCGGGCTGTTCCCGACCTGGCCGGAGCACAACCTCGACCTCCCGTACCTGCCGCCGATGCTCCAGATCGACCACGTCCTGCACGGCCCGGCGCTGCTCCCGGTGTCGATCGAGGAACACACCCTGGCCCGGACGGACCACCGCGCGGTGGTGGCCGAACTCGCCGTCCGCGACCGCTGAGCTCCGGAACGACGGGTAGCGTGCGGGGGAAAATGATCAAGCGAAGCCGGTCGCGCTCGACGTCGGCCAGCAGGCGCAGCAGCCGCAATTTCCGCCGGGCCGCACCACCGGCCGGCGGGCGAGGGAGGGTAACGTGAGCGCGGGTACCGGTCGGAGGCTTGTGCTGGTTCGGCACGCGCAGGCGGAGCGGGAGACGGCGGTCGATCAGGAGCGGCGTCTCGACGGGCCGGGGCGGGCGGAGGCGTTCGCGGCCGGCCGGTGGCTCGCGGGTTTCGGTGTCGCGCCGGATCTCGCGCGGGTGTCCGGCGCCCGGCGGACCAGGGAAACCTGGGAGTGCGTGGGCGCGGCACTGTCGCCCCTGCCCGAGACGGTCCACGAGCAGGGGCTTTACGACCTCAGCGTGGAGATCCACCGGCGGGCGAACGGTATCGGCGAGCTGGTGACGCTGCTGCGGGGGACGTCCGACGACGTGGGCGAGCTGGTCGTGGTCGGGCACAACCCGAGCCTGCCCGAGCTGGTCGGGCTTCTCGTCGGAACGGTTCTCGCCGGAACGGCCGGCGGCGCACTCGCGCAGCGGGTGGCGGATTCCGGGTTCCCGACCGCCTCGGTGGCCGTCCTGGAGTTCGACGGTTCCTGGCAGGACCTCGGGCCCGGCGCCGCACGGATCACCGGCTTCTGGGCGCCGACGCAGGATGCCCGGCCCAGTGGTGGGCCGGGCATCGGGTGACGGCGGGCCGTCAGTCGAGGCAGAACTCGTTGCCCTCGACGTCCTGCATGTTCTGGCAGGACTCGTTGACCCCGTCGGCGATCAGGAGCTGCCCGCGGGTCGCACCGAGGGCTTCGAGGCGGGCGCATTCGGCTTCGAGGGCGGCGAGGCGCTCCGCGCCGACCAGGCCGGTGCCGATCCGGACGTCGAGGTGGACGCGGTTCTTGACGACCTTGCCCTCGGGGACGCGCTGGAAGTACATCCGCGGGCCGACACCCTCGGGGTCGCTGGCCACGAACCAGGATCCGCGCGTCTCGGCCGGCTGCGCCTCCTGGTACGCGTCCCAGCTGTCGAAGCCCTCCGGCACGGCCGGGGGAACGTAACCGAGCGCCTCGCACCAGAAGCGGCCGACGCGCTCCGGCTCGGCGCAGTCGAAGGTGACCTGGAACTTCTTGACCGTTGGCATCGCGCCACCGTAGCAGCAGCCGATCTTGCCCTCGACCGAATTACGCGGCGGCGCCGGACAGTTGACGCCGGCGGGCGTCAGCCGCGGGTGGCCTCGAAGGTCCACACCTCCTCGGCGGCGGCCGGCGCGCTGCCCGCCCGGTAGCCGCCGTGCACGGTGCTCCCGGTGAAGCCGGCCCGCTGCGGCATCGCGCGGAATGCCTCCAGGCCGAACCGGAGCAGCGAGAAGATATGCAGTTCGGTCCGGGCCGGCGCGCCGTCCTTCCACAGAGCCGCTCACCGTCAGGCCCGGGAATCCGTGATCTCCTTTCGGGGCAGCAGGGTTGGGGTCGGTGTTCGACGTTCCCAGAATGCCCTGGATGCCCCGGATGCCCGAGTTGGCGAGCGGGGGACGGAGCGGCGACATGTCGGTGCGTCGTGTGATGCTCCGTCGCATGGGAACGCTGATCGGCTACTTCGCCGCCACTGACGATGACGACGCCCTGGGGGCGATCGTCCGGGACGACGACGAGCCCTTCGGGGCGGGGTACGACGAGGTGGTGGTGAAGGGCATCGATCCGGTCGTGATGCTCGAGCCCGCCGAGGAGTTGGTGACGGGCCGCTCGCCCGCCGAACTCCGGGCGGACCCGCGGCGCGCGGCGCTGGTCGGCATGATCGAGGACGGCGAGGTGGTGGTGCTGGCCCTGTCGGACGCGTTCCGGGACGCGCTGGCGCAGCACGAGGACGCCGCGCTGCGCGAGGTCGCCGAGCGGTGGGCGGTGGCCGAGGGCGTCCACTACGAGCCGGCCGACCTCGCCGATTTCCTGCGGGAGTTGGCCGGGCTCGCGTCGCGGGCGGTGGCCGGCGGTGCGCGGCTGTACTGCTGGGCCTGCGCCTGAGGGCGGACGGTAGGGTCGGGCGGCATGACGGTCGATGCGGTGTTGCGTGGTGCGGTGGCCCTGCCGGGCGGGCGGGAGTTGGTGCTCGGGTTCGGGTGGGAGGGGCGCCCGGGTACGCGCCGCGCGGTGCTGCGGGACGGGGCGCGGCTGGCGGTGTTCGAGCTGGACGCGGTGTTCGGCGGGCGGCCGGAGCCGTCCGTCACCTTTCCGCTGCCGTGGCCGGGCTGGTCGGGCGGGGTGCATTCGGTGAGCCCGGACGGCGCGTTCGCCGCGTTCTCGGGGCAGCGCGCCGTCCGGGCCGTGAACCGTGACGGCTCGACCCGGTGGGAGTACCGGCATGCCTGCTGGGGGCCGGAGGTGGGGCATCCGCACAGCGGGGACGAGCAGCAGGTGTGCGAGGGTTCCGAGCACGGTTCCTGCCGGATCTCGGACGACGGCCTGCTGGTGTGGGCGCACGTTCCGGTGTCGGGCCCGGGCGAGGACGACTACGCGGAGGCGTGGGTGGTGCTAGACGCCGAGGACGGCCGGGAGCTGGCCCGCCTGCCGCTGGAGTCCGTCGCGGAGGGCTCGCACCAGCAGTCGAACCCGGACACCGGCCACGTGGGCCTGTGCGTCGGCATGGGGCAGGACGGCATCGGCATGTACTGGGCGCGCTGGGACGGCGAACGGCTCCGCGACGTCCGCGTGGAGGAGGTCGGCGAGCGCATCCTGACCGACGTCCACCCCGAGCGTCCCGCCTACCTGACCGTGCAGCACGACGGCTGGGACGTCCAGCTGCACGACCTGGACGGCACGCTGCTCGCCGAGGGCACACCCCCGCCGTCCACCGACCCGGACAGCCCGGCCTGCTGGGACTGGCAGTGCGGCTTCGTCGACCCGCACACCGTCCTCGTCTCCACCCTGGACTACGACGACGACGGCGCCCACTGGCTGCTGGACGCCGCCACCCTCACCCTCCGCAACCGACTCACCTACCCACCCGGCCACACCCCGGGCTACGCCCGCCCCCTCGGCGACGGCACCTGGCTGACCTTCGAACCACGCTCCGGCCTCGTCCACCGCTGGTCGCTCGCGCCCACCGGCTGATCCACGAGCCGCGCCGGAACCGGTCAGAGGAGCCAGAGGCCGAAGCCGGTGACCAGGATGCCGGTGGCGATCAGGAGCGGGCCGAGGAGGTGGTCGCGCGGGCGGTCGGTGCCGGGGCGGATCCGGATGGTGGAGGCCAGGCCGATGCCGAAGAGCAGGACGCCGAGCGGGGTCAGGACCACCCAGAGCAGGGGCGCGACAGCGTAACCGGAGATCATCGGGCCGTCTGCTGGGTGGCGGCCGGTCGGGGGCGCTCGCCGGGCGCAGATGGGGCGTGGGGTGCGGCCATGGTGGGTCCTCCTGCGGTGTTCCGCACGACGCTACCTCCGTCCGTAACAAGACTCCGCCACGGATTGGCAAAGCCTTCACCGCGACCGTCGGGCGGTCGGGCGGGTTCCGGTTTTTGACGGTGCGTCAGCTCGTACACGCGGTCCAACCGGCGGCAACGGGCGTCGTTCGATTCCCAGCGAACGCCCAGGAAACTCCCGGCCCGCTCGTAGGGGGGTTCCGCGAGGGTTGCGCGGGTGGTGAGGAGAACGCGACGAGTGCGCGGCGGCTCTGCGGAGGTCGTGCGCAAAAGGCCCCCGGGCCCGGTCCGGCACCACTTTGCCGAAACCGGGGCCGGGGGCCCGGGGGAAATCGGGGATCAGCCGACCGGGACGGTGGTCGGCGTCGCGTTGACGGCGACGGCCTCCTGCTTCGCCGCGCGGGCCGCGGCCCGGCGGGCGACGAAACGGTTCACCAGGGCGACCGCCACCCAGGCGTAGGCCCAGCCGACCAGCACGTCGATGATGAAGTGCTCGCCGCCGTAGACCAGCGTGAAGCCCATGGCCAGGGGGTACGCGGCGAGCAGCACCCGCAGGGTGCGGCCGGCCCGGGGCCAGAACACCAGGGCGATCATCATCGGGTACGCGGAGTGCAGCGAGGGCATCGCGGCGACGTCGTTGGCGAAGCGGCTGCCGTTCTCGAAGATGGTGCCGGCCCGGTGCAGGCCGCTGTTCTCCAGGACGGCGTTGACTATCCGGTCGACGGCCGGCATGTGGTTCTCGATCCCGGCCAGCCACGGCGGCACGGCCGGGTACAGCACGTAGGTGAGGAAGCCGGCGAAGGTGATGGACAGATAGCAGGCGAGGAAGTGCCGGAACCGGGCGTGGTTGCGCTTCCAGAGGACGGCGAGTATCACGAACACCGCGAAGAAGTGCGACATGTACACGCTGACTATCGCGTAGTCGTACCACTGCGGCCGGCCTGGGTGGTAGAGCAGGTGCTGAAGGCGCACCGTCCACGTCTCGCCGAAGCCGAGGACCTTGTCGAAGGCGAGCTGGGGAGCGTAGTGCGGCTGCCAGGGCGTGTGCGCGCCGTAGCCTCTGAGCAGCGAGTACGCCCAGACCACGGCCATCACCGGCACCCAGTCGCGCAGCACGTACAGCCAGCCCTTGCGGCCGCCGCTGTGCACGGACGCGGCGACCAGCGCGCCGATCAGCCAGAGGAAGACCACGTCGTTGGCGTAGGGCAGTCCGTAGACCGCGAGGTACCACCAGAAGGTGAGGGCGAACAGGGGCCAGGCAACGTGCCGGGGGCGGAGTCTGGTCACCAGATTGACCATCAGCGAGCGTGACCGGGCTGCCAAGTGGGACGAGTCGATCATGCGTCACGAAGCTAGCAAGACCGTCTTTGAGAAACCTCGAGCCGCGCGACCGGGCTCCCAGTGAATTCCCAGACGGCACACGGACGGGCCACGAGGGCGAGCCGCCTCCCCCGACACGCCCCGCCGGTCCGCCCCGGGGGGCCCGGCCGGCCCGGCGCTGCCGGGTGGCCAGGCGGGGAGGGAAAGCGCCCGGTCTCAGCCGAGCCGGACGGACTCGCCGACGGCGATGCGGGTGTAGCGGGCGTCCGCCTCGCCGTCGAGCCAGCCGTCGAAGTTCGCCCTGCCGGCCTCGCTGTGGTAGGCGTCGTGGATCGGGACGACCTGCCCGGGGCGGACGGCGCGCACCATCTCGATCGCCCCGCGCATCGTCAGCCACGGCCCGGTGGTGGGCAGCAGCAGGGCGTGCACCTCCTGGTCGGGGACGTGCAGCGAGTCGCCCGGGTGGTAGACGCCCTCGACCAGGTAGCCGAGGTTCGGGCAGTCCGGGTAGTTGTCGATCACCTGGGCGTGCCGCCCGCCGACGGCGCGCACCGCGAGGCCGCCGGCCTCGAAGCGCTCCCCCACCGCCAACGCCCGGACGCCGCCGCCCAGTTCGGCCGCGACGTCCTCGGGGGCGAACACCTCGAGTGCCGGGTCGGCCTTGCGAGCCGCCGCCAGCAGCTCGTGGTCCACGTGGTCGTGGTGACCGTGGGTGATCAGCACGGCGCGGACTCCCGCGAAGGCTTCCGGCTCCGTCCAGCACCCCGGGTCGATCAATACGGACTTCTTCTCGTCGCCCTCGATCCGGACGCACGCGTGGGCATACTTCGTCAGCAGCATCCGGTCAACGTACCGGCCCCCTCCGGAGAGCCGCCTCCCTTTTTCCCCAAGCCCCCTGACGCCTCGTCAGCGCCGGGGGGCTCCGGGAATCGTCAGCGCGTCGCGGCCGCGCGCAGGCGCTTCTTGTCCGGCTTGCCGACGGGCGTCAGCGGGATCTCGTCGACCAGGTGGAGCACCTCGGGGGCGTAGATCCGCCCCTTGCGGGCGGTGACGAAGGCACGGAGTTCGTCCAGGTGCGGCTGCCGGCCGGGGGCGGGGACGACGGCGACGTGGACGTGCTCGGTCTCCTGCTCGTCGCGGACGCCGAAGACCGCGCAGCGGGCGACCGCCGGGTGGGTGAGCAGGAGGTCCTCGACCTCGGAGGGGTAGACGTGCCCGCCGACCACGATGATCAGGTCCTTGACCCGGTCGGAGAGGTGGAGGAAGCCGTCCTCGTCGAGGTAGCCGACGTCTCCGGTGTTCAGCCAGCCGTCCCGGAGCACCTCGGCGGTGAGGTCGGGCCGCTTCCAGTACCCGGCCATCAGGGTGTCGGAGTGCACGTGGATCTCGCCCTGCTCGCCGGTCGGCAGGTCGGCGCCGTCGAGTCCGCGGATCGCCACCTCGACGCCCGGCAGGGGGCGGCCGACCGGGACGGGTTCGCCGTTGGTGATCCGGTCGTGGTCCTCGGGGGCGAGCACGGTGATCAGCTGGGCCTCCGACATCCCGTAGCCGCCGACCAGGACCGGCCCGAAGACCTTGAGCGCCTCGCGCAGCCGGGTCGGCGAGGCCGCGCTGCCGCCGTAGATGATCTGCCGGAGGCTGGACAGGTCGGTGCGGCCGATCGCCGGGTGGTCGAGCAGCTGGTGGAGCAGCGCGGGCAGCACCCAGAACTCGGTGATGCGTTCGCGTTCGACGGCCCGCAGGACGGCGCCGGGGTCGAAGGAGCGCAGCAGGACCACCGTGCCGCCGCGGTACAGGGTCATGTCGGCGAGGACGCCGGAGAGGTGGGCGAGCGGGGTGGCGGCGAGCAGGCGGGGCGCACCCTCGACGGGGTCGCTGCCGACCGGGGCGTCGAAGATGCTGCGGTAGGGCCCGTGCAGGCTGAGGATGCCCTTCGGGATGCCGGTGGTGCCGCCGGTGTGGCGGATGTTGAGGTCGTCCTCGGGGCCGATCCGGACGTCCGGCGGTTCGGCGGGGCGGTGGGCGGAGGCGGCGATCACGTCCTCCGCGACGGCGCTGCCCGGGCCGAGGGCGAGGATGGTCGGGACGTCGATCAGCGGGATCAACTCGGGTGCGTCGGCGTACCGTTCGGCGTCGATCAGCAGCACGCCGGTGTCCACGCTGGTGGTGATCTCGGCCAGGATCGGGGCGCTCATGCCGTCGTACAGGTTCACCACCCGGGCACCGGCGAGGCCCGCCGCGAACCGGGCGCTCAGCGCCTCGGGGGTGTTGCCGGTCAGCAGGGTGACGGTGGTGCCGCGGGTGACGCCGCGGGCGATCAGTTCGTGGGCGAGGCGGTAGGTGGCGGCGGCGAACTCGCCGGCGATGATCTCGGTGCCGTCGGCGGCGACGACGGCCCGCCGGTGGGGGTCGGTGGCGAGGGACCGGAGGACTGTCGCGGGACCGCTGACGAACTCCGCGTCGGGCATGGCTACTTCTTCGTTGTGGTTGGCAACCATGGCCTCAGGCTAACCCCGCAGGGCCGCCGCACCGGGGAGGGATTGCGGGGAATTGGCGCGAACTGTCCGTCACCGGCGCATTTCTGACGGTGCGTCAGGTCAATGTTTCGGGGCTGACGATGGTGCAGATGCCGTCCGTGCCGCACGCGGCGGGATCGGTGCTCGCGGCGGGATCGGTGCTCGCGGCGCGCGCGGCGAGGCCGCGCAGCGCCTCCCGGGTGGCGGCGAGGTCGGCCACCCGCCGCTCGATGTCGGCGAGGTGCTCGTGGAGGAGATCGGTGACGTGGGCGCACGGCGCGTGGCCGTCGTCGCGCAGCACGAGCACCGAGCGGATCTCGGCGAGCGTGAGGCCCGCCCGCCGCGCGTCGCGGACGAAGGCGAGCCGGGTCACCGCGGTGTCCGGGTAGTCCCGGTAGCCGCCCGGGGTGCGTGGCGGCGCGGGCAGCAGGCCGCTGTCCTCGTAGAAGCGGATGGTCTTGGTCGTCAGCCCCGCCCGGGCGGCGAGGTCGCCGATGCGCATGCCCTCCACGCTGACGCTTGACCTTCCAGCGCGGTGGAAGGTCTAGCCTCGGACGACGACCCGGAGGAGTGGAGGACTCGCCCATGCGCATCACGGTGCTGACGGTGACGGACTGCCCGAACGCGCGCCCCGCGCTGGACTTGGTGACCGGCGCGCTGGCCGGACGGGAGGCCGAGGTGAGCCTGGTCGAGGTGGCCGACGAGGCCGAGGCCGCCCGGCTGGGCATGTACGGCTCGCCGACCGTCCTGATCGACGGCGCCGACCCGTTCGCCCCGCCCGGCGCGGAGCCCAGCCTGTCCTGCCGCCTCTACTGGCACGCCGACGGCACGATGTCCGGCCTGCCGGACGCCGCCGCCCTCCGCCGGGCCCTCGCCGGGCAGGCCGCCCCGGCGCAGCACGGCGGGGCCGCGGACTGCTGCTCGACCGACTGACCGGCCCGGGCCTGGCCGACCGGTCCTGCCGGATGACCCGGCGACGCGCGCTCGGCAAGATCGCCCGGCCAGGCCGCCCCGGCGCAGCACAGCAGGGCCGCGAACTGCTGCTCGACCGACTGACCGGCCCGGGCCCGGCCGACCGGTCCTGCCGGATGACCCGGCGACGCGCGCTCGGCAAGATCGGCCGGGCAGGCCGCCCCGGCGCAGCACGGCAGGGCCGCGGACTGCTGCTCGACCGACTGACCAGCCCGGGCCTGACCGGCCGGTCCTGTCGGATGATCCGGCGGCGCGCGCTCGGCAAGATCGGCCTTGCGGGGCCTACGGATCGAGCGGGGCGAGGGCGGTCCGCAGTCGTCCGAGCCACTCGTCGGCGGTGCCGGTGATCCGGGGGTCGGCGGCCCGCAGGTCCGCCCAGTCGGACGGGGCGACGGCGAGGGTGTCCAGCCGCAGCCGCCCGGGGTGGCCGGGTTCGCGGGCGAGGACGCGGCGGAGGAGGCCCGGGGTGAGGGTGCACACTTCGGCGAGCAGGACGGCGTCGTACAGGTCCTTGGCCCGGGCCCGGCCCTCGGCGCCGTGGCTGTCGGCGTGCAGCCACAGCAGCTTCCAGGCGAGCGAGAGTTCCCTGCTCGCCGTCCGCACCACCGTCGCCCCGGCGCCGTCGCCGCGCGGCAGGGCCGTCAGCACGGGCGGCTCGGGCAGCCGTTCGTCGCGCGCGAAGTCGATGCTCACCTCGCCCGCCGGCCGCCCGTCCGCCGTCCACCGCACGGCGATCCGCACGCCCGGCACCTCGCCGTCGTCCTGGTACGTCCACCCGCCGTCGACGCGGACGGAGTCGGGGTCGAGCGCGATGCCCGGGGCGGCGACCGGGTGCCGGGCGATCAGTTCGCGCAGCACCGCCTCCGGCCCGTCGGTGTCGGTCTCGGCCTCCGGCACCCAGTGGCACCCCTCGGGTGGGAGGTGTGCGCGCAGGCCGCGCGTTTCGAACTCCTCGAACGCCCACATCTCGTACCGGGCCGCGCCGTCGGCCGCCTCGGGCCACTGCTGAACCGCCGTCAACTCCTTGACGTACGGGTGGGGGTCGGCCAGGTCGACGGGCACCAGGGTGGACGGCTCCACGACCCAGTCCAGGTCGGCGGGTTCGCGTGCCGCCTCCCCCACCCAGGCGGGCAGCACCATGCTCCCGCGCAGCACCAGCGCGTCGCCCCAGGCCGACTCCGCCAGCAACGCCACCAAGTGGTCGAGCACCGCCCGCCGTCCCACCCGTCACTCCCTTTCCGTCCCGTTCCGCGCGGGCGACAGTAGCGGGCCGCACGGACACCGGGCCGGGCTGTGACAGCCAATGCTGGTGTTACGTGTGGAAGTTGTGTTGACGAACCGGTTCCACTGGGTAAACACTTGCTGACGCGGTCACGTCATGCGCGGCCACGGCTGATTCAGTCCACCGCACGACGCCCCGTCACCGGATGTTGCGGTGGCCAGTCGTGCACTCTTGCCAGGAGGACTCTCGTGGAAGCTCCTACTCTGCAAGCGCCCAAGGGCGAAACCCTCGTCACCGACGCGGAGTTCGACCTCATGGTCGGCGAACTGGAGCTGGACGCTCCGGAGCACACGCCGAGTGCCTCGACCTGCGCCATCAACCACATGTACTGCGCGCTGCAGTAAGAAATCCCGGCGCGCCGCACCTGGAGCAACTCCCCCGAAAGAACGTCGCGGTGCCGCCGGATCCGGTGGTGCCCGACTCCTGCTGTGCCACTTCTACCGACAGGAGATATCGATGGAGACGACCGTTGCTTCCACCCTCACCGTGGACGAGGAGTTCGACCTGGTGATCGGCGACCTGGAGCAGAGCCTTCCGGCGGACAGCGCCGCGCCGACGGCCGGGACGTGCGCCCGCATCTACTGCAGCCCGTACCTCTAGGCCTCACGGCCGAACAGGCCTCAGGCACGACGCAGCACCACGACGCCGCGCGGCCGGCCCGACCGGCCGCGCGGCGTCGCGCATCGACCACCCGACCAGGAGCCGAATGGAACTGCGCGACCACGGCAGCACCGGCCGTGCGCCCGAACTCCCGCCCGTGACACGCCGGTTGCTGACGGCGCTGGCCGAGGGCGGGGCCGGCCGGGCGTTCCCGCCGGTGGCCGTCCCCGGGCCGGACGGCACGCTCGCCGTCGAACGCCCGCTGGGCGGCCCGTCCGAGGCGCGGGCCCTGGAGCACGCACTGGCCGACGCCCGCTTCGCGCCGCTGCACGAGGTGCTGCGGCAGATCGACGCCTGGTCCGCGCGGGCCGGCGCCGACTCCCGGCTGATCGATCCGCAGGCACTGCGGCCGGAGAACGCGGACCTGTTCGGGCCGCTGCTCACCGAGACCCTGGAGAGCTGCGTCGGCGGACCGCCCGAACGCGCCGCCGCCTTCGCCGCCGGGCGGGCCGGGCAGTTCCTGGAGTTCCTCACCCTGTTCGTCGAGCGGCTGACCCGCGACCGGCCCTCCGAACACCGGGTCACCGGCCTGTGGGCGAACGGCGACGAGACCCACAACGGCGGCCAGCGGGTGCTGCGCGTCGAATTCGCCGACGGCGCCCGGCTGGCGTACAAGCCGCGCCCGGCGACCGGCGAACTGCTCTTCCTGGCCACCGAGGGCTCGGTGTTCGCCCTGCTCGACGCGCTGCCCCCGGCGTCCGGCCCGGTCCGGCTGCCGACCATGCGGATCCGCCCGGGCAGCGGCCCGGACCGGGCGTGCTACTCCTGGCAGGAGTGGATCGAACCGCCGGACGCGTGGGGCGTCCTGCGCGCCGACGGCGGGTTCAGCCTGCGCGGTGCCATCCTCGACTCCACTGCGGCAGACCGCTACTGGCACCGCGCCGGGTCGCTGGCAGCCGCCGCGTTCGCCTTCGGGATCACCGACCTGATCGGCGGCAACCTGCTGATCGGGCAGCGCCCGGAGGACGGCGAACCGCTGCCGTTCCCGGTCGATCTGGAGGCGTACTTCGCCGACACCAAGCGCCTGTTCGAGACCGGGCTGCTGTTCGATCCCGCGGTCTCCGCGCAGCACCACACCGGCCTGGAGAACCTCGCGCGCTGGTGCGACCTGGACGGCCCCGCGACCTGCTGGCGCCCCCAACCGGACGGCTCGCTGCGCCTGGAGCGGCGGACCTTGCCGCTGACCCGGACCGAGACCCGCACCGTGGTCGGCGACACCGAGGGCCGCACCGGATACGGCCCCCACCTGACGGCCATGCTGCGCGGCATGTTCGACGCCTGGACGCTGATGTGCCGAAACCGGGCCAGGATCGCCGAGTTCCTCGCGGAGCGGGCCGCCGGCCACGTCGTGCGGGTGATCGCCCGCCCGACGGCCGAGTACCCGGACGGCGGCGAACTCCCTTTCAGCGAAAGCGAGTCGGAGCAGCTCGCCCGCGGCGACGTCCCGTACTTCTTCCGCACCGCCGACGGCGGCCCGCTGCTCGCGATGCGGATGCCGCCCGGCCGCGAACCGCGCACCGACCCGGCCGACGCCCCGCAGTGGAACGCGGACCGCCCGTGGCCGCCCGTCGCCGCCGTCCGCGAGGGCGGCAAGCTGGACCTCGCCGGCCTCGGCATCGCCCTGCGCGACGCGGTCGAGCACGTTTACGGCGACCTGGATCCGCAGCGAAAAGACCTGTACGACCCCGGGCGCGGAGTGCGGCTGAGCCTGCGCGGCCCGCGCGAGGGCGAGGCGTCCTTCGACTGGCCCGGGGCGGCCCGCCGCATCACCTACCTGTGGGACGGGACGACCCTGCGGCTGCGCATCGACCCGCTGAGCAGCCCGGCCGCCGAGGTCCGCGAACGGCTGCTGCGCCTGGGCCGGATCGACGCCTCGCTGCGCGGCCCCTGGGCCCGCGGGGGCTTCACCGACACCGAGCTGGAGGCGAAACTCGACCGGCTGACCGCCACCGGGATCGCCTGGCTGCGCGGCGTGATCGCCGAGCACGGCTGGCCAGGCCACGGCCTGGTCGGCAGGGAGGCCGCCACGGTCGCGAGCGCGCTGCTCCAGCACCACACCGGCGACCTCGCCTTCGCCCGCGAGTGCCTGGCGTTGATCGAGGCGGCGGCCGAGCGCGGCGACATGCACCGGCGCGACGCCGCCTACCTCGCCGACTCGCTGCGCCGGGCCGAGGGCCGCCCGCAGCTGTACGGCACGAAGTTCGAACGGGTCGCGGGCGGCGAACTGCGCCCCTGCCCGATCGAGGACGAGGACCGGGTGGACGAGCGCCGCGCGGCCGTCGGCCTCCCCCCGCTCGCCGACTACGCCGCCCTGCTGGCGGAGAAGTACCCGGCGCCCGAGAACCACCCGGCGCCCGAGAGCTGCCCGGCGCCCGAGAACGAAGGGGTCAAGGCGTGATCGCGACCGACTGGACCGAACTCCTCGCCCGGGTCTGGGGCAAGGAGCCCGCGCTGCTCCCGGCACCCGCCCCGGCGGACCCGGCCCACCTGCACCGCACGATCGTCGCCGCCTGCGAGCCGTTCCGGGCCGGCACGGTGTTCCGGACGCTGCCGCAGGTCCGCCTGCACACCGCGCTCGGCTGGCTCGGCGCACCGGGGCGGCTGCTGCCCGACGCCGCCGACGCGAGCCCGGCCGACTACCGGGCCCGGCTGCGCGGCGAACCGGCCGGCAGCGGGCCGGACGCCGGATTCCTGCTGAGCGTCCGCCAACCCCTGCACACCGACTGGCCGTTGTGGTCGGCCGTTCGCGACACCCTCACCGAGCTGTGGCACCAGGTCGGCTGGCCGTGCCTGCCGGTCGAGGCCGAGCTGACCGAGGGCGACGGCTTCACCCGCGCCCGGGGCCTGGGCCGCGCCTCCGACCACGCGGTCCTGACCTGGGTGCTGGCGGGCACCATGGAGGCCGAACTGCCCGAGGCGGACGGCGGGTTCCGCGTCCTGCGGGCCACCGCCGGCGAGCTGCTGTACTGGCCGGAGGGCTCGCGCTGGCGCGAACACCACCGCGACGGCTGCATGACGCTGCGGATCTCCGTCCCCCGCGCCCAGCGCCTGGCGACCGGCGCGGTCAAGAACCTGCTGGCCGAGGACGTCCGGAACCGCCTGGAGTACGACGGCACCGTGCCCCACCTGCCCTTCCCCCCGCCCACCGACCGGCCGCCCGGCCCGGCCGCCCCGATGGTCGCCGTCGGCGAGGCGGCCCGCGCGGCGGCCGGGGGCGCGGAGCTGCCCGCCGCGCTGCGCACCCGGTGGGCGGCCTGGTACTCCACGGCCGGACTGGAACCCGCACCCGAGCCCCGCGCCGACGTCCCCCTCACCCCCGGGCACCGTCTGCGGGTGGCGGGCGGGATCGTCCGGCTGCCCGACGGGCCCGGCCGCTGGATCTGGGCCGTCAACGGGCACACCTTCCCGATCGCCGGGGCCGCGGGCGAGCGGATCGCCCAGCAGCTGCGGCCCGGCCGCGAACTGACGGTCGGCGAACTGTGCCGGGCGGTGGGCGCGGACGAGCACAACGGCGCCGTGACCGCGCTGCTGCGCAAGCTCCACCGGCTGCGGGCGATCGACCTGACCGGCGGCGAGAGGACGGACCGATGACGACGGCACACGCGAGCGACCTGGCCGTCGTCCAGGGCCCGCTCGACTGGGACGAGTTCACCACGCACTACTGGGACCGGCGACCCGTGCTGATCAAGGGCGTCCTCCCGGCGCCCTACGAGCTGCCCGAGGTCTTCGCCGCCGCCACGATCGCCACCCGGCCGCCCGGCCCGCACCTGATGCCGCCGAGCGCCCAGTTCGCCGTCGGACGCTTCCAGCAGTCCGAGCCCGCGGCGTGGTTCCCGCGCGCCGAGGACGGCACCTTCGACGGCTACCGGCGGCGGCTGGACGCCGAGTTGGCGGCCTTCTCGCGGGAGGCCCGGTACGCGCTGATCGTGCACGCCTTCCACGCCTTCCACTCCGGCCAGTGGGAGCGCCAGCGGGCTTTCTTCGAACCGCTGTGGGAGCGCACCGGAATGCCGCTGTCGGGGGCGATCACCACGCTCTTCCACGGCAGTTACGACCACACCCCGGTCGGCGTCCACAAGGACCGCTTCGCCACCTTCCTGTTCGCCCTCGAAGGCCACAAGCGGATGCGGTTCTGGCGCGAGTGCCCGTGGACCGAGCCGGTGACCACCAAGCTGGACTACCAGGCCCACCTGGCCACCTCGTTCACCGCCGAACCCGAGCCCGGCGACCTGCTGTACTGGCCCTCGAGCTACTACCACGTCGGCGAGAGCGTCGACGGCAGGGCGGCGACCAGCGTCAACGTCGGCGTGCCGCGCGAATCGCACCGCGCGGTCTACGACGTGGACGACCTGCTGCTGGGCCTGGACCCGGACGCGATGGTCGATCCGGACGCCGCCCTGGTGCGGCTGCCCGCCGCCACCGCCCCGCTGTCGGTGCCCGAACCACCGGCGGACGGCGCGCTGCCCGAGGCGCTGGAGCAGACCCTGCGGGTCTTCCAGGAGTACCGCGACCCCGGCCTGATGGCGGAACGGGTCGCCTCGCTCTCGCTCCGCAACATGAGCGCGTCCGGTCTGTGCCCCGTCCCGCCGCCCGAGCCGCCGCGGCCCCTGGACGACGGCACGGCGGTGCGGGCCCGCGCCCGGGTGCTGTACGAGCCGGTCGGCGGGGCGCTGCTGTGCGCCGCCAACGGGCACGTGCTGCGCAGCACGCTGACGCCGCCGCAGGCGCAGCCGCTGCTGCGCCGGCTCGCCGAACGGGAGCCGGTGCCGGTCGGCGAGTTGCTGGCCGCCCTGCCGTCCGCCGCCCGCGCGGAGGCCCGCCGCCTGCTGGAGGCACTGGAGAGCTTCCGCGCCCTGACCCGCGACCAGGAGGAATCTCTCACCAGATGGTGACGTCGAGCTTGACCAGGCCGAGGTCGTACGGGATGTCGGCGATCCGGAGGGCGATCACGGCGCCCTGGCTGCTGGTCAGGCAGAGCGTCGCGCCCGCCCGGATGCCCTTGGCGTCGTTGGCGGGGCGTTCGGCGGCGGTGGCGTAGCGGAAGCTCTTGATGGTGCCGGCCCGGGCCGCTTCGCGGCAGGTGGCCTCGGTGACCCCGGTGCCGGGCGCGAGCACGGCGGCGAGGTTGCCGAGCACCAGGGTGGGCGCCGGGTGGTCGTGGGCGACGAGCTCGTAGGACTTCTGGTCGGCCTCGGGCATCGCGTCCCAGTCCTCGTCACTGACCAGGGCGGAGAGCGGCTTGTCGTTCGGGGCGTCCAGGTCGATCAGCTCGTAGCCGGTGCTGACCACGTCGATCTGGAACGAGACGGTGCGCGGCGCGCGGACGCTCGGACTCGGCTCGGCGGACGGCGACGGGAGCGGCGACGACGGCACGGGCGTGGAAGCGGGTGGTGACGGTGGTGCGTGGGGGGTGCTGACGGCTCCGGGGGACTTGATGCCGATGGGGAGCGCCGTGATGATGCCGGCCGCGTTCATGGCGAGGACGGCGATCGTGGCGACCGTCCCGATGATGGCGAGCGACAGCAGCATGGCGCGCCGGTCGGCCGGGGTGTCGGGGGCCTCCCAGGAGATGCCTTCGCGGCCGGCGTGGAACGTCACCCGGTCCGGGTGGCCCGCGGCGGGGTGCGGGCCGTCGGGCTGCTCACCGTCGTGAGGCGGGTGCCCGGAGTCGGGTGCGGTCACGTGGCTCTCCTGCGGTCAGATCTCGTCCGCCACCGTACAGTTGCGCCGCCGGCCCCCGGCCGCCGTCCGATGCCTGGTCAGGGGCTCGTCGGCGGCCGGTCGGCGGCTGCTCTGCTGGGCGGATGCCCCGTCCCGCGGCCGGTGGAACTGATCCTTTCGGGGTGCGCACCGATCGGGTGAATCGCTCGTTCGAGCGACCCGTGCAGGGGCCGGGGCGGTTCGGGATCCGAACGTCAGGCGGTCTCGAGGCGCTCCACGATCAGTTCGCACAGTTCGTGGGTGCGCAGCGCGTCGGTGGCGTCGAGGGTCTTGCCCGCCCGCAGCGCGTCCAGGAAGTGCAGCACCACCTGTTCGATGCCGCGCTGGCGGGCGACCGGCACCCAGTCGCCGCGCCGGCGGACGGTGGGCTGGCCCTTGTGGTCGACGATGTCGGCGAGGTTGTGGACCTCGCGCTTGGAGTCGGCGCCGGACACCTCGAGGATCTCCTCGGTGGAGCCGGAGACCCGGTTCATCAGGCCGAGCGCGGTGAACCCCTCGCCGGCCAGCGTCAGCACGACGTGCTCGACCAGGCCGCCCCGGACCCGGGAGCGGACGTCCACGTGCTCGATCTCGCCGGGGGCCAGGAAACGCAGCGTGTCCACCACGTGGATGAAGTCGTCGAAGACCAGGGTGCGGGCCTGCTCGGGCAGTCCCTCGCGGTGCTTCTGCAGCACGATCAGGTCGCGCGGGCGTTCGGCGGCCAGCAGGTAGCCGGGGGCGTGGCGCCGGTTGAAGCCGACCATCAGCGATCGCCCGGTGCGCCCGGCCAGGTCGACCAAGTGGCGTGCCCCGTCCAGGTGGTAGGCCAGCGGCTTGTCCACATACACGTCGACGCCCCGGGTGAGCAGCTTCTCCACGATCGGGACGTGCTGCTCGGTGGCGGCGTGCACGAACGCGCCCCGGATCCCGGAGTCGATCAGCTCGTCCAGGTCGGTGGTCCGGAACGGGATCCGGTAGGCGTCGCCGATCCGGTCCAGCTTGGCCCGGTCCCTGGTCATCAGCCGCAGATCCAGGCCGGGTTGCGCGGTGAGGACCGGCAGGTAGGCCTTCTGCGCGATGTCACCGAGCCCGATGACACCGATCGGAAGGGCGGCGGTGAGGTCCGTCTCGTTGTCGCTCATTCTGGGCACTCCTGCAAGGTGGTTGACGGCCGGCGCGGGCCACCCGGCAGCATATGTCAGACCGCTGTTGAGCAGTCAGGACGCGGGTGGCCCGGCCGGTTCGTCAGCCCTCCCGACCGCCCGCCACCGCCGCCGGCGCGCCCAGCATCCGGCGGAAGTCGGCGACCGCGCCGGGCAGTTGGCCGGCGTATCCGCCCTGCGCCAGGCGCAGCACGAAGGCGACGGCGTCGTCCGGGTGCGGGTCGGTGTAGGGCTGGTGGTTGTAGTCGAGGAACAGCAGCATCGACTCGAAGGTGGTGCGCTTGTTCCGGTCCGTCATGGGGTGGTTGCGGGAGAGGGATTCGCCGAGGGCGACCGCCTTGGTCCACACGTCCGGGTAGGCGTCGGCGCCGAACGCGGAGGCCTGCGGGCGGCCCAGCGCGGATTGCAGCAGGGAGCGCTCGCGGACGGTGGCGACGTCGCCCAGCAGGTGGGTGATGTCGTCCTCGTCGAGGAAGTCGGTCGGCTGGACGGTGCTCACAGGTCGGCCAGCCTCTCCAGCGTCTCCGCGTTGGCCGCGCGTATCCGCGCCACCAGGGCGGCCCGCCGCTCGGCGCGCTGCGCGGGCACCCAGGCGTGGCGCCGCGGATCGTGCTGCTCGTCCTGTTCCTGCCTGCCCTGCTGCTCGTGCTGCTGCTCCATCGCGGCGCGCCCCCTCCCGGTTCCGGCGGTTCGGGCACCGACAGTAGTGAACCGGAAGCACTCCGTCCACCGATTTAACGGCGGCGGATCAGCCGTCAGACGGCTTGCCCGGCGCGGCGGTCGAGGTGCCCGGCGGCTTCGGCGAGGGCGTGCAGGACGGGCCGGATCAGCGGGTGGAGTTCGGCGCCGGCCCGGGTCGCGGCGAACACCTTGCGGGTGGCGAGGGCGCTGGTGACGGGGCGGACGGCGACCCGGCCGCGGTCGGCGGCGCGCAGCGCGGAGCGGGGGACGAGGGCGACGCCCGCGCCGGCCGAGGCGAGTGCGGTGACGGCGCTGAAGTCGTCGGAGGAGTGCATCAGCCGGGGCTGGAAGCCGGCGTTCTCGCAGGCCAGCAGGACCACGTCGTGGCAGGGGTTGCCGGGGTAGGGGCCGATCCACGGTTCGTCGGCGAGTTCGGCGACGGCGACGGGGCCGGTGCCGGCGGCGAGCGGGTGGTCGAGCGGGAGGACGGCGTCGAAGGGTTCGGCGTACAGCGGGAGCCGGGTGAGCCGCCGGTCGTCGGGGCGTGGCGCGCCGCGGTACTCGACGGCGACGGCGATGTCGGCGCGGCCGTCGAGCAGCATCGGCAGGCTGGCGTCGCCCTCGGAGTCGCGGGCCTTGACGCGCAGGCCGGGGTGGGTGCCGGCGAGTGCGGCGATCGCGGGGGCGAGGACCATGGCGATGCCGGTGGCGAAGGCGGCGACGGTGACTTCGCCGGCGGCGCCGGAGCTGTAGGCGGCCAGGTCGGCCTCGGCGCGTTCGAGCTGGGCGAGGACGGCGTCGGCGTGGCCGAGCAGGATCTCGCCGGCGGCGGTGAGGCGGACGCCCCGGCCGTCGCGGACCAGCAGGGTGTGGCCGGTCTCCTGTTCGAGGGCGGCGAGCTGCTGGGAGACCGCGGAGGGGGTGAGGTAGAGCGCGGCCGCCGCGGCGGTCACGGTCCGGTGGTCGGCCACGGCCCGCAGGGTCCGTAGCCGTCGTGCGTCGATCACGGGTCAATTCTGCCAGCGCCGCGGGACTGCTCCGTACGGGTGGCCGGAGGGTGGCGCGGGGAGCCGAGGAGGTTGGCTCCCCGCGCCTTTTGCGAGCCGCCCGGGGGATGGGATGGGGGCGGCACGAAGGGTGGCGCGGGGAGCCGGGGGGTTGGCTCCCCGCGCCTTCGGCGGGCCGCCCGGGGGATGGGATGGGGGCGGCCCGTCGCGGATGGCGCGGTTGAGGGTTTGGCCCGCGCCAGGCTGTAGGGGTCCTACTCGCCGAGCGCGGCGCGGGCGTCGATGAACGCGGCGATGGCGCGCTCGACGTCCTCGGTGCTGTGCGCGGCGGACAGCTGGACCCGGATCCGGGCGGCGCCGTGCGGCACCACCGGGTAGGAGAAGCCGATGACGTAGACGCCGCGCTCCAGCAGCAGCTCGGCGAGGCGTCCGGCCTTGGCGGCGTCGCCGACCATGACGGGGGCGATCGCGTGCTCGCCGGGCAGGATCTCGAACCCGGCCTCGGTCATCTTGGTGCGGAACAGCTCGGTGTTGGCGGCGAGCTTGGCCCGCAGGTCGTCGCTGGTCTCCAGCAGGTCGAGCACGGTGAGCGAGGCGGCCGCGATCACCGGGGCGAGCGAGTTGGAGAACAGGTAGGGGCGGGAGCGCTGGCGCAGCAGGGCGACGATCTCGCGGCGGGCGGCGACGTAGCCGCCGGACGCGCCGCCGAGGGCCTTGCCGAGGGTGCCGGTGATGATGTCCACGCGGTCCATCACGCCGTGCAGTTCGGGGGTGCCGCGGCCGGTGGGGCCGACGAAGCCGACGGCGTGCGAGTCGTCGACCATGACCATCGCGTTGTAGCGGTCGGCGAGGTCGCAGATCTCGGCGAGCGGGGCGATGTAGCCGTCCATGGAGAACACGCCGTCGGTGACGATCAGCCGACGGCGGGCGTCCTGGGTGGCCTTGAGCTGCTGCTCCAGGTCGGCCAGGTCACGGTTGGCGTAGCGGTGGCGGCGGGCCTTGGAGAGCCGGATGCCGTCGATGATGGAGGCGTGGTTGAGGGCGTCGGAGATGACGGCGTCGCGCTCGTCCAGCAGGGTTTCGAAGACGCCGCCGTTGGCGTCGAAGCAGGACGAGTAGAGGATGGTGTCCTCCTGGCCGAGGAACTGGGAGAGCCGCTGCTCCAGTTCCTTGTGCACGTCCTGGGTGCCGCAGATGAAGCGGACGGACGCCATGCCGTAGCCCCAGCGGTCCAGCGCCTCCTTGGCGGCGTCGACCACCTTGGGGTGGTCGGCGAGGCCGAGGTAGTTGTTGGCGCAGAAGTTGAGCACCTGGCCGCCGGTGCCGGAGGTGACGGTGATCTCGGCGGACTGCGGGGTGCCGATGACGCGTTCGGGCTTGAAGAGGCCGGCTTCGCGGATCTCGGCGAGGGTGGCGGCGAGGTCGTCGCGGACGGTGTCGAACACGGGGGTGTCGCTCCTAACGAAAAGTCAGCGGGTCTGCCGAGAAGGGCTTACAGCGTGGTCCAGTCGAGGATGACCTTGCCGCAGTTGCCGCCGGCGGCCTCGTCGAAGGCGGCTTCGAAGTCCTGGGCGGCGTACCGGCCGGTGATCACCGGGCTGAGGTCGAGTCCGCCTTCGAGCAGCACGGACATCGCGTACCAGGTCTCGAACATCTCGCGGCCGTAGATGCCCTTGATGGTGAGCATCGAGGTGACCACGGCGGACCAGTTGATCGGGAACTGGTCGGCGGGCAGGCCGAGCATGGCGATCTTTCCGCCGTGCGTCATGTTGGCGATCATCGACTGCATGGCCTCGGGGCGGCCGGACATCTCCAGGCCGACGTCGAAGCCCTCGCGCAGGCCGAGCTTGTGCTGGCCGTCCTCGATGGTGTGCTGCGAGACATCCAGGGCGAGGGTGACGCCGAGCTTGCGGGCCAGCTCCAGGCGGTACTCGGAGACGTCGGTGATCATCACGTTGCGGGCGCCGGCGTGCTTGGCGACGGCGGCGGCCATGATGCCGATCGGGCCGGCGCCGGTGACCAGCACGTCCTCGCCGACCATCGGGAAGGACAGCGCGGTGTGCACGGCGTTGCCGAAGGGGTCGAAGATGGCGGCCACGTCGAGGTCGACGGGGACGCGGTGCACCCAGACGTTGGAGGCGGGCAGGGCGACGTACTCGGCGAACGCGCCGTCGCGGTTGACGCCCAGGCCGATGGTGTTGCGGCACAGGTGGCGGCGGCCGGCCAGGCAGTTGCGGCACTTGCCGCAGACCAGGTGGCCCTCGCCGCTGACCAGGTCGCCGACGTTGATGTCGGTGACGGCGGCGCCGAGCGCGGCGACCTCGCCGACGAACTCGTGGCCGATGGTCATCGGGGTCTTGATGGTCTGCTGGGCCCAGCCGTCCCACTTGCGGATGTGCAGGTCGGTGCCGCAGATGCCGGTGCGCAGGACCTTGATCAGGACGTCGCTCGGGCCGATCTCCGGTTCCGGGACGTCGGTCATCCACAGGCCGGGGGCGGCGTCCAGCTTGACGAGTGCCTTCACTGCGAGGGCTCCTGACGCGAAGTGCGGGCGGTCCTGCGGTCGGCAGGCCCGGGGTCGGCCCGGCGTGCGGCGGTGGACCGCCCGGGCAGGGTGAAATCTGCCTGGTCACGGGGGGTGCGGTCCATCGAGGAATTCTTAACGGGTGCCACAGCTGGGCTGAACGATCGTGCCCGAGCAGGGTGGCGGGGCGGCCTGCGGCGTGCCGTGATCCACCCGGACGGAGCAGCACGCCGTGCCGCTGGCGGCCGCGCGGCGCGCCGTCCACCTCTTGACCTGGTCTTGGCAGTCCGGATTGCACCGGTCCCCCCACCCCCCACCCCCACCGGGACCGGTGCCGCCTCGTCAGAACGGCGGCGCTCCCCAACCGGCCTCCGGCTCCCCCGAGTTGACCTCGGCTCCCCGCCGCGCTCCTGCGCCGCCGCTCACGACCGGCAGGTAGTGCGCCAGGTACGCGAGGTGCTCGGGGTCCACCTCGTCCGGCCGCCTGCGCTCCCCGATCGCGTCGATGAGGCTGCCCTCGACGAAGAAGCGGTAGGCGAAGGTCTCGGTGCTCGGCGCGTTCCAGAACAGCTCCGGGGGCTTCGGCACGGCCAGCTCGCCGTCCGGCCCGTAGTAGTCGCCCTGGGCGCTGGTGAGGTCGCGGTCCGAACTGACCACCGCCGACTGCCCGTTGTGGTGCAGGTACAGGTACCAGACGATGCAGCTCTGCTGGTCCCGGAAGAACGCCACCAGCCGGTCGGCCGGATCGAGCGGGCTGGGCACCGGACCGGCCACGTCCGTCCACGCGCCGCCGCCGACCCGGTCGAGGCAGCGGTGCAGACCGGACCTCGTGATCAACGCCAGGAAGTCCGCCGGGAGTTCGAGCCCGTCCCGGGCCAGCTCCGCCGCGATCGGGTCCGTCACGGCGGTACGGTAGTCCAGCGGTTCGCCGATCTCGCCGAACCACGCGTAGTCGCCGACGAAGGACGCCTCGTCCAGTGGCGGCACGCTGTCCAGGGCGTAGGCCTGGAACCAGGCGAAGGTCCGGTCCCGCCCGTCGTACGGCCGGTAGGGCCCGATCCCGTACCCGGCCCAGCACGCCGGCAGCCGCACCGCCTCCGGGCCGTCACCGATCACGCCCTGCGCCGCCGCGACCACCCGCGCGGGCGGGCTCCGCCGCACCTCCGGCAACTGGACGTCCGGGTGGCCGAGTTCGCCCGGCAGCGGGTCCCGCTCGGACGGGTGGACCGGCGCGGGCCCGGTCGCGGGCACCAGGATCCGCCCGAGGTCGTCGCGCCGGTCCTCCGGCCACCGGTCGTCGATGGCCCGGGCGGCGGCGGTGCAGCCAGGGCACTCGTCCCGGCCGCCGCCCCACATCCCGAACGGCGACCCGGCCAGGTCCGGCCGCTCGATCCCGCACAGCGTCCGCCGGAAGTACCCGTACGCGTGCCGCCGGGCATCCGGCACCATGTCCGTCCAGGCCGCCTCCCACCGCAAGTCCCACTCGCTGTACGCCTGCCGAACGATCGCGCCGTCGCCACCGACCCGCACGACCGCGAAGCACCAGGTACAGATCCAGACCTCACGCGTCCACCGCGAAGGCGGCAGATCCCACTTGGCCAGGTCGTGCTCACAGATGTCACAGCGCATGACGCATGATCATGCCGCTCGCCCCCGACAGCCGCTGCCCGGGCACTATGCTGCGCCGCGTGACCGAGCCATCGAACATACGTCTCGCCGAGCTTCTCGACAGCCGGGACGGGCACGCGCCCGCGCCCGAGGCCGTGATCTCCGCGCTGTTCGAGGGCGGGGCGTTCATTCCCGTCACCGCCGACTGGAAGGTGATGTTCCTCCCTGACGACGAGATGCCCCCCACGCTGCTCGGCTTCACCGGCGCGGACGTCGGCGCGGAACTGCTGCCGTCGGCCTCCGCGATGGTGCACTGCGACGCGGCACGGCTGCGGGACATCCTCGAGAAGACCGGCGTCGCCCGGCTCGGGATCCGCTCCCGGAACTGGCAGGCATTCTTCACCGCGCAGATGCTGCGCGAGTGGGCGTCCTACGGATCCGAGGCGGAGCCGAAGCTCGACTGACCCCGAGTCCGGCCAGGTCCGGGCGATCTCCCGCGAGTACGACAACCCACCGGCGGACAGCCCCGCGCCCCAGCCCCCGGCCGGGCGCCGCTGGTTCGGCCGCTCCTGACGGCGAGTTCAGCTCCGCTGCGAAGACAGCACGTCGGCGTAGTCCGGCAGTTCGACGTCGCCGGCCTTCGCGGCCTGGGCCTCCATCAGGGTGCGCAGCGGGCGGCGGGTCATCCAGCGCATGGAGGCGGCGCGCAGTGCGATCATCGTGCGGCCGTTGGGGGCGTAGCCCGCCATGCCGCCCGGGGGGAGTTCCTGGGCCTTGGCGGCGTAGGGCTTCATCCGGTCCTGGTAGCGGGCGAAGGCGGTGGTGAAGTCGCCGTTGGCGGTGGCGAGTTCACCGGCCAGCAGGTAGGCGCCGACCAGGGCGAGGCTGGTGCCGAGGCCGGTGAGGGGGGTGGGGCAGCAGGCGGCGTCGCCGATCAGGGCGGTGCGGCCGCGGGTGTAGCGGTCGAGGCGTACCTGGCCGATGTGTTCGAGGAAGAAGTCGTCGGCCTCGGCCATCGCGGCGAGCAGCCGGTCGACCTCCCAGCCGGCCCCGGCGAAGCGGTCGGTGAGCAGGCGCTGCTGGGCGGCGCGGTCGCGGCGGTCGTGGGTGAGGGGGGCGGAGCGGAAGCTGAGTCCGGCCTTGACCTCGCCGGGGGCCCGGCCGGGGCGGGCCATCGCCACCCGCCCGCCGGGGGCGTTGTACATCAGGAACCAGTCGTCGAGGTCGAGTTCGAGGCGGGCGGTGAACCAGGCGGTGTAGCCGCCGATGGGGACGAAGTGCTCGCTCTCGGGGCCGAAGGCGAGGCGGCGGACGGTGGAGTGCAGGCCGTCCGCGCCGACCACCAGGTCGAAGCGGCGGGGCGGGGCGTTCTCGAAGGTGACGTGCACGCCGTCGGCGTCCTCCCGGAGGGAGGTGATGGTGTCGTCGAAGAGGTATTCGACGTCGTCGGCGGTGGCCCGGTAGAGCACGGTGGCGAGGTCGTCGCGGAGGATTTCGAGGTCGGAGACGATGCCTTCGCCGCCGAAGAGTTCGGTGGGCAGCCGGGCGATGTGCTTGCCGTTCCGGTCGACCAGTGCGAGGCCGCGCTGGTACACGGCGACCTGCCTGGCCTGGTCGAGCAGGCCCATCCGGTCGATGACGGTGCGTCCGGCGCCGCGCAGGTCGACGGCCTGTCCGCCGGGGCGGGGCGCGGGGGCGCGTTCCACCACGACGGGACGGAAGCCGGCCTTGCGTAGCCAGTACGCCAGGGTGGGTCCGGCTATGCCGCCGCCGGAGACGAGGATGTCCGCGTTCTTCATGGCACCGAACGTACGCCGTACGCTCCGCACTACGCAACCTGCAACGCCTGGGTTTCAGCGATTGCTGCACTAGTGCACTAGTGCGCTCCGGGGCCGCCCGGACCCTGGTACGGTGCCGAGTCCGGCAGCTAGCATGGGCCGACTGGTGCACTAGTGCGGAGGTGGAGCGGGTGGACCGCTACGAACAGATCGCGGGCGAACTCCGGCAGCGGATCGAGCGCGGCGAGCTGCGGCCCGGCGACCGGGTGCCGTCCACCCGGGAGATCACCCGCCGCTGGAACGTGGCGATGGCCACCGCCACCAAGGTGCTGGCGGAGCTGCGCGGCCAGGGTCTGGTCCGGGCGGTCCCCGGCGTCGGCACGGTGGTCGCCGAGGCCGCCGCGCCCGCTCGGGCGCAAGCGCCGGCCCGGCCCGCCGCAGGCGAGCGGCAGATCCCCCGCCGGCTCACCGTGGAGGGCGGACTGACGCCGGATCGGATCGTCGCGGCGGCAGTGGAGATCGCCGACCACGAGGGCCTGGAGGCGCTGTCGATGCGCCGGGTCGCGGCCGAGCTGGACGCCGCCACGATGTCGCTGTACCGGCACGTCCCCGACAAGGACGGCCTGGTCAACCTGATGATGGAGCAGGTCTTCGCCGCCGTCAGGTTCTCCCCCGCCGACGCCGAACTGCCCTGGCGGGCCCGGCTGGAGCTGGCCGCCCGGCTGATCTGGGACCTGTTCCGGGCGCACCCCTGGCTGGCCTCCGCGCTGTCGATGACCCGCCCCCAACCGCTCTCCAACGCCCTGCCGTTCGGCGAGTGGGTGCTGTCCACCCTGGCCGCCGAGGGCCTGGATCTGCAGACGGTGCTCACCGCCTACCTGACGCTGTTCAACTACGTCCGCGGCACCGCGCTCAACCTGGAGATGGAGGCCGCCGCCGAGGCCGCCACCGGCCAGGACGCCGAGGCCTGGATGGACCAGCAGGAGCCCCAGTTCATGGAGCTGGTCGCCGAGTACCCCACCTTCCTCCGACTCACCACGGAGGGCTACGACTTCGACCTCGACCAGCTCTTCGACTTCGGCCTGCAACGCCTGCTGGACGGCTTCGCCGCGCTGATCAACTCGGCCGCTCAGCCCAGCAGTTCGCCCAGGTCGTAGGAGACCGGCTCCTCCAGCTGCGCGTACGTGCAGCTCTCCGGCGTGCGGTCCGGCCGCCAGCGCTTGAACTGGGTGGTGTGCCGGAACCGGGTGCCCTCCATGTGGTCGTAGCCGACCTCGGCGACCCGCTCGGGGCGCAGCGGCACCCAGGACAGGTCCTTCTTGCCGGTCCAGCGGCTGACCGCGCCGGGCAGCCGGCTGCTCGCCTGGGCCTGCTCGTCCGCCCAGGCCCCCCACGGGTGGCCCGCCAGGTCGTCGGCGTCGAGCCTCAACGGGGCGAGTTCTTCGGCGAGTTCGCGGCGGCGGGCCATCGGGAAGGAGGCGCTGACGCCGACGTGCTGGAGTCGTCCGTCGGGGTCGTACAGGCCGAGCAGCAGGGAGCCGACCACGGGGCCGCTCTTGTGTTCGCGGTAGCCGGCCACCACGCAGTCGGCGGTGCGGGCGTGCTTGACCTTGAACATGGTGCGCTCGCCGGGCCGGTAGGGGGCGTCGAGCGGTTTGGCGACCACGCCGTCCAGTCCGGCGCCCTCGAAGCGGGAGAACCAGCCGCGGGCGGTGTCCAGGTCGGTGGTGGCGGGGGCCAGGTGGACCGGCGGGGCGGCGTCGGCCAGCAGCTGGGCGAGTTCGGCGCGGCGTTCGACCAGCGGGCGGGCGGTGAGATCGTCGTCGTCGAGGGCGAGCAGGTCGAAGGCGACCAGCGAGGCGGGGGTGCGTTCGGCGAGGGTGCGGACCCGGGACGCGGCGGGGTGGATGCGTTCCAGCAGTTCCTCGAAGTACAGCCGTCCGTCGTGCGCGACGACGATCTCGCCGTCCACCACGCACCGCTCGGGCAGCTGCTCCCGGACGGCCTCCACCACCTCGGGGAAGTACCTGGTCAGCGGCTTGCCGGTGCGCGAGCCGAGTTCGATCTCGTCGCCGTCGCGGTACACGATCGCCCGGAAGCCGTCCCATTTCGCCTCGTACTGCATGCCGGGCGGGATCGCGGTCACGGCCTTCGCGAGCATGGGCGAGACCGGTGGCATCACGGGTAGCTGCATGCCTCCGATGGTCCCCGGCCCGCCCGCGGCGCCACGGCGTGTCGGGGCGCCCGGCGTGTCGTCCACCCTGCCGTACCGCAACGCGCGGTGCACGGGCGGGCCGCCTAGCGTGGACGGCATGGCTTCTGCTGTGGAACTGGAGGTCGGCGGCCGGACGGTGCGGCTGTCCAACCCGGACAAGGTGTACTACCCGGAGCCCGGGTACACGAAGCGGGACGTCGCCGAGTACTACCTGGCCGTCGCCCCGGGGGTGCTGCGCGGCCTGCGTGACCGGCCGACCACGCTGCAGCGCTTCCCGGAGGGCGTGGACGGCGAGTTCTTCTACCAGAAGCGCGCGCCGAAGGGCCGCCCGGAGTGGCTGCCGACCGCGCGGATCGCCTTCCCGTCCGGTCGCAGCGCCGACGAGATCTGCCCGACCGAGGAGGCCGCCGTGCTGTGGGCGGCCAACCTCGGCTGCCTGACCTTCCACCCTTGGCCAGTGCGCCGCGCGGACACCGAGCACCCCGACGAGCTGCGCATCGACCTCGACCCGCAGCCCGGCACCGACTTCACCGACGCCGTCCGCGCCGCGCTCCAACTGCGGCCGCTGCTGGAGGAGTTCGGCCTGACCGGCTGGCCGAAGACGTCCGGCGGCCGGGGCCTGCACGTGTACGTGCCGATCGAGCCGCGCTGGACGTTCACCGACTGCCGGCACGCCGTCATCGCGCTCGGCCGCGAACTCGAGCACCGCACCGGCGGCGAGGTCACCACCAAGTGGTGGAAGGAGGAACGCGGCGAGCGGATCTTCGTCGACTACAACCAGATGGCCCGCGACCGCACCATCGCCTCCCCGTACTCGCTGCGCCCCCGCCCGCAGGCCACCGCCTCCACGCCGCTGCGCTGGGAGGAGATCGAGCAGGTCTCCCCCGGCGACTTCACCCTGCGCACCGTGCCCGAGCGGTTCGCCGAACTCGGCGACCTGCACGCCGACATGGAGCGCCGACCCGGCTCACTGGAACGCGTGTTGGAGCTGTACGCGCACCAGGACGCGGGCGACCTGCCCTACCCGCCGGACCACCCGAAGATGCCGGGCGAACCGCGCCGGGTGCAGCCGAGCCGGGCCAGGAAGTGACCCGCCCTCACTCGAGAAGATCGGGCTGTTCGCGGGTGATCTGGTCGTACAGCGGCTGGTAGTTGACCCAGCCGGCCAGGTCGTTGCCGATCTGCCGGTAGGTGAGGGCGGCGTTCTCGGGCGAGATCGGGATGGTGGGGCCGGCGGCCTGCGCGAGCAGCTGGACCTGGCAGGAGCGCTCCATGGTGATGAACCACCAGGCGGCGGCGTCCACGGTGCTGCCGACGGTGAGCAGGCCGTGGTTGCGCAGGATGACGGCCTTGTGCGGGCCGAGCGCGGTGGCGATCCGCTCGCCCTCCTCCAGGTCGGTGACCAGGCCGGTGTAGTCGTCGAACAGGGCGTGGTCCTGGTAGAAGGCGCACACGTCCTGGGTGATCGGCTCCAGTCGGCGGCCGAGCGCGGACAGCGCCCGCCCGTGGGTGGAGTGGCTGTGCGCGGCGGCGACCACGTCCGGCCGGGCCCGGTGGATGGTCGAGTGGATGACGAACGCGGCCTGGTTGACCGGGTAGCGGCCCTCCACCACGGTGCCGTGGTGGTCGACCAGCACCAGGTCGCTGACCTTGACGTGCTTGAAGGACATGCCGAACGGGTTGACCCAGAAGTGGTCGGTGAGTTCCGGGTCGCGGGCGGTGATGTGCCCGGCGACGCCCTCCTCGAACCCGAGCTTGCCGAAGATCCGCAGGGCGGCGGCGAGGCGTTCCTTGCGGTGGCGGCGCTCCTCCTCGACGGTGTCGAAGGTCGGCGGCAGCCGGAAGATCAGGTCGCCGGGCAGGCGGTCGAGCAGGGATTCGGTGTCGGACATGGCGGGTGACCTCTCCGTGGGGTGCGGGGCGGGCACAGCTCACCAGGGCCGGGCGGTCCGGGCATAGGCTTGCGGCGCCCAACGTGGACGGCACCGGTTGTCCGCCGGGGCCAACCACAGACGGGGGGACGGGCAAGCGCAGGAGGGGGGACGGCCGGTGGAGGCGTTCGTGCGGCTGGTGGCCGGGCGCACCGAGGACCCGGAGGTGCTCGCGGCGGCGGTGCGCGCCGCGCGCGCCGCGTCCGAACTGGTCGCCGCGCTGCCGGAGCGCGAGGTGCGCCGGCACACCCGGGCCCTGCTGGACGGGGTGCGCTCGGCGTTGCAGGGAGACGGCGAGCCGGGGGTGCAGGCGCTCGCGGCGGCTGCCCTGCTGGGTTCGGACCGGGCGCGGCAGGGGGTGCCGGTGGCGGCGCTGCTGGACGGTTTCCAGGCGGGGCGCTCGCACCTGGTGGAGGCGGTGATCGCGGAGGGCCGCCGGTGCGCCGTCCCGGCGGACGAGCTGTTGGACGGCGTGACCCGGATCGATCACATCACCATCACGCTGGCTCGCCGGATGGTGCAGGAACACCGGGTGGCGGAGCTGGCGGCGGCCCGCACCGCCCGCGAGGCGCACGCCCTGACGCTGCGTCAACTCCTGCACGGGGAACCGGTGGAGGCGCTCGGTGCGCCGCTTTCGCCGACCAGCCGGTACCGGTGCGTGGTGACGGCGGTGAGCGATCCGGCGCTGGCGGGGCCGCTCGAGCAGGCCCTCGTCGCGGCCGGTCCCGGCCTGTGCGGTTTTGTGGACGGCCGGCTGGCGGCGCTGACCGGACCCATGCCTGTCCTGCCGTTCGACGGCCCGACCACCGTCGTCACGCCGCCTGCCGAACCGTCCGGTCTGGCCCCCCTGTACGCGATGGCCCGGCGCGCCCTGCGGGCCGCCGAGTCGGCCGGCCTGACCGGCCTTCACCGGCTGACCGACCTCGCCCTGCTCACCGCCACGCCCGCCGACGGCGAGCTCGGCGCCCTGCTGGCGGGCGACCTGCTGGGAGCCCTTGACCGGGCCGATCCCTTCCACCGGGAACTCGCCGTCACCGCTCTGGCCCAGCTGACCCACGGTGGCCGCACCGACCGGACGGCCGCAGAGCTGCACGTGCACCCCAACACGGTGAAGTACCGGCTGCGGCGGCTGCGCGAGCTGACCGGCGCCGACCCGCTGACCGGCGGCGTCGAGCACACCGCGCACTGGTGGTGGGCGCTGCGGAGCTGGCTGGCCTGACTGCGGGGTGCCGTCCAGGGCCCGCCCGCAGGACGCGGCGGGCCCGGAGCGGTCTGGTCACTTACCGGTTGATGCAGACGTTCCCGAACGCGGCGTTGCCGAGGCCGATGACGTCGATCGAGTTGCCGCAGACGTTGAGGTCGAGGTCGATCGGCACCTGGATCAGGTTGCCGGAGAGGACGCCCGGCGAGCCGATGGCGGCGCCTTCTGCCTCGGCATCGGCGGCGGCGGAACCGGCCCCGCCGAGCAGACAGGCCGCGGCCAGGCCGGAGGCGACGAGGGACGCACGAATACGCATGATTTCTCCAGGTGTGATGATCCGATAATCGGGCCTCGATCACACCTGTTCGGACCGCCCCAACGCCCACATTGCACAGATCGTGGGCGTGTCCATGGCCACCCGTACGGCCCCCGTCAGGCAGCCTGCGAGGGACAGTTGTACGGGGAGCCGGCCGGACTTCGCCGGTCCGGCCAGCCGGTCCCCGTCAGCTCCGCAGGAACTCGCGGTTGAGCCGGGCGATTCCGGTCAGCGGGATGCCCTTGGGGCAGGCGGTGGCGCACTCGCCGGTGTTGGTGCAGCCGCCGAAGCCCTCGTCGTCCATCGCGCCCACCATGTTCCGTACCCGCGAGGCGCGTTCGGGCGCGCCCTGCGGGAGGACGTTGAGGTGGACCACCTTGGCGGCGGTGAACAGCATCGCCGAGCCGTTGGGGCAGGCGGCGACGCAGGCCCCGCAGCCGATGCACTCGGCGTGCTCGAAGGCGAGGTCGGCGGCTTCCTTGGGGACGGCGGTGGCGTGCGCCTCGGGGGCGGCGCCGGTGGGTGCGGTGATGTAGCCGCCGGAGCCGATGATCCGGTCGAGGGCGGAGCGGTCCACCACCAGGTCGCGCACCACGGGGAAGGCGCCGGCCCGCCAGGGTTCGACGTCGATGGTGTCGCCGTCGTTGAAGTGCCGCATGTGCAGCTGGCAGGTGGTGGTGCGTTCGGGTCCGTGGGCCTGGCCGTTGATGACCATGCCGCAGGCGCCGCAGATGCCTTCGCGGCAGTCGTGGTCGAAGGCCACGGGGCGCTCGCCGCGCAGGATGAGTTCCTCGTTGAGGGTGTCCAGCATCTCCAGGAAGGACATGTCCTCGCTGATGCCGGAGACCTGGTAGATCGTCATCTCGCCCGGGGTGTCCGGGCCCTGCTGGCGCCAGATGCGCAGGGTGAGGTTCACGCGTAGCTCCGCTGGGTGGGGTGGACGTGCTCGAAGGCGAGCTCTTCCTTGTGCAGGACGGGCGCTCCGCCGGTGCCGGCGAACTCCCAGGCGGCGGCGTAGCTGAACTCCTCGTCCCGGCGGGCGGCTTCGCCCTCGGGGGTGGCGGATTCGGTGCGGAAGTGGCCGCCGCAGGACTCGCTGCGGTGCAGCGCGTCGAGGCACATCAGTTCGGCGAGTTCGAAGTAGTCGACCAGCCGATTGGCCTTCTCCAGCGCCTGGTTGAGCTCGGCGCCGGTGCCCGGGACCTTGATCCGCCGCCAGAACTCCTCGCGCAGTTCGGGGATCCGGGCCAGCGCGTGCCGCAGGCCGGCCTCGTCGCGGGCCATTCCGCAGTTGTCCCAGAGCAGTTCGCCGAGTTCGCGGTGGAAGGAGTCGGGGGTGCGGTCGCCGTCCACGGACAGGATCAGGTTGAGCCGGTCCGCCACCTCGGCCTCCACCTCGGCGAGTTCGGGGTGGTCTCCGGGGACGGGGTCGAGCGGGGTGCGGCCCAGGTAGTCGTTGAGGGTGGGCGGCAGCACGAAGTAGCCGTCGGCGAGGCCCTGCATCAGGGCGCTCGCGCCGAGCCGGTTGGCGCCGTGGTCGGAGAAGTTGGCCTCGCCGATCGCGAACAGGCCGGGGACGGTGGTCTGCAGGTCGTAGTCCACCCACAGGCCGCCCATCGTGTAGTGGATCGCCGGGTAGATCCGCATCGGCACGGTGTACGGGTCCTCGGCGGTGATCCGCTGGTACATCTCGAACAGGTTGCCGTACTTGGCCTCGACGGCGGCCCGGCCCAGCCGGGCGATGGCGTCGGCGAAGTCCAGGTACACCCCCTGCCCGCCGGGGCCGACGCCGCGGCCCTCGTCGCAGACCACCTTGGCGGCCCGGGAGGCGATGTCGCGGGGCACCAGGTTGCCGAACGCCGGGTAGATCCGCTCCAGGTAGTAGTCCCGCTCGTCCTCGGGAATCTGCCCGGGCGGCCGGGTGTCGCCCTTCGCCTTCGGCACCCAGATCCGGCCGTCGTTGCGCAGCGACTCGCTCATCAGCGTCAGCTTGGACTGGTGGTCGCCGGAGCGCGGGATGCAGGTCGGGTGGATCTGCGTGAAGCACGGGTTGGCGAAGTACGCGCCGCGCCGGTGCGCGCGCCAAATGGCCGTCGCGTTCGAGTTCTTGGCGTTCGTCGACAGGTAGAACACGTTGCCGTAGCCGCCGGTGGCGAGCACCACGGCATCCGCCAGGTAGGAACGGATCTCGCCGGTCACCAGGTCCCGTGCGACGATGCCGCGGGCCCGGCCGTCGATCACGATCAGGTCGAGCATCTCGGTGCGCGCGTGCAACTCGACGTTCCCGGCCGCGATTTGCCGTGACAGCGCCTGGTAGGCGCCGAGCAGCAGCTGCTGGCCGGTCTGGCCGCGGGCGTAGAAGGTGCGGGAGACCTGGACGCCGCCGAACGAGCGGGTGTCGAGCAGGCCGCCGTACTCGCGGGCGAACGGCACGCCCTGTGCCACGCACTGGTCGATGATCTCCACCGAGACCTGGGCGAGGCGGTGCACGTTGGACTCGCGGGCGCGGAAGTCGCCGCCCTTGACGGTGTCGTAGAACAGCCGGCGGATCGAGTCGCCGTCGTTGCGGTAGTTCTTCGCGGCGTTGATGCCGCCCTGCGCGGCGATCGAGTGAGCGCGCCGCGGGGAGTCCTGGAAGCAGAACTGCACGACGTGGTAGCCCTGTTCGGCCAGTGTCGCACCGGCCGCGCCGCCGGCCAGGCCGGTGCCGACCACGATCACGGTGTGCTTGCGGCGGTTCGCCGGGTTGACCAACTTGGCCTCGAACCGCCGCTGGTCCCAGCGCTGTTCGATCGGCCCGGCCGGGGCCCGGGTGTCTGCGACGGGCGCGCCGACGGTGTAGTCGAGGTAGCTCATCGGGGCCTTCCCGGAAGACGTGTCGTGGGCGGTCTGCCCGTTGTCGTGGGCGCTCGCCGGACCGGTCCCGCCGGCGTCGTGGGCGGTCTGCCCGTTGTCGCGGGCGCTCGCCGGGCCGGTCCCGCCGGCGTCGTGGGCGGTCTGCCCGTTGTCGCGGGCGTTCATCGGACCAGTCCGGTCATCACGGCGACCGGCACCGACGCGAAGCCGACGGTCAGCAGCAGCGCCAGCGCGTTCGCGGCGAACTTCAGCACCCGGTCGCGGCGCGGGTTGTTGACGCCGAGGGTCTGCGCGGCGCTCCAGAACCCGTGCCGGACGTGCAGCCCGAGCGCGAGCACCGCCAGCAGGTAGATCCCGCCGCCGTACCAGGTCGAGAACGAGGCCACGATGTTCTGGTACGGGCGGCCCTCCTCGGCGGCCGGGTTCACCGTCAGCGTGGTCAGGTCGAGGATGTGCCAGACGATGAACAGGCCGAGGATCACCCCGCCCCAGCGCATCGTCCGGGTCGCGTAGCTGGCCCGCCGCCGCCGGTGCACGTACTGCTGCGGGCGGGCCCGCAGGTCGCGGCGGGAGAGCTGGTAGGCGGCCACCCCGTGCGCGACCACGGCCGCCAGCAGGACGGCGCGGGCCAGCCAGAGGAACCAGCCGAAGTGCAGCAGCGGCTGGCCGATGGTGCGCAGCCAGTGCGCGTAGCCGTTGAGGTCGTCCGGGCCGAAGAACACCTTGAGGTTGCCCAGCATGTGGGCCACCAGGTAGGCGAGCATCAGCAGCCCGCTGACGGCCATCACCGCCTTCTTGCCGACGGAGCTGCGCCACAGTGCCGCCGCGGCGGACGGATGCCGACCGGGAGTGGGGGTCCGGTTCACCCGGTTTGTCCGGGTAGCAGAAGCCATGGGCATGACGGTAGGCCCGGTGCGCAGGTGCTGTCCAAGACATGAAAGCGCTGCCCACGATAGGAGATGCCTATGATGGCTGCTGTGCAGTTGCAACAGCTCGCCTACTTCGTCGCCGTCGCCGACGCCCGGCACTTCACCCGGGCCGCCGAACTGACGCACGTCTCACAGCCGTCACTCTCGCAACAAATCCGTTCACTGGAACGCGAGTTGGGAGCGGAGCTGTTCCACCGCTCGCGCTCCGGCACCTCGCTGACCGATGCCGGGCAGGCACTGTTGCCGCTCGCCCGGCGCATCCTGGCCGACGCGGAGAGTGCCCGGCGGGCCGTCGCCGAGACGGTGCAGCTGCGCCGGGGCCGGGTCCGGTTCGGGGCGCCGCCCTCGCTCTGCGCCAGCCTGGTGCCCGAGGTGCTGCGCGCCTACCGGGCGCTGCACCCCGGGGTGGACCTGCGGCTGACCGAGGGCGGCTCGCGCGACCTGGTCCGCGACCTGGAGGCCGGCGAACTCGACCTCGCCCTGATCATCGCCGCGCCGTCCGCCGCGCCCCCCGGCCTCTCCGTCACGCCGCTGCTGCACGAGGACCTGGTGCTGGTCTCCGCCGAGCCGCTCCCCCGCCGCCGGGCCCGGATCACCGACCTGCGCGGCCAGGGCCTGGTGATGTTCCGGGAGGGCTACGACGTCCGCGAGACCACCCTCGCCGCGTGCCGGGCCGCCGGCTTCGAACCTTCCTACGCCGTCGAGGGCGGCGAGATGGACGCCGTGCTGGCCGCCGTCCGGGCCGGTCTCGGGCCCGCCGTCGTCCCCGGCATGGTCGCCGCCCGCTCCGGCCTGTGCTCCGCCCCCTTCGCCCCGCCCGGCCTGGGCCGCACCATCGCCCTCGCGCACGGCCGCGACCTCCCCCTGACCCGCGCCGCCACCGCCTTCCGCGGCACCCTGCTCGCCTACCTGGTCGACGCCGACCGCGCCGGCTCCCTCCCCCCGGGCACCCGCCTGCTACCGCCGGACTGACCGCGGCCTACCCTTGTGCTCCGCGTGTTCGTTCGACGAGAGGCGGTCCGGGTGTCCGGCAGCGTGGTGGCGGTCAGCAGCAACGGCGAATACTCCTTCAGCAAGCCCAACCGGGCGGGCATCCGCCTGCTCGAGGGCCTCGGCGTCGAGGGCGACGTGCACTCCGGCGTCACCGTCAAGCACCGCTCCCGGGTCGCCCAGGACCCGACGGTGCCGAACCTCCGCCAGGTCCATCTGATCCACGCCGAGCTGTTCGACGAGCTGGCCGAGGCCGGATTCACCGTCGCCCCGGGCGAGTTGGGCGAGAACGTCACCACTCGCGGCATCGACCTGCTCGGCCTCCCGGTCGGCACCCTGCTGCACCTCGGCCCGGAGGCGGTGGTCGAGGTCACCGGCCTGCGCAACCCGTGCGCGCAGATCGACAACTTCCAGCACGGCCTGCTCAAGCAGGTGGTGTTCCGCGACGAGAACGGCGGCACCGTCCGCAAGGCGGGCATCATGGGCATCGTCCGCACCGGCGGCCCGATCCACCCCGGCGACACCATCACCGTCACCCTCCCGGACGGCCCGCACCGCCCGCTCGAACGGGTCTGACGGCCCGGCATGAACGTTCCCGAACTGCTGGAATCCGCCGGCCTGTTGGTCCCCGAGGGGATCGCCACCGAGAACGACCTCACGATCAACGACGTCTGGGAGTACCTCGCCCACGACGAGTGGGAGATCGCCCTCGACCTGCTCGAGGACCTCGGCGACGCCCACCCGCTGCCGCTCGCCTTCTGGGAGACCCTCGGCACGGCCGCCGAGCAGATGCAACTGAAGACCAGCGCGGCCTGGTGCCACTGGCGCCACTACGAAACCCGCCACGGCATCATCCGGGTCGACCTCACCCTCCTCCCCGCCACCGAGAGCCGACGCCAGACCCCCTTCTCCGGAGCCGGCGCCCTCCGCCCCATGTGGAACATCGGAAACCGCACCCCCACCGGCGACCCGACCCTCGACATCGCCCGCCTCTGGGTCGAACACACCCCCACCCTCGGCCCCGGCGAACGCTCCTCCGCACGCCTCGCCCCGCTCACCCCCACACAGTGGCGACACCTTCAGCCCGGCGCGACGATCACCATGCACGAAGACCGCGCCATCGCCGGAACGGCCGCCGTCCTGGAAGTGCTGCCGCCGACCGCATAGCTCCCGTCAGAACCGGCTGGTGTCGAGCTCCAGATCGAACGGCGCGGGCAGCCGAACGGCGCTACCGAAGGGGTGCGGGCCGTCGATTTCCTGGTAGCCCAGACGTCCGGGGGCGGAGAAGACGGTGCACTCGCGCTGTTGACGGTCCACCAGCAGGTAGATCGGGGCGCCGTACTGGCCGCAGCGGCGGCGTTTGGTGGTGCGGTCGGTCTCGCCGTTCGACGGCGAGGTGACCTCGACCACCAGCAGGGTCTGATCGGGCAGCAGGGCACCCTCGGTCTTCGCGGCGAGCTCGGCCGGGACCACCGCCAGGTCGGGGATGAACCAGTTCTCGCTGCCCGGCAGGTCGAGGTTGCCCGACCCGGAGACCAGGCCGAGCTCCTCCAGACGCGGGGTGAGCTGCCGACGAACCACCTCGGCGGCGTTCTCGTGCGCCCAGGACGGCGACATGGGCGTGATGACTCCCTCGATGATCTCGGCGCGATCACCCGCGACGTGCTGAACGGCGTACTTCAGAGCCCTCTCGGGGTCACTGACGCGGTAGTCCCGGGGGACATGGGCTGCCGTGCTCATGGCGCACCTCCTCTGTTCCCGCCCGATTCTCCTCCGAAAGCCACGCCCGCGCGTCGAACCAGCAGGCCGTTCACCGTTTCGGGTTCGCGGCCTCGGGCGGTCTCTTGTCAGTCGTCGATCCGGACCAGCGCGAGGGTGATGTTGTCCGGGCCGCCGGCCCGGATCGCGGCGCGCCAGAGTTCGACGACGGCGTGCTGGTCGTCCTCGTCCGCGTCGCCGTCGGTGATCAGGGCCATCCACTCCTCCGGCGGGACGGGGTCGCTGAGGCCGTCGGTGCAGAGCAGGTAGCGGGCGCCGGGGCGGACGGGCAGGCGGGTGACGTGCGGGGCGAGGGCGTCGCGCGGGGTGGCGCCGCCGAGGACGCTGGTGACCAGGTGGGTGGTGCGCTGGCCTTCGGCGAGCGGCGGGCTGTCGTCGGTGGTGAGCAACTCCGGTTCGGTGTCGGTGAGTTCGTAGACCCGGCTGTCGCCGACGTTGAACACGAACACGGACTCGGCGGTCAGTGCCAGCCCGGCCACGGTGGTGCTCATCCCGGTCAGCGCGGGGTCGGCGTCGGCCGCGTCGTGGAGGGTCTCGTGGCCGGCCTGCAGCGCGTCCCGGACGGCCTGCTCGTCGGTCAATCCCCCGCCGGTGGAGGCGAGTTGCCCGGCGATCAGCGAGGAGGCCAGGTCACCGCCCGGGTGGCCGCCCAGTCCGTCGGCGACCGCGACCGTCAGAGCGGTGGCGCCGAGCGGGAAGTAGAAGGTCTGCGGGCTGTCGGTGGCCGTCGCGCAGAGCGTCCACGGCCCGACCGCCACACTGTCCTCGTTGTGCTGACGCACCACTCCCGTGTGGCTGAGCACGCTCACCGCGATGATCGGCACGACCATCCACCTCTCTCCGAACTCTCCCGCTCGCGCGATCCGTTGCGCGGCCGTGACGTCAAGCCAAGCACACCCGGACGGGCGCCTTCCGCCGAGGGGCCCGGGCGCAACTCCGGCCGGCCCGCGCGGACTCCGTTCCCCGGGCATTCCCTTCGTCAAGAGAATCCGGTGGAATGCCCCCGCTCTCGCCTGGTGCGGGAATTGCGGGCGTCAAGACTCCTTGCCCCTTGACCGGTTCCCGGGGTAGCTTGGCGCGACCGTCAACTTCCTTTTCCGGAAGCTTTACTGGCCGCACTCCCGGTGGGTTCCCCTACGAAGTGACGGCCCTCTCCTTGCCATTCCCTTGCCTTTTGTCGGTGCCATTTCGCAAGGGTGAGCAGCGGCCTTACTGAACTTGAATTCGTGATGCCGGTCAGCCGTCCGTGATCAGTCCTGTGCCGGCCAGACAGCCGTCGACCAAATCCGAGCGGTACTGGATCTGCTTGAGCCCCCGCTTGACGGCCCGGGTGATCTGGCCAAGGTCGGCTGCGGCGAGATTGCCGATTCCGCGCTTGACCAGCGACCAGATACCCTCCTGCGGATTCAAGTCCGTTGAGTAGCTCGGCAGTTGGAAGACGGTGAGCCACTCTGAGCTTTACTCTGTCGGGGATCTTGGTCGCTACGTCGTCAGCCGACGGCTCGCCATGAACGCGGACGCTGGATTTCCTGCTGGTCGAGGTGGCCCTGAAAGGCGGTCGGTGGGCGAGGGGGCGCGCTCTGGCCTGGAGGCTGCCGGCTGAGGCGCGATGTTGACGGCAATTGCGGTGAGTATGTGCTGCAAGTGCGTCTTGGCCTGCCTGCGTAGCGGCAGCGGCGCATGCCGTGGCCGTAGGCGAACTCGCAGATGGTGCCCTCGATGCCGGACCGCACCGCGTAACGCCTGTGCCAGGCCGGGTTCTGCTGGTCGGGCGGTTGCGCATCTGGAGCTCGTTGCCCAGGCGCACCGGCCAGCCGTAGCGGCGGCCCCAGTCCTCCTCGACCACGCCGTTCAGTGCATGGCCGGCGGTGCGGGCGAGTTCCTCCGGGGCCGCGCGCACCGCTTCGGTGACCAACTCCAGGCGTGTCAGGTCGCGTGCGGCGGCCAAGACGTGGGTGGATTCGGTGCGCTGGATCGTGCGCTCGCGGACCAAGCCCGCGTCCTTCAGGCGGGCCAGGGCGAGGTCGAGAAGGCGGTCAGCCCGGTTGTCCTCCGGCAACCGGTCACAGAAGTCGGTAAGCACGCTGCGGTGGAAGCCGGAGTCGTCGAGGTCGAAGCCGAGCGCGTACTTGAAATGGATCCGGCAGCGCACGGCCTCGGCGGCATCGCGGTCGGAAAACCCGAGCAGGAACTGCAGCACGCTCGCCGTGGCCAGCTGGGCGGGCGAGAGCCCGGGACGCCCGTCACGCGGGTATCAGTCCGCGAAGTCCTCGTCGCTCCACGTCCGATGCCCAGGTCGCGCGGTTGGAGCGGGAGTTGGAGCGTGGGCCGCTGGCTCACGGCTGGGCGGACCAGCGGTGGACTCTGGCACGGGTGAAGACGTTGATCGTCCGGCTGTTCCACGTTTCCTACACCGTGGAGGGCACCTGGGTCTTCCTGAAGCGGCACGGCTGGTCCTGGCAGCAGCCGGCCCGCCGGGCGAGCGAGGGCGACGACGCGGCGGTGGAGTTGTGGAAGAAGGAGACGTGGCCGCTGGTAGGAGCACCGCGGCGGCCCGCGACGCCTGGATCGTCTTCAAGGACGAAGCCGGGCAGTCGATGACGCCGCCGCGCGCCAGGACCTGGGGGCAGACTCGGCTGCACCCCCGTCGTGCGGGTGCGTGGCCGGGGCTCGGGCCGGGTGTCCATGGCCGGGCTGAGCTGCTACAAGCCCGGGAAAAGGTCCCGGATGTTCTACTCCGTCCGCGGGTACCGGGGCTGCAGGGGAGAGCCGAAGGGCATCGGCTGGCGCGACCTGCGCGACCTGCTGGTCGGGGCGCACATCCAGCTCGGCAGCCCGATCGTGCCCGTGTGGGACAACCTCCGTGCCCACCTGATGCCGCCGATGCAGGAGTTCGTCCGGGCGAGCAAGGACTGGCTGACCGTCTTCCAACTCCCGTCGTACGCACCGGACCTCAACCCGCAGGAGGGCATCTGGTCGCTGGCCAAGCGCACCATCGCCAACCTCGCCGCCGCCGACCTCGACCAACTCGCCCGCACCGTCAAGCGCAGCATGAAGCAGATCCAGTACCGCCCGTACCTTATCGACGGATGCCTCGCCGCCACCGGCCTGATCATGGACGGCTGACCACCCTCCAGACCGACATCACAAATTCAAGTTCAGTAGCTCACATGGAACAAGCGACCAATCAGGGTCTTGATCCGCGCCAACGTCCACCGCTGGTCCGCCCAGCCATGGACAGCGGGCCGCGTTCCAACTCCCGCTCAAGCCTGGCGATCTGCGCGCCACCGAGCCCCGGGCGACCCGGCGACCCCTTCGGCTGGACGCCGGCTTCTCCGCGCTCGCGCCAGGCCCTGCGCCACCGCTCGACCGACCGCTCGCTCACCCGCAACGCTACAGCGATCTCCCCGTTCTTCTCCCCGCCCTCGAAGCGTTCCACAGCCTGCAGCCGGATCCGCTCCCGCGCGACCCTCTCTGCGTCGGTCAGCCCGCCGCCCTGCGCGTACCTCACGAACCCAGGACTACTGGAGCCCACCGACCGCTGTCAGCCGAACGACTCCGACATCACTCAATCAAGTTCGGTAGCCCCGCCCGCAGTCGCCCTCGGAATCCCCCGGGTTCTTGATCCACAGCTAGGCGTCCACCCCGGGCCGGCCGGAATGGAGTGGTTGGCCGCTCGCCGAGCGCGCACCCGGGCGGGTTGCACCAGGCGTCGCCGCCCAGCGCCCTGTTGCCGCTGCAACTGGTGTCGATCGCGAAGTGCTTCCCGTCCAGGGCCGCGGAGAGCCTGGCACCGTACGCCGCGTTCCGCTCGGTGTCGTAGAAGTTGGCGACGTTCAGGGCGAAGCCGCCCATCGCCACTATGCCCGACCTGCACAGGGCGGCGGCCAGCTCCTGCGGGTCCTGCACCCAGCCCGGGTTGCCCGTGTCCAGGTAGACCCGGGCGTTCGGGTTCTTCCTCAACTCCTGGACGGCGAAGGCCAGCAGACCATACCGCTCGGCGGCCAGGTCGCCCTTGATCCCGCAGTCGTCCAGGGTGTGGACGACTGCGTCCGGCTCCAGCACCACCCAGGCCTTGCGGTCGCCGAGGGCCTGCGCAACGCCGGTGATCCAAGATCGGTAGGCGGCGGCGTCGGGGCGCCACCGCCCGAGAACTGACCGCACGAGCGGTGCGGGATGTCGTAGGCGACGAACGTGGCCCTCCAGCCCTCCTTGGCGGCCCGCCGACTCACCTGCTCGGCGATCTCCCGGGCGCGCTGCTCGCCGAGCCACTGCGAGGAGAGCTGAGCGGCGATCCGCAGCGGCGTCTCGGCCTCCACCGTCGGCCCTGGCCGCGCAGCGCGGTCACCTGCCGGGCGGCGTTGGTCTGGTCGGAGACGTGGAAGTCCTATCCGGGGAACTGGGCAAACCCCCGGCCTGGCCCGCACACGCGCTGTCACCCGTACCGGCCCCGACCACGCCCGCCTCGACCGTGTCCGTCACGACATACCATGTCTGAAATACGAAGAGTCATACACCGCATACGGATTGCTGACTGTTTGTCAGGTCGAGCATCAACGAACCGCGAGTTGAAGGCCTCAGGGGTGTGGGATTCCTCTCATCTGACGCTCGTTTAACTGTATTCACATAAGGCTAGTTTGATCGTGCTGGCCACCAGCACGCGTGGCAATTGAGAGGAAAGGGGGAGCCATGAAGTCCATGAGCAAGGCCACCAAGGTGTTGATCACGGGCGCTGTGACGGTGGCATCCGTCATCGGTCTTTCCGGAACCGCTTCGGCGAGTTCCTTGTCTCGCGGCGATTCCCTCGACATCGGGGGCTGGATCGCGGGCACCACCGGCACCAGTACCTGGTACGAGCTGATCCTGCAGTCGGATGGCAACCTCGTCGAGTACCGCTGGGAAGGCGATCCGACTGGCGGTTCCCAGAGCCGCACGGCGTGTTGGGCGACAAACACAATGGGGTCCGGCGCCCACCATGCGACGTATCAGCAGGACGGCAACTTCGTCCTCTACACCCAAGGCGGCTATGCGGTGTGGTCGTCCGACACTGCGGGCAAGCCGGGGTCGAGCGTCTCCATCAATTCGCACGGTGGCTTGTACGTCGGCTACACGATGAAGTTCATAGGGTGCTGATCAAGCTCCCGGGCTGAACAAGAAATCGGTGCCGTCCCGCAGCTTGCGGGACGGCACCGGCTTTTCAGGAGCGAGCAGCCGGGGCGGTGCAACGGTGCCCACCAGGTCGGCAGCCCCCTACGAGCAGGACTCCGGGACGACTACTGAACTTGACTTCGTGATGTCGGTCAGCCGTCCATGATCAGCCCTGTGCCGGCCAGGCAGCCGTCGATCAACTCCGAGCGGTACTGGATCTGCTTGAGCCCCCGCCTGACGGCCCGGGTGATCTGGCAGAGGCCGGCTGCGGCAAGATTGCCGATCCCGCGCTTGACCAGCGACCAGATACCCTCCTGCGGGTTCAGGTCCGGTGAATAGCCCGGAAGTTGGAAGACCGTGAGCCAGTCGGCGTGGTCGTGGTCGGCGATGAACTGGCGCATCGGTTCGACCAGATGCATGCGCAGGTTGTCCCACACGGGCACGATCGGGCCGCCGAGCTGGATGTGTGCCCCGACCAGCAGGTCGCGCAGGTCGCGCAGGTCGCGCAGGTCGCGCCAGCCGATGCCCTTCGGCTCTCCCCTGCAGCCCCGGTACCCGCGGACGGAGTAGAACATCCGGGACCTCTTCCCGGGCTTGTAGCAGCTCAGCCCGGCCATGGACACCCGGCCCGAGCCCCGGCCACGCACCGGACCACCGGCGTGCTGCCTTTGCAGCCCCAGCTTCTCGCGCGCGGCGGCGTCATCGACTGGCCGGCTTCGTCCTCGAAGACGATCCAGCCGTTGCACGCCGCCGCGGTGCTCCTACCAGCGGCCACGTCTCCTTCTTCCATACCTCGACCGCCGCGTCGTCGCGCTCGATCGCCCGTCTGGCGGGCTGCTGACACGACCAGCCGTACCGCTTCAACAGCCGCCACGCGCCCTCCACCGTGTAGCTCACATGGAACAAGCGACCAATCAGGGTCTTGATCCGCGCCAGCGTCCACCGCTGGTCCGCCCAGCCATGGACAGCGGGCCGCGTTCCAACTCCCGCTCAAGCCTGGCGATCTGCGCGCCACCGAGCCCCGGGCGACCCGGCGACCCCTTCGGCTGGACGCCGGCTTCTCCGCGCTCGCGCCAGGCCCTGCGCCACCGCTCGACCGACCGCTCGCTCACCCGCAACGCTACAGCGATCTCCCCGTTCTTCTCCCCGCCCTCGAAGCGTTCCACAGCCTGCAGCCCGATCCGCTCCCGCGCGACCCTCTCTGCGTCGGTCAGCCCGCCGCCCTGCGCGTACCTCACGAACCCAGGACTACTGGAGCCCACCGACCGCTGTCAGCCGAACGACTCCGACATCACTCAATCAAGTTCGGTAGCGTCCTGCCGCCGAGCCGAATCCGGCCGCGACACCACACCCCTACGGTGTCGCCGGTCGTCCCCAACCGACCCCGGCCCGGCGGGAGGAATTGCGATGAACCGCAAGACCGCTCTGGCGGCAGCTGTTGCAGCAGCCCTCACCCTGGGCGCCGCCGCGATGCCACTTCGCAGAGCGTCGCGCAGGCCAGCCCCACCACACAGCCCGGTGCCGGCTTCCAGGCGATGAGCACGGCGGGCCGGCTCGCGGCCATGGACCAGGCCGGCAAGGAGGCCCCGGCCGTGGCGAAGGCGCTGGGCCTCGGACCGAACGAGCGCCTGCTGTCAAGGACGTGCTGATCGACAACGACGGTGCCCGGCACGTGCGTTACGACCGCACCTACCGCGGCCTGCCCGTGGTCGGCGGCGACCTCATGGTGCACCGCGCCGCGAACGGCAAGATCACGTCCACCACCTGGGCGCACGAGGGTGCGCTGAAGGTCGCGGGTGTGACGCCAAAGCTCTCCACGCAGGACGCGTCGAAGGCCGCCGAGCGCAGCGCCAAGCACGTCAAGCAGGCCCGCACCAGCAACCTGGACAGCAGCCAGCTGGTGGTCTGGGCGGTGGGCAAGGTCCCGGTGCTCGCCTACCGCAGCACCGTCACCGGCGCGGGCGCAGCCGGCGCGAACACCCGCGAGGCGGTCCTCGTCGACGCGGCCAGTGGCGCCGTCCTCGACCAGTAGGAGCGATACATCGTTTCGAATGCGTGGGCCGCCGTCTCGCTCGGCACCGCCCTGCCCGACCCGGGCGGCAGCGCCTCCAGCCCGAGCCCGTCCCCGACCGGCACCCCCGGCGGGGGCAACGCCCTGGTCAACGGCGGATTCGAGCAGGGCACCACGGGCTGGACGCAGAGCGCCAACGACATCACCAACTCCAACCAGCAGACCCCGCACGGCGGTTCCTGGTACGCCTGGATGATGGGCTACGGCTCCGCCGCCACCGAGACCCTCTCGCAGAGCAACATCGCGGTGCCCGCCGGAACACCCAAGCTGACCTTCTGGCTGAAGGTGACCACCCAGGAGACCGGCACCACGCCGTACGACACCCTGAAGGTCAACGTCAACGGCACCACCGTCGCCACCTACTCCAACGCCAACGCCAGCGCCGGCTACGTCCAGAAGACCGTCAACCTGAGCGCCTACGCCGGGCAGACCGTCAGCCTGCAGTTCGCCGGCCAGGAGGACGCCTCGCTGGCGACCACCTTCCTGGTCGACGACGTGAAGATCGGCTGACCGGCCGCCGGTGATCGGGAGGGTGCCGTGCGGGACGGCACCCTCCCGGTTGTTCCCCCCCTCAGCCCTGCTCGCCTCCGCTGCCGCTCCTTGACCAGCCGCGCCGCTCGCCCTCGTCGATCAGCCGCCGCCCCGCCGCCCACAGCGCCGACGACGCGTCACCGATCACCGCCTTGCGGGCACGTACATCGTCCGCCGTCACCCCAGGGGTGCGCCAAGTACCGCCGTGCGCCATCCAGTTGAGCAGCAACGGCTGCAACCGGTCCATCGCCTTCGCGAACCGGGCCTCCGGGGTACGGCGTTCCTCGAACTCGTCCCACAACTCCCGCATCCACCGGGCCTGATCCTTCGGCAACAGCCCGAACAACTCGTCCGCAGCCGCGGACTCTCGCTCCGCCTGATCAACGCCCGCCTCCGTGTCGTACAGCGGCGTGTCCCCGGCGTGGATCTCCACCAGGTCGTGCAGCAGGACGAGTTGGACGGTGCGGCCCACGTGGATCGGCTCGTCCGCGTACTCGGCGAGGAGGGTCACCATCATCGCCAGGTGCCAGGAGTGCTCGGCGTCGTTCTCGCGGCGCTCGGCCGCCACCAACGGCGACTGCCGCAGAATGGTCTTGAGCCGGTCGATCTCGACCAGGAAGGTCAGTTGGGCACGCAGACGCGCGTCGATGCCGTCGGGGAAGGGCGTGCGGTCCACCAGCAGGGGGTGCGGAGCGTCACTCATGAGGCCCATCGTGCCACGGCGTGCCATTTGACGCTCAATCAGTTTGCTGGATTCCCGATGGGATCCGGTCGCCTTGCGCCGACACGCGGCGGTGCCCGGCGGGAACCCCGACCGCCGGGCACCGCTCCGCAGTTCTGGCCGTTCTAATAGGAGGCACCCGCTCCGTTGAACCCGCCGGAGACGCCGCTGTCGTCGGCCCAGATCATGAAGTCGGTGTGCTGAACGCCGTAGGGGGACACGACGGAAGTCGTGGCGGCCTCGCCGGCACCGCTCTGGTTCGCGGCGAACTGGCCCTGGTCGAAGTTTGCGCTCAGGTCTTCCTGGGCGGACGCGAGGCCGGCGCAGCCGACGACGAGCGGGGCGGCGAGGGCACTGACGGCCAGAACACGCTTGAGAGCACGCATGAAGATCTCCTCCGAGAAGACGGTCGATGGCGGGGCTCGGTGGTGGCCCCGCCGACTCCAGAACGCCACGGGATCCGGAGGCCCGCAAAAGGGTGCTGCCTCCGTGTGGTCCCGACGATCCGTCAGCCGCCCTTGCGCCAGCACGGGAGGGGCCCCTCGCAGGTTCACCCCTGAGTGGTCGCCGGGGCGGCACAGGCGCCCGGGGCCGGGTCGCCTGTCGAACAAGTGGTCGACCCGCCCGGCGGCGATGCCCGCTGCCCCGACACACGAAGGTGCCCGGCGGGTGGGATTCCCGCCGGGCACCTGAATGTGATTCTTCCGGTCAGCCCTTAGAAGTGGGCACCGGACTCGGTGTGCGAGCCTTCGACGCCCTCGTCGCCGGCGAAGACACAAGCCTCACCGTGCTCGACGCTGCCCGGCTCGACCTCGGAGAACACCTTGGACTCGCCGGCGACCTCCTCGTTGGCGACGAACTGGCTCTTCGAGAAGTGGGCTTCGGGGCCCTCGTGGCCTTCGTGGGCGGAGGCCAGTCCGGCGCAGCCGATCACCAGGGGGGCGGCGAGGGCACCGATGGCCAGAACACGCTTGATAGCACGCATGAGAATCTCCTCCGAGTAGTTGTTTCGGCGGCGGGGCGCGGTGGTGGCCCTGCCGAGATCCAGACAGCCACGGGATCCGGAGGCCCGCAAAGGGAACATGCGTCCGTCTGGTCCTGACGCAGCGTCAGCAACCCTTGCGCGGTCGAGGGAGTAGCGGTCCGAAGGTTCACCCCTGGGTGGTCGCCCGGGAAGCGCACGCAGCTCCGGATCGACCGTTTCCAGCTTCTGTGACGATCCGTCAGAGCGCGCCCCGCGCAGCGACGGGCGGGGCGACGCTCCCCGGCAAGCGCCCGCGTCGAACATGCGGTCGGTCGTGGGCATTGGGCTGTCCCGATCCCGATGTCCGGACTGAAGGCCGAACCCGAGCCGTTCTGCCCAGCCTCGGCGAGCTCTGGCTGCCCGACTTCCGGACGGGAGAGATCTCGACCACGTTGCCCTCACCGACCGGCTGCACGGCGCCCGGTTCTACGCGGGACGCCCTCGCCACCATCGTCCGGCTCGGCGGCATCATCGTCGACGGCTGGCCAACACCCCGCCTACTCCTGGCACTTCGCCAACTCCGCCCGCCCCCGCACCCCGTACTGCCGGAACAGCCGGGTCAGGTTCGCCTCGACCGCCTTCACCGACAGGTGCAGCGTCGCCGCGATCTCCCGGTTGGTCGCCCCGGTGCGGATCAGCCCAAGGATCTGCTGCTGGGTCGGCGTCGGGTCGGCCTCCAGCGCGTCGAGCGAAGCCAGCACCGTCTCGACGTGCCGCAGCCACGGCAGGCACCCGGCGGCGGTGTACAGCGCCTGGGCGTCCTGGAGGGCGGTGCGGGCGGCGGCGCGGCGGCGGGCGCGGCGTTCCAGAACTCCCAAAGCCAAGTGGGCGCGGGCGAGTTCGAGGGGGTAGGGGTGGGCGGCGGGGAGGAGGGCGCGGAGGGTGTCGGCGGCGTGGCGGGGGTCGGTGAGGGCGGTGAGGTGGGCTTCGGCGCGGTGCAGGCCGAGGAGGACGACGTCGCGGCCGAGGCGGGTGGCGCGGTCGCGGGCGTCGGCGAGGGTGTCGGCGGCGTCGGCGGGGCGGCCGGAGAGAGCAAGTGATTCGGCGAGGTCGGCGTCCACCAGGAACAGGCTGGGGTCGGTGAACTGCATACGGCGGAGCAGGAGTTGGCAGCGGGTGAGGTGGTGGACGGCCATCGGGAGGTGGCCGAGCAGGAAGGATGCCCGGCCGCGCAGTCCGTGGGCGTAGGCGAGCCATTCGTGGTCGTGGTCGTCCTCGGCGGCGCGGATGGCGGAGTCGAGGAGGTGGGCGGCGCGTTCGGCGGTGCCGCCGTTGAGTTCGGCGGCGCCGCCGAGGACGCGGGCGGGGCCGGGGGTGGGTTCGATGCGTTCGCGCAGGTCGTGGGCGGCGCGGCCGGCGGCGTAGGCCTCGGTGCAGCGTCCGGCGCGCTCGAGGACGGAGGCGGCGATGTAGAGGACGTTGGCGAGGTCCTCGGTGCGCCCGGCGGCTTCGGTCTCGGTGCGCAGGGTCTCGACCTCGGCGAGGGCGCGGTGGGTGTCGCCGCTGCGCAGGGCGGCGACGGCGAGGCCTTCGCGGCAGACGACGGCGGCGGCGGTGGGGGGTCGGCCGGCGGCGAGGCGGCAGCCGCGTTCGAGCAGGGCGAGGCCGTGGACGGGGTCGGTGAGCAGGGTGATGGGGCCGCGCAAGGCGAGGAGTTCGACGAGCAGGTCGGGGTTGTCGGCGTGGTCGGCGTGCTTCTCGGCGGTCTCGAGTTCGGCGAATCCTTCTGCCCGGTCGCCGCGGTGCAGGGCGCGGACGGCGCGTTCCTGGTGGACGGCGGCGGTGAGGGCGGGGTGGCCGCCGGTGTCGTCGGCGGCGGCGGTGAGCAGGGCTTCGGCGCCGGGGTGGTCGGGTCCGAGCAGGCGGGCGAGCAGGAGTCGGGCGTGCACGCGCAGGTCGGCGGCGGGGGCGGTGAGCAGGGCTTCGGCGCTGGCGCGGGCGAGGTCGGGCAGTCCGGCGGCGGCGGCGTTGCGGGCGGCGGCGAGCAGGCGGCGTCCGGCGGTGTCGGGGTCGGGGGTGTGGTGGGCGGCGTGGCGGAGGAGTTCGGCGGCGGTGCCGGGGGCGCCGCGGGTGAGGGCGGTATCGGCGGCGCGGGTGAGCCGGGAGGCGAGCTGCGGGTCGGGGTGTTCGGCGGCGAGGGCCTGGTGGCGGACCTGTTCGACGGGGTCGGCGGTGAGGGCGGCGAGCAGGCGGTGAGCGTCGCGCAGGGCGGCGGGGGTGGCGTCGGCGAGGACCACTTCGGCGATCAGGGGGTGGCTGAACTGGGGTGTGCCGGACGGGATTTGGCGGACGATGCCGTGGCGGTGGGCGGCGGCGAGGGGTTCGGTGACGGTGGCGGGCAGGCCGGTGCCGGTGCGGGCGGCGGCGAGCACGGTGAGGGCGGCGCGGGCGGTGTCGGGGAGTTCGGTGAGGCGGGCGGAGACCAGGGCGCGCAGCCGGTGCGGGACGTCGAGCGGGCGGGCGGGGTCGGCGGCGAGTGCGGCGTCGCTGCCGCCGGCGGCCAGTGAGCGGCCCAACTCCAGGGCGTAGTAGGGGTTTCCGCCGCTGACGGCGTGCACCCGGCCGAGCGTGAGGCCGCTGAGGCGCAGGCCGAGCCGTTCGCGCAGCAGGGCGCCGGTGCCGCGTTCGCCGAGCGGGCCGACGGGGAGGTCGAGGGCGGTGGGCGGGCAGAGGGCGCCCATGGTGGGGGCGGCGTCGGCGTGTTCGGTGCGTTCGGTGACGGCGAACCGGACCCGGCGGTCGGTGAGGCGGCGGGCAACGAAGGCGATGACCTGGCGGCTGGCTTCGTCGAGCCACTGGGTGTCGTCGAGCAGGACGAGCACGGGGCCGCGTTCGGCGAGCCGTCGCAGGGTCTCCAGGACGGCGACGCGGACGGCCAACGGGTCGGTGGCGGCGCCGGGTTGGGGGGCGCGGTGCAGCAGCGCGCATTCGAGGGCCTGGCGCAGGTGGCTGGGGAGGAGTTCCTCTGCGAGCGCGGGGAGGGTCTCGCCGAGCAGGTCGATCAGGGCGAGGTGCGGCAGTTCGGCCTCGGCGGCGGTGGGGCTGCTGCGCAGGACCGACTCCCCTGCCGCGTCGGCCTGTTGGGCGAGTGCGTCGAGCAGTGCGGTCTTGCCGATGCCCGCCGGGCCGTGGAGCAGGACGCCGCCGGTGGCGGCGAGGGTGGCACGGATGTCGGCGAGCAGTTGCGCACGGTCGACGAGTGCGGGCCTGGCCGGACCTGCCGTGGTGTTGGCTGGTCCGGCCGGGCCGGGGAGAAAGCCGGTCATGGCGGTCAGTGTGCCGCCTTCGCCGGGCTTGCGCGAGGGTGTCACATGAACACGACACTGTCGCGACTCAGCGTTAAGTCCCCTTTAAGACTGCCCGATCGGGGGCGGATCGGGGGCCGACCGGGCAGTGGGCAGGTGGCCTGGTCAGCCGATGCTGACGTCGTCGAGCAGGAAGGTGGTCGCCAGGTAGGCGTCCTCCTGGCCGGCGAACTGAAGGTTGACGGTCTGGCCGCGGTAGGCGCTCAGGTCAATGGTCTTCTGCACGTATCCAGCGCTGGCGTTGGCGTTGGAGTAGGTGGCCAGGGTGGCGCCGTTGACGTTGACCTTCAGGGTGTCGTACGGCGTGGTGCCGGTCTCCGCGGTGGTGACCTTCAGCCAGAAGGTGAGCCTGGGGCTGCCGGTGGCGGGCACCGCGATGTTGCTCTGCGAGAGGGTCTCGCTGTTGGCGGAGCCGTAGCCCATCATCCAGGCGTACCAGGAACCGCCGTGCGGGGTCTGCTGGTTGGAGTTGGTGATGTCGTTGGCGCTCTGCGTCCAGCCGGTGGCCCCCTGTTCGAAGTCGCCGTTGGTGAGGGCGTTTCCGGGGTTCGGGTTGCCGGTGGGCGAGCCGGACGGGGACGGGCTCGGGCTGCCGGTGGAGCCGCCCGGGTCGGGCAGGGCGGTGCCGAGCGAGACGGCGGCCCAGGCCTTCGAAACGATGTACCGCTCCTGCGAGTTGGCGCCGTACAGGTCGGCGGCGGCCTGCAGGGTGGCGGTGCGGGCCGAGGAGTAGTTGGTGGTGGAGGTCATGTAGGTGGTCAGGGCGCGGTACCAGATGGCCGCCGCCTTGTCCTTGCCGATGCCGCTGAAGTTGTCGCCGTTGCACGGGGTGCCGTTGTGCGACAGGCCGCCGATGGTCTTGGCGCCGGTGCCCTCGGCGGTCAGGTAGAAGAAGTGGTTGGCGATGCCGGAGGAGTAAGGCCTGCCAGTCCGCGTGCATCGGCTACGGCGGCATCACCAATACCAAGTGGGTGTCCAAGACCGAGGTCTATGTCAACTGGAACGACAGCCGCTACACGTCCGTCCACGTCACCCCGACGCCCGCCGCGTTCAAGAAGGTCCTGGGTGGCGACGACGCCGCGAGCGACGTGAACGCGGACTGGCGGCAGGTGTGGTCCAACACCCGGATGGTCCCGGGCGCCACCCAGACCGCGCAGAACTCGACGTACCAACAGCTGCTGTGCCACGCGGAGTTCTCGTACCCCGACACCAGTGGCGGCCACCTCGGCGGTCCGACCTGGGACTTGGAGACCTGGCGCCCCGTCCTCACCGGGAACAGCGACGCCGTCCTCAAGAAGATGCTCGCCTCCAAGTGCAACTGGGACACCGACGGCTGACTATGCGGGCGGCTCGGCGGCCGGGGGCTGCTGGGCCGTCAGGAACTCCTCGCGGATCTCCTTCTCCCCGAACGGCCACGCCCGTTCGAGCTTCGCCCAGACCAGGTACGCGGCGCCGCCGAGCGCGACCCAGGCGATCGACCATTCGATCGGGTGGATACCGGGGTTGGCCCGGTCCGCCCAGCCGTAGATGACCAGCCAGCCGATCGCGGCAACGACCGAGGGCACCGGGTAGAGCCACATCCGGTAGGGGCGGGCGAGGGTCGGCTGGCGGCGGCGCAGCACGGTGACGGCGGCGATCTGGGCGAGTGCCTGGACGATCACCATGACGGTGGTGAGCAGGGTGATCAGGACCGTCAGCGGCGGGTGGGCGGCGGAGTTGCCGAGGTGCCGGGCGATCAGGAAGCCGGCGGCGGTGACGGCGCCCATGGTGAGCAGGCCGAGCACGGGGAAGCCGTGCCGGGGGTGGAGCCGGCCGAAGGCGCGGAAGAACATGCCGTCGCGGGCGGCGTCGTAGGGCACCCGGGAGCCGCCGAGTAGTCCGGCGTACACGGAGGCGAAGGCGGTGATCAGGATCAGTCCGGTGACGGTGTCGGCGGCGGCCTTGCCCCAGGTGTGCTCAAGTACGGCTGCGGCGACGGACTTTGAGGCGACGTTGTCCGGGTCGAGCATGTCCTGCCAGTGGACGACGCCGAGCACGCCGATCTGCATCAGCAGGTAGATGGTCATGATGGCGAGGATCGAGAGGATGATCGCCCGGGGCATGGTGCGGCCGGGGTTCTTGATCTCGGCGCCGAGGTAGGAGGCGGTGTTGTAGCCGAGGTAGTCATAGACGCCGATGGTCAGGCCGGCGGCGAAGCCGATCCAGAACTGTCCGTGGGTCAACTCGACGGCGTGGGCGGGCCATTCGAAGGCCATCGAGGGGTGGAAGTCGGTGAACGAGGCGAGGATCACCGCGCCCACCGAGACGATCATCACGCCCCACAGCGCGACGGTCAGCCGCCCGATGTTCTCGACCTTGCGCCACAGCAGCAGCACCACCAGCGCCAGCACGGCGACGCCGACCACGTCGCCCTGCATGGTCGTCATGCTCGGCCACAGGTAGGTGAGGTACTGCACCAGGCCCTGCACGCCGGTCGACATGATGAGCGGGATGAACAGCATCGCCGTCCACACGAACAGGAACGGCATCAGCCGTCCGGTGCGGTACTGGAACGCCTCCCGCAGGTAGACGTAGGTACCGCCGGCGCCGGGCAGCGAGGCCCCGAGTTCGGCCCAGACCAGGCCGTCGACCAGGGCGAGCAGCGCGCCGGCGATCCACCCGATGACTGCCTGCGGGCCGCCGAACGCGGCGACCATCAGCGGGATGGTGACGAACGGGCCGATCCCGCACATCTGGCTCATGTTGATCGCGGTGGCCTGGAACAGGCCGATTCTCCGGCTGAAACCTGCGGACACTGGACGCTCCGGGGGTGCGGGCGAGTGAAGTGTCCGCCTCAAGTTAAGGACGTTGACCATACCCGTCAATAGTCCGCACAGGAACGCGGAACCGATTCGCCCATGGCACCGCTCCGCCCGCGGCGCCTACGACCGCTCGCGTCGCTTGAGCTTCGCCCAGATCCGCTCCAGCGCCTCGATGTCCCGGTCGTCGAGCCGGTCGTCGAAGGACTCGGCGAGCGCGGCGCGGCGGGTGGCGTCGGCCTCGGCGAAGGTGTCGCGGCCGGCCGCGGTGAGCGCGATCCGGACGGAGCGGGCGTCGGTCGGCGACGGGAGGCGCTCGACCAGGCCGCGTGCCACCAGAGCGTCGGTGACGCGGGAGACCTGGCTGCGGCTCAGCAGGGTCTTCTCCCCCAGGTCGGAGGCGGCGACCGGCCCGTCCTGGCCGTCCAGCCAGAGCATCACCTCGAACCAGGACAGCGGCAGGTCGTGCGCGCGCCGCAGGGCCCGGTCGGCCTGCGCGGTGAGGGTCACGCCGGCCCAGACGAGGCCGTAGAAGGCGTGGTCGCGGGCGGTGAGTTCCCCCAGGCTGAGGTCGGAGCGCTTCATTCCCCCACCGTACCAATTTGCGTGTGCGCGCACACACTCCTATGGTGTGTGCACACACACGCACTATGGAGGCCCCTCGTGAACGAGACCCGCACTGTTCTGATCACCGGCACCTCGTCCGGCATCGGCCTGGCCGCCGCCGTCGCCACCGCCTCGGCGGGCTTCCAGGTGGTCGCCACCATGCGCGACCCCGCGAAGGCCGGTCCGCTGCGCGAGGCGGCCGAGGCGGCGGGGGTGGCCGGGCGGGTGCAGGTGAAGACGCTGGACGTCACCGACCCGGCCTCGGTCGCCGACTGCGTGGCGGAGGTGGTGGCCGAGCACGGGCGGCTGGACGCGCTGGTCAACAACGCGGGTGCCGGGGTGGTCGGCACCGTCGAGCAGAGCGGCACCGAGCCGTTCCGCCGGGCGATGGAGGTGAACTTCTTCGGCGTGGTGGAGACGACCCGGGCGGCCATGCCGCACCTGCGGGCCTCCGGCGGCCGGGTGGTCACCGTGACCAGTGTCGGCGGTGTGGTCGGGCAGCCGTTCAACGAGGCGTACTGCGCGGCGAAGTTCGCCGCCGAAGGCTTCCTGGAGTCGCTCGCCCCGGTCGCGGCGAGTGCGGGCGTCAGCGTGACCGTCGTCGAACCGGGCGCGGTGGCCAGCGAGTTCGTCGCGAGCCAGCAGCTCGACATTCCCGCCATGCTGGCCGAGGCCGGCCCGTACGCCCCTGCCCTGGAGGCATACATCGAGCGCACCCTGGCCTCGTTCGGCAACGCACAGAGCCCCGCCGACGCGGCCGCCCCGATCGTCGCGGCGCTCACCGCCGAGCGGCCGCCGTTCCGGATCCAGACCTCCGATTCGGCCCGCGGCTTCGTCGGCACCAAGCTGTCCGACCTGGACGGCGCGGCCGTTCAGGAGTTGACCGAAGGCTGGGTCGGGAAGACGTCGTTCCGTTTCTGAGATAACGTCAGGGCCCGTCCGGATCCGGACGTCCCGAGCCGGTGGGTGGAACCTTCGGACGTGCGACGGCTGTTGGTCCGGCCGACCGTCGCCCCGCTCCCCCGGGCGGGGCGGTAGCCGACAGGAAACGGAGCCCGACCCATGCAGAGCGGCGCGAACCGCACCAGATCCGGTAGAGGGCCGCGGCCCGTCCAGGTGGCGCTGGCCGTGGGGGTGGCCGCGGCAGTGACCGCGGGCATCGCCGTGGTCGGCCCCGAGGGCGAAGCCGCCACCGGCCGGCGTCACGGCGCGGCCTCGGCCCCGCCGTCGACCGCCGGATCCATATCGAACTCCCCTTCCCCGGCGGCGAGTTCGTCGACCTCCCGGTCCGCGACCGCGCTCCCGTCCGCACCCGGCTCTTCCCCGTCCACCGCCCTCCCGAGCGCGACCGGCACCGCCACCGCCACCTCCCAGGCGGCGCCGAAGCCGTCGCCGACCGCGGCAGCGACCACCGCGCCCGCCACCACCCGGCCGGACCTCACCGACCCGAAGTGGAAGGAGTACGCGCAGGAGTTGGTCTCCAGCGCCGAGAACTCCACCCTCGACTGGCGCTCCCAGTACCCGTACATCGAGGACATCGGCGACGGCAACGGCTACACCGCCGGAATCATCGGCTTCTGCTCCGGCACCGGCGACCTGGCGGACGTGATCACCCGCTACACCGCCCTCAAGCCGGGCAACATCCTCGCCAAGTACCTGCCGGCGCTGGCGCTGCTCGACGGCAGCCCCTCGCACCAGGGCCTCGACCCGACCTTCGTCGGTGACTGGCAGCGCGCCGCGCAGGACCCGGCGCTCCAGCAGGCCCAGAACGAGGAACGCGACCGGCAGTACTTCACTCCCGCGGTGAGTCAGGCCAAGACGGACGGGCTGCACGCGCTCGGCCAATTCGCCTACTACGACGCGCTGGTGGTGCACGGCCCGCAGGGCTTCGCCGCGATCCGCGCCACCGCCCAGACCAAGGCCAAGGCGCCCGCAAAGGGCGGCGACGAGACCGCCTACCTGGACGCCTTCCTGGACGCCCGCAAGGCCTACATGCTGGCCGGCAACCCGAACCGCAACACGTCCAGGATCGACACCGAGCAGCGGGTCTTCCTGCGCGCCGGCAACCTCGACCTCCAGCCCCCGCTGAACTGGCAGGTGTACGGCGACAGTTACACCATCCCGGCCTGACAGCTCCACCATCCCGGCCTGACAGCCCCACCGCTCCGCCGGCACCCCGGGACGTCACCCCGGGGTGCCTGGCACCACCAGCCGGTCCAGGTCGGGCGCGGCGCCGGACGGGTTGGCGAAGGTGACGCTGTTGCTGCCCGCCGCCAGCGCGAGCGCCACCGTGACGGTGCCGGGCGCGGTGAAGGCCCCGGTCGGTGCGAAGCTCACGCTCTGCACCGGGCCGCCGTTGACGGAGAGTTCGGCGGTCCGGGCGCCGGCCGACCCGTTGGTGTAGGCGATCTGCACCCGGTACGTCCCGGCGGTGGCGACGGTGATGCCGTTGACGGTCAGCGCGCCCGTCCCGGCGGTGACGGTGCCCAGGTAGCCGACCCGGTTCGCGCCGGAGCAGTCCGCGCAGGCGATCACGGCGGCCCGTCCGGTGCGGGTGTTGGCGGTGGCCTCGGCCTCGTAACTGCCGGAGCTGCCAGGGGTGGTGGGCGCGTTCACGGCCTGCTGGAGGGCGGCGCCGATGATCGCGGAACCGGTCATGTCGATGGCGGGCTCGGAGGTCTGCCAGGAGCGCACGTCGTCCACGTACCGGCTGCTGTGGCCGGTGAACGCGTTGAACGAGTCGGCGCCGCCGGGCGGGCAGGCCTTCATGCCGTCCTGGTAGCTGCCGAGTCCGCCGCTGAAGATGCTGGACGCGTTGGGCCCGTTGACCACCGCGCCGATCGGGATGGCGCCCGTCCCGTCGGTGGAGCCGTTGAGGTTGGCGACCTGGTGCTGGATGCAGTGCGGGAAGGTGGTGCCTTCGCCGACCATGAAGCTGGCGCCCCACGGGTTCGCGCCGAACAGCCAATTGCGTTGCTGAGTGGCGTAGTTGTCGAAGGAGGTGTCGCCGCTGGCCTGCTTGTAGAGCGCCTCGGTGGCGAGCAGGCCGAAGCTGTGCGAGTCGGCGTCGAAGTCGGTGTAGACCCCGCCCGCGTGGAAGATGTCGGCGGCGGCGCGGTCGGCGCCGGTCTTGGTCTGCCGCTTCAGGTCGGCGACCAGATCGGCGGAACTTACGGCCAGCCCGCCGGGGTTGCCCGCGCCTGCGATGGCCCGGATCAGGTCGGCGTGGGCGAGCGCGCTGGTGTCGTACAGGTTGAAGGTGTCACCCTTGTCATTGGCCAGGTAGCCCTTGGCCCAGTTGGCGGCGGCGGTCAGATAAGGCGTGTCGCTCTGACCCAACTGCTGGGCGGCGAGGGCGAGTTCGGCGCCACCGAACTCCATGTCGTCGCGCCAGGTGGACTCCGGGTAGTAGTCGTTCGGCGCGGCGGTGGTGAGCGGGTTCGGCGGGGCGGAGGTGTTCGCCAGCGCGTACAGCGAGGTCGCGGCCTGGTAGTACGCCTGCGCCTGGGTCGGGTTGGTGGCCGCGTTCACCTGGGCGGCCAGCGCGAACGCGGCGGAGACCCGCCCGGCCAGGTTCGGACTGACCTGCCCGCCGGGCGTGTTGGCCCGGAACACCGGCCGGTGCGCGGCGGCGTAACGGTCGGCGGACGCACTGTCGGAGTCGTCCCTCTCGGGCAGCCGCCACAGGTCGTGGTCGCCGACGAAGCTGCCGCTCGCATTGCCGGACCCGATACCGACCTGCAGGTACAGCGTCTTGCTCGACTGGTCCCACATCCGGTTCAGCCACGCCGCACCGAACTGCGCCTCCGCACCGAGTGAGGCAGGCGCGCCGCTGCCGAGTGCGCGCTGGGCGGCGAGCAGGACGGCGTCCGCGTAGGCCGTGGTGTGGGTGAACTTCAGATAGTCACCGGCGTCGAACCACCCACCGCTGACGTTCACCGGCCCCGCGATCTTCGACAGGTCGCTGTTGGTGATGACGTCGGAACCACCGCTCTGGAACGACGGGACGGCGTAGACGTTCGCGCTCGCGTCGTTCAGGTGAGCCGGCTTCCGGCCGAGCGGGCCAGCGACGGTGTCGGCGCCGTCGCGCTGGGTCTGGAAGAAGGTGACACCGTCCGCGACGAACTTGCCGTACAGCGCGGCCGGGTCGGCGACCTTGAAGTTCGGCGAGGTGGCGCTGACACCGCCGGCGACCACCACGCGGTAAGTACCGGGCGCGGTGAGGCCGGTGAGGGTGATCGGGTAGACGGCCGGATACGCGGTGTTCCACGAACCGAGACTGGTCGTGCCGACAGTGCCGGTCCTGACGGTGGCGCCGGACGCATCGACCACGCTGTAACTCGCGGACGAGACCGCGGCGCTGGTCATCAGATACGCCTGCTTCGCCTCGCCGGGCAGGAACCCCGCCTGGTCGATCCGCACCAATCCGGTGGTGGCGGCCTGCGCGGGGCCGGCGGCGAGGGCGAGCGGGGTGGCAGTGAGCGCGGCGGCGAGAAGGCCGCCGAGGGCGGCGCGTCGGGCTGGTCTCCTGGGCGTGACCATCAGCAGCTCCCAACAGTTAGGAAGTATTCCTTACCGTCCCAGGAAGCTAGAGCGCTGGCCGGACGCGGTCAAGACTCGACGCCGAGCCGACGCCCCGTCAATCCGTCGTCGGAGCGGTCAGGTCGAACGTGAAACTGAACCGATCGCCGCGACACAGCGCACGAACCAGCTCCAGCGGCCGGCCGGCGTCGTCGCGGCTGCGGCGGTGGAGCAGCAGCATCGGGAGAGCCGGCGGGGTGCCGAGACGGCGCTCCTCTGCGGTCTCGACCACCCCGAGCGCGACTTGATCGGCCGAACGTGGTGTTCGACAACGGCGCCCCGCAGCTGGTCAGGTCCTACCGGGCCGACCTGAACACCGTCGAGCACCTGGCCGTCACCGTTCCGGCGGGCGCGTCCACGGCGCGCTTCCAGTTCCGCTGCACCGGCTCCAACTCGGCGTTCTGGATGGTCGACCAGGTCGTCTTCAACTGACCGGGCCTATCGCGTCTTGACCACCACGCCGACCGCGAACGCGATCTGATCGTCGGTCAGGTCGGCGCGGGCGGTCAGGCGCAGCCGGGGCACGCCGTCGGGGACGGACGGGGGGCGGAAGCAGCCGACCGCGAGTCCTTCGTCGCGGCAGGCTGCGGCCCAGCGCACGGCGTGCTCCGGGTCGTCGGCCCGCACCGACACCACCGCGCCGTCGGGTGCGGTGGCGTCGAGGCCGAACTCGGCCAGGCGGGTGGAGAGTTCGCGGGCCACCCGGAGGGCGTCGTCGGCCCGGCCAGGTTCGGCGCGCAACAGGCGCAGCGCGCCGAGGGCGGCGCCGACCGCGGCCGGGTTGAGGCCGGTGTCGAAGATGAAGGTGCGGGCGGCGGAGATCAGGTGCCGGATCACCCGTTCGGGGCCGAGCACCACGCCGCCCTGGGAGGCGAGCGACTTGGAGAGCGTCGCGGTGGCGACCACATCGGGCTGGCCGGCGATGCCGAAGGCCGCTCCCGCGCCCGCGCCGCCGGGGCCGAGCACGCCGAGGCCGTGGGCGTCGTCGAGGACGAGTGCGGCGCCGAACTCGCGGGCGGCTTCCAGGTGTTGGTCGAGCGGGGCGGCGTTGCCGTCGACCGAGAACACCGAGTCGGTGACCACCAGGGCGCGCCGCTGGGTGCGGACGGCGAGCGCTTCGCGGACGGACTGCGGGTCGCAGTGCCGGGCCCGGGCGACCTGGCCCTTGGCGAGGCGGCAGCCGTCGATCAGCGAGGCGTGGTTGTGGGCGTCGGAGACGATCAGGGTGTCCGGGCCGGCGAGTGCGGTGAGCACGGCCAGGTTGGCGGTGTAGCCGGAGGAGAACACCAGGGCCGCCTCGTAGCCGCAGAACTCGGCGAGTTCCCGCTCGAGTTCGGTGTGCGCCGCGGTGGTGCCGGTGACCAGGCGGGATCCGGTCGACCCGCCGCCCCAGCGCAACGCGGCCTCGACGGCCGCGCCCGTGACCGCCGGGTGCCTGGTCAGCCCGAGGTAGTCGTTGGACGCGAGGTCGAGCACCTCGTCCTCGGCGGGACGGCTGCGCAGCCGCCTGGTCAGCCCGGCGGCCTCCCGTTCGGCGGCCGCCGCGTCCACCCAGTCGAACACCGTCTCCGGGCGCACGCCCCGCGTCCCCGTCCTGACCTGCGACTCTTCCATGCCCGGCACTCTGTCACCCTCCCCCGCCCGGGGGCAACGGCCGCCACCCCGATGTGCGCCTTCGCACACGCCGGGGTGGCGGCCACTGCCCGACGGCGAGTCAGTTGCGGTAGCGGAACAGGATCCGCCCTCGGGTCAGGTCGTACGGGCTGACCTCGACCAGCACGCGGTCGAACGGGAGGATCTTGATGTAGTTCTTGCGGATCTTTCCGCTGATGTGGGCGAGCACCTGGTGGCCGTTCTGGAGTTCCACCTTGAAGGTGGCGTTGCGCAGGCACTCCAGTACGGTGCCCTCGATTTCCAGGCCTTTGGCGATACGCGGCAAGACAGCTCGTTTCTCGAGTCGGTGAAGCGAAATGTGGTGGGTGGTGCCGGTGTCAGTGCGGGCGGCGCACCAGTTCGGCGAGGTGGCCCGTGCGCCGGGCACCGAAGTGCTCGAACAGGGTGGTGGCGGCGGTGTTGGCCTGGTCGATCTCCGTCCACGCGGATTCGATGCCGGCCTCGTCGAGCGCGGCCAGCGCGTGCCCGAGCAGGGCCCGCCCCGCCCCGCGCCGCCGGTACTCGGCACGCACGGCGAGCAGCCCGATCCGGGCCCGCCTGCCCCGCGACACCACCCGGATCAGCCCCGCGTACTGCCCGCTCACCAGGGCGACGGCGTACAGCGAAGGATCCACCAACGTGTCCCCCGCCGGGCCGGACCTGAGCTCGACGGGCATCGTGTGCCAGCCGACTTCAGCCTCGACCTGTGCCCGCACCTCACGGTCGAGCTCACGCAGCAGCCCTTCGTCGGCCGTACCGGCAGGAAGAATCGTCACGCCCTCCGGGACCTGACCGCCACCGTCCGTGCGGGTGGGCAACAGGTACTCCCACTCACGCCGCCCGACGGCGAACCCGGCCCGCTCCCAACGGGACGCCAGTTCGGCGTCCTCGCCGCCGACCAGCGTGTGCAGCACAGCGCCCGACAGCTCGCCCAGCATCGCCTCGGCGAGCGGGTCGAACGCCTCGTCCTGCCACACGTCGATACTGACGAAGAGTCGGCCGTCGGGCCGCTCGGAGACATCACCGTGGCCGACGATCCGCTCGTCCGCCACCGCCTGCCACTGGGCCTCGTCGACCCGGGAAATCATCACAGTGTTCATGGCTGTCGCCCTTCGAAAGTGCCTGCATACCAAGGCGCTCCCGACAGCAGCTCAATCAGCCGCACACCGTGAGGAAAAGGGGGAGCACCCACCTTGGTCCAGCTCTCATGGGTGTTCACCTCCTCGCGTCCTGTCACGGTGATCCGTACGTTAGCAACCGCCCTTCGCCCCCGCCAAGCGATTTAATTTCCCCCGCGCTGTCCTGTCTCACGTGAGGTTGCCGCTGCCTCACCGGACCTTGGTGGCTCCGGACTTGGTCCCGGTCGTTGTTGCCGGTGAGGGGCCAGCCGGCGATGCTGAACCGGCCCGGCTGAGCGATCGGTCGCCTTCGAACGTCCGCACGGTGATCGATAGGGTGCGCAGTGACGTACCGCCGCCACCGGCGCGGAGCGGGACCAGGGGCCGCGCCGATCGGGGACGCGATCAACAGCGACACCAACATTGACGCGGTGACCCACCAGTTCGACGGCGAAAAGCCGGCGCCCGCCTACCGGGTGCCGAAGACCCGGATCGAGGAGGCGTTCGGCTGATGGCACGGCGGGGTCCCAAGGCGGAGCAGGCGTACCGCGAACACCTGGTGGGCTGGATGCGGCTGCCGGAGGCGCACCTGGAGCCGGGAGAGCGGCTGTTCGGGGTCTGCGACCTCGGGCTCGACCCGTACGTCCGGCGGGAGCTTCCCCGGCGGTACCGGGTCGAGAAGCCGCCGGTGCCCGGCCGCGAGCCGGCCCGGCCCGGCAAGGGGCGGGGCTGTCTGACCGTCCTCCTGCTGCCGTTCCAGCTGCTCAACGTGGCGGGTTGGGTCGAGGAGCTCGGCGAGGCGCTGTTCGAGAAGAGCTTCAAGGGGCTCCGCCGGGCGCTTCACGGCAGGCCGCTCGTGGGCGGATGGGGTTCGCTGGCCGGTCGGTTCGTGATCGCGGTCCGCACCGGGCCGCTGCGCCACCGTGCCTTTCGGCACAACCGGGCGCTGCTGGCGGTCACCGAGCGGCGGGTGCTGCTGGTGGACCACGACAACGGTGAGCTGATGGGTGCCTTCGGCCGCGCGGAGCTGCACCGCACCGGCGTCCGCCGCTCCCGCCAGCCCGAGCGGGTGGACCTGGTCTTCGCGGACGGTTCGCTGCTCGCCGTGGTCGCCGACTCCCCGGCCGACGCGGATTCCCTGTCCGCACTGGTCCGGGGGTAGGGAAGTGAGATGCGGAATCAGCCGCCCGCGAGTACCGACAGGATCTTGCGGGCGGTTCGGACGGTGGGAAGCGGGTGACGGGTCGGCAGCCCCAGGAGCGTCCGCTCGGCGAGGACGCGCCGCTCCGTCCCGGTCAGTACCCACAGCCCGTCCTGCTGGGCGTCCACAGCGGCGTCGGTCCGGTCCTCGGCCGCAGCCGGCCGCGCAGCGAAGCATGGTCCGCCGGGCGGTGACGGCCGCGCAGCGGATTGACGTCCGGATCGAACCGCCACTAGCGTGGTTGCAGTTGGATCGGTGAGGCGACCGTCGCGAGGGGATCATCACGGTGAGCATCAGCAGCAGGAGCGCGGTGGCGATCCACGCACTCACCATGCTGGGGCGCTGGGACCACTCGCTGACATCCGCGGAGATCGCGGAGAGCCTGGCCAGCAATCCGGTTCTGGTGCGGCGGATCCTCGGCAGCCTGCGGGACGCCGGCCTGGTCTCGTCCACCGAGGGGCGCAACGGCGGCTGGTCGCTCGCCCGGCCCGCCCGCGAGATCACGCTCTACGACGCCTACACGGCGGTGGAGGCGGGGCCGATCCTGTCGCGGCACCCGCACCCGCCGAGCGCCGAGTGCGAGGTGGGGCGGAACATGCAGAAGCTGCTCGAGGCGGAGTTCCAGGACGCGGAGCGGGCCATGAAGGAACGGCTCGGGCGGACGACGATCGCCCACCTCGTCCGGCAAGTGCTGGCCAGTGAGCGCGAGCTCGCGCAACGCGTCACCAGCTGATCGATGGCGGAGGCAGTGCCTCCGCCGCTTTTTTGCCCAAACTGTAACTATCATGGTGGCGGTAAGTCGCCCGAAGGGCCTCGAATGACTTCCACGTCGACAACGACCGGCCGGACCGGCTCGGGGATGGGCTTACTCGCCGTCCTGATGCCGGCGATCCTCGTCACGGTCACGGCCAGCGACATGGTCAACCTGATGCTTCCGACGATCGGGGCCGAGTTCGGCGCCTCCGAGGCGGAACTCGCCTGGGTCGTCACCGGCTTCCTGCTGATGTTCTCCGTCGGGATCCCCCTGTACGGCCGCATCTCGGACCGGGTGAGCCTGCGCCGGCTCTTCGCGTTCGCACTCCTCAGCTACGCCCTCGGGAGCCTGATCTGCGCGCTCTCCCCGAACCTGGCCGTGCTCGTGGCCGGGCGGATCGTGACGGGCGTCGGCGCGGCCGCGATCCCCGTGCTGTCGGTCATCGCCGTCACGACGCTGCTGCCGCCGGAGCGGCGCGGTGCCGGGATCGGCGTCGTCTCGGCCGGTGCGGGCGTCGGCACCGCCGCCGGGCCGGCGCTGGGCGGCGGCATCGGGGAGGCGCTCGGCTGGCCCGCACTGTTCTGGATCACGCTCGTGGTCTCGCTGCTGCTGGTCCCGGCCCTGCGGGTACTCCCGGACGAGGCTCCGCAGGGCTCGGGCCGACTCGACCTCCCGGACGGCGCCCTGCTCGGCCTCGGGGCCGGTCTCGTCCTGTTCGGCATGACCCGGGCGCAGGTCTCCGGCTTCACCGACCCGCTGTCCTGGGGCAGCCTGCTGGTCGCCGTCGCGGCGCTCGTGGTCTTCGGGGTGCGCACCGTCCGGGTCGATCAGCCGTTCGTTCCGCCGTCGCTGTTCACCGACCGCGTCTACCGGACCGGCATCCTCGTCGCGTTCCTGGCGATGGCCGTCAACCTCGGCGGTCTGGTGTTCGTCCCGCTGCTGCTCGTGGAGGTCAACGAACTCACCCCGGGCAAGGGCGCGTTGGTCATGATCCCGGCCGGCGTCGTGACCGCGCTCCTCTCGCCGTGGATCGGACGCCTCGCCGGCCGCGTCGATGCGCGGGTCCTGGTGCTCCTCGGGCTCGGCCTCATCGGCCTGTTCTCGCTGTTCCTCTCGTCCTTCGCCGGCGGCTCCTCGGTGGTCTTCGCCGGTGCCGGGATCCTCGGGCTGAGCATCGGCTTCATGTTCGTGATGACCAGCATCATCGGCGCCGCGGCGAGCGAACTGCCCCCCGAGCAGGTCGGTGCCGGCCTCGGGATCCTCCAGGGGGCCCAGTTCCTCGGGGCCGGTACCGGCCCGGCCGTGTTCGGTGTGCTGGTGTCCGCGAGGCAGCAGAGCGGCAGCGACGCCATCAACCCCCTCTTCTCCGGCCACCACGGCTCGGCCTACTCCGACGCCTTCCTGGCCATGGCCGTGGTCGTCGTCCTCACGCTCGTCCTCGCGTCCCGGATGCGTCCCGCACCGGCGGTGGAGGGCGAGGCGGCTCCGGCGGCCTCGTCGGCGCAGGAACTGAACAACGTCCAGTAGGAACGCGACTCGTCCCGTCCAGGGCGGGATCTCTTCTGCTGCGCAGAATCTCACGACCCAGTGTTCCGAGGAGGATCACGTGAAGACCGTTGTTGTCACGGGGGGCACTTCCGGTATCGGGCAGGCGCTCGCCAACACCTGTCTCGGCCGGGGCGACCAGGTGGTCGTCATCGCTCCGGACCCGGTGAAGGGGAAGAAGTACCTCGACGCGGCGCAGAAGTCGGGCGCGGCCGACCGCGCCTTCTTCATCGAGGCCGACCTCAGCCTCGTCAGCGCGAACCGGCGCGTGATCGCGGAGATCGAGGACCGGTTCGAGGCGGTGGACGTACTCGTGCTGTGCGCGCGGTACTTCCGCAGCCGTCGGCTGGTCACCTCCGAGGGCATCGAGCACAACTTCGCGCTCTACTACCTCAGCCGGTACCTGCTCGGGTACGGCCTCGCCGACCTGATGAACAAGGCCGAGACGCCGGTCGTGATGAACATCGCCGGTCCCGGCGTGGGGGCGCCGGGCATCCACTGGAACGACCTCGGGCTCGAACGGGGCTACGACGGCTGGTCGGCCATGTTCCAGGGCGGCCGGCTCAACGACCTCCTCGGTGTCTCGTTCGCCGAGGACGGGAGCGCGCGTCGCGCCCGGTACGTGCTGCTGTTCCCCGGTGGGACGCGCACCGGTTTCGCGGGCGAGTTCGACGCCGTCACCGCGGCGCACATCGACCGGATGAAGCGGGCCGCGCAGCCGGTCGAGTTCACCGTCCCGCCGATCCTCGAGATCGTCGACTCCCCGCCTCGGGAGCCGCTGAGCGCCTTCGCGGAGGGCACGCCCCTCAGCCTGCTGCGCCCTGCGTTCGACAAGGGCGCCGCGGCGCGGCTCGACAGCATCACCAGGGAACTCCTGCGCGAGAAGGCGGGCGCCTCATGACGAACGGCCCGCAGCCGGTGCCCGCTCCGCGCTGAATCGCCGCCCGCCCCCGCGACGGCTGGAACGAACTCCCGAAATCCTCCACAACATCCGCCACCGGCCGGCCGCAGGTGCTGTCGGGGGCGCGTGGCAGGCTTGGCGGGTCCGCGAAGCGGGGAAGGTCCGGGGCGAACGGGAGGGGGCCGGAGATGCAGCGTCAGATCAGGTCGGCAGCGGTGTGGTGGCTGTGGATGCCAGTGACCGCCGGGCTGGTGTGGGTGGTGAAGCATGCGGTGTTCGGCGGGTTCGGGCAGCAGGACCAGAGCTATGCGCTGTGGCTGAAGCGGCAGTTCTTCCCGCACGGCGGGCTGGTCGATGCCGCGCCGCTGTTCTGGTTCTGGATCGCGGTGGGGTTGTGCGGCACGGTCTGGGCGGTGGTCTACATCGTGGACGAGTCCGGGGTGCCCTTCGGCGGTTGGCGGTCGGTGCTCTCCGTCTCGGTGGTGCTGCTGGCGCTGGTCGGTTCGCTGGTGCGGGCCGGCACGGGCGTGTGGGACAACGACAAGGACGCGGGCCGGTTCTACGCGGCGGCGACGATTCTCGACGTGCCGGCCGGCGGCTCCACGCCGCCCCGTTCGGTGCTGCCGGTGACGGAGCACTCCCGGCCCGGTGACGGCAGCCGGTGCGATCTGGTGGGTACGGCGGACGTGCCGGCCTGTGTGAAGACCGCGTCGATGCCGGCCTTCGACTTCGAGGCGCGCACCGCCTCGTACGCGGCGGCGACCAAGGCGCTCACGGACAGCGCCGGTCTCTCCTCGGGCGTCCACCTGATGAACCACAGCCTGCACTACCTGCCCGGCGCAGCCAGTGGCGGCGCGTGGACGGCGGTGCTGGACGGTTCGGGCGAACAGCCGATGGAGGGCGTCGCGGTCTGGGACGGCAAGTCCAACTCGGTGGTCAGCTGCGCGTTCCGCGGCGACCACGCGTTCAACCGGGCATTCGGCGGGACGGGCGCGGTCAGCCTGCGCAACCTGCTCGCCGAGAGGTTCCCGGGCCTGGTCTACAGCGACCAGGACATCTGGGGCTACTGCGACGGCCCCGACCCGCGTACCGCCCAGCCGGTGGTGGTCATCTCGGTGGCCCGGGAGACCGGTTGGAAGCAGCGCACCGTCCTGGCCCCGGCCGGGGTGCTGGTGCTGCGCGGGTCGTCGAACGGGAAGCCCGACGTGACGTACCGGGCGCAGGTCGAACCGGGCGAGCTGCCGGGGGCGGTGTACCCGGCGTCGGTGGTGCGCTCGCAGATCCACGAGGTGCAGTGGCTGGGCGGCCGCGGCGCGAAGGACGACCAGGGCTTCGGTTTCGCGCACACCTCGGCGGGCACCAACGCCACCAACCCCGGTGAGTTCCTGCTCCGTTCGAAGGCGGACGGCCACCTGTACTACGTGACGCCACTGGTCCCCCGCGAGAGCTCCTCCCAGCTGGTGGTGGCGTTCGCCGTCCTCCAGGCGGACCGGGCCGGCGGCGGCCTCAACGACCTGCACGTGTACGTCCGCAGCGACGACGCCCCCGCCGTGAACCTGGACGTGCTGGCCAGCCGGATGGTCTCCTACATGGCGCAGCAGACCTCGATCACCATCAGCGCCGGCCAGGGCGGCGCACTCCAGGAGATCATCCCGTTCGGCCGGGACATGTGGCGCGGCTTCGTGGACTTCAGCGGCCAGACCCAGGACTACATCGACCTCTCCGGCGACGCCACCGTCACCCCCAACCTGGTCTCCCTCACCGGCCAGATCCCGGCCCCGGGCGGCCAACCCCAACCCCAGCCTCAACCCCAGCCCCAACCCTCGGGCCAACCCAACGCCAACTGCGCCGGCGACCCGAGCCAGCTGACCAACACCCAACTCGCCGCCTGTATCGCCGAGTTGTCGAAGGCCCTGCAGGGCCGGGTGAAGGACTGACGGAACTCCCGCCGCGGGCCGGTCATCGTCCCGGCCCGCGGTCGGTGGAGAGGCGAGTGCAGTGAACCCGCTACTCCGGGAGTCCGGCGGCGCCGTCGCCGAGCGCATCGTGCCCACGGCGCTGAGGGTCCCTGCCACCCTCGCCAGGTTCGGGCGTCGGTGCGAGCTCTGGCAGTTCGACACCGACGCCACCGTCGAGGACGTCCGGCTGATCATCTGCATGGGCGCGGTCCGGCTCGCCCTCGGCTCCTCAGCGGCCACCGACTCCGACGACGCGGCCGAATCCCGGCCGCCGACATCGCCCGGTCCGTCAGCACCCGACCCGCCCACGAACTCCTCACCGCTCGCCCCCGCCATCTCCCGCCCCGTGACCGGCAGTCGGCCGATCGCCTCATCGCCCTCAGACTCCACGAGCGGCCCGGCGGCCATCCGCTGGGAGCGCCTCTCCGTACTGGTCAGGGACTTCACCGCCACCTACGACCAGACCCACCGGCCGTAAAACCGCCGGTCGGGCGGATACGGTGAGCGCGATCGAGGAGAGAGGGCGCACGATGACGGTGCCGAGCATCGAGACGGCCAGGATCTGGCAACGCCCGCTGCGGAACGTCGAGCCGGGGCTGACGGACCGCGAACTGGACGCCGTGGAGGCCCGGTTCGGGTTCCGGTTCGCGCCCGACCACCGGGTGTTCCTGGCGGCGGGCCTGCCGACCGGACCGCACTGGCCGGACTGGCGGCACGGCGATCCGGAGGAACTGCGCGAGCAACTCGCCTGGCCGGTCGAGGGCACGCTGTTCGACGTCCGTAGCAACGGGTTCTGGTATCCGCGCTGGGGTCCGCGGCCGGAGGACGCGTCGGAGCGGGAGCGGGTCGCCCGGGCCGCGCTGGCGTCCGTGCCGCAACTGGTGCCGCTGCATGGCCACCGCTACCTGCCTCCGGCGCCGTTCGGGCCGGGGCACCCGGTGCTGTCGGTGTACCAGACCGACATCATCGAGTACGGCCACGACCTGGCCGACTGGCTGCGCGTCGAGTTCACGAACATGCCCGGCAACCGCAAGACGCGCCCCGTCTTCACCGTCCCGTTCTGGTCGTACTTCGTGGTGGGCGATCCGGAGAGCACCGTCACCACCCCGCACGATCCGACGGCCACCACCGCGGCCGAGGCGGTGGAGTACCTGCGGATGCTGGCGCTGGAACGGCTGGTGGGCCGCCAGGTGTACGACGATCAGCTGATCACAGCGGGCCTGGTGGCGGACGCACTCGGCGTCGACGCGCCCTCACCGCCGCGCCTCGCCCGGCTCCCGGAGAGGGAACACGACCAGGCGGTACCTCTCTTCGAACAGGTGCTGGCCGAACTGCGGTTCTCCGACTCCCTCCCCGCCGACGACACCGACCTGCCGTACGAGCGCGCCCGCTGGGAACTGGTCCGCTGGTGGCTGCGCCTGATCGTGGACGGCGGCCTGCGCGCCTCGACCGGCATCAGCGTGATCACCCACGGCGGCTGGGCACCACTCGCCTACCCGGAATCGCTCCGCCCACTGATCGACCTCGGCCCGGAACGCCTCTCCCCGGACACCCTCAGCCGCACCGACCTGGCCCGCGCGGCCGTCACCGAGGCCCGCCGCCTACTGGCCGGCCCCTGGCCGCCACCGCCCTACTCGCCGTCCGAGCCCGCCGAGCCGTCCGAGCCCGCCGCGCCCTGCTCGTAGGCGGTCATGGTGCGGACGAACAGCGCGCGTTCGGCGGGCGTGAGCGGGGCGAACGCGGCCTGCCAGGCGGCGGCGCCGTTGGCGAGCCAGCGCTCGATCGCGGTGCGCGTCGCGGGGTCGCAGCTGAGCGAGACGATGGTGCGGCGGCGGTCCGAGGGGTCGGGGCAGCGCTCCAGGACGCCCTGACGGGTGAGGTCGCCGACCATCAAACTCACCGTGGTGGGCGCGACTTCGAGCCGCGCGGCCAGCGTCCCGACCGGCATCGGGCCGTCGTACACCAGGTACGAGAGCAGCGACAGGTGCCGGGGCGCGAGCTGGAAGCCGGCCAGCGCGTCGGGAACGGCGATCCGCTTGACCCGCGCCGCCACCCGGGGCATCAGCAGCAGCATGGCCCGCACGGCATCCGGCGCGGTCAGGCCGGCGTCGGCCAGACCGTCATCCGGCGCGGCCAGGCCGTCATCCGGCGCGGTGAGGCCGCCGTCCCGCTCCTGCTCGGACTCCGCGCGGGCCATCCAACCTCCAAGCGCTGTCCGATTCCTGGCCGCCGGCCCTCACCGTACCGGACGGGCCGGTCAGCGCGGCGGGTGCGGGGCGGACGGCGGCCGCAGGTGGGTCTCCTCGTACGCGAAGTGGGCTTCCAGGCCGTCGGTGAGCCGGTCGAGTTCGGCGCGCAGCTCGGCGACCTCGACGCCGGGGGCCGCCAGCCGCTCCTCGAAGCGGGTGAGCGCTTCGGCGACGGTGCGGTGTTCGACGCGCAGCCGGGCGAGGGCCGGGATCAGCTGGGGGTACTGCTGCTCGAAGGCGGTGAAGGCGCCCTCCTCGCGGGTGTGGTGCATGCCGAGGCCGTAGCAGAACTTCAGGCAGTGCTCGCGCAGTTGGGCGGCGAGGTCGGGTCCGGGCACGGGGCCGGCGCCGTCCAGGCGGGTGCGCAGCTCGGCGAGCTGGCGGCGCAGGTCCTCGTGGTGGAGCCGGAGTTGCTCGATCACCCGGCCGGCGAGTGCGGGGTCGGCGGAGAGGTCGAGCGGGTGCAGCGCGAGGACCGGGATGGTGCGGTCGGTGCGCTCCTCGAAGGTGGCGAACGACGGTACGCGGCGGGCCTGTTCGGCGTACTGGTGGTCGCGTTCGGCGGGGCCGAGTTCGACGGGGCGGACCGAGAGGGTGGTCACCCCGCCCTCGCCGTCGGGGAGTTCGACGATGCCGCCGCCCGCGGCGATCAGGTTGCGGTACCACTGGGGGTGCGCGGCGTCGCCCCCGTTGGAGCCGAACACCAGGTAGCGGCCGCCGTCCTGGTGGTAGACGAGCGGTGTGGTGCGGGGCTGGCCGGTGCGTCGTCCGGCGGTGGTGAGGAGCAGGATCGCGGGGAAGTCCTCGACGTGTCCGCCCTGCGCCCGGAATTTCCTGATGACCCGCTGGTTGAAGCTCTCGTCCATGGCTGTCCCCCACTCCCGGATTATGTTTGCAAGCAAAGATAACCTAGGCAGACCGCCGCCACCCGGTCAACACCCCACACCGGCCCCGCACTTGAGGTCACGTCAGAAGTCGTAGACCGTCACGGCCGTCCCGCGCGCGGTGAGCCGCGCGGTCACCAGCGGCTCGACGCGCTCCCAGCGCCCGCCCGCCAGCCCGCACCCGATCCGCGGCATGTGGACGGAGGCGCCGAGGCGGCGGGCATGGGCGCCGAGCGTGTCGAGGGCGGTGTCGATGGCCTCGTAGCGGACGGGGACGCCGGTGGAGCGGCCGGTCCTGATGCCGCGCTGGCCGACCATGTTCGCCACCCACAGGTACGACTCGACCTGCACCAACTGCACCGCACCGAGCCCGAAGTCGTTCCCCGCTCGCTCCCGGTGCCACCGCCGGTACGCGGCCTCCGGTTCGGGCCACCGCCGCGACAGCGCGAGCACGAATCCCTTGCCCCACCCACCGAGGTCGTTGCAGACGTGCGCGATGATCCGCACGCCCTTGCCCTGCGGCGCGGTGGCGTCGCCGCGCAGATAACTGATCGTCTGTTCCATCCGGGCAGCATCCCAGCCCGCACCGACACCGCCCGCAGGTCAGTGCGCGTGCGCGGGGCCCGCCTCCGTCAGTGCGCGTGCTCGACGCCCGTGTAGCTGCGCGGCACGGTGCTCTCGGTGCCGGGGGCGACGGTGACGAACTGGCCCATTATTCCGGCGTCCTCGTGGCGCAGGACGTGGCAGTGGTACATGTACGGCTCGACGGGGTCGCTGAACGGGCCGAACTGGACGGCCAGGCGGACGGTGGTGTGGGCGGGGGTGAAGACGGTGTCCTTGTGGCCGCCGGTGGGGGTGCCTTGGGCGTTCAGGACCTGGAAGGCGACTTCGTGGATGTGGAAGTTGTGGGAGGTGCCGGTGCTGTTCTCGACCTCCCAGATCTCGACGGCTCCGGAGGGGACGACCTCGTCGATCCGTTGCATGTCCATGGGGCGGCCGTTGATGCTGTCGCGTCCGCTGAGGGTGAAGTGACGGACTCTCGTGCCGGCGGGCGGGACGATGGGGGCGGGCGCGGGGAGGGTGGCGGGGAGGTCGGGTGCGGGGCGCAGTTGCTCGGCGGCGACGAAGCGGATCAGGTCGAGGTCGCCCATGGCGATGTCGAGGCCGGTGTCGAGGGTGCGCAGCACGACGTTGTCGCCGGGGCTGAACCGGACCACGATCTCGGCGCGTTCGCCGGGGGTGAGGGCGAGCGTGCCGGTCTCGAGGGGTGCGGGCAGCAGGCCGCCGTCGGTGGCGATCTGGTGGAACCGGCGGCGGTCGGCGAACGCCAGTTGGTACATGCGGGCGTTGGAGGCGTTGAGCAGCCGCAGCCGGACGCGGGCGGTGGTGACGTCGAAGCGCGGGTTGTAGGTGCCGTTGACCAGGATGCGGTCGCCCAGGATGCCGAACGGGCCTTTGAGCGGGTCGCCGTCGATGCCGCCGTGGTCGTCGAGGTTCTTGTCCTGGAGGATCAGCGGGATGTCGTCGGTGCCGTAGGCGGTGGGCAGTTCGGCGTCGTGGTCGTCGTCGATCAGGAACATTCCGGCCAGGCCGCGGTAGACGTGCTTGGCGGTGGCTCCGTGCGGGTGGGGGTGGTACCAGGTGGTGGCGGCGGGCTGGTCGATGGTCCAGGTGGGGGTCCAGCGGTGGCCGGCGGCGATCAGTTGGTGCGGTCCGCCATCCATCCGGGCGGGCAGCCGCATGCCGTGCCAGTGGACGGTGCTGGCTTCGGGGAGAGCGTTGCGGACGGTCATCGCGATCCGGTCGCCGCGGCCGGCCCGCAGGGTGGGGCCGAGGTAGGCGCCGTTGAAGCCCCAGGTGGTGGTGGGTTTGCCGGGCAGCAGTTCGAACTGCCCGGCAGCCATGATCAGTTCGAAGCGGCGGACGCCGTCGAGATCCGCCGGGGGGTGCAGCAGCGGCGGGATCCGCAGCGGGGTGGACAGGTCGAGCGGCGGGGGCGCGAGGTGGTGCTCGGCGTCCGGTCCGCAGCCGGCGGCCAGGCCGGCCGTGCCGGTGGCGCCGGAGAGTGCGGCGAGGGCGAGGAAGGTGCGTCGGTTCAACGGGTCAGCGCCGGGATGACGTGCTCGCCGTAGGCGTCGATGGTGGCTTCGCGGGCGTCGTGCATCGCGTAGATCGCGAACTGGTCGGCGCCCGCCTCGCGCAGGACGCGCAGTTTCTCGATGTGCGCCTCGACTGGGCCGAGCAGGCAGAACCGGTCGACGATGCCGTCGGGGACGAAGTCGGTGGAGGGGTTTCCGGCGCGGCCGTGGTGGCTGTAGTCGTAGCCGTGCCGGTCCTTGATGTAGGCGGTGAGTTCCTCGGGGACGAGGTCGGAGTGTTCGCCGTAGCGGGCGACCAGGTCGGCGACGTGGTTGCCGACCATGCCGCCGAACCAGCGGCACTGTTCGCGGGCGTGGTCGAGGTCGTCGCCGACGTAGGCGGGCGCGGCAACGCAGACGGTGATCGAGGCGGGGTCGCGGCCGGCCTGTTCGGCGGCGTGGCGGACGGCTTTGACCATCCATTCGGTGAGGTAGGGGTCGGCGAGTTGGAGGATGAAGCCGTCCGCCTTCTGTCCGGTCAGGGCGAGCGCTTTGGGTCCGTAGGCGGCCATCCACACGGGCAGGCGGCCGTCCTTGATCCAGGGGATCCGGATCGGGGTGCCGTCGACGACCGCCTCGCGGCCCTCGGCGAGGTCGCGGATGGCGTCGATGGCCTGGCCGAGCCGGGCCAGCGTGTTGGGGCGGCGGCCGGCCACCCGCATCGCGGAGTCGCCGCGGCCGATGCCGCAGACGGTGCGGTTGCCGTACATGTCGTTGAGGGTGGCGAAGGTGGAGGCGGTGACCTCCCAGCTGCGGGTGCCGGGGTTGGTGACCATCGGGCCGACGTGCAGCCGTTCGGTGTGTTCGAGGATCCGGCTGTGGATCACGAACGGCTCCTGCCACAGCACGGCGGAGTCGAACGTCCAGCCGTAGCGGAAGCCGCGCTGTTCGGCGCGGCGCATCAGTTCGACGACCTTGGAGGCCGGCGGGTCGGTCTGCAGGACGAGTCCGAAATCCACTGCGGGAGTCTCCGCTCTCAGAGGTACTGGCAGGTGGAACGGGGCAGGAAGGCGCCGTGTCCGGGGCGGCCGAGGTAGTGGCCGCGGTCGAGGACGACCTCGCCGCGGGACAGCACGGTCTCCACCCGGCCGGTGACGGTGCGGCCCTCGTACGCCGAGTAGTCGACGTTCATGTGGTGGGTGGCGGCGGACAGGGTGTGAGTGGCATGCGGGTCGTAGATCACCACGTCGGCGTCGGCGCCGGGGGCGATGGTGCCCTTGCGCGGGTACAGGCCGAACATCCGGGCGGGCGCGGCGCAGGCGATGTCGATCCACCGGCGGCGCGTCAGGTGGCCGTCCACCACGGCCTGGTGCAGCAGGTCCATCCGGTTCTCCACGCCGGGCAGGCCGTTGGGGATCTTCGAGAAGTCGCCGCGGCCGAGTTCCTTCTGCCCCTTGAAGCAGAACGGGCAGTGGTCGGTGGAGACCACCTGGAGGTCGTCGGTGCGCAGCCCGCGCCAGAGCGCCGCCTGGTGGTCCTTGGGCCGCAGCGGCGTGGAGCACACGTACTTGGCGCCCTCGAAGTCCGGTTCGGCGAGGTTGTCGGTGGACAGGAACAGGTACTGCGGGCAGGTCTCGCCGAACACCGGCAGGCCGAGGTCGCGGGCGGCGGCGAGTTCGGCGAGCGCCTCGCGGGCGGAGACGTGCACCACGTACAGCGGCGAGCCGGCGACGCGGGCGAGTTGGATGGCGCGGTGGGTGGCCTCGGCCTCCAGCAGCGCCTTGCGGACCTCGCCGTGGTAGCGGGGGTCCCTCTCGCCGCGGGCGAGCGCCTGCTCGACCAGCACGTCGATGGCGGGGCCGTTCTCGGCGTGCATCATGATCAGCGCGCCGGTCTCGGACGCCTGCTGCATGGCGCGCAGGATCTGGCCGTCGTCGGAGTAGAAGACGCCCGGGTAGGCCATGAACAGCTTGAACGAGGTGACGCCCTCGCCGATCAGTCCGGGCATCTCGCGCAGCGTCGACTCGTTGACGTCCGACATGATCATGTGCAGGCCGTAGTCGATGGCGCAGCGCCCGTCGGCCTTGGCGTGCCAGGCGTCGAGTCCGGCGCGCAGCGAGGCGCCCTTGGACTGCACGGCGAAGTCGACGATGGTGGTGGTGCCGCCCCAGGCGGCTGCCCGGGTGCCGGTCTCGAAGGTGTCGGAGGCGTTCGTCCCGCCGAACGGCAGCTCCATGTGCGTGTGGACGTCCACGCCGCCCGGGATCACGTACTTGCCGCCGGCGTCGAACACCCGGTCCGCGGCCCACTGGTGGCGGCCGGGCAGGCCCAGTGCGACGACGGTGCCGTTCTCGATCAGCACGTCGGCGGGCATCTCCTCGGCGGCCGTGACGACCAGTCCGCCGGTGATCAGGGTCCGGGTCACGGCGCTCACGCCCCGGTCAGCGGGCCGTAGGCGTCCGGCCGGCGGTCCCGGTAGAACGCCCACTGTTGGCGCACCTGGTCGATCTGGTCGAGGTCGAGGTCCCGGACGACGAGTTCCTCGCGCTTGTCGGAGGCGACCTCGCCGACGAACTGGCCGCGCGGGTCGACGAAGTAGCTGCTGCCGTAGAAGTCGTTGTCGCCGTACTCCTCGACGCCGACCCGGTTGATCGCCGCCACGAAGTACTCGTTCGCGACGGCGGCGGCGGGCTGTTCCAGCTGCCACAGGTAGGCGGACAGGCCGCGGCTGGTCGCCGACGGGTTGTAGACGATCTCCGCGCCCGCGAGCCCGAGTGCCCGCCAGCCCTCCGGGAAGTGCCGGTCGTAACAGATGTTCACGCCGACCTTTCCGACCGCCGTGTCGAACACCGGCCAGCCGAGATTTCCGGGCTTGAAGTAGTACTTCTCCCAGAATCCGTGCACCTGCGGAATGTGGTGCTTGCGGTACTTGCCGAGATAGCTGCCGTCGGCGTCGATCACGGCGGCGGTGTTGTAGTAGAACCCGGCCTGCTCGATCTCGTAGACGGGGACCACCATCACCATCCCCAGCTCCCGCGCGAGCGCGCACATCCGCTGCACGGTCGGCCCGTCCGGGACGGCCTCGGCCCACCCGTAGTGCTCGGGTTCCTGCACCTGGCAGAAGTACGGCGCGTTGAACACCTCCTGGAACCCGATGATCCCCGCCCCCTGCGCGGCGGCCTCCCGGGCGGCGGCCTCGTGCGCCGCGATCATCGATTCCTTGTCGCCCGTCCACGCGGTCTGGAACAGGGCAGCCCTGACGACACGACTCATAGTCGTACTCCTCGCTCGAAGGCCCGGCGGAAGAGGCACCGTAGATCGTCGAGACTAGGAGGTGCACGGGAAATGCCGGTGTGCCACGCGGAAGACGACGGAAAGTCAACATAGGGACGATTTACGGATAGTCCGTTTTGCGGTGCCGAAATCATCCCGCCGTCCACCGCCAACTCGCCGCCCCGGCACCGCTTCACCCGTCCCACGCGCTCTCCCCCAGCCGCGAATGCCACCAGCCCAGACCCGCCCCCAACCGCTCCCCCGCGAACGGATCAGGGAGCGTCCGACGGCGGAACTCCGCATCCAACGGGCGTACCAGTCGGCCGAGTTCAGCGCGGGAGCGACCCGGCAGGAAGAGCAGGACCTCGCCCAGCACGTCCCGCGAGTGCCGGACGTCGTCGCCGACCCCGCCGGACACCACCTCGCGTTCGACGTGGACCCGGCCACCTTCGACGGCGTCCTCGCCCGCCTGCGCGCCGCCGGCACCCCGTACGGCAGCGACCCGTCGGCGCCCGGCAACGGCCGCATCGACCACCCGCTGTGCGCCCGGGGCCTCTACTTCACGGACGCCGCGGGCAACCTGTTCGAGGTGATGTCCCCCGCGTGAACCCGTCTCAGGCACCCAGGGCAGCCACGGCCCGGGCGGTGGCGGTGCCGATGGCGCGGTTGATCGCGGCGTCGTCCGAGCCGGGCAGCGAGCGGGTGAAGACGGCGGCGGCGTACTGGCGGCCGTCGGGGAAGGAGACCACGCCGATCTCGTTGCGGGGAATGCCCAGCAGGCTGCCGCTCTTCGCCGCGACCCGCACCGGCGGCCGGAACCCACCGGCGATCCGGTGCCGGGTCAACTGCTGCCCCATCACCTCCCGCACCCGCGCGCACGCGGCGGCCGGGCCCGCCCGGTCCGTCCAGATCAGGCGCAGCAGGGCCGCCATGTCGCGCGGGGTGGTCCGGGTCCCCCGCGACGGGTCCATCGCACGGACGCCCGGCAGCTCCGCGTCGGCCCGGGCCACTTCCTCCGCCGGGGCGCCGGCCGCCCAGGTCTGGAGGTCCGCCCAGTCGGCGCGGCCGAGATCCTCGCCGATGGTGTCGAGCATGGTCCGCAGGTCGGCCGTGACGAACGTGCCCGTCAGCCCGAGGCGCGCCGCCGTCGCGTTCACCGCGTCGACGCCGACGCGGCGCAGCAGCGCGTCGGTTGCCGGGTTGTCGCTGATGGTGAGCATCAGGACAACCATGTCCCGCAAGGAGAGCACCGCGTCGTCCGCGAACAGCGAGCTCCCGACCGGCCCCGGTGTCCGCTCGGCGGCAGTCAGCGTCACCCGCTCACGCGGGTCCAACCGGCCGTCGGCGAACGCGGTCTCCGCCTCCAGCGCGATCTGCACCTTGAACACCGAGGCCGGGACCACCGGTTGATCCGCGTTCAGCGCGATCTCGCCGTCGCCCACCACCGGCCGGACGCACAACGCGCCCTCGCAGCCTGCCTGTTCGAATATCTCGCGGATGTCGTGTGTCATGCCCCCGATACTGCCAGTGCCGCGGCGCGCAGCGAACGCGTGGCGACCCCCGGCTCCTCACACCATCGGATTTCCGCCGCCGGCCCGGACGGTGTGGACGGCGAGCACCGGGTTGAGGGGCTCGACGAGTTCCGCCGTCGCGACGGCCACCAGGTGCGCCGGGGCGTCGCCGTCCCGCAGGGCGCGCACGTACTGGAGGGCCTCGGTGGGCGTCAGGACCGGGAGTCTCCGGCGCAGCGCCCGCACGGCAGGCAAATTCCCTTGCCCGGTGTCGAGTTCGCGGATCTCGTCGTGCAGATCGTCCACCGCGGTGCGCACCGGGAGCCCGCGGATCCGGGCGCGGTAGTCGGCCTCCCAGTCGCCGGTCATGGCGGAGACGGCGCCGACCGAGTGCAGTCCTCCGTCGAGCCGGTCGACGAGGTACAGACCGCAACCGACCGGCATGTGCGCCAGGTCCCCGGTGCGGGCGAACTCCTCGGAGGTGTACCCGACGATCCAGACCAGCTCGTGCTCGGCCGCGCCCGTCACCACCATCCGCTGCCGCCACGCGACCGGTTGGCGCCGGTACTCGCTCTCCAGCTGCTCCTCGACGACCCGTATCGCGGTCTCTGGTTCGATCATGCCCCCAGCATCCCGCCCGGCCCGGCCGTCAGGCCACGGCGGGCAGCAGGCGGTTCAGGGCGTGACGGGTGCGGGTGGCGGCGAGCGGGTCGCGGAGGAGCTGGAGGGACTGGTTGAGCGCCAGGTAGATCCCCGTCAGCTCGTGGACGATCTGCTCGGGGTCGGTGTCGGCGGGCAGCTCCCCGGCCTCGATCGCCAGCCGGACCTCGCCAGCCAGGCGCCGGCGCCACACCAGCAGCAGCCGGGCGACGTTCTTGCGGACGGGCCCGTCATGCGCGTCGAACTCGACGGCGGCGGTGGTGAACAGGCACCCGCCGGGGAAGACCTCGCGGGCATGCTCCAGGTACGAGATCCAGCTCTCGCACACAGCGCGCAGCCGCCGCAGCCCGGGTTCGGCGTCCACGGCCGGCTCCCAGACCAGCGTGGTGAAGAGCGCGGAGGCCCGTTCCAGGGTGGCGAGCTGGAGGGTCTCCTTGGTGCCGAAGTGCCCCAGCACGCCGGCCTTGCTGAGCCCGAGATCGGTGGCCAGCCGCCCGATGGTGAGCCCTTCGAGGCCGTCCACCGACGCCAGCGCCACACTCCGGTCGACAATCCGGTCCCGGGTCCGACGCGCCTCGGCCACGGTACTGCGCGGGCTCATCGTTCCCCTCTCGGTCGCGCGGTGCGGTCCCGAAATCCTACGTGGTGCCGGCCTGGTGCGGTGAACCCGGCTGCCGGGTGGAGCGGCAGGTCAGGGGGCGGGCGGTGGCGAGTGACCCGGGTGGCTGCTTCTGAGTGAACGGCCACCGCGTCCGTACGCGCCCGGGACGGGGCGGGGGGAGGATTCGGGCGTCGTGCGCCGGTCCGACGGCGCGGCCGAACGTACGGAGAGGCACCCATGTCCATCGAAGAGAACAAAAGTCTGGTCCGCCGGTTCTACCGGGAGATCGATGCGGGCAACCTGGAGGCCATGGACGAGCTGGTCTCCGCGGACTACGTGGACCACTCACCGCCGCCGTTCCCCGGGCTCGCGCCCGGACGCGAGGGCCTGAAGCAGGCGTTCCGCCTGTTCTGGGAGGCCACCCCCGGGGTGCACGAGATCGAGGACCAGATCGCGGAGGGCGACAAGGTCGTGACCCGGCTGACGGGCCGCGGCACCTGCGTGGGCGACCTGCCGGGCATCCCGGCGACCGGGCGGCCGATCACCATGACGGCGACGGTGGTTCACCGCATCGAGAACGGGAAGCTCACCGAGAAGTGGTCGGACAAGGACATCCTCGGCTTCCTCCAGCAGCTCGACGTGATCCCGCCACTCGACGGGCCACCTGAGTAGGCCGGGCGGGCACTCAGTCCCGATCGGCGTCGAACAGCGGGTCGAACGGATCGCCGTCCGGACCGACGACGAGGCTCGCCGCGGCCACCGGCCCCCGGGAGAGTTCGGCGAGCCGGGCGAGGGCCGTCGCCTCGGAGGGCAGCGCGGCCGGGTCGAGGCCGAGGGCCCGGGCAGCGCGGTCCCGGCGGGCGCCGAGGTCGGGGATGTCCGCCCGGTAGTCGTCGGCAGCGCCCCCGAGCCCGTCGAGCGAACCTCCGCGCACCTCTCCCCACCACGGCACGGCGAGGCACAGGCGCACCAGTTCGGGCAGCCCGACGGCGAGCAACCCGGCCTGGCCGTCGAGGCTCACGTACACCACCGGACGCTCCTCGCCGCCCTCACCGACGAAGCAGTACGCGTCCCCGCTGGCCGCCCGCGCGAACTGCTCCAGCCGGGCCCCGGACGCGAGCCGTACCCCGTCCTCCAGCTCGTGGTCGTCAGGGCTCGTCGCGTCGAGGTCCGCGACGGCGGCGAAGAACGCGACGGCGTCCTCGTCGCCTGCCAGCAGCGGCAGCAGCAACTCCGACGAGAGCGGTGCGCGCAGCTCGGCGTGGAGGCGCGTCGAGGTGTCGACGGGCAGGCCCAGGCCGGCGTGGCGGAGCTCGTTCGAGAAGCCTGCGATCAGGTCGAGGTCGCGCAGCTGCCGCCGCAGTTCGGCGGACATCGCCTCGTCCGGGTCGGCATCGAAGAGTTCGACCGTCTCGGACAGCTGCTCCAGGTGCTGTTCGACGGCCTCCAGCGCCCGGCCGCTGTTCCAGCTCGCGTACTTCCGGCAGCCGAACAGGTAGGCGTGCGCGGCGTACAGCGCGGCCGCCGCGGCAGACTCGTCGGCGTCGTCCGGGCCGTGCTGGCCCTCGTTGTGGCAGTACTCGCTGAGCATGTACTCGGCGACGCCGCGGTTGACCGCCGCGAAAGCCGTCGAGTCGCCGAGCACGCCCTCCCACACGGCGTCCAGTAGCGGCCGCAGGCTCAGCGTGAACGGCGCCCGCTCACCCTCGGGCAGAGCCTCGTGCCGACGCATCAGCCGCTCCGCGACGCCCGCCGCGAAGACCTGCCGCTCCTCGGACGACACCGACCTCAGCCGCTCCGCCACCACCGCGTCGAGTTCCTGCCATGTGTCCATTCGAGCCGCCCACGAGTCCGCCACACCGACGCACCCCGCGCCGACCGCGACGATCATGCCCTCCCCCACCGACAACTCGCGGCTACGGAGGCGTCGAGCACGTGCCGAAGGATCGCCACGACGCCGAAGCAGAGCCGGAGCGCACCGGACGGCGCCTCGCCGAGGGCGGAGCAGAAACCCGGGGAGGCCAGCGGCCACGCCCGGTGGTGCGGCGTTCCGCCCCGCCGGAGCAGGGTCCGGCTTCCTCCGCCGTCCGGGACCGTTTCCGGGCCTGTGGTCGGCTACTGGATGTCGCCGTTGAGGTAGCCGATCAGGAGCCCCCAGCAGCATCAGGACGACAGGTGAGGCGCCGCGCAGCGCGTCCGCCCCGCCACGTCCCACCGGCCGTCCGGATCTCGCGGTGGATCCCTGGGCAGCGAAGGGGGCTGTGACCACCAGCGGGGACCACCATCAGCGCCGGCGGGACGCCACGTAGCGGGCCTCCCGCCGGTCGGCTGTCCGGCGGATCCGTGACGCGCGGCGTTTAGCTTCCGATCGGTCGGTTGCTATATTCCAGGCCGTTGCCTCCGGCGCGCGGCCGGTGGCCGTTGTTGCGGAAGGGAACTGCCATGCCCGGAGTCCGTATCGCCGGTCTCGGCCACCACCAGCCCAGCAGGGTGCTGACCAATGACGAGTTGGCGGCCATGGTGGACACCAATGACGAGTGGATCCGGCGCCGGACGGGTATCGCCACCCGCCGGATCGCGGGGCCGGACGAGTCGGTGACGGACCTCGCCGCGACCGCCGCCGCGAAGGCGCTGGCGGCGTCGGGGCTGGAGCCGGCGGAGATCGGGCAGATCACGGTGGCGACGTGCAGCGCGATGGACCGCTGCCCGTCGATCGCGGCGCAGGTCGCGGCCCGGCTGGGCATCCCGTCCGCCGTCGCGTTCGACGTGAACAACGGCTGCGCGGGCTTCTGCACCTCGCTCTCGCTGGCCGACCACTCGCTGCGCGCGGGCGCCGCCCGCCACGCGCTGGTGATCGGCGCGGAGAAGATGTCGGACGTCACCGACTGGACGGACCGCCGCAGTTGCATCCTGCTCGGCGACGGCGCGGGCGCGGCGGTGCTGTCGGCGACCGACGGCCCGGGGACCGGTGTCGGGCCGGTGGTGTGGGGGTCGGATCCGTCGCGGGCGAGCGCGGTGCGGCTGCTGGACGCCTGGCAGCCGCGGTTCGAGCAGGACGGGCAGGCGGTGTTCCGCTGGGCGACCACCGAGCTGCCCGCGCTGGCCGAGCAGGCGTGCCGGGCAGCCGGGTTGAGCCCGGCGGAGCTGGACGGGGTGGTGACGCACCAGGCGAACCTGCGGATCATCGAGTCGCTGGTGCAGAAGCTGGGCCTGTCCGAGAACGCGGTGATCGCCCGGGACGTGGTGGACTCCGGCAACACCTCGGCGGCGTCCGTCCCACTGGCGCTGGCGAAGCTGGTGGAGCGCGGCGAACTGCGCTCCGGCGCCCGGGTGTTGCTGTTCGCGTTCGGCGGCGGGCTGTCCTGGGCCGGTCAGGTCGTCACCTGCCCCTGACTCGTTGACCGGAGTCGGTGCAGGTGATGGTCAGGCGGATCGAAGCCGGCGGCGGCGGGGAGTCCTGGTAGGGGGCGATCCACGCGCCGACGCCGGTGGCTCCGACGGCCGTGGTGTGCACGCGTTGGTCGGGCCCGAGCGGGGTGCCGTCGCCGTTCGTCACGTGCACGTCCGAGGGGTTGACGCCCTCGGGGCAGATCGCGACGACTCCGCTCGGGGCGCCGGTCGCGGCCACCGTCTCGGTGAACGCCGCGGCCGGTCCTGCCGCCATCGCCAGGGCCGCAACAGCCAAGGCGGCACCGGCCAGGCCGGCAACTCGCTTGCGCATGGGGGTCCTTTCGTCGGGTCGCCCCCGACGGTTCCGGGGGCGGGCCGCCCGATCATCCCGTAACGCACGGCGACAAGCCAGGCACGGACCGGAATCGCCGGGGCGCGTCGGCGGCAGCACGGGCGGACCGTGCGGGCCCGAGCTTTGCTCATGGTCATGTCGGACGGGCAAGATAGCGGAGTGACCCTCCTGGACCTGATGCCGAAACCCGCCACGCCCGACTCGCTGTTCGAGACCTTCGCCGAGTGGGCGTCGGAGCGCGGCATCACCCTCTACCCCGCCCAGGAGGAGGCGCTGATCGAGCTGGTCTCCGGGAACAACGTGATCCTGGCGACGCCGACCGGCTCCGGAAAGTCCCTGGTCGCGGCGGGCGCGCACTTCGCCGCGCTGGCCGAGGGGAAGCGGACGTTCTACACCGCGCCGATCAAGGCGCTGGTGTCGGAGAAGTTCTTCGACCTGTGCAAGATCTTCGGTACCGAGCAGGTCGGCATGATGACCGGCGACGCCTCGGTCAACCCCACCGCGCCGATCATCTGCTGCACCGCCGAGGTGCTGGCGCAGATCGCGCTGCACGACGGCCCGCGCGCCGACATCGGCCAGGTCGTGATGGACGAGTTCCACTTCTACGCCGAGCCGGACCGCGGCTGGGCCTGGCAGATCCCGCTGCTCGAACTCCCGCAGGCGCAGTTCCTGCTGATGTCGGCGACGCTCGGCGACGTCCGCCGCTTCGAGGAGGACCTGACCCGCCGCACCGGCCGCCCGACGGTCGCGGTGCGTTCGGCGGAGCGCCCGGTGCCGCTGTTCTACGAGTACCGGCGGACGTCTCTCCACGACACGCTGGAGGAGCTGCTGAACACCGGTCAGGCGCCGGTGTACGTCGTCCACTTCACGCAGAAGGAGGCGGTGGAGCGGGCGCAGTCGCTGATGAGCATCAACATGTGCTCGAAGCAGGAGAAGGACGCGATCGCCGAGCTGATCGGAAACTTCCGTTTCACCACCAAGTTCGGTCGGAACCTGTCGCGTTATGTCCGGCACGGGATCGGTGTGCATCACGCCGGCATGCTGCCGAAGTACCGGCGCCTGGTGGAGCGGCTCGCGCAGGCCGGTCTGCTGAAGGTGATCTGCGGCACCGACACGCTCGGCGTCGGCGTCAACGTGCCGATCCGCACGGTGCTGTTCACCGCGCTGTCCAAGTACGACGGGCAGCGGGTGCGGATCCTGCGGGCCCGCGAGTTCCACCAGATCGCCGGACGCGCGGGCCGGGCCGGCTTCGACACCGTCGGCCAGGTGGTCGCGCAGGCGCCCGAGCACGTGGTGGAGAACGACCGGGCGCTGGCGAAGGCCGGCGACGACCCGAAGAAGCGCAAGAAGGTCGTTCGCAAGAAGGCCCCGGACGGGTTCGTCTCGTGGACCGAGGAGACCTTCGAGCGCCTGATCGGCGCCGACCCGGAGCCGCTGGTCTCCCGGTTCAAGGTCAGCCACGCGATGCTGCTGTCCGTCATCGGCCGCCCGGGCAACGCGTTCGAGGCGATGCGCAAGCTGCTCACCGACAACCACGAGGACCGCCCGGCGCAGCGCCGCCACATCCGCACCGCGATCGCCATCTACCGTTCGCTGCTGCAGGGCGGCGTGGTGGAGCAGCTCGACCAGCCGGACTCCGAGGGCCGCAGGGTGCGCCTGACCCTGGACCTGCAGGAGAACTTCGCGCTGAACCAGCCGCTGTCCACCTTCGCGCTGGCCGCGTTCGAACTGCTCGACCCGGAGTCGCCGTCCTACGCGCTCGACGTGGTCTCGGTCGTCGAAGCCACCCTGGACGACCCGCGGCAGATCCTCGCCTCGCAGCAGAACAAGGCGCGTGGGGAGGCCGTGGCGGAGATGAAGCGCGACGGCATCGAGTACGAGGAGCGGATGAACCGGCTCGAGGAGATCACGTACCCGAAGCCGCTGGAGGAGCAGCTCGGCCACGCCTACGACGTGTACCGCCGGGCGCACCCGTGGATCGGCGACCACCCGTTGCAGCCGAAGTCCGTGGTCCGCGACCTGTACGAGCGCGCCATGACGTTCACCGACTACGTGGGCTTCTACGAGCTGGCGCGCACCGAGGGCATCGTGCTGCGCTACCTGGCGGGCGCGTTCAAGGCGCTGGAGCAGACCGTCCCGGACGACATCAAGACGGACGACCTGAAGGACGTCATCGCCTGGCTGGGCGAGCTGGTCCGCCAGGTCGACTCCTCGCTGCTGGACGAGTGGGAGGCGCTGGCCAACCCGACCGAGCCGGAGGCGGGCGAGGTCCGCCTCGACGACAAGCCGGCGCCGGTCACCGCGAACTCCCGCGCCTTCCGGGTGCTGGTCCGCAACGAGCTGTTCCGCCGGGTCGAGCTGTGCGCGCTGGAGCACTACGACTCCCTCGCCGAACTCGACGGCGAGGACGGCTGGGACGCCGACCGCTGGGCGGACGCGATGGACGGGTACTGGGAGGAGTACGACGACCTCTTCACCGGCCCGAACGCGCGCGGCCCGAAGATGCTGCTGATCGAGGAGGTCGAGGACGAGGGCCTGTGGCGGGTCCGCCAGATCTTCGACGACCCCAACGGCGACCACGACTGGGGCATCTCCGCCGAGGTCGACCTGTACGGCTCCGACGAGGAAGGCCGCGCAGTCGTCAAGATCACGGCGGTGGGCGCGCACTGACGCCCCGGCGGCCCCCCGCACACTCAGCCCGCGGGGGGCCGCTGCCAGTTCGGCTCGATGGTGAAGTTGCCCTCGGTGGCGACGTTCACTGTTCCTGCACGCTAGCGACGACCACCGACAATCCTCGGGCCCGGCTGGGCCAGCCGCTCCGTGATCGCTCGGGCGCACTCGGTGGGCCGGGTGCGGGTGGTGTCCACCTCCAGGTCGTAGTGGACGCCTTGGTGCACCCTTTCCGCCTGGTCCTCGGCCATGCCTGTCGTCCGATCGGGCCGGGCCCGCTCGCGCAAGGCCGCCTCGGCCGGGTCGCAGCGAACTCCGACCCAGAGTACGTCCAGGCCCAACAGGGCCTCGCGCCAGCGCTGTTGGGACTCCGATCCGGAGAGGAACACGTCGTCGACGATCACGCCCGCCCCCGCCCGCACGGTGGCGGCCACACCGGCCATCCAGGCGGCCTCCAGCCGCCGGAAGGTGTCCCCGACGGTGACGGTGCCGTCCCCGCCGAGCTCGATCCCGGCGTCCCCGGCCAGCAGTTCCGGGGGCATCGCCTCGATCAGCCCGTCGATCCCGAACGTCAGCCAGGGCTCCGGCAGTTGGGCCTGCAACGCGCGCGCGAGGCTGCTCTTTCCGCTGCTGGAACCGCCGTTGAGCACGATCACCCGAATGGTCATCGGACCACGGTACCCGCCTCGGGTGCCCACTCCTGACCGGAGAGCGGGGTCCGCAGCTCCGCCAGGTACTGGAGGTGGTGGTCAACGGCTTCCACCGCCCGGCCGCCGGCCCGAACGGCGAAGTCGTGGCAGCCGAACAGGTAGGCGTGCGCGGCGAACAGTATCGCCGCCGCGGCGGGCTCCGTTCCTCCACCAACGCCGACAGCTTCTGCCACGGGTCCATTCGAGCCACCTCCGGGTCGTGATGCCCGCGTGCCCACGCCGGCAACGACCATGATCCCAAGCGCCGGTGACAGCCGCCCTCACCACTGATGGGCGTCGAAATCCACTGGCACGGGCGCCAGTTGGCCGACGTGGGCGACCAGGGCGCGCAGTTGCTCGGCCATCTGTTCGGCGGGCAGGTGGTTGCGGTCTCCGTGGCCCGGGAGGATCCACTCGAACCGGAGGTGGGGTGCGACGCGGGCCAGTGAGGCGGCCTGTTCCTCGATGGAGTACCAGGTGACGTGTTCGGCGACGGCCAACGCCCCGGCGGCGCGCGACCAGTAGAGGCTGTCGCCGCTGAAGCAGTACCGGTCGTCGGCGAGGAACAGCACGCTGCCCTCGGTGTGGCCCGGCAGGGGGTGAGCGACGACGCCCTCGGCGATCTCGACCGGATCGGTGCCGCGCAGCACCCGGTCGGCGTCCGGCGAGGAGTCCAAGTCGCCCTCGTGGATCCAGAGTCGAGCACCGAAGCGGTCCGCGTAGACGCGGCCGTGCGCGGCGTGGTCGCGGTGGGTCAGGAGGACGTCGGTCACCCGCCCGTGCTTCTCGTAGCGGGTGGCGAGCGACTCCGACCAGCGCGGCGTGTCGATCATCATCACGGTGCCGTCCGGCCGCCGCAGCAGGTAGGAGTTGGCGGCGGCCGTGCGCCGCGAATTGTGGCCGCAGAGCAGGACGTTGGCGTCGATGGCGAGCGGGAACGGGTCCGCCGCCGGGTCCGGCGGGCCCGAGTGCCGGCGGATCGAACGGGTGTGGCAGGCGAACGCGGCGGCATTCACGGCCGCCAACTCCGTTGCGTCGCGTGGCTGTCGCACCAGTTCGGAGCCCCGGCCCACCTGCACGATCAGGCCCGGCGCGAGCTGCCGCGCCACGTCGCACCCGGTGCATCGGTCGTCCACGTACCAGTCTTCGCCCATGGCTGTCCTCCGGAGAGTCGATTTCCGTCAACGGGCCGGTGCGGCCCGGCACTTCAAGAGGTATCCCGAGCGGGGCGAAAAGTGGAAGAGGCGTAGATCTTGTGATTCGGCGAGAGTGACGCTCTGACTACGGACGGCTCGCAATCCGGCCGGACGCCTCAGTAGAGGAACGGCGGCGCGGGGAGCGCGAGAGCGTTGCGCACCAGCAGGTCCGCGCCCAGGGATCGACCCATCAGCCAGGCCGGCAGGGCATGTTGCGGCCCGCCGACCACCGGCTGACGCGGCCCGGAGGTGCCGTACGTGGCGCCGGTGTCGGTGGCGTGCAGTCGCATCGCGGGTGCGTGCTCGCGTGCGGCGAAGGAGGCCACCACCCGGCCGAGCATCGCCTCGACGAACTCGGCCGGCCAGTGGGCCGGCGTGTAGCCCGCGTCCAAGTCGGCGGGTAGCCCGCGTCCAAGTCGGCGTGGTGGACCAGCACTTCGCGCAGCCGGGCATCGGCGGCGCGCAACGCGGGGCGCGCCTGGCCGCGAGTCCAGCGGACGGTCCGGTGCCACACCTCGGGCGGCATCCACCGGCACTCGGCCTCGAATGCGACGGCGCTGCCCCGGAGGTCGGCCGGCAGCTCGGCCGCGCCGCGACCCGCGCCCGCCTCGATCTGCTCGTCCCGGGCGGCCAGGCTCGGGTACTCCGCCGCTTCCATCCCCGTCCGTGCCCAGCCGAGCAACCGCCGGCCACCGTCGGCGTTGCGCGCCAGTTGGGTCAGCACGTGCCCGCGCGACCAGCCCGGCAGCAGCGGCGGCGCGCGGACGTCGGCGTCGGTGAACCCGGACGCCGTCCGAAGCGGTTGGCCGGTCGCGGCGGCGAGCTGCTCCAGCACCGCCGCCGGGTCGAAGTCGGTGGAGTCGGTCGTCCCCCGGACATGCCCGGCACACCCCTCCCCCGCATCGGACCCGGACCAGCACCGTCGCCGGTCAGCGCACCGCAGTCGGCCTCAGCGCGGGGCCAGGCCGTCCACCACCAGGTCCACCAGGGAGGACAGGAACTCGGCGGTGACGGGCTCCCCGAGCAGCAGGTGGCGCGCGAACAGCGGGCTCATCAGCGCCTCGACCGCCGCCCGGGCATCGACGTCCGGCCGGATCTCGCCGCGTTCGGCGGCCCGGCGCAGCAGGATCTCGGCGCGTTGCAGCCGCTCGGCCCAGTAGGCGTCGCGGCCGCTGCGGGTCTCGGCGGTGGCCGGGGCGATGCTCAGGTGGAGCAGCGCGGGGCCTTCGGGGGTGTCGAGGAAAGCGCCGAGGGCGGTGAGGAGTTGGCGCAGGTCCTCGCGGAGGCTGCCGGTGTCGGGCAGTGGCAGGGCGTGGTCGGTGTAGTCGGCGAGTGCCTCGCGGAGCAGGTGTTCGCGGGTGCCCCAGTTGCGGTAGACGGACGTCTCGTGCACGCCGGCGGCCGCCGCGACGGCCGAGACGCTGGCGGCGTCGAGTCCGCCCTCGGCGAGCAGGCGCACGGTGGCGTCGAGCACGGCCCGTCGCATGGCGGCGCCGCGCCGGCGCAGTGGGGTGGCGGACCTCCCCTCGGGCAGTGCGTCGCCGGTCGAGTCCGGCCCCGCAGGCCCGCCCGGCTTCTTCGTGGATCCCGTCCGCTTCTCCTTCGACACGCTCGAAGCCTAACGCAGGCCTCCTTGCATTGCGGTGTGTCGCGTCGTAGCCTCAGCAATGCAAGTCGCCTTGCGATACACCCCGGCAGGGCGCTGCGGCAACGAGGCCGCCGACGAGTTCGCCGTCGGCCGGAGAGGATCGACCATGGCCCGGATGCGTGCCGTCCGTCTGCACCTGCCCACCCGCAAGCTGAGCGTCGAGGAGGTGGAGCGTCCCGTCCCCGGCGCCGGCCAGGTGCTGATCAAGGTCGAGGCGGCCGGCGTCTGCCTGTCCGACGTGCACCTGATCGAGGGCTCGCTCACCCCGCTGTACCTGCCGGGCGAGAGCGTCACCCTCGGGCACGAAGTCGCGGGCACCGTCGCCGAGTTGGGCCCGGACGCGGGCGCCTGGCAGGTCGGCGACCGGGTCGTGCTGCAGGCCGGCGAGAAGCGCGACGGCATCACCTGGACGCGCGGTGTGGACTACGACGGCGGCTGGGCCGAGTACGCGCTCGCCCGCAAGGACACGCTGATCCGGCTGCCCGAGTCGATCCCGTTCGAACAGGGATCGATCATTCCGGACGCGGTCTCCACCCCGTGGGGCGCCATCACCACGACCGGCCAGATCCGCCCGGCCGAGCCGGTCGGCGTGTGGGGTGTCGGCGGTCTCGGCGCGCACGGCGTGCAGCTGCTGCGGGCGATCGGCGCGAACCCGGTCATCGCGGTGGACCCGTCCCCCGCCGCCCGCGAGCGGGCCCTCGCCTTCGGCGCGGACCTGGTCCTCGACTCGGCCGACCCGGAGCTCGCCGCAAAGATCGGCGCCGCGACCGGCGGGGCCGGCCTGGCCGCCGCGTTCGACTTCGCCGGCGTCCCCGCCGTGCGCGAGCAGGCGCTGACGGTACTCGGCGCGCACGGGCGCCTGGTGCTCGTCGGCCTCACCGACCAGCCGCTGACGGTCGCCAACAGCGTCCGGTTCTCCTACCTCCAGCAGCAGATCCGCGGCCACTACGGCTCGGAGGAGGACGCCGTCCCGCAGCTGATCGCGCTCGCCGCCGGCGGCCGGCTGGACTTCTCCCGCTCGGTCAGCGAGGTGCTCCCGCTGGAGCAGGCCGCGGAGGCCGTCGAGCGCCTGCACACCAAGCAGGGCAACCCGATCCGCCTGATCCTCAAGCCCTGACGTCCAGCCAGTTGGCCCGGCCCGTCCCCTCATCTCCCGGGGCGGGCCGGGCTGTTTGCGTTCGAGCGCACTCCAACTCCTACGGTGTCCGTCGTTCCCCCGACACCGACCGACCGCTGGAGACCGCTCATGACCCCCACCGCCGCGCACCCCGAAGCCACCACCCGCCAGCAGCGTTTCGAGCACGGCCTCGACGTCCTCGGCCGGATCGACGGCGAGGCGGGCGAGAACGTGCTCGCCGCCCTGTCCGACGTCTCGCCCGAGCTCGCCCACCAGGTCGCCGCCTGGGGCTTCGGCGAGATCTACTCCCGCCCCGAACTCGCCCCGCGCGATCGCCAGTTGGTCACCCTCGGCATGCTCACCGCGCTCGGCGGCTGCGAGCCGCAGCTCCGGGTGCACGTCAACGCGGCGCTCAACGTCGGCCTGACGCCGCAGGAAATCGTCGAGGCGCTGCTGCACTCCGCCGTGTACTGCGGCTTCCCGCGCGCCCTGAACGCCACTTTCGCCGCCAAGCAGGTCTTCGCCGAACGCGGCCTGCTGCCCGTCGTCCCCGCGTGACCGTCCATGCGTACGCGTACGCCCGCTCGGCGCACGGGAATTGCGGCGGCTCCGTCGGGAAGCGAGGTTGGGCCCGGGGCACTTCGGCCCCGCTCACCCCAATCCCAAGGAGTCACCCGTGCGACGTCTCGCAACCGTGCTCGGCACCCTCGCCACCGCGGGCACCATCGCCCTCACTCTGCCCGGCGCGGCCCTGGCGGCCAATGGAACGCTCGTCATCGCTCCCAACCAGACCATCAGTAATCCGAGCGGCTGCTACAACGCGCAGATCTTCCCGCTCATCCTGCGCAACGACACCGACGAGTACGCCCTCGTCTACGACGGCCCGAACTGCACCGGCCAGGTGATCGCGGTCGTTCCTCCGGGCGGCAGCACGACCCAGGAGTTCGGCGCCAGCGTGTTCATCAAGTAGCGACGGCCCGGCCCACTCCCGGCAAGCGGGGTGCCCAGCTGCCCTCCAGGCAGAAACGCAGCTGACAACCGCCGCTGCCTTCGAGACCATCGGGCCGTGACCACAGAACCGCACCTGCTGTCCCTCCGCCTCGTCGTGCCGCCGCTCGGAGACCGGGTGGCCACAGCGGTGGAGTGCCGGCCGATCGTCGACGGACGGGACGTCCTGGCCGAGGTGTTCGACGAGGGACCGGCCGTCGATCCCCGCGATCTGCTGGGCCCGGAAACGCCGCTGCTCGCAACCGACACCCCTCGCGAGGTGCGGCTCGCCGAGGCCGGCTGCACCGAGGCCTGCTGCGGCGCGATCTACGTCACTGTCCGGCGCGACGGGCCGCACGTGGTCTGGGACGGCTGGCGCAACCCGGTCGATGCCGAGGGCGTCGACCTCCCGGAATTCCGGTTCGACGCCGCCCAGTACGCGGCCGAGCTCCGCCGGGCCGGGGCGGATCACTCCTGGGAATGGCCGGCCCGAACAGTCGCCAGGCTGCTGGCGGAACGACTCCGGGAGCGCACCGAGTGGCTGACCGCCTGGGAGTGCGAGCTGCAGGACGTCTCCGCCTGGCCTTGGGAACCCGACCGGATCAACGTGCTGTTCTTTCACCCCGGCCGCGCCGCGATCAGCGAGGACCGCCCCTGGCTTCAGTTCAAGCTCACCGTCCTGATCTCGGCCGACCGCCCCGCCGACCAGGCGGAAGCCCTTGAGGCGCACCTCACGGCCGAGGATCCTCGCGAGGTCGCCGGGGTCTGCGGAGGTTCGAAGAAGTTCGCCGATCAACTCGGCTACCCCTGGCCCGGACCTCGACGGCGCCCTCGCGGGTCCGTGTGACGGTAGCCCCTCGAGGTCCGCCGCCCCATGAACACCTCTCGCGGACAGCATCGGAAGGCTGCCATGAATCTCAGGATCACGCTCAACCGCGTCAAGTGCGTCAACACCGAGAACCAGAGCGGAGCCGACGATTTCTACGTGGTGGGAGCCACCGTCGCCGGAGGAAAGACCCAGCCGGCTCTGGTCTCCCCCATGCAGATCAAGGACGGGCAGGAGCTTCCGTTCCCCGCCGACCAGCGCGTGGTCTTCAACGGCCCTGTCACGGACACCGATACGCTGCACCTCGGGCTTGCCGCATACAACCAGGACTCGAAACGCGACTGGCAGCGGCGCGGGGACGCGGCCGCCAGAATCACCGCCGCGGCGGGGGCGCTACCCGTCCCGACCGGCGAGCTGCTCGTGTCGACCGCGGGCACGGCGGCGAATGCGGTCCTCGGCGGACTCGACCCGGACGACAAGCTGGGGCAACTCGCCCTGGACGTGCCGATCAAGGACCTGAAGCCGGGTACCGACAAGAAGTGGACGTGCAGCTCGAAGCCGGGCGCGGCCAACTCCTGGCAGTACGAGGTGTATTACACGGTCGAGAAGGCGTGAGGGTCCGCCCGCCGGGTCCGCGGACGGCACCCGGCGGCTTCCCCTTCCCTGCTTGCGCGGGCCGGAATTCCGTTCGCAGCGGAACGGGCCCGTGTTGAATACTCGCGGCATGACACTGCACGAGGACGAGATCCCGACCGACGAATCCGTGGTCCGCAGCCTGCTGGCCGAGCAGCGGCCAGAGTGGGCCGAGCTGCCGATCCTCGCGGCGGGGTCGGGCACCGACAACCGGATGTTCCGGCTCGGGGACGAGTTGCTGGTGCGGCTGCCCCGGACGCCTGGGACGGCCGGCGCGGTGCGCAAGGAGCAGGTGTGGTTGCCGCGGCTGGCAGCGGAGTTGGCGTGCGGGGTACCGGAGCCGGTGCACGAGGGGGTGCCGGGGGGCGGGTTCCCGTTGCCGTGGTCGGTGTACCGGTGGATCGAGGGCACCGAACCCGGTCCGGATTCGGTGCCCAACTGGGCCGCGTTCGGGGCGGAGTTGGCGGCGGCGGTCCGCAGTCTGCACGCCGTCCCGCTGCCGGACGAGAGCGAGTGGGGCGGCCTGCACTGGTACCGGGGTGGGGAGTTGACGGCCATCGCCGACGCGATCGACGAGTACTTCGCCCAGGCCCGCGCCCTCTCCGGCCTCGACCTGGACCTCGACCGGCTCCAGGCGATCTGGCACCAGGCGCTCACCCTGCCCGCCCCGTCCGGCCCCCGGGTGTGGCTGCACGGCGACCTGAAGCCGTCCAACCTGCTGGCCCGGGACGGCCGGCTGCACGCGATCATCGACTTCGGCTGCCTGTCGATCGGGTTCCCGGACGCCGAACACGCCCCGCTGTGGGACTTCCCGGCGGCCGCCCGCCACGCCTACCGGGCGGCGCTGGACCTCAACGAGCAGACCTGGCAACGGGCTTGTGGCTGGGCAGTGGCCGCGGCAATCAGCGGGGTGCCGTACTACTGGACGAGCAACCCGGCCTTCGTCGCCGAGTGCGTCGCCCGCCTGCGCGCCGTCCTGGACGACCCGGCCGGGCTCTGACCGCCCCGCCGCCGGTCAGCGCTCCGGCACCACCGCATGGGCCAGCACGGAGAGTTCGAACGGGCGCAGCGCGTCGGTCCGCGATTCCCACACCTGGGCGTCCACGGTGTCGCACTGCCGCAGGTGGGCGAGCGGAAGCAGGCCGTGGGCGCCCAGCAGGGCGTCCATCTCCTCGACGGTGAGGAACGTTCGCCACGGCTCGCCGCCCTCGGCGGCCGCGGCCTGCACCTGCTCGGCGTAGGTCTGCCCGGCCGGGTCGCGGTGTTCGGCGGGCAGCAGGTATTCGGCGATCAGTTCGGTGCCCGGCGCGAACTCACCGATAGTGGAGAGCACTTGGCCGATCGCCTCGACGCTGAGATACATGGTGACACCCAGCCAGCTCACCACGGCCGGCCGCTGCGGGTCGAAGCCGGCGGCCGTCAGCGCGGCGGTCAGGGCGCAGGCGCCGCCCTGTTCGAGGTCGAGCGGGACGAAGGACACCGCCGGCGGGACGGTGATCCCGGCGGCGGTCAGGCGGTTCCGCTTCCAGCTCTGGGTGCGAAAGTGGTCCACCTCGAACACCCGGATGCCGCAGGCGAGTTCACTGCGGCAGGCGAAGGAGTCCAGGCCGGCGCCGAGCAGGACGTACTGGTCGATGCCGCGCCGGGCCACGGCCTCGGCAAGGCGGCCCTCGGCGCAGCGGCTGCGGGTGACGGCGATGGTGCGGGCGCCGGCCAGGATCGGGTGGGTGCCGAACTGGCGGTGGTAGCCGATCAGTTGCTCGGCGCTGTCGCCGAGGAGGGTGACCGCGAGGGTGTCGGCGAAGATCGGCGGCTGCTGGTCGACGAGCAGGTGGGCGGCTCGGGCGGCGGCCGACATCAGGGCGGTCCGGCTGGGCTGGTGGGTGTTCGACTGTGCATGGCTTTCCATGCCCAGAAACACTAATACCACTTTCTGACAGCATATCATATTCAACAATTTTTCGATAGTGCCATTCAGTGTGCTTTCCGCAACAATTCCCGTGCGGGGCGCCAGTCTTGCGTGATAGGCAGGTGCAATGGATTTCACTCCCGCCTTTCCGGCGCTGCTGAACCAGATCGACGAACACTCCGCGATGCTCCGCCACACCATCGCCACCGCGCCCGACCCGCACGCCACCGTCCCCAGCTGCCCGGACTGGCAGCTACCCGACCTGCTCGCGCACCTCACCGTCGTCCAACGCTTCTGGACGGCCGCCGTCACCACCGGCCCCGGCTTCGTCCCGATCAGGATCAAGCCGGACACCGACCTCTCCCCCGAACAGGCGCTGGCCGGCTCGGCAGAGGCAACTTCCGCCCTCCTCAAGGCACTTCGCGAAGCAGGGCCGCAACGGCCCTGCTGGACGTGGTGGCAGGAAGCCGACGCCCCGCAGGACACCGGGGCGGCCGCCCGGCACCAGGTGCAGGAGGCCGCCGTGCACGCCTACGACGCCCAACTCGCCGTCGGCACACCGCAACCGGTCGCACCGGCCGTGGCCGTCGACGGCATCGACGAGTTCCTCGCCCTCTCCTGGGGCACCGCCACCGGCTGGCAACACGGCCCGGCCCGCATCCGCCTGCGCACCGACGAGGGCCCGAGCTGGCTGGCGGAAATCACCGCGTCCGGCCCGAAGCGCCTCGCCCCGGACGAGGACCCCGTCGCCCTCGAACTCATCGCACCCGCCAGCGAATTGCTACTCACTCTGCACCGCCGCCACCCACCCACGGCGGTCCGCGTCACCGGCGACGACCCGACCCTCCTCCCCCACCTGCTCATCTGGCCCCGCCTGGGCTGAGTCCGCAACGAGGCCCCAACGAGGCCGCGACGAAGCCGCGCCGGACGGAGCGACACCGTTCGCTCCCTCCGATCAAGGAATCGTCCTTAGTGCTCTGGCTGAAAACGTTTACCGGGTTCGGCCGTAGGCTGGCACGATCGGTTCGTGAATCTTTCTGAGGGCCTGGCGGGCTGGACCGATTGGGATGGTGCTGCCTTCGTGGCGGGCCGCTCGTTGGGCATCTTTGACGAGTCCGTGACGTTCGCACAGGTCAAGTCGGTGTTCTGGACTGACAACCCATTGGGTGATGCGTTGCACGAGGTGCTTCTTCAACTGGTTGCAGCGGGGGTGCTGAGGCGACGGGAGGAACCGGACGAGCAGTTCCGATGGTCAGGCCGCAGTTTGTAGGGGTCTGCCGCCCCAGTGGATGCCTTTCTCGCTGCGGATGCGGGCGCGCTCCTTGCGTTGTGCGGCCAGGACATCGGGGTGCCGGGCGTTGGCGTTGTGCCAGCGCAGGTAGGCATGCAGCGCGCGGGTCTGGACCGTGTGGTTCGGATGGTTCGAGTTCGCCAGGGTGAACTGCCGCAGCGGTCCGAAGTGCGCCTCGATCGGATTGGCCCAGGACGCGTTGGTCGGAGTGAAGCACAGGTGGACGTTGTTGTTCTTCGCCCAGCGCAGGATCCTCTTGCCGTTGTGGGCGGAGAGGTTGTCCAGGATCACGTAGACCGGTGCGCCGTCCGGGCGGGCGGCTCGGATCGACCTGAGCGCGGCCAGGGTGTTCGCCGTGCCCTTGCGGCGATGGTTGATGCCCCACAGGGTGTCGTCGCCGACCGAGTAGCAACCGTGGAAGTAGGTGACGCCTTGGGTGCGCGTGTAGGTGGCAGGCAACCGGTCGGGGCGGCCTTGCTCGGCCCAGCCGCTGCCGGCGGTGGGGCGGATGCCGAGCGGCCCGAACTCGTCGAACGCGAACGTGCGGTCGGGAAAACGTTCCAGGACGTGCTCGATCCGGTCGAGTTTCGCGTCGTGGTCGGGGTCGGTGGACTCCTTCCAGGTCTTGGTGCGCTGGAAGGTGACGTCCCGTCGGGCCAGCAGGCATCGCAGGGCCTCGCGGCCGATCCTGATGACCCGGCTGTGGACCTTGCGCTGGTAGGCGAGCAGTTTGCGAATCGACCAGCGGGTGAAGGGCTGCCCGAGTTTCGTCGGGCGGGTGATGGCCGTCTGGACGACGAAGTCCTCGTCGTCAGTACTGAGAAGGCGGGGACGGCCTCCCGCCCACCGAGGGTCCAGGCAGGCCAGGCCGATCTCGTTGAACCGGTGGATCACGTCCCGCACCGTGTCCTCGTCGGCCTGGACCAGCTGGGCGATGACCGGCACTCGGTTGCCGCCGGCGGAGGCCAGCAGCATCATCGCCCGCCGGTAGCGCACCGTGTTCGTGCTGCCTCGGCGCACGATTCGCTGCAGCTGCTGCCCCTCCTGATCTGTCAGCCTGCGAACCCTGACCGGCTCCGCCACCATGCCTCCCCATACCGAATCGGACGTCGGTCCACATCCAACCGGTTCAGGCGTCGCCACCACCAACCCGGCGAACCTATGCGGTCACAGCACTAGTGGAGCAGGCAGCGTCGCACCGGCCCGGGCCGGTGCGACGCCGTTGTCGTCGTCCCCGCGCCGGAAAGAGTTACGGGCCGACCGGGATGGGCTTGGCCCCGATGCGGGCGCACGCCTGCTCCGGGCTCAGGCCATCAGCGGGGTAGATGACCGGCCCGCCGGGGGCATGCGGGTCACGGTGGTAGCCGCCGTCGGGGTCCGTGACGTCGGCACCTGGGTGGAAGCATGCGGTGAAGGACGTCGGCACGGGCTCGGAGGGACCCCACATCTGCGTCCACTGCCGGGCGCAGGATGCACCCGGATTCCGGGAATCGAAGCCCTTCGTGGTTGACACCTCGGCGAGGTCCGCGTCCGGGGAGAGCGTCCGCGCGCACATCGCGGTTCGCCCCGGCTCACTCCACGGCAGCCCGCCTGCGGCAGCCATGGCGCCACCGCCTGCCACCATGGCCAGTAGCGCGCCGCCGACCACCACCGTCCGCGACGGCCGCCTCCGCTCGGCCGGGGCCTGTGCCTGGCTCAGCACCGAATCGAGGACCTGCTGCCCCTGAGGTGATTGCGCCCAGCCCTCGGCGTCCTGCGGGCGTAGCTGCTGGATGGTGTTCAGCACCGGGTCGTTCCTCACGCGGGTACCTCCGAGTTGATGGTGGTGAGAGACGCTTGCTGTTCCAGAGCCGTGCGGAACCGCTTTCTGGCGCGGTGGAGGCGGAGCGTGTAGGCCGCCCTGCTGCAGCCCAGCGCCGTGGCGGCCTGCTGCGCGGTCAGGTCGTACCAGCCGGCGAGTAGCAGGACTTCTCGGTCGGTCTCGGTCAGGAGCATCAGCACCCGGAACACGTGTTCGCGGTCCGCGACGCGGTCCTCGAAGGCCGTCGAAGGAGCGTCGTTCAGCACCGCTTGTATGCGTTCCGCGAGCGCCTGGCGCCGCAGGTCCGAGCGCACCCGGTTGGCCAGCAGCCGGCGTGCCGCCGCAAGCAGCCACGGCAGCGCATCGTCCGGCACCGACTTCTGCTTGCGCCAGGCCAGCAGGAACGTCTCCGACACGATCTCCTGCGCGGTATCACGATCCGTGCGGTGCACCAGGTAGCCCATCACCCGGTCGGCATGGGCCCCGTACAGTGCCTCCAGCCACCGATGCCGCTCCCGCGGATCCTCTTGACCTGGCATGTGCGCCCTTCCTCTGAAACAGCTGTCACCAGGAAATGTCCGGCACAGCGCCAACCATTACAGCGGCGGTGTCGGTGACGATCGTCTCCGGGCGCCGCCCGCCGTCGCGGTCGTAGAGGACGTCCAGCACGTACAGCGAGTCGCGCGGGTGCTGGCCACCACCTTCCCACCCAGCCCGGCGGCCTGGTCGTTGATCATGTTGAGCCAGGTCGCGCCGCCCCGGCGGGTCGTCAGGTGCACCCGCACCGGCCCGCGCCGCAGCCGGTCCGGCTCCGAGACCCGCGCTCCGGCCGGCACCGCCGACAGCTCGTCCAGCATTGGCCGCCGGCCCGGTGTCAGCATGCCGCGCAGGGTCTCCCACAGTCGCTGGTTCTCCTGTAGAGGGTGTCCTGTTCGGCTACCAGTCGCCCCGAGCGCACTACCGCCGTCGTCGCGGTCGGCCGCTCTCCCGGGGGTCGTCCGCGGCGTCGGCAGCTCCGTGCGCGGTCTGCGCGGCGGTCAGGACGAGGAAGCTGCCGATCACGGCGAACGCCGCCGGGACGCCGGTGAAGATCCGGATCTCGGCTCCGCGTCGCCGCGCGTACTCGTTCGCGTCGATCCGGACCGGCACCAACTTCTGTCCGTGCGAGCCGGGTTCACGCTTCGTCCAGTAGTGGCCGGACTCGTCGTTGCGGACCTCCGCCGCGTCACCGGCGGTGGCCAGCCCGATGGCGATCAGGCAGACCGCGATGGCGTAGCAGAGCCGCACGCCGCGCGGCAGCAGCCACAGGTACCTGAGGAGGCCGAAGCCGCTGCCCCGGCGCAGGAACCGCACCGACCAGGAACGCACCAGCGCCGTGCCGAAGACCAGCACGATCGCGCCGAGCGTCGGGGCCCACAGCCACGCCGGGGCCGCCCAGCGCAGCGGGGGCGCGGTGGCGGCCAGGCAGAGGAGTTCGACGGCGCAGAGGACCCACGCCGCGACGAAGTGCACCCGGTGACTGCCCCGCAGAACGTCCACGCCCCACCCCCGTTCACCCGAACCGCCCGCGCAGCCTATCCCCGGCGCCCACCCGCCCGGCACCCCTTCCGGGGCCGGACAGGCCCTAGACTGCCCCACATGTCATGCCGCATCAGCGAGTTGATCCTGGACTGCGCCGACCCCGAACTGCTCGCCGCGTTCTGGTGCGAGGTGCTCGGCTACGTCGAACTGGGCCGCGAGCCCGACGGCGGCATCGAGATCGGGCCGCCCGGCACCGGCTTCGGCGGCCCGCAGCCCACCCTGATCCTCAGCCCCACCACCGACCCGCGCCCGGCCAGGCTGCCCCTGCACCTCGACGTCAGCCCCACCGACCGTGACCAGGACGCCGAACTCGCCCGCCTGCTCGCCCTCGGCGCCAAACCCGCCGACGTCGGCCAGACCGGCGAGGAGAGCTGGCACGTCCTCGCCGACCCCGAGGGCAACGTCTTCTGCCTCCTGCGCGCCCGCGTCCCTGCGGTCTGAACGCGCTACGCCAGGCTGCTGTGCGGGGCCCAACCCGTGGCAGCGGCCCAGGAGTTGGCGACGGCTATGACGAGGTCGACGACCGGGTCCTTGACGTCGGAGTAGGTGTCGATGTCACCGACCGCGCCCGCCAGCACGGTCTTGAACTGTGCATAGGCGGGCACCGCCTCGGGGTGCGCGCGGAACCAGTCGCGGAAGAGCAGCGCCAGGCGCTCGTTGGGAGAGCCGAACAGCCGGACGTGCAGGTTGCAGTCGGCGCCGGCCTGTCCACGGCGCAGCCACAGCCGCTTGGCCCACCGGCCGGGGTCGTCGTCCAGCCCGGCCGGGACGTGGTCGCGCTGGTACGGGGAGCACCGGAATCCCATCGCGGCCAAGGGCCCGTCAAAGGCGCGTTCGGCTTCGGCGAGATCGGTGACGCTGATCTGGAGGTCGAAGACCGGCTTCGCGGCCATGCCGGGGATCGCGGTGCTGCCGATGTGCTCGACGTGCAGGGGCAGCGGCGCGAGTTCCGCGCGCAACTCGGCGGCGAGGGCAAGTCCTTGCGCCTGCCAGGCTGGGTCGTAGGGGGAAACCACGATGGGCTGAAGGTCGGCCATTCGCCCCACTCTAGTTCGTGCGGCCCGGATCGCCCGTGGGCCCGGGGATGTAAGGGATGCCCCTACCCCGGAGGCACCCGGGTACGTCTCGCGGGCGAGGGCCGCCTCGTCCCGTGGAGCGATGACCGGCCCACGCCGTGACGGCAGCGTGGGGCCATGACGGAGAACACGAAACTGACGGATCGTCAGTCTCGCGCGAAAATGCGCCGGTTGGCCTCGGGGGCGCTCGCCCTCGGGCTGGCGGCCGGGCTGTTGACCGCGCTCACGCCCGCCTCGGCACAAGCCGCCGCCGACACCGAACTGACGGCAGGCCAGGGGGCCGGCTGGACCGCCAAGATCCGGCGGACCGAGTACGGCGTCCCGCACGTGCTCGCGCAGGACTTCGGCGGCCTCGGGTACGGCTACGGCTACGCCTTCGCGCAGGACAACCTCTGCGAACTCGCCGACCAGGTGGTCACGTTGCGCGGCGAGCGCTCGCGCTGGTTCGGGGCCGACGGCCGGTCCTCGGACCGGACCGGCAACCTGGACAGCGACACCTACCAGCGGGGCCTGCTACAGGCCGGGACGGTGCGGCGGCTGATGGCCGAACCCGCGCCGCTCGGCCCGACCGGTGAGGCGCGGCAGCTGGTCGACGGGTACGTCGCGGGGTACAACCGCTACCTGCACGACACCGGCGTCGACCACCTTCCGGACCCGTCCTGCCGGGGGAAGGGCTGGGTCGGGCCGATCACCGCCGAGGACATCTGGAGCGTCCTCTACAACGTCAACACCATGTCGGGCGTGGCCAAGACCCAGTTCGCCGAGGCCGTCCCGGGCGCCGGAGCCACCGCCGCCCAAGCCGCCACCACCACCGCACCCGCCGCACCCGCCGCACCCGCCGGAGCCACCGCCGCCCAAGCCCCCACCGTTGCGCCCTGGTCGCACAGCGCGGACGACACCCCCGACACCGGCAGCAACGCCTGGGCGATCGGACGGGACGCCGACCGCGACGGCCACGGTCTGCTGCTGGCCAACCCGCACCTCCAGTGGACCGGCCCGGAGCGGTTCTACCAGGCGCAGTTGACCATCCCCGGCGTCGTGGACGTCGCCGGCGCCGGCCTGTACGGCCTCCCGTTCATCCAGATCGGCCACACCAAGGGCCTCGCCTGGACGCACACCACCAGCTACGCCGACCACGCGACCCTGTACCGCCTGTCGCTGGTGCCGGGCGACCCGACCGCGTACCTGGTGGACGGCAAGGCCGAGCGGATGACCACGGAGACCGTAAAGGTCACCGTCCGGGCCTCCGACGGGACGCTCTCCACCGTCGACCGCAGCCTCTACCGGTCCCGGCAGGGCTACGTGCTGGCCGACGGCTGGACCGGCGAGCAGGCCTACACCCTGCGCGACTCCAACGCCGGCAACCTCCGCTCGCTCAACGAGTGGCTGGCGGTGAGCCGTTCGCAGAACCTCGACCAGCTTAGGCAGGCCCAGCGCACCTACCAGGGCAACCCGTGGGCGTACACCACGGCCGTGGACTCCACCGGCACCGCCTACTTCACCGACTCCTCCGCCGTCCCGCACCTGCCCGACGCGCAGCTGACGCGCTGCCTGGTGCCCGGCCCCTGGTCCACCGGTGTGCTGGACGGTTCGACCACCGCCTGCGACCCGGGCAGCGACCCGGACGCACTGGTGCCCGGCATCTTCGGCCCGGCCAACCACCCCGCGCTGACCCGCACCGACTACGTGGCCAACTCCAACAACGGGCCCTACCTGACCAACGCGGACGCGCCGATGGCCGGCCTGCCCACCGTCTACAACGCCGCTCAACGGATCGCCACGCGGCCGCAGTTGGGCCTGCGGATGATCGCCGAGCGGCGGGCCGGCACCGACGGCCTCGGCGCGCCCGGCTTCACCCTCGACACGCTCCGGGCCACCATGTTCGGCAACCGCGTGCAGAGCGCCGAGCTGGACCGCGACGACGCCGTCGCCCTGTGCCGCGCCCACCCGGCGCTCACGGCGTCCGACGGCACCCCGGTCGACGTGCGCGCCGCGTGCGACGTGCTCGCCGCCTGGGACACCCGGGCCGACGCCGACAGCCGCGGCACCGTCCTGTGGCAGGCGTACCGCGACGCGCTGGCGGGCACCCGCACCATGGCCTGGCAGACCGTCCCGTACGACCCGGCCCGGCCGCTGACCACCCCGCGCGGGATCGCCGCCGACAACGCCGACGCGCAGCGCGCGTTCGCCGACGCCGTCCGCCGCCTGGCGGCGGCCGGGCTGCCGGTGGACGCCCCGATCGGCGCCGTCCAGCGCTGGGCCGGCATCCCGCTGCACGGCTGCGCCGGTCAGCTCGGCTGCTTCAACGTGCTGACCGCCCAGCCGAGTTCGGGCGCGGGCGGCGGCACCTACCCGGCGGCCGGTGCGGGCGTTCCGCACGGCTCCAGCTTCCTGATGGCCACCGAGCTGACCCAGCAGGGCCCGCGCACCCGGACGCTGCTCGCCTACGGGCAGTCGGCCGACCCGACCTCCCCGCACTTCACCGACCAGACCCGCCGCTACGCCGCCAAGCAGTGGGTGACCGAGCGCTTCACCGAGGCCGAGATCCGTTCCGCCCCCGGCCTCACCGTCACCACCTTGCACCGCTGACCGCACCGGCCCCGGGCCGTCGCCGTTCCCCGAACGGCGGCGGCCCGTGCGTGTTCGGCGGCCGGTCCGGCCTATGATCTGCGGCCACTGGACGTCTCCTCAGGGCGTCCTGCGTCGCCGAATTGGGGTGTGCCGTGGCCGGGTTGGTGCTGTCGCGTCGGGATCTGGACTTCCTGCTGTTCGAGTGGCTGGGTGCGGAGGCGTTGACCGGGCGGGAGCGGTTCGCCGAGCACGACCGGGAGACGTTCGAGGCGGTGCTGGACCTCGCGGAGGATCTCGCGGCACGGCACTTCGCCCCGCACAACCGCCGCAACGATCTGGAGGAGCCCCGGTTCGACGGGGAGCGGGTGGTGCTGCATCCGGAGGTGAAGCCGGCGCTGGAGGCGTTCGTCGCCTCGGGGTTGATGTCGGCGGCGATGGACCACGACCTGGGCGGTCAGCAGTTGCCGACGCTGGTGACGAACGCCTGCATGGCGTGGTTCCAGGCGGCGAACGTGGGGACGGCGGCGTACCCGTTCCTCACCGTTGCGAACGCCAATCTGCTGGCGGTGTACGGGACTTCGGAGCAGCGCGAGCGGCTGGTGCGGCCGCTCGCGGCGGGGCGGTTCTTCGGGACGATGTGCCTCTCGGAGCCGCAGGCGGGCTCCTCGCTGGCGGATGTCCGGACCAGGGCCGAGCCCCAACCGGACGGCAGCTACCGGCTGTTCGGCACCAAGATGTGGATCTCCGGCGGCGACCACGAGTTGAGCGAGAACATCGTGCACCTGGTGCTGGCCCGGACCCCGGGCGCGCCGGCGGGCGTGAAGGGTCTGTCGCTGTTCGCGGTGCCCAAGTACCTGGTGGAGGCGGACGGTTCGCTCGGCGAGCGGAACGACGTGGTGCTCGCGGGGCTGAACCACAAGATGGGGTACCGGGGCACCGTCAACACGGTGCTGAACTTCGGCGAGGGCCGCCACCTTCCGGGCCAAGCGCCGGGTGCGGTGGGCGAGTTGGTGGGTGAGCCGCACCGCGGGCTGGCGTGCATGTTCCACATGATGAACGAGGCGCGGACGGGCGTCGGACTCGGCGCGGCGGCCCTCGGCTGCACCGGCTACCTGCACGCACTCGAGTACGCCCGTACCCGCCCGCAGGGCCGCCCGCTGACGGCCCGCGACCCGTCCGCACCGCAGCTGCCGATCATCGGGCACCCGGACGTCCGGCGCCTGCTGCTCACCCAGAAGGCTTATGTGGAAGGGGCGTTGGCGCTAAGCCTGTACTGCAGCCGGTTGATCGACGAGCAGCGCACGGCGCCGGACCCGGCCGCGCGGGCGGCGGCGGGGCGCCTGCTGGAGGTGCTGACGCCGGTGGCGAAGAGCTGGCCCGCGCAGTGGTGCCTGGCGGCGAACGACCTGGCGATCCAGGTGCACGGCGGGTACGGCTACACCCGGGACTACCCCGTGGAGCAGTTCTACCGGGACAACCGCCTGAACGCGATCCACGAGGGCACGCACGGCATCCAGGCCCTCGACCTGCTGGGCCGAAAGGTCGTCCTGGACGGCGGCGCGGGCCTGACCGCGCTGCTCGGCGCGTTCGCCGCCACCACGGCACGGGCTGCTGAACTCGGCGGCGAGGCAGCCGAGTTCGCGTCCGCGCTGGACGCCGCCGCCGCACGGATCCGGCACACCACCGGCGCGTTGTGGTCGGCGGGAGACCCGGACGTCGCGCTGCCGAACGCCTCGGTGTACCTGGAGGCGGTCGGACACGTGGTGCTGGCCTGGATCTGGCTGGAGCAGTACCTCGCCCTGGGCACCGCCGACACCCCCTTCCACCACGGCAAGCGACAGGCCGCCCGCTACTACCTCCGCGTCGAACTCCCGCGCACCGGACCGCAGTTCGACCTGCTGGACGCGCTGGACCGGACGGCCGCCGACACGCCGCCGGAGTGGTTCTGAGCGATCTCCCGGCGGCCTCCGGAAATGCGGGCTAGCATGCTAGCAATCTAGCGAGCTAGCATGGGCTCGTGAGCGATGCGGACGTCAAGCAGTTCAACGTGTACCTCCCGCTGGGGCTGATCAGGCAGGTCAAGATCCACGCGATCGAAACGGGCATGTCACTGTCCGCTCTGGTCGCGGCGGCCTTGCGCGCCTACCTCGAAGACGCCGGCAAGCACGCCGGCAAGCAGCCCTCTTCCGAAAAGGAGTCCTGACATGGCAACCGAAGGCTTCGAGGCGGTCTTCGTGGAGACCCACAACTGGGGCAGGAGCGCCAAGTTCTTCCAGGAACTGGGCTACCGACTGGAGCCCACCAGCGGCGACGGCTCCGGCGTGTTCCGCAACGGCGACGGCCCCTACCTGGTCGTGGTCGAGATCCCCGAGGACCGGCAGCCCGGCGTGCAGCTCGCACTGAAGGTGCCCGACCCGGACGGGTTCCGTCCCGACCCGGTCGTCGAGGTCGTCACCCCGTTCCAGGACACCCACTACGGCACCCGCGAGATGACCGTCCGGGACCCTGACGGCCGGGTGTGGAGCCTCCAGGCCCCCGCCAAGAACTGACGCACCGCCCGCCCCCTCCTCCGAGTCGGAACGCTCCGAGTCGGAACGAGGGGGCGCTTTCCGTGGGGGACACGCGAGGAGGGAAAGCGAAATGAGTCGTTGGCGCGGCAATCCCTGGGCAGTGCTGGTCACGCTCAGCCTGGGGTTCTTCATGACCCTGCTGGACCTGACGGCCGTCAACGTGGCCATCCCCAGCATGATCGGCGACCTGCACGCCTCGCTGGACGAGATGCTGTGGGTCATCAACGTCTACATCCTGGTGCTCGCCGCACTGCTGATCACGTTCGGCCGGCTCGGCGACGTACGCGGGCCGCGCGCGATGTTCGTCGGCGGTGTCGCCCTGTTCACCGCGGCGTCCGTACTGTGCGCGCTGGCCCGGGACCCGGGCCAACTGATCGCCACCCGGGCCCTGCAGGGCCTCGGCGCGGCGGCGCTGATGCCGCAGACCATGACCATCATCATCGGCACCTTCCCCGCCGAACGCCGGGGCACCGCGCTGGGCGTGTGGGGCGGCGTCGCGGGCGTGGCCACCATCGCCGGGCCGACCCTCGGCGGGTTGCTGGTCAGCGCGGCCGGCTGGCGGTGGATCTTCCTGGTCAACGTCCCGATCGGGGCGCTGGTGCTGGCGATGGCCGTGGCGCTGGTGCCCGACCTCCGGCCCGGCAGCCGCCGACGAGTCGACGTGGTGGGGGTGGTCCTCGCCGCAGCGACGCTGGTGTGCCTGACCTTCGCACTCACCGAGGGCCAGCGGTATGCCTGGAACGCCGGAATCCGGTCGCTGTTGGGCGCGTCGGCCGTGCTGCTGGTGCTGTTCCTGCTCCACCAGCGCGCCCGGCAGAACGGTGAACCGCTGCTCCCGTTCGCGCTCTTCCGGGACCGCGACTTCGCGGTGATGAGCTTCGTCGCCGCGACCGTCCAGGTCGGCATGCTCGGCCTGTTCCTCCCGGTGATGATCTACCTCCAGTCGGTGCTGGGCTTCAGCGCCCTCGCCGCCGGGCTGGTGATGGCGCCGGCCATGCTGGTGTCGGCAGTGCTGTCGCCGGTCGCGGGGCGTCTGGCGGACCGGGTCGGCGGCACGTACGTCCTGATGGCCGGGCTGACGCTGTTCGCGGCCGGAATGGCCTGGCTCGCCGCAGTCACCGATGTCGGCCGCGCCTGGTGGGAGTTCCAGCCCGCGCTGGTCACGACGGGAGTCGGGATCGGCTGCGTGTTCGGTCCGATGGTCACCGTCGCCATGTACCGCGTGCAGCCGTCGATGGCCGGGGCGGCGTCCGGCGTGCTGAACACGATCCGCCAGATCGGCACCGTCCTCGGCAGCGCGGCCGTCGGGGCCGTCCTGCAGAACCGCCTGGCCATCGCCTTGCACGACGAGGCGGTCCGGCGCGCGCCCGACCTCCCGGCCGAGGTCCGCGAACCGTTCCTCGCCGCCTTCCGCAACGCCGCCGGCGCCGGCCAGGAGACCGGCCTCGGCATCACACCCGCCTTGCCCCCGGGCACCCCGGCGGACCTCGCCCGGCAGGTCGACCGGGCCGCGACGGCCGCGTTCGACCACGGGATCGTCCACGCCATGGGGCCGACCCTGGCCCTCCCCATCACGGTCGTCGCACTGGGCGCCGTGGCCTGCCTCCTCGTCCGCCGACACCGGTCCGCCACCACCGTGGTGGCCGCGGCCGCGCGACCCGAGCCGCGACCGACCCCGAAGTAGCCCGGGCCGGGACCGCCGGTGACGGCTCGTAGCACCGTTCGCTGCTCGTCTAGGGTGATGGCGATTCGCAGCGTGAACAGGGGGCGTCGTGGAGCGGTCACGGCTGGTGGGGGTTGGTGGGCCGGGCGGTCCGGGTTCGGGGTGGGCGGTCGGTGGGCGGCTGGTGTTGACGTCCGCTCATGTGGTGTGCGGGGACGGGCCGTTGGAGGTGTTCCGGCCGGCGGGTGCGGGGCCGGTCGGCGCCGAGGTGCTGTGGTGCGGCACGCCGGGCGGGCGGGACGATGCGGCGCTGCTGCTGCTCGACGAGTCGTTGTGGGCGGAGCCGCCCGGGCCGGTGCGGTGGGGGCGGTTGGTGACGGACCGTCCGGGGACGGCCTGCGAGACCTGGGGACTGCCGGACGTCGGCCAGCGCCCGGGGCGTCCGGCCGAAGCGGTGCAGTTGGTCGGGGAGTTGAACCCGGGCACCGGCTACGTCGACAACCGGCACGTGCTGGACCTGCGGCAGCACCCGCCGCAGTGGTCCACCGGCTCCCCGTGGGGCGGTCTGTCGGGGGCGGCGGTGCACTGCGAGGACCTGCTGGTGGGGGTGGTCGCCTCCGAACGGGCGCACTCGGGCGGCGCGCAGCTGAACCTGGTGCCCGCCTATGTTCTGCACCACGATCCGTCGTTCCGTGCCGTGTTGGCGACGCACGGGGTTCCGGCGGCGGCGCTGGAACCGGTCGAGTTGCAGCACCTGGCCGATCCGGCGGTCGCCCCGGAGCGGGCGGCGGGTCCGGTCCGCTCCCCTGCGGCGCTGCTGCGGGCGGCCCGGCAGGTGGTGCCGTTCCACGGGCGGACGGAGCTGCTGGACGAACTGGTCGAGTGGTGCGAACGCGGCGGCTTCGGCGCCTGGTTGCTGCACGGCCCGGGCGGTCAGGGCAAGACCCGGCTGGCGCACGAGTTGGCGGCCCGGCTGTCGGAGCGGCAGTGGGCGGTGCTGTGGCCGCGTCCGGACGCCGGGGCCGAGGAGTTGGCGGACTGTCGGCGGGCGGCGCGTCCGCTGCTGATCGTCCTGGACTACGCCGAGCACCGCACCGAGCAGTTGGCGGCCCTCGTCAAGGCGGCGGCCGCGCACCGCGGTCCGACGGCGTTCAAGCTCCTGTTGCTGGCCCGCACCGACGGCGACTGGTGGCAGCAGGCCGTCACCGCCGACGACGTCGCCCAGGACCACCTGGAGTTCGCCCCGACCCGGCGGCTGGACCCGCTGCTGGACGAGCCGGCCGCCCGCCCGGCCGCGTACCGGGCGGCGCTGGACGCGCTGGCCACCGCGCTGCCGTTCGTGGACGGCCAGTCGGGGCCGGACTGGACGGGCGTCGCGGCTGCGCTGCCGGTGCCCGCCGAACTCGGCCGGGCCGGGTACGACAATGCGCTGACCCTCCAAATGGCCGCACTCGCCGACCTGCTCGACACCACCGGCTCGGCCGACTTCGCCGGTCGGCCGGGGGCCGCCGTGGTCGAGGACCGGCTGCTGGGCCACGAACGCCGCTACTGGCAACGAACGGCGGCCGCACTCGGCCTCTCCCCCGCACTGTCGCTGCGCGCACTCGACACGGTGGTCGCCGCCGCGAACCTGGCCGGCGCCGCCGACCGCGAGCAGGCCGACCGACTGTGGCGCCAACTCCCGGCACTGGCCGACCAACCCCGCGACCGCCGCGACACGGTGACGGCCTGGCTCGGCGCGCTCTACCTCGCCCCCGCACCCCAGCCGTTCGGCCCGCTGCCGCCCGACCGGCTCGCCGAACGCCACATCGCCCGCGTCCTCGAATCCGACCCGGCCCTGCCCGAGCAGCTGCTGCCCGCCCTCGACGCCCACGGTACCGGGCAGCTCCTCACGGTCTACACCCGCGCGGCCGCCCAACCCGCCACCGCCGGGCGCCTCGACGCCGCGCTGACCGCGCTGTGCGTGCGTCACCACACCACGCTGGCACCGTACTTCGTCCCGCTGGCGACCCGCAGCCCGCACCCGGGGCCGCTGCTGGCCGCGCTGGACGCGATCACCGCCGACCCCGGAACGCCGCTGGACGACCTGGTCGCACTCGACCCGGTGCTCGCGAGCGTCCGCCCGTCCCTCGTGCGCCAACACGGCGAGCTGTCCGAGGTCCTGGCGGTCCGCCTGCGGCAGCCGGCCGCCGCCGACCCCGCCCGGTACGGGCTGGCACTCGCCTCCGCTCTCAACGGACTCGCCCTCTGGACGAGCCGGCTCGGCCGCGCCGAGCAGAGCCTGGCACTGACCGAGGAGGCGGTCGGGCTGTGGCGCACGTTCTTCGAGGCCGACCCGGAACCGCACGCCCGCGGCCTGGCCGGCATGCTCGACAACCTCGCCGCACGGCTCGCCGAACTCGACCGGCCCGCCGAAGCCCTGGCCGCCGCGCAGGAGGCCATCGCACTGCACCGCACCCGCGCGGATGTGGACCCGTCCGGGCTGGCCGACGCGCTCGTCCAACTGTCCACCATCCTCGGCACTCTCGGACGGCACCCCGAGGGGCTGGCCGCCGCACGGGAGGCGTACGACCTGAGCCGACGGCTCGCCGGGGCCGATTCGCAGACGCACGGCCGCCGGTGGGCGATCGCGACCACCCAACTGACCATCCGACTGGGTGATCTCGGCCACCTGACGGAGTGCGCGGAGGTCGCCCGCCAGGCCGTGCGGGTGTACCGGGTGCTCGCCGCGGACGACCCGGACCTCAACACGTCCGCTCTCGCCACGGCGCTCTCCAACGAGTCCCACGCCTGGCGGCTGCTCGGGCGGCCCGACCAGGGGCTGGCCCCCGCGGAGGAGGCGACCGCGCTGCTCCGCCGGCTCGCGGAGAGCAACCCGGACGCCCGCCTTCCCCGGCTCGTCACCGCCCTCACCATCCTCGCCGACCACCTGCACGGACTCGGCCGCCATCCCGAGGCCCTGGCCCGGGCGCGCGAAGCGCTGACCATTGCCCGCGGGCTGCGCGCCGACCCACTGCACACCGACCGCTCCGCCGTCGCAGCGGCCCTGCTCTGCCTCTCCGGCCTCCTGGATGGCGAGCATCAGGCCGGGGAGGGGCTGACGGCGGCCCAGGAGGCGGTCGAGCTGTACCGCGCTCTGAGTGCCGACCGCCCCACCGCATGGACCGCCCGCCTGACCACCGCGCTCGGTCAACTCTCCAACCACCTCCTCCTGCTGGACCGGGTTCCGGAAGCGCTGGCCGCACGCGTCGAGGCGGCGGACCTCCTCGACGCACTGGCCTCACCGGCCTTCCTCCCCCGGCAGGCCGAGGCGCTGGAGGCCCTCGGCCTCCTGCTCACCGTCCTGGGACGGCACGCCGACGCGGTACCCGTCCACGCGAAGGCCGTCGTGGTCTGCACCGCCCTGGCCGAGTCCGCCCCGAGCGCCCACATGCCGCAGCTGGTCCGCGCCCTGATCCGGCTCAGCGAGGAGTTCCGGCTCGCCGGCGACCTCGCCTCGGCCGTCCGACCGGCCCGCCACGCCCTCGATCTCTGCCGCAGCCTGGACGAAGCCGTGTCGAACCGCCATCTCCCGCTGCTGGCCGACGCGTTGATCACCCTCGCGGACTCCCTGGTCGAACCCGGCGAGCTGGCCGAGAGCATCGCCCTGGCCGAGGAGGCGACGGCCCTCCGCCGCACCCTCGCCGCGACCGACCCCGACACCCACCTTCCGCCGCTGGCCCACGCGTTGATCGTGCTGGCCACCCAGTCGGGCATGGCCGGCCGGGTACCGGACGCACTCGCCCCCGCCCTCGAGGCGACGGCCATCTGCCGGAACCTCCTCCGCGCCGATCCCGACCTCCACCGGTCCCCGCTGGCCGCCGCCCTGCGCATCCTCGCCCTGGTCCGACTCAACCTCGGCCACCACGGCCTGGCCCGGGACGCCGCACTCGAAGCACTCGACCTCTACCGGGACCTGGCCGACCAACAACCCGCCGAATTCGACCGCGTGGTGGCCCAGTTCCGCGAGATCCTGGCCTGGATCGACTAACTGCCCTCCCGACCCGGTGACGGGGCCTATTCCGGACAGCTAGTATCCCGAATATGCGGACGAGCGAAGGCGTCGAGTGGGGCCTGCACTGCTGCCTCACCCTGGTATGGCTGGACGAACCCGGCCCGGTGCCGTCGGCCCGGCTGGCGGCGATGTTCGAACTGTCGCCGACGTACCTCAACAAGGTGCTCCAACGACTCACCCGCGCAGGCCTGTTGACCTCCACCCCCGGCCCGCGCGGCGGCGTCCGCCTGGCCCGCGACCCGGGCCGGATCACCATGATGGACGTGGTGACGGCCGTCGAGGGCGCCGACTCCCTGTTCACCTGCGCCGAGATCCGCCAACGCGGCGCCTCCGCAAAGGGCGCCACCACCCGCGAGTTCGGCCGCCCCTGCGGCATCGCCGCCGCCATGCGCCGGGCCGAACTCGCCTGGCGCCGCGAACTCGCCGCCCGCACTATCGCCGACCTCGCGGGGGACGCCCCCGCAGCATCCATCGCCCGCGTCCGCCGCAACTACGCGCGCCTCGCCTCCGCCGCGTAAGCACTCAGGGGGGGGGGGGGGGGGGGGGGGGGGGGGGGGGGGGGGGGGGGGGGGGGGGGGGGGGGGGGGCGCCCCCCCGCCCCCCCCCCCCCCCCGCCCGCCCCCCCCCCCCCCCCCCCCGCCGCGCGGGGGGGGGGCGCGCCCCCCCCCCCCCCCCCCCCGCCCCCCCCCCCCCCCCCCCCCCCCCCCCCCTGACTTCGCACCCATCAGCAAATTCCGGATACCAAACATCCCGAATTCCACCAGGAGCCCCGCCATGCCCAGCACCACCCCCAAGCCCGCCGCCGTACTCGCCCTCGGCACCTTCGCCGTCGGCACCGACGCTTTCATCACCGCCGGCTTCCTCCCCGCCATGGCCGGCACACTCCACACGTCGACCGCCACCGCCGGTCAGTCCGTCAGCCTGTTCGCCGCCGTGTACGCGCTGGCCTCGCCACTCCTGGCCGTCGCCACGGCCCGGTTACCCCGCCGCGCCCTGCTGGTCGGCGCGCTGGTGCTGCTCGCCGCCGCGAACGCGCTGTCCGCACTGGCGCCCACGTACGCCGTTCTGCTCGCGGGCCGCGTCCTCGCGGCTCTGGGGGCGGCCGCGTTCACGCCGACCGCGGGCGCGACGGCCGCGGCGCTGGCGCGAGCCGAATCGCGGGGGCGGGCGCTCGCGGTGGTGATCGGCGGGCTGACGGTGGCCACGGCGCTCGGCGTGCCACTCGGACGGGTGGCCGCCGCCGGCCTGGGGTGGCGGGCGGCACTGGGCGCGGTCGCGGCCCTGTCCGCGCTGGGCGCTCTCACGGTCGCCCTGACGCTCCCTCAGCTCCCGGGCGCGGAGCCCGTTTCCATACGGTCGCGGCTCGCCGCGCTGCGCCACCCCGGGGTGCTCTCGGTGCTGCCGCTGACGGTTCTCGGCATGGCGGCCTGCTACGTGCCGTACTCGTACAGCGTGCCGGTGCTGGCTGCGGTCGGCGTCTCGGGGCGGATCGCCGTACCGGTCACGCTGGCGCTGTACGGCGCGGGCGCGGTGGCGGGCAACCTGCTGGCGGGTCGCTGGACGGACCGGGTCGGTCCGGTGCGGGTGCTGACGGCGGGTTACGCGGCGATGACGGTGTCGTTCGCGGTGCTGGCCGCGCTCGCGGCTGGGCACCTGGGCGGCGGCGGCATCCCGGCCGGAGCGCTGGCGTTCCTGTGGGGCGCGAGCAGTTGGTGCCAGACCCCGGCGCAGCAGCACCGCTTGCTGGCGGCAGCCGCCGAACAGGCCCCGCTGGTGGTGTCGTTGAACTCGTCGGCGATCTACCTGGGCATCGGCGCGGGCACCGTGCTGGGCGGCTTGGCCCTGCCGTCGGGCGCAGCAGCGGTCTTCGCGCTGGCGGCGGTGCTGGCGTGCGGCGCGGCGGGGTTCCTCGGGGTGACCACACTCGGGGCGACCACACTCGGGGCGACCACAAAAGAACGATCCGGTGCTACATCCACATGAACGGCTGGCCGGCTATGGCGGCGGCGGTCCTGGCGCTGGCGGTCAGGATGTCGTCCGGGCCGTCGCCGGGCCGCTGGTCCGCATACCGCGAGACCGCGATGGTGATGTAGTGGCCGACCAGCTCCACCCGCGTCGCGGCCATCGGCTTGACGCCTGCGGCGGGGGCCACCAGCCCGTCGGGGAAGGTGAATTCGAACTCCGCCGCGTGCTCGCGCACGGCCTGCACGGCCCGTGAGGCGGCGTCCGGGTCGTTGAAGCGCAGGACGGTGAGGCTGCTGATCACGGGCTGGTCGTTGCGGGTGAGCGCGACGCCGAGCCAGCTCTGGCAGTCGAGCTTCTCCAGCAGATTGTGCGTTTTGTCGATCTGGACGTTCTGGCAGTCGGCGCCGTCCCGGGCGGCGGTCCGGCGGGCCTTGAACGCGTCGTAGTCGTACGTGCGCTGGGCGGGGAAGTACCGTTCCGCGCCGAATGCCTGAGACTCCGTCAGCGGCTTGGGCACCTGCCCGGGCGTGGCAGCGGCGGCCGCGGGCAGGGTGCTGGTCGGGCCGAGGCCGGGCAGGATGTCGCCGGGGTGCGGGGTGGACACCACCCAGACGCCGCCGGCGGCCAGTACCGCGACGACGCTCCACAGGACGGCCAGTCGTCTCCGCTCGCCGACGGCCCGATGTCCGGCCACCGGCAGGTCCTCGTCGGTGCTTGCTGGCGCGTCCCCCTGGATGGTCATGGCGCAGATTCTAAGCAGGTCATCCCACAATCCCACCTTCGGGTCGGGCGTACCGAAAGCACCCTTGCCATTGCAGGCCCGGAGCCACCAATCGACTTATCGGCAGATATGACGTTATGTCCAACTTGCGCGCGCCGACCGGACACTGGGCGACTGTCAGAAGATCACTCGCACCGCATCCGGCTTGGCGAACGGCATCATGTCCCAGCCCGCGGGCCAGCCCCGCTCGTCGCACCGCTCCCCCGGTTCGGCATGGATCAGGCGCGGAATCCGCCACATCCACCACCGGCCGTCGCCGTCGCCGCGCCCGGGCCAGGGGATCGTGGCGGCGCGGAATCGCTCGTCCAGCCCGCGGAGCTCCGGCTCCCAGGCCTCGCGGACCGCCGCGGGCAGCTGCGGCCACTCCTCCGCCGGCGTGGTGCGGCACCCGAGGTCGTTCATCAACTCGGGCGCGCACCACGAGTACCCCTCTGCGACCCCCTCCACCTCCTGCCGCCACTGCCTCACCAACACACTGACGGCGCCGGGCGACCCACCGGCTCGCCGATCGGCGCCGGCCACCACCACCTCGGCGCCCATCGAGTCACTCACCGAGCCCCGGCACCCACACCAGGCGCAGGACGTCGATGGTGCGCTCCTCGGGGTTGACGAACAGTTCGGCGGTGACCGACGGGGCGAGCACCGCGCTGCGCAGGTCGCCCCACTCGTCGAGGGCGGAGCCGGCCCGGCCGTCGAGTGTCACCAGGGCGGCGGTGACCAGGGCGAACAGCAGGTCGTCCGCCTTGGAGATCTCGATCATCGTCTGGGCGGGCTGGTCCTGGAGCCAGAACCGCCAACCCTTCACGCGACGGCCCCGATCTGTCGCGACCGGGCGGCGGCGAGTACGGGGCCCACGGCGGCCCGGAAGCCGGACCGGTCGCTGCCGTACGCCGCGGACATGGCGCGCAGCCACCAGGACGTGATCACGGCCTCCCGGTCAAGCGGATCCTCGACCGGCCCCAACTCGCCGTAAAACCGGGCCCGTTCGTCATAGGTGAGCGCATGCCCGATGCCATTGATGCTCCGCGGCACCCGCAGCGTGCCGGACTCCGCCATTGCCGTCATGCCTTGCCCTCCCGTCCCAATGCCTCCGACCGTACCCGGGCAGGCCCGATCCGTCTGCCACCTTTCCCCAACGAACTGTTCACCGCCCCGCCGTGGCCACGGCCGCCACCAGGTGCGCGGCCACGGCGATTCGCCGTCCCGGGCGGGCGGGTGCTCTCCTACAGTTGGGGCGCCGACAGTCCGAGCGACAGGAGTTGGTCCCGATGCCCAACGACACCGCGGGGATCGATCCGTCCAGGCCGAGCATCGCTCGCATCTACGACTATCTGCTCGGCGGCACGGAGAATTACGCCGTCGACCGCGAAATCGGCGACTTCTTCCTCGAGGAACTGCCGGGTTCGGTGGCGGTCCCGATCGAAAACCGCCGCGCCCTGATCCGCGCCGTGGCGGCGATGACCCACGACGGCATCCGTCAATTCATCGACATGGGCAGCGGCCTGCCCACCGCCGACAACGTGCACCAGGTCGCCCAACGGCACCGCCCCGACGCACGCGTCGTCTACGTCGACAACGACCCGACCGTACTCGCCCACGGCCGTGCCCTGTTGGCCGCCGACGAACGCACCGCGGTGATCCGGGCGGACGTGCGCGAGCCGGAGAGCATCCACCAACACCCCGACGTGGCCCGCCTGATCGACTTCGACCAGCCGGTCGGCATCATCTTCAGCGCCGTCCTGCACCACCTCAACGACGCCGAGCAGCCCGGCGAGCTGGTGCACTGGTGGACGGACCGGGTGCCGCCGGACAGCCGGATCTACATCTCGCACTTCCGCACCGGCGACGGCGACGGCGACGGCGACGGCGACGGCGACGGCGACGGCGACAACGAACAGACCCGGATCGCGGAACAGAAACTGCAGGACGCGTTCGGCCGCGGCCGCTGGCGCACCGACGAAGAGATCACCGCCCTGTTCGGCGACCTCGAACTCCTCGAACCCGGCCTCGTCAACTGCTCACTCTGGCGCCCGGAATCCGCCCCGGCCCCCAACACCGGCACGCCCCCGCACGAACCGACGGTGTGGGAACGGATGATCTCCTGCGCCCTCGCGCGCAAGCCGTAGGAGCCTCGACCAAGCCGTGTTCGCATCGGCGCAAAGCCGACTGTGGGCGGCAGTTGAGACGATGACGGCATGGAATTCCACGACACTGCCGAGATGCGCCGAGTCTGCGTCGAACGGCTCGGAGAGCGAGCCGGCCCGCAGTTCGCCGCGATGGCCCGCCGCGGCGTCCGGTTGGAGCCTGCGAGCGGTGGCGCCCCGGCCACCGGCCGATGCCGGCTCGGCGGCCCGGCCCTCCTCGAACCGGAAACCCGGTGGCCCGAGCTCGACGGCGTTCCGCTGTCCCTGCTCGCCGTCCTCGACACCGATGCCCTCGCCGCCCCGCTCGGCAGTGAACTGCCCACCCGGCCGGGCCTGCTCAACTTCTTCTCCCTCGCTCCGGATCTGCCGTACGAGACGTACCGACAGCTGGACACCTCCGGCCCGCAGGCCCACCGGGTGATTCCGGCGGACCCCGCACGAGCAGTCGAACGGACCGCGCACGAACCGGCGAGGAACTATCCGGCCCGCCCCGTCCGCGCCGTCGGGTCGACCATGCTCCCGGACGCCTGGGACGTCGAGGACCACGACGTCGAGTTCGACTCCGACAGGCACTGGGGCGCGGCGTCGCTCATCCTCGCCGCGTTCGACGACCTCGACGGGAACACGGCCGGACAGCACTGCGCCTTCGGCTGGCCTGACGCCTCCTACGCCTATGCGGTGACCGGCCGCGACGCCGGCGGGCCCGCCGTCCATCTGCTCCAACTCGCCGAGGACACCGGTCTCGGCTGGGGCTGGGGTGACGCGGGGACGATGTATTTCACCATCCCGGCGAAGGCTTTCGCGGTGGGGGACTTCGGCAAGGTCGAGGCCGCGGTGCGTAGTTGTTGAGCCGGGGCAACTCGCTTTGAGAGTTCGAACGAAGCCCCTATTCTTCACGCCATCACTGCGAGTGATCCACACCGCAGGCACCACTTCGGCGGGGGATCTCCGTGCATTCCGAGAACGTTCACCACATGCCGGGCCCGCAGGCCCTGCCCGACGACAGATCGGCCACCGGCGTCCGGCGATTGGCGCTGGCCGCGCAGGTGCTAATCGGCCTTGAGGCCGCCTCGCAGGCGGCGGTCGCCGCGGCCGGCGGCACCCGGTCGGCGGTGTTCCCAATGCTCGTGCCGCTCCTGGTCGTGCTGGCCGTCGGCAGCTGCGTCGCATTCGTTCTCTGGTTCCGGCGCTGTCGGCTCAACGTCGACCGCTTCGGTCCGGATATTCAGAAGTACTCGGCCGGATGGGCCGTCGGCGCCTGGTTCGTCCCCCTGGCGATGTGGTGGATTCCGCGCCGGATCGCGCTGGACATCTGGCGCGCGACCGAGCCCGCCGGCAAGACCTGGTTGATCAACGCCTGGTGGGCCGCCTGGCTCGCCCAGACGGTCGGTGCCACGGTCCTCGACCAGCTCGGCGCGGGCGACAACGGCTACTCGGCCTTCGACGTGGTGGCCGGCCTGGCTGCGGCGGTGCTCGCGATTCTGGTGGTCCGGCAGATCACGTCCGCTCAGGAAGCGAAGTTGAGCGGCAGGGTGCAAACCACCGTGACCGTGTGAGGAATGTCTCGCAGCGTCCGCCGGCTATCGGAATACCGTCAGATCGTGCGTAAAGCGGCAGGTCAAGGCCTGTTGTGACTACTCGCACACGCTCCGGGCGATCTTCTGGTGTGTTCCCTCTGGCGGACGGCGGGGCGGCCCGGGCAGGATCGGGCCATGGATCTCCTCGACACGCTGACCGACAAGGGCCTTCGCCGGGAACTGCCCACCCGCGAGGAGGCGCTGGCCGTACTGGCCACCACGGATGACGAGCTGCTGGATGTGGTTGCGGCCGCCGGGCGGGTGCGCCGGCAGTGGTTCGGGCGCCGGGTGAAGCTCAACTACCTGGTGAACCTGAAGAGCGGGCTGTGCCCGGAGGACTGCTCGTACTGTTCGCAGCGCCTGGGGTCGAAGGCGGAAATCCTCAAGTACACCTGGCTGAAGCCGGAGCAGGCCGCCGAGGCGGCGGCCGCGGGTGTCGCGGGCGGCGCGAAGCGCGTCTGCCTGGTGGCGAGCGGCCGCGGGCCGACGGACCGGGACATCGACCGGGTCGCGGACACCATCGCGGCGATCAAGGACGCGGACGAGCAGGTCGAGGTCTGCGCCTGCCTGGGGCTGCTGTCGGACAATCAGGCCGAGCGCCTGAAGGCGGCCGGCGCGGACGCGTACAACCACAACCTGAACACCTCCGAGAGCACGTACGGCGAGATCACCACCACCCACACCTACGCGGACCGGGTGGACACCGTGACGAAGGCCCACGGCGCGGGCCTGTCGGCCTGTTCGGGGCTGATCGCGGGCATGGGCGAGAGCGACGAGGACCTGGTGGTCGTGGTCTACGCGCTGCGCGAGCTGGACCCGGACTCGGTGCCGGTGAACTTCCTGATCCCGTTCGAGGGCACCCCGCTCGCCGAGGAGTGGAACCTGACGCCGCAGCGCTGCCTGCGGATCCTGGCGATGGTCCGGTTCGTCTGCCCGGACATCGAGGTGCGGATCGCGGGCGGCCGCGAGGTGCACCTGCGGTCGATGCAGCCGCTGGGCCTGCACATCGCCAACTCGATCTTCCTGGGCGACTACCTGACCAGCGAGGGCCAGGCCGGACAGGCCGATCTCGACATGATCAAGGACGCCGGTTTCGAGGTGGAGGGCGCCGAGCAGACCACCCTGCCCCGCCACCGCGCGTCGGCCGGCGGCTGCGGCGGCGGCGCCTCGGCCTGCGGCGGCCACGAGGAGCAGACCGCCTGCGGGACGGGCGGCGGCTGCGGCCCGTGCGGCGGCCACCAGGCCGACGAGGCCGAGACGGCCACCACGGAAACCGAGGGCTCCGACGACGAGGCGCGCACCGACCTGGTGCGGGTGCGCCGTCGTGGCGCGGGCACCGAACTGGCGCCGAACGCGTGACGGACAACGCGCAGTTGCTCGACCTGGACCGGGCGCACGTCTGGCACCCGTACGGTCCGATGCCGGGGACGGTCCGGCCGTTCGTGGTGGAGTCGGCCGCGGGCGTGCGCCTGCGGCTGGCCGAGCCGGTGGGCGGGCACGAGGAGCTGATCGACGGGATGTCGTCCTGGTGGGCGGCGATCCACGGCTACCGGCACCCGGAGCTGGACGCGGCCGTCCGCGACCAGCTGGAGCGGATGAGCCACGTCATGTTCGGCGGCCTGACCCACCGCCCTGCGGTCGAACTCGCCGTCAAGCTCGTGGAGTTGACGCCCGAGCCGCTGCAGCACGTGTTCCTCGCCGACTCCGGTTCGGTGGCGGTCGAGGTCGCGCTGAAGATGTGCCTCCAGTACTGGCAGTCGCTCGGACGGCCGGAGAAGCGGCGGGTGCTGACCTGGCGTGGCGGCTACCACGGCGACACCTTCCACCCCATGTCGGTGTGCGACCCCGAGGGCGGGATGCACCACCTGTGGGGCGGGGTGCTGCCCCAGCAGCTGTTCGCCGCCGAGCCGCCCGCCGGGTACGACGCCCCGGCCGACCCGGAGTACCTGGCGCACCTGGCCGACCTGATCGAACGGCACGCCGGCGAGCTGGCCGCCGTGATCGTCGAACCGGTGGTGCAGGGCGCGGGCGGCATGCGCTTCCACTCCCCCGCCTACCTGAAGGCCCTGCGCGAGTTGTGCGACGCGCACGACGTCCTGCTGGTCTTCGACGAGATCGCCACCGGCTTCGGCCGCACCGGCGAACTGTTCGCCGCCGACCACGCGGGCGTCTCCCCGGACGTGATGTGCCTCGGCAAGGCGCTGACCGGCGGCTACCTGACGCTGGCCGCCACCCTGTGCACCAGCAGGGTCGCGGAGGGCATCTCGCGCGGCGAGGTCCCGGTGCTGGCGCACGGCCCGACGTTCATGGGCAACCCGCTGGCCACCGCCGCCGCCAACGCCTCGATCGACCTGCTGCTGCGCCAGGACTGGCGCACCGAGGTCAAGCGCATCGAGACCGCACTGCGCGACGCCCTCGCACCGTGCGCCGGACAGCCCGGGGTACGGGACGTCCGGGTGCTGGGCGCGATCGGCGTGGTGCAGCTCGACGCACCGGTCGACATGGCGGCGGCCACCGCGGCCGCCGCCGAACACGGCGTGTGGCTGCGCCCGTTCCGCGACCTGATCTACACCATGCCGCCGTTCGTCACCGACGACGCGGACGTGGCCGCGATCGGCCGAGCCGTCGCCGCCGCCGCTGCCGCGTCCCACGCGGCGCACAGCAACTGAACCACCCTCCTGAGGAAGCACCATGTCGCCCGTACTGTTCGTCACCGGCACCGGCACCGAGGTCGGCAAGACCGTCACCACCGCGGCCCTCGCGGCGCTCCGCACCGATCCGGTGGCAGTGCTCAAGCCCGGCCAGACCGGGCTGGCACCGGGCGAGCCGGGCGACGTCGACGAGGTGGCCCGGCTGGCCGGGCCGCTGGTGCACGGCGTCGAACTGGCCCGCTACCCCGAGCCGTTGGCGCCCGACACGGCGGCCCGCCGGTCCGGTCTGCCGACCCTCGCGCCGGACGAGGTGGCGAAGACCGTGGCCGACCTGGCCGACCGTTTCGACTGCGTGCTGGTGGAGGGCGCGGGCGGGCTGCTGGTCCGCTACGACGAGCGGGGCCGGACCCTCGCCGACCTCGCCGCCGCCTGCGAACTCGCGGGCGTCCAGGCCGAGTTCCTGCTAGTCGCGGCGGCCGGCCTGGGCACCCTCAACGCGACGGCGCTGACCGCGGAGGCGCTGCGCCACCGGGGCCTGGCGCTGCGCGGCGTGGTGGTCGGCAGCTGGCCCGCCGACCCGGACCTCGCGGCCCGCTGCAACCTGGCCGACCTGCCGTCCGCCGCCGGCGCCCCGCTGCTGGGCGCCCTCCCGGAAGGCGCGGCAGCCGACCGGTCCCCGGCCGCTTTCCGGGAGTTGGCCGCGTCCGCGCTCGCCCCGTCGCTGGGCGGCCACTGGGACGCCGAGGCGTTCGCGGCGGCGCACCACCCCGGCTGAGCGGGCATACAGGAACGGCGCGACGGGATCCCCCGTCGCGCCGTTCCTTCGTCTACCCGTCAGCCGATCGTCCAGCGCTGGAGCGCCGAGCCGGTGTCCGGCTGCTGGGTGACCAGGGCGCCGTCACCGGTGGAGGCGGTGGTGACCAGCAGTCCGCTCTTCTGCGAGGCGACGGTGTAGCCGTTGCCGACGGCGCTGACGATCCAGCGCTGGTTGCTGCCGCCGGTGCAGGTGTACTGGATGATCGCCGCGCCCGCGCGGCCGGAGCCGCCGTTCACGTCCATGCACAGGGTCGATTCGGCGTTGCTGATCTGGTAGCTGCCGTCGGCCTGCGGGGTGAAGATCCAGCGCTGGTTCTGCCCGCTGTTGAGCGCCCAGGTGATCAGCTGGGTGCCGGCGGTGGTGGAGTGGTTGGGGTTGTCGAGGGCCTTTCCGGAGACGGTCAGGGTGTGGGTGCCGGTGAGCGCCGGGTTCACCGCCCAGGTGAAGGTGGTCGAGCCGTTGGCCGTCCCGGAGGAGGCGGTGACCGTGACGGTGGCGGAGCCGGTGGTGGTCGGGGTGCCGGTGATCAGTCCGGCCGGGCTGATGGTCAGTCCGGCGGGCAGTCCGGTGGCGGTCCAGCTGAGTGCCTTGCCGGCCGAGTCGTTGCCGCCGAGCTGGAGCGAGACGGCGGTGTTGACCTTGGTGGCCTGGTTGCCGGGGTTGGTGACGGTGACGGTCTCGGGCGCGCTGCCGGCCACCGTGAGGGTGAGTGTCTGCTCGCCCGCGGTGCGACCCGCGCCGACCGCGCTGCCGCTGGTGTCCGTCCAGGAGCGGGCGGGGACGGTCTCGGCAAGTCGGCCGGTGGCGGAGGAGAGGCCGAGCGCCAGGCCGCTGTAACGGTTCACCAGCTTGACCGTGCCGTCCGCGGCGCCGTTCGCGTCGGTGCCGCGCAGCACCCACCACTGCTGGCCGACGCTCGGCCCGCCGACGGGCGCGGCCGTCACGGTCGGCTGCGCGCCCCAGGCCCGGCCCGCCACCGCACCGGAGTTGACGCCGAGCAGCTGCCCGGTCGAGGAGTTGGCGATCCGGTAGGAGCCGTCGCCGTTGGCCGCGAAGGTCCACGACTCCAGCGCGGACCCGGTGGGCGCGGCCACCGAAGTGGCGGTGCCGGACGCCTGGGCGAGCACCCGGCCGCCGTTGGTCGCGATCCGGTAGGCCTTCGTCAGGTCGACCGGCGCCGCGGCGGGCGCGGTGGAGTCGATGCTGACGTTCACGTACTGCCCTGACGCACCGCCGGAGCAGCCGAACGCGCAGTACGAACGGAACGACTTGCCGACGATCGCCGAGCTGGTCCGGTTGGCGCCGTCCAGGAACCAGCGGTACCAGGACGCCGTGTGGTACCCGCCGGTGTCCCCGATCGGGTACCACTTCTGCGTGGCGAGGTTGTCGGTGGCGTAGAACTGCTGCGGCGCGTTGCCGCTCTGGTCGACGGCCTGCGGCTCGCCGATGTACAGCCCCAGGTAGGCGTTGTACGTGACGTCCATGACGAACAGCGGCGAGGTCGCGGGCATCTGACCGGCCGCGATCTGCTGGGCGGAGGTGCCGGCGTTCGCCGGGTCGTACTCGCCGGAGACGGGCGTGTACCCGGTGCTGCTGGACGCCCCGACGGGCACCATGTTCGACTCCCGGCCACCGACGCCGGCCTCGCTCCAGGCGCCGTTGTACCACTTCTGCCAGGAGCTCGGCGCCATCTTGCCCGCGATCGGGGCGCGCGCGACGTGCTCGTAGAACGCCTTCCAGCCGCCGCTCTTGTCGACCACCCGGGAGCCGTAGAACACGTAGAAGTACCCGGACGCGGCGTCCACCAGCAGGCGCTGGTCGCCGTCGCCGTACGAGTACGTCTGGTTCGGGAACTGCGCGGTGTCGCCGCGGGTGGTGCTGTACGGCGAGGTGATCACGTGGTCGCGGATCGTCCAGGTCCTGCCCTGGTCGGTGGAGACCGCGTAGTCGATGGCGTCGAAGTGCAGCCCGTCACCGAAGGGTTGGGGCGTGAACTCGTTGTGCACCAGCCCGTACCAGTCACCGGTGTCGGGGTCGATCCAGACGCCCGACAGGTCGCAGTAGTTCTTCTGCGCGTAACCGCTGCCGCTCGGGGCGGCGGTGGCGGTCTTCCCGGTCGGGCTGTTGTTGCAGCGCCAGGTGGTGTCGTTGTTCTTGTCCTGCGCGTTGGCCGGGTTGACGGCGTTGGAGACGGCACCGGAACGGGTGGCGGTGTCGAAGTCCGTCCCCGTGAAGAAGTCCCAGTACCGCGGGTCGCTCGCGCCGTACAGCGCCGCGGACTGCTGGAACCAGAACGTGCCGTCCTTGTCCAGGTACGGCACCGCCGGGGTGTCGGTCGGGTGGCTGTACGTCACCGGCGCGCCGACGGTGACGCTGTACGTCGCGGCGTCCGGCTGCGTGGCGGAAGCCGCGGAAGCGGTCGGCGCGACACCGGCTGCGACGGCCAGCAGCACGGCGGCCAGAGCGCCGGCGGCCGGCCTGCGTGGGGGTGAGAACACGGGTACTCCTTCGGTGGCCCGTTCTGCAATGAGATGCAGTATCCGGGCTCCGATCGAGCACTTGTCAACAACTTCGCGCAGAATCCTGCACGCAAAGGCTTCCCGCCCCTGTTCGAAGCTGCTTGACTGACCGCCAATCGATCAGACCTCAACAGACGTTCACCACCCCGAACCCCGATCGGCTGCAGCGACCCCTGCCCGACACGTCGCCATCCCGCCGAAACCCGGACGCTGCCACGGGAGGAGCACCGCGCCGCCGCTCACCCTCCCCCTGGCGAGCCGACCGACTCGCGCCACCCCATCGAACCGGCCGACGCCGACCGCCACTTGACGCCCAGCGAAGCACCGCGCGCACGACAGGTCGGCCGTCGACCACCTGCACACCCGCGCGACGGCCACCCGACACCACCGAGCGCCAGGCGCGCCACCGCCCCTCCCGCCCCGCGCAACGGGTGGCGCTACTCCGCAGGCGCGCCGATCACCCGGGTCACCAACTCGTCCACCAGCTCGGCGCGTTGCTCGGCGGTGAACAGGTCGGGCAGGGCGAGGCGTTCCAGGATCAGCCAGTTCAGCGCCAGGTACAGCAACCGGACCGCGGTGGCGTCGCCGGGCAGGCCCGCCGCCAGGTGGTAGTCGATGTTGAACTGGAGGTCCGCGCCGATCCGCCGGGTGACCGTCTCCCGCAGTTCGGGGCGGCGCAGCGCGGCCAGGCGGAGTTCCAGCAGGGCGAGGAAGCCGGTCGGGAAGTCGGCGATCCGGTCGACGAGTTGGTGCATCAGCTCGGCGACCCGCGCGGTGTCGCGCGGCCCGGTCAGACCCTGGGCGAGGGCCTCGGGGTCGGCGCCGAGGCGTTCGTAGACGCGCTCGGCGCACTGGGTGAGCAGGGCGTCGCGGTTGCTGAAGTAGTTGGAGGCGGTGCCGGTCGGGACGGCGGCACGCTGGTCGACTGCCCGGAAGGTCAGCCCCCGGGCACCTTCCTCGGCAAGGACTTCGATCGCGGCGTCGAGCAGTGCCGCGCGTCGTTCGGGATTGCTTCGGGCCATCGCTTGTAACCACTCCACTCGTAGTGCTACGTTCTTACCACTCCAAGCAGAGTACTACAGACCGAGTGGTCACCCTTCTTCGAAAGGCACCGAGTGCGAAAGCTCGTGTACTACGTCGCCCTCTCCATCGACGGCTTCATCGCCGGCCCGGCCGGTGAGTACGACTTCTACCCCCAGTGCGACGACATGGTGGACTACCTCCGGGCCGAGTTCCCCGAGACCATGCCGACCCATGCCCGTCCCCACATCGGCCTCGACGGGGCGCCCAACAAGCGCTTCGACACCGTACTGATGGGCCTGGGCACCTACCGCCCCGCCCTGGACATCGGCGTCACCAGCCCCTACGCCCACCTGAAGCAGTACGTGGTCTCCTCAACCCTCCCCGAACCGACCGACCCGGCGGTCAACGTGGTCCGCACCGACCCACTGGGCCTGGTACGGGAGTTGAAGCAGCAGCCCGGCGACGGCGACATCTGGCTGTGCGGCGGCGCCAAGCTCGCGGGCGAACTGCTCCCGGAGATCGACGAACTCATCTGGAAGCGCTACCCCGTGGTCGCCGGCACCGGCCTCCCCGCCTTCGCCGGCGACTTCCGGCCGCGCCAGTTCACCCCCGTCGAGACGCTGGAGTTCAGCAACGGCGGCACCGTCACCACCTACCGCCCGGCCTCGTAGCCGCGCGCCGCCCGGACGCCCTCGCGGCGCCGGGGCCCCCGCCCGCCGGACGTGCACGACACCCAACTCCCGCGCGCCTTCGGCCCGGTGAACCGCCCCCGCCCGGGTAGCGTGGCCTCGACCGGCGCCGCGCCGGGCCGGGCCGTACGAGGGGGACACGGACGATGAACTCGCCGAAGCCGAGGACGTATTGGACCCGGCCGGAGACCACCGGCCCGGAGGTGTTCGTCGCCGTGCCGGAGGGCGTCACGCCGCCGGCCACCGTGGTGGTCGGGATGGAGCTGTTCGGGGTGACGGCCTGGGTGCGCGGTGTCTGCGAGCAGCTGGCCGCCGCGGGCTACGCCGCCGTCGCGCCGGACTTCTTCGGCCGCACCGTCCCCCGGGCGGATCTGCCGTACGACGCGGCGGGCCGGGACGAGGGCTTCCGACTGCTGTCCGCCCTGACGGCCGACCAGGTCGCAACCGACACCGCCGCCGCACTCTCCGTCGGAGCGTCCCTCGGCGCCGGCCCGGGCCGGGCGTTCGCGGGCTTCTCCGTAGGCGGCCACCTCGCCTTCGTCGCGGGCACCCGCCTCCCGCTGGACCTGATCGTCGCCTGCTACCCGGGCTGGCTGCTGGACGCCGACACCACCCCGTTCACCGCCGCCCCCCAGCCCCCGCTCACCCCCACCGGCGCCGCCACCCTCGCCGCCCACGGCACCACCGTCCTCGGCCTGGTCGGCACCGATGACCACCTCGTCCCACCCATCGACTGGTCCCGCATCGACGCCCGCCTCACCGAAGCGGAAGTCCCGCACGAGCTGGTCTCCTACCCCGACACCCCGCACGGCTTCCTCTGCCCCGACCGCCCGGCCACCTTCCGCCCCACCGAATCCGCCGACGCCTGGTCCCGCATCCTCGCTGCCCTCGCCACCCTGAAACCCTGACGCCCTGAAGCCCTGACGCCCTGACGCCCCGAACGCCGCCCGTCGGCGCCGGGGGCATCCTGATCGATCACTCCGGCCACCGCGTCTCCGGTCCTGCGAGCACGAACCCGGCCGGACCGGCCGGGCCGAATCGGGGCCGAATCGGGGCCGACCGGCGAGGACTCCGCAGCAGCCCGAATATCAGTCGCCGGGTGCGGTCGATCTGAAGTATGAAGTCGAAGTCGGAAGTGCTCTTTCAAACACCGGAGGGCTCCATGGCCAAGGGCTACTGGGTCAGTTCCTACCGCACGATTTCAGACCCCGAGAAGCTGGCTGCCTACAACGAACTGGCCGGTCGGGCCGTCCGAGCCGGGGGCGGGCGGGTCCTCGCCCGTGACGGTCAGGTCGTCGCACACGACGCCGGAATCGCCGGGCGCACCATACTGATCGAGTTCGACAGCTTCGAACAGGCAGTTGCGGCCCGCGAGAGCGAGGCCTACCAGGAGGCGCTGGTCGTCCTCGGCGACGCCGTCGAGCGTGACTTCCGCATCATCGAAGGCCTTGACTGACAGATGAGTTGGAGCTTGCCCGGTCGATCACGCGTGTTCGAGCCGGTTGACGACTCGTTCGACGGTGTTGCGTGCGGCGCAGCGCTGCTGGTCTGGGCCGGGCGGCCGGACGAGCTCTAGGCTCAGGGTCCATGATTCTGCTGAGCGATCCCCAGGTGGTCGACATCCCCGTGCAGGACTGCGGCGAGCCTCTCGCGGAGATCGCCTCGGTCCCGGCGATTGCGCTGGACTCCCGGGAACGGGACGAGGCAGGGGCCTACGGCCGGGTCAGGACCGGCGTGCTCGAACGTCTGCGCTCGGCGTCCGAACGGCTTCCCGACGGCGTCAGGTTCCTTGTCATAGAGGGGCATCGCAGCAGCACCGAGCAGGCGCGGCGGTTCGCCCGTTACGAGGACCGCCTGCGCCGCTCGGGCATCACCGACCCTGTCGACCTGCGGCGCCGGGCCAGCGCCTTCGTCTCCCCGGTCGAGGTGGCGCCGCACTGTGCCGGGGCGGCGCTCGATCTGACGCTCGTTGATGCCGAGGGCGTCGAGCTGGACATGGGTGGCGCCGTGAACGGCCACCGCACGGGGGACGAGAAGTACTGTCCGCTGGACGCCCCGGGGCTGTCGGACCGGGCGCGCCGCAACCGCGACCTCCTGGCCCGGACCATGGGCGACGCCGGCTTCGTCAACTACCCCACCGAGTGGTGGCACTGGTCCTACGGCGACCGGTACTGGGCACTGGTCACCAAGGCCGACCGCGCCATCTACGGACCGGCCTGACCACCTCGAACCAACGAGACCCCGGTGCGCAAGCATCGACGTCCCTTTGAGTCGATCACCTGGCCACGAGCGGTAAACGACGCACCAGAAACTCCGACAGGACGACCCGGCACCGACCGGGCGATCAGCCGCACTCACGCCCGTCCAGCAGCGCCAGGCCGTCGCGCTGGCCCTGTGGCGGCTGCGGGCGCCGGTGCTCGCGTTCGGGTGGGACGCCGACCGGGGCATCGACCCCACGCTCGCCGATTCCCTCCGGCGGCCGGGGCCGGCCCGGTGACGGCTCGTGGACGGTCAACGGCGACCCGCGGCCCCTGCGACGGGCCGCCGAGGCCTCGGCGACCGCCCGCCCGCCCGGGCGACCGCCCCCGCCTGAACTGGACGCCGCCCGCCGAGGATGCGCTGCGCGTGGTCCTTCCCCGCCGCCACCCGCTGGCCCACCGCACCGACCTGCACCTCGCCGAACTCGCCGACCAGCGCTGGATCCTGGGCTGCGGCAAGTCCGCCGGGCAGCTCGTCCGGTTCGGCGCGCTGGCTGGGGTGGACCTGCGGATCTCCTACACCGCGACGGACTACGATTTCGCCCAGTCACTGGTCCGCGCGGGCATCGGCATCGCCCTGATCCCCCGGATCGGCCTCACCGACCACCCCGACCTGCTCTCCCTCCCCCTCGCCGAACCCGCCCCGCGCCGCCACCTCGGCCTCGCCCTCTCCCGCCGCCGCCGCGGCCCCGCGGCCCGCCTCGCCAAGGAGCTGGCCACCCGCCTCACCGCCGAAGCCGGCACCCTCCCGTCCTGACGCCCCCTCCCGTCCTGACGCACGCACCCTCCTCTGCACCCGAACGGGCGGTCCCGCGTCACCCCCGCCCCTGCCCGCCCGTTGACCAAGCGTCAGCCCCAGCACCCAGAGGAGTCCACCGTGCGCACCGCCCTCACCGCCCTCGCCACCCTCCTCCTCGCCTCCACCCCGGCCGCTGCCGCCGCCACCCTCACCCCGGACCAGACCTACAGCATCCCCGTCGGCGCCATCACCGACCTGGGCGCGCTTCCGACGCTCGGCGGCCTCGGCTACGACTTCGCCCACCTGCTCGGCCAGTAGCGCGCACACATGAGGCCGCGAGCAGTCCGACCGGCAAGCATGCGCGGCCCGGACGAAGTGCCCTCGTCAGCGGCACAGGGACGGGCTTCCACGGGCCGATAGGGTGACGTGATCGTTCCGAGTGAAAGGCCACGGCACCGCAGTGACCGAGTCCCGCCCCCACGCCCTGTTCTGCTTCGGCACGCTAATGGACCCGCAGGTGCAAACCACCCTCTTCGGTCGCACGGTGCCGACGACCACGGCCTCCCTGGCCGGCCACACGACCAGGCCCCTCACGATCACCGACGAATCCGTGATCGCCACCAGCGGCCGGCCCGAACACCTCACCCTGGTACGCGACTTCGGCGGCACGGTCGAGGGCGCCGTCCTGCACCTGACCGACCAGGAACTGGCCGCTGCCGACGCCTACGAGGTGGACGACTACGCCCGCCGACGAGTGGTCCTCACCTCGGGCCGGACGGCCTGGGCCTACCTGGACGCGAGGCCGCTGCGCCCTGCGGCGCGCATCGTGATCGTCGGCGACAGCATCGCCTACGGCCGCTGCGACCCCCAGGGCGGCTGGGCCGGACACCTGGCGGCGACGCACATCGCGTCGAACGAGAACTCCCACCGGGTCTTCAACCTGGCCATCCCCGGCAGCACCTTGGCGGACGTCGCCCAGCAGACACCCCCGCTGCTGGTTCCCCGCCACCCGGACACGCTGGTCGTGGCCGCCGGGATCAACGACTCGGCCGTGCCGGTCGCCGCGCCGGACACCCAAATGCCCCACCTCGCCGACCATCTCGCCTCGCTGGCCGACCATCTCGCCTCGCTGGCCGCAACCGCCCAGCGCCACAACGCCCGCATGGTCGTCGTCGGACCGTCCTGGCTCGACGAAACACGGCTCGACGACTACGAGGGCCTCCGCTTCACCACGGCGCGAGCACTCACCCTGCGTGTCACCCTCCAGGCCTGGTGCGAGGACCACCACATCGACTTCATCGACATGTGGGAACCCCTCCGCGACCAGCCCCACCAGTTCGTCGACGGCGTGCACCCGACCCCGGACGGACACAAGGAGCTCTACCGGCAGCTGAGCAGCCACAGCTGCTGACCCCTGCCGTTCAGGAGAAGGACAGCGACAGGTGGACGACTCAGGAGGCGAACGGCTCGATCTCGCCCGCGAAGACGATGACCTGGTCGATGAGGCTCCGTCGTAGATGGACGACGTCCGTTCCCGCCAGGCGGGGGCCTCCGTCCGGCATGGTGAACACCCACTGGTACCGGGCCCATTCGTCGGGCATGTCCACTGCTGAGCAGCGCGTCATCGTGCCGGTCCCCGCCGGGTGGCGTCGGATGTCCAGCACGAACCGCTCGACCGCCGCGATTCCTTCGCTGCGGCCCAACGGCCCCCAGAAGACCACGTCCGAGGTCAGGGCCTGGGAGAGCAGGGCAGTCACATAGCTGTCGTCCGAGGCGTTGAACGCGGAGATGAACGTGTCGATCGCGGAGCGTGCGGTTTCTTCCTGCATGTCCCAGTAATACCAGCCGGCCCGGTCCATGTCGGCACTCCGGCGGGGGACTTCGGAGCGATCGACGTGCAGGACGCCGACGGGTGGGTGGAACAAGCCGCGGCCGCGGCCCACAAGTTATTGACCCCAAGGTCAAATATGTCGTACCGTCAGGTCATGGGACGACCGAAGCAGTTCGACGAGGGCACCGCGATCGCGCAGGCGATGGAGGTGTTCTGGACGAACGGCTACGCCGGCTCCTCCCCGGCCGAACTCGCCGAGGCGGCGGGCATCGGCAAGGGCAGCCTCTACCACGCCTTCGGCTCCAAGCGGGAACTCTTCGGGCGGGCGCTGGACGCGTACGACCGGGGCGGCGCCGAGCTGGCCGAGGAGTTCCTGGCGGGGCCGGGCACCACGAAGGAGTGCATCCGGGCCTTCCTGGCGATGCTGGTGGACGCGGACTTCGACGGCCCGGTGCGTCGCGGCTGCCTCGCCGTCAACACCGCGCTGGAGCTTGGCGGACGGGACGCGGACGCCGCACTCGCGGTGCGCCGAATGACCGACCGCAGCGCCGGCCTGCTGGCCGCGCGCATCGAGCGGGGCAAGCTGGAGGGCGACGTCCCGAGCTCGGTGGACGCGGGCGCGCAGGCCAGGTTCCTGATGACCGCACTCGCGGGACTGCGGGTGATGGCCCGGGCCTACGACCGCGAGGCGGTCCTCGAGGTCGTCGACACCACCGTCGCCACCGTCTTCGAACACTGAAACCCGGACACTGAAACCCGGACACTGAAAGCCGGACGCCGAAGAAGCATCGACCGCGCCGCCCGCGCGGTTTCGCATGCCCAAATATTTGACCTCAAGTTCAAGAATATCGACCGAAAACGAGGAACCATGGATCTCGGACTCAACGGCCGCACCGCCCTGGTCACCGGCGCGGGACGCGGCATCGGCCTCGCCGTCGCCCGCGCGCTCGCCGCCGAGGGAGTGAAGGTGGTGGGCGCAACCCGCACCGCCACAAAGGAGTTGGCGGAGGTCGCCACCGTCGCGACGGCCGACCTGAGCACCCGCCAGGGCGCGGAGAGCGCGGTCGAGCAGGCGCTGGCGGCGCTCGGCGGCATCGATCTGCTGGTCAACAACGTGGGCGCGGGCGACGCCTCCACGTTCACCCTGGGCGGCGTGCTAGACGTCGCGGACGAGCAGTGGCAGTCGCTGTTCGACCTGAACGTGATGTCGGCGGTGCGCACCACCCGGGCCGCGCTGCCCAGCCTGCTGGAGCGGCGCGGCGCGATCGTCAACGTGTCCTCGATCAACTCCCGCATCCCCACCGGCTCCCCGGTGGGGTACGCGGAGGCCAAGGCGGCACTCACCCAGTTCGGCAAGCGCCTCAGCGAGGAACTCGCGCCGCGCGGGGTGCGCGTCAACACCGTTTCGCCCGGCCCGACTTCCACCGACCAGTGGACCTCCGCCGGCGGCTACGGCGGCCGGATGGCCGATGCCATGGGCGTCCCCCTCGATGCCCTGCTGGACGGACTGCCCACCCAGGCAGGCACCGCGTCCGGCCGGCTCTCCACTCCGCAGGAGGTCGCCGACCTGGTCGTCTTCGCCCTCTCCGACCGGGCCGGAAACATCCACGGCGCCGACCTGGTCGTCGACGGCGGCACCCTCAAGTCCGCCTGAAGCAAGCCAAATTGACGACGGCTCAGCCCAGCGGCCGGGTCCACCGGCGCCACCGCTCCTCGCGCCCGTACCCGGCCGCCTGCCAGGCCGACTGCCCGAGTTCGTTGTGCTCCAGCACCATCGCGTCGGCCCGCCGCCCGCCCAGCGCCTCGAAGCGGGCGTGCGCGGCGTCCAGCAGCGCGCCGCCGATGCCGCGGCGGCGGGCCGACGGGTGGACGGCCAGCCGGTAGAGGTGGCAGCGCCAGCCGTCGAAGCCCGCGATCACCGTACCCAGGATCGCGCCCTCCGCCACCGCCAGGATCAGCGCCTGCGGGTCGCGCTCCAACAGCCTTGCCACGCCCGCCCGGTCGTCGCTGATGCTGGTGCCCTCGGCGGCCTCGACCCAGAAGGCCAGCACCGCGTCGATGTCGGCGGGCAGCGCGGCCCGCAGTTCGTACTCGCTCATGGCGCCTCTTCCTACCAGCGGCGATGCCCGCGCCACCAGCCATTTACGGTCCCGCTCTTGACGGCACCGGCCCCGCGCCAGCAAGGTGTGGGCCACTCCCTCGCACCGCTTCCCGTCCCGATCCTCCCCACCTCGGAGATGGCATGCGTGCGCAAAGAACCTCCCGTCACCACCGCCGCGACGGCCTGCCGATCGCCCTCGCGGCCGCCGCCCTCGCGCTGGCCGGCGCCGGCCTGGGCCTCGGCCTCGACTCGCCCGCGTCGGCGGCGCTGCCGACCGTCGACGTCGTCGACAACGGGCACTTCAACCAGGGCAATCGGATGCTGGCGTGGAGCTGCGAGAGCGGCCTGGTGCTGCCGCCGTCCGACGCGTTCGGCACGCTGGAGGGGCATCCGACCGACAGCAGTTACGCGGGCTGCACCCAGCGCGTCACGGTCGAGCCGAACTCCACGTACCGGCTGAGCGCCCGGGTCACCGGGCCGTTCGTGTTCGCGGGCGTCACCGGTTCCGGCACCACGGACATCGCGCTGTGGTCGAACCAGAACGACTGGAACGAGCTGACGGGGACGGTCACCACCGGGCCGGACACCCGCACGCTGATGGTGTACTTCCACGGCTGGTACCAGCAGGGGCCGTACCGGATCAGCTCGTTGGAGCTGTGGGGTTCGGGGCAGCCGCGGAACACCTGCATCCCGCTCCCGGCCGTCGACACCCCGACCCCGTCGGCCAGTCCGTGCTACCTGACCCCGACCGCGACACCCAGCCGGACTCCCGCGCCGTCCACCAGCTGACGTCCGAACACCCCACGCACACTCCACCCCCACACCGACTCCGACCCGGTCGGGCATGGACTGCTACCCGCCGCCCGTCCCGTCCTCGCCGCACACCACCCGTCCTCTCCGTACACCACCCGTCCCCTCGGGCTCGCCCAACCTTCCGGCGGAGCGGAATTGACGATGCGTCAGCCGCGCAGCGCCCAGACCGTGGTGGTCTTCACGGCCGCGTCCTCCAGGTCCGCGGCGACCGGGACGGCGTACTCGGCGAGCGCGGTGAAGCGTTCGCGCGGCAGGTAGGCGCGGCCCGGGTCGCCGACCACCACGGTCGCGCCCCGGGCGGCGGCACGCTCCAGGAACGGCAGGAAGCGCGCCGCCATCGCCCGCTCGTAGAACACGTCGCCGGCCAGCACCACCTGGCAGCCGTCACCGTCACCGTCCAGCACGTCCGCCAACTCGGCCGTCACCGTGACGCCGTTGTCCGCCGCGTTCACGGCGATCGCGGCCACCGCGTACGCGTCGATCTCCGCCGCCCGCACCTGCGCCGCGCCGCTCAGCGCCGCCGCGACGCCGACCAGGCCGGAGCCCGCCGCCAGGTCCAGCACGGTGCGCCCGGCGACCAGTTCGGGCCGGTCCAGCACGTGCCGGGCCACCGCGACGCCGCCCGCCCACGGGAACGCCCAGAACGGCGGCGGCAGTCCGATCTCGCCGCGCTCCCGCTCGGTGATCTCCCACAGCGCGATCGCGTCCTGCGCCATGTGCAGCCGCACCTCGGGCACGAACGGCACCGGCCCGGGCCTGGTGTGGGCGCGCACGAACTCCGTGTCGGCGGACGAGACATGACGGTCCGCGGCACTCCGCAGCGTGGTGGTGTCGTTCCCCATGGCGCACAGCCTAGGGGCAATGATCGCCACCACCGCGCAACCCGGATCCGCCACCACCGCGCAACCCGAATCCGCCACCACACGATCACCGGGACGCCACCACACAACCACCGGGATGCCGCCGCACGATCACCGACTGATCACAGACCACGTACCGTTTCGATACCGAAGCCATGATGAGCTGCGGAAACGCTCGCTCCGCAGAGGGTGCCCGAGTACGATCCGGGCAGACGCCCCGGCACTCACGGCACACGCGTTGTGCCTGGCCAGGGGCGGCGGCTTGCGCGGGGGCGCGCCCGGCACCACACGCCGGTGCGCCGCGATCCGCGTTCACGGCACCGCGCGCCAGGGCAGTCGCGCGAAGCGGAAGGGCAGCGACTTGACGGATCGGCTCACCGGCGGCGACTCCTCACTGCTGCGGCGGATCAACGCCGCGGTCACCCTGCGGTCGTTGCGCGCCGGACAGGCCGTCACGCTCACCCAACTCGTGGGCGACACCGGCCTGTCCAGACCCACCGTCGAGGGCGTCATCGAAGGACTGCTGGAGTCCGGACTCGTCGCCGAGGTCGACCACGTCCAGGAGTCCGGCCGCCAACGCGGCCGCCCGGCCCGCTGGTTCCGGTTCCGCGCCGAGGCCGGGCACGTCCTCGGCATCGAGATCGGCGTCCACGACCTGCGGGTGGTCCTCGCCGACCTGGCCGGCGAGGTGATCACCAGCTTCGCCAAGCCGGTGGACGAGTCGATGGAGGCCGAGGAGCGGCTCAGCCAGCTCCGCACCACCGTCGCCGAGGTCCTGAAGAAGGCCGGTGTCTCCCGGGACAGCCTGTGGGAGGTCGTCGTCGGCACCCCCGGCATCGTCGACCGCGAAGGCGTCATCCGGCTCGGCACCGCGATGCCCGGCTGGACCGGCCTCGACCTCGGCGCCCGGCTGCGCCGCTCGTTCCGCTGCCCCGTGGTGATCGAGAACGACGCCAACCTCGCCGCCATCGCCGAACACTGGAAGGGCGCCGCCGTCGGCAAGGGCGACGTGGTGTTCGTGATGGCCGGCCTCAGCCCCGGCGCCGGCTCACTGATCGGCGGCCGGCTGCACCGCGGTTTCGGCGGCGCGGCCGGCGAGATCGGCGCGCTACACCTGCTCGGCCGGCAGGCCACCCCCGAACGCCTGCTCTCCACCACCGGCCAGCCCCTCGACCCGCTGGACGAGGCCGCGGTGGCCCGCGTCCTCCGACTGGCCCGGGAGGGCGACCAGGTCGCCCAGGTCGCCATGGACCGCTTCCTCGGCCGCCTGGTGCACGACGTCACCGCACTCGTCCTCGCCCTCGACCCCGAACTCGTGGTGGTCGGCGGCTGGGCGGCCGGCCTGGACGGCGTCCTGGAACCGCTGCGCGAACAGCTCTCCCGCTACACCCTGCGCGCGCCCGAAGTCGCCCTCGCCGCACTCGGCTCCGAGGTGGTGGCGATGGGCGCACTGCGAATCGCCCTCGACCACGTCGAGGAACAGCTGTTCGCGGTCGATCCGCCGTCCCGGTAAGGCCGTCCAGGCAAGGCCGTCCCACGGCAGGCGGCGCAGCTCCCGGTCGCCGCCGAACCGGTCGCGGGCTCAGGTGTGCACCGGTTCTCGATCGGCCCAACTCATGGCTGTGCCACCCCTGTTCACCGGTCCGATTCGGCAAACAGGGGTGGCACCGGTCAAACTTTTGCCTGCGGCTCGTCAGGACGCGGCGGTGGCCGCGACGTTGGCGGCAGCCGGGGTGGCGACCTGGACGGCCGCGCCGAATTCGCCGAAGGTCAGCTTGCAGGTGTCGGCCCGGTAGGTGGAGACACCGACGGCCGCCGGCCGGCCCGCCGCCGCGTACTGGGTGGTGACCACCAGCACCGGGGTGCCCGGGGGGCGCTCCAGCAGCGCGGCCTCTGCGGTCTCCGCCACGCCCAGCTCCACCGAGCGGGACTCGTTGTCGACGCCCAGGCGCTCCAGCTGGCGCAGCACGCCGCGGGCACGGTCGTTCGCGTCCACCACCACGGCCAGCCGCGGCAGCCCGGCGGCCGGCACGTGCAGCGACTCGGCGGCGACCGTCACGCCCTGCACGATCCGCAGCCGGCGCACCGTGTGCACCTGCTCGCCCTCGGCGATGCCGAGCGTGCGGGCCAGCGCGGCGGGGGCGGCGGCGGTGGTGCAGTCGACGACCTTCCACTCCTGGCCGCGCGCGGACCCGGCCCGGCCGGACTCGCGGTCGCCGACCGGGATGCCGATGCGCGGGGCGGCGACGAGCGTGCCGATGCCGCGACGGCGCACCAGCCGGCCCTCCAGCTCCAGCTGGTCGAGCGCCTGCCGCAGGGTGGCGCGGGCCACACCGAAACGGGCCGAGAGCTCACGCTCGTTGGGCATGACCTGGCCGGTGGAGAACTCGGCGTCCATGGTGCGCAGCAGCACCGAGCGCAGGTGCCAGTACTTCGGCTCCGCAACCGCCGGAAGCGTTCCTTGCCCCACCGTGTCCTCCACCCTGAAGGCCGTCGGGGCCCGCCACTGCTCCCCGGTTCTGGCAGGTGGGGAGGGCGGGCTTTATCCGTCCTTCTTTATTAAAGGTCTTTGCAGTAAGTGACAGTAGGGGGTGCCCGTGGACATGGTCAAGACCAATGGGAAGGGTTCCTGCCGGGCACGGCGAACCGGTACGCAACCGCAACCCGGTACCCTCGCCGGGTGAAGAGTGTTTCCACGGTCAACGTCAACGGGATCCGGGCAGCCGCCAAGAAGGGCTTCCTGGAGTGGATCGACGACACCAAGTCCGAGGTGGTCTGCCTGCAGGAGGTCCGCGCCGAGACCGAGCAGTTCGGCGAGGTGCTGGCCCGGCTCGACGGCTGGCACGCGGTCTGGGCGCCGGCCGCGGCGAAGGGCCGCGCCGGAGTCGCCGTCCTGTCCCGCCGCGAACCCGACGCCACCCGCATCGGCTTCGGCTCCGCCGAGTTCGACACCTCCGGCCGCTACGCCGAACTCGACCTCCCCGGCCTGACCGTCGCCTCCCTCTACCTCCCCTCCGGCGAGGTCGGCACCGAGCGGCAGGACGAGAAGGAACGCTTCATGGCCGAGTTCCTCGTCCACCTCGGCACCCTCCGCGAGCGCGCCGCCGCCGAGGGCCGCGAGGTCCTGGTCTGCGGCGACTGGAACATCGCCCACCGCGAGGCCGACCTCCGCAACTGGAAGGCCAACCAGAAGAAGGCCGGCTTCCTCCCCGAGGAACGCGCCTGGTTCTCCCGCGTCCTCGACGACCACGGCTACGTCGACGTCCTGCGCCAGCACCACCCCGACCAGGAGGGCCCCTACTCCTGGTGGTCCTACCGGGGCCGCGCCTTCGACAACGACTCGGGCTGGAGGATCGATTACTTGATGGCCAGTCAGGGACTCGCTGCCACCTGCACCGAGGCGTACGTCGAACGCGCCGCCTCCCACGCCGAGCGCTGGTCCGACCACGCGCCCGTCACAGCGGTCTTCGACATCGGCCAACTCCTGTAGCGCTGACGGCAGATGGCGAGCGCCCGTGAGGCCCCTCGGCCACAGCCAGCTCTTCTCGACGGAGAACCAGGGCGTTCAGCCGCCCATCGATGCACCCCACCCCACACGGAGGAGGTCGCGCCGTGTGGGGTGGAGAGGCCGAACGCCGGTCGAGGAAACGACTCGCTCTGTAAAAAGTCGGATGAGCCTGCCTCGGTCCAGGCACCCGACACCGCCCCCACTGCGCAGAGCGGCGCGGTCCTCGCCGAGCAGAGCAATGAAGTGCGCCGACCGCCACTGATTCCGTTCCGCGATACTCCACCGCTGTCTCCTCACGCAATAGAGGGAGACGAGAGCACCAAGACCGCACTCACCTCGTGACCTCAAACCGGATCATCGAGTGGCCGTCGATACACCACTCCCTGGCGGACGTGACCCGGGACAGGGTGTAGCGAGCCGACCGTAGCCGTCCCGCCATACTTCTTCCGTCGTTGCTCAGCCCGGCCGTCTTCGGGCCCGGGCGGCGCCGGTTCGCCGCGCACCACCGCAGGAAGTACGTCCACTGCTCGTCGTAAGTCTTCGAGGTGCGCTCCGGTCGGGCTCCGGCCATGTCGGCGGCGGCGTCCTCGGACAGGTCCTCGTCGCCCAGCAGCGCAAGCTGCCGGTCCGGCTCGTCGTCGAGCAGTTCGCCGTCCAACACGTCCAGGTCGCCATCGTCGATGGCGGTCACCCGCGCGGGCGGCACCTCCACACCACACTCTCCAATCTCGGTCGCTGCAGTCGCTGTCCCCGCGCCCCTCCACGGTCCGCGCCCCGGCCGCGCGAGCGGGGCCGGGACGGGGCGACGAGCGCTCAGTCCTCGGGCCGGTGTTCGCCGGGTGCGCCGGCCGAGGCCGCGTGGCGGTTGGCGCTCCGGTCAGTTCGCGGGGGGCGGTGATGGTGGTTCGGCGGCGGCGGAGGAGGCGGGCGAAGCGGGGCAGGTGGCCGTTGCCGTCGAGCCAGGTGACGGTGAGACCTTGGCACGGGCAACGGGCCCGCGGCGCACTTCGGTGCGCACCACCGCCGTGTTGAAGGCGACCTTTGCCATCCGCAACGGCTGCTCGACGAGGCCCTGGTCGTCTACCCGCACGAGGACAGCGGCTGACCCCCGCTCGCGCGGGGAGGACCGTGCCGCTGCCTGCCATGTACGACTAGCCGCCGGCTGACCCCCGCTCGCGCGGGGAGGACCCGGCTGGCACGGCGACTGGCTCGGCCGTGTTCGGCTGACCCCGCTCGCGCGGGGAGGACGCGCACGGCTCCGCGCCGCGCGCTGTGGCCCGCGGCTGACCCCCGCTCGCGCGGGGAGGACGGTCCAGGCGCCGCGGCGGCCCTCGACCAGGTCGGCTGACCCCCGCTCGCGCGGGGAGGACGGAGACCGTGCCGCGGAGTTCGGCCATGTTGACGGCTGACCCCCGCTCGCGCGGGGAGGACGCGAGTTCGCGATACGCCCTCTCCACGTTGGCCGGCTGACCCCCGCTCGCGCGGGGAGGACGCGCCCCGTGCTGTCGTAACGACAGGACATAACGGCTGACCCCCGCTCGCGCGGGGAGGACCGGCCCGACGAGGAGTGCCCGCGCAAGCTCATCGGCTGACCCCCGCTCGCGCGGGGAGGACCATCACCTGATCTGTCCGAAAACTGAGGCAACCGGCTGACCCCCGCTCGCGCGGGGAGGACGAGTCGTTCCGGCGTATCACCGTGCCAATGTCCGGCTGACCCCCGCTCGCGCGGGGAGGACGAGGATTCATGGCTTCGACGCCCGAGAGAATGCGGCTGACCCCCGCTCGCGCGGGGAGGACTTGAAATCGACGCCGTGACCCTTCCCGTTGCACGGCTGACCCCCGCTCGCGCGGGGAGGACGAGTTCGCCCGCCACGCGCGTCACCCCCTCGCCGGCTGACCCCCGCTCGCGCGGGGAGGACCGGAAGCCGTAAACGAGATCGTCGTACTGGAGCGGCTGACCCCCGCTCGCGCGGGGAGGACATGTTCGGCCTCCGCGTGATCCGGCACCGCACCGGCTGACCCCCGCTCGCGCGGGGAGGACTCGACTCCCCGAAACCGCGGGCCGAGCCCGCACGGCTGACCCCCGCTCGCGCGGGGAGGACCCTTTTTGACCTGCGCTTTCTCTACGCCTTTGCGAGTTCTTGACCTTTTGCTGGCGCGGCCCGCGCTTGGGCGATGAGCAGCAGTCCGTCGAAGTCGACGGGCTGGCGTCGTTGGGGGCCTGCTGTTCGCAGCGTGAAGCCCTGCTCGTTGTCGGTGGGGTGGACGAGCACGGCGACTCCGTCCGCGATGCAGTGGCTGACGGATGTCCAGAGTTCTTCCCGGACCTTGGCGGAGATGGTGCCGACGTACAGCTGGGGTGTGACTTCCAGCAGCCATCGCGTCAGGGCCCCGCGGAGGTGGTCCGGGACGGCGGTCATCGACAGGACGGTCAGGGACGCCACAGCGGCTCCCTACCGATCTGTGGACAGTTCACAGAGCTTCTCCCGTGCAGTAGTTGACGCCGCCGGGGACTGTTCCGACCACCGGGTCCCAGAGGTCGACGAGTTGCTCGTCCGGGTCCGGGACGGCGATGTCGGTGTCGGGCGCGAGCAGGCGTTGGACGTCGGTGACGACCCTGGGCAGGAGTTTGAAGAGGCGAAGCCCTTCCCGGAAGCCGCGGCGGGCTTCGGCTTCCGGTTCGGTGGAGGAGTGGAGGGAGAAGGCCATAGGGATGGTCAGCTCGGCCTTGTAGAGGTCGGCGATGTCGTAGACGAAGGCCTGCTGGTTGCCGCTGTGAACGAAGCCGAGGGCGGGTGAGCAGCCGAGGGCGAGGATCGCGGCGTGGACGATGCCGTAGAGGCAGGTGTTGGCGGCGGACAGGGCCAGGTTGACGGGGTCTTGGGTGTCCCAGGAGTCGGGGTCGTAGTTGCGGCGGAAGCGTCCGATGCGGTGTTGCTGGGCGAGGAGGCGGTAGTGGGCCTTGACGCGTTGGCCTTCCATGCCGCGGAGTTTGTCGAGGTTGATGTCGGTGGGCAGGTCGGTGTCGCCGAAGCGTTGGCGGTACATGGCGACGGCGATGTCGAGGCGTCGGCGGTCGTCGGCCCAGGCGCGGACTTGGCGTTCGAGCCAGGTGGTGCTGAGGGATTCGGGGAGGGCGGCGGCGTAGCAGCGGACGCCGCCGGATCCGGCGATGACGACGGTGGTGCCGTGGCGGGCGAGGGTGGCCAGGGCGCGGGCGGTGATGGAGGTGCCGGGTCCGAGCAGGACGCAGCTGAGGGCGGCGGTGGGGAGGTAGACGGTCTCGGTGCCGCGCTGGGCGGTGTTGATCTCGACGCAGACGCCGGTGTCGTCCTGGACGATTCGAACGAGGTCGAGGTAGAGGAAGGAGAGGGAGTCGGCGATGCGGGGCAGCATCGCCACGGTGGGTGCGGCAAGTTTGCGCCGGGCGCCGGCCGATGTGCCGGCGCGTGGACGTGGGGGTGTCATGGGGCTTCCCTGCGGGGGGCGATGCTGAGCATGCCGCAGCCGTAGGCCTTGCCGCGGCCGATGCCTTCGTGGATGCGGGTGCGCAGGAGGTCGGGGTCGGCGATGCAGGCGGTGCCTTCGAAGAGGGTGCGGGCGTGTTGGACGCGCTGGTTGTTCTGGCGGCGGTTGCCGACGGCGGTGTCCAGGGGGGTCGAGTGCAGGGTGGTGAGGGCGAGGCCGGCGGCTTCGGCCTGGCGGGTCCACCATTCGTCGGCGTGAGGGCCGTTGAGGGGGACGACTTCGGGGAGGCTGTAGAGGGCGCGGGTGGTGGCGCCGGGCTTGCGAACGGCGTTGGCGGCGATGCGGTAGCGCACGAGCAGGCCTTTGCGCAGGGCATCGAGGAGCGGGGTGAGGGGTTTGGCGGCGGCGGGGCCGTAGCCGGCGGGGAGTTGGGTGAGGTCGGGCTCCCGGTTGCTCTGCAACAGGATCCGGTCGCCGTCGCGGCTGGTCTCGGTGCGGAAGAGGATGCCGAGGTGACGGCGGGGTTCGGTGCTGGGGATGTCGTCGGGGAACAGCGACATGATCCTGTGGTGGAGGTTGACGGCGTCGGCGCTGTCGCGGTGGACGTCGCGGTGGCGCTGGTCGGGGATGATGCGGGTCAGCCACAAGGTCATGCCGGCGAGCCTTCGGGACGGGGCGGGCGGGGGGCGAAGTGGGCGGCGAGGGCCTTGAGGTAGTCGGTGCCCAGGCCCTGACAGCGGTCGGCGGGCAGGTGCAGGGTGCGCTGGTAGCGGGCGCGGCTCTGGTGGGCGCGGCGCTGGGGGTGGAAGGACAGCGGGTCGTCGTTGACCTGTCCCACCGGGTCGCTGCCGTCGGGGCCCTCGCTCACCGTTGCCAGGTGAGTGAGGGGCCGATCGCCGTGGAAGACCACCGGCACCGTGCCCATCATTCCCTGACGGAGGCGGGCCAGCGGCAGCTCCAGCAGGTGCTGCTGGACGTCGTCGAACTCACCCAGTAGCACTGGCCCTTCGGGCGGGCAGGAGCGTCGGCCCAGGTACGGCGGCCAGAACGGCTCGCGCAGCGCGGCGGCGCACGCTTCCAGCACATCGCCGGGGCCGGTGAGCGCCGCGGTGAACACTGCGTCCGCGAGGTAGTAGCGGTGGGAGAGCAGCGTCGCCGCGGCCGCAGGGCGCTTCTTGCCCTCCGCGGTGGTCACCGTGTGCCGGGCGGGCAGGCCGCCGCCGACGGTGTGCAGGTCGCGCAGCCGCACCCCCGGTCGGTCGGCGCGCACCGTCAGCGACAGCCGGGCCAGGTCGCCGATGTCCTCGCCGCGGCGGCGGCCGAGCGCGCAGGCGAGCAGGCCGATCACTCCGGAGCGGGTGGGGAAGGGCGCGGTGTCGCGTTCGTTGAACTTGCTGCGCTCGCCCCAGGACTGCAGCGGGCCGGCCAGCCTCAGCAGCAGGCCCGCCTCACCGCTCACCGGTCCGCCTGCGGGTAGGCAGCGGCGATGGCGGTGTCGATCAGCGCGGGGAACGATGCGGCGCGCTCGCCCAGTTCCATCGGGCTCTTCGGGTCGATGCCGGCCCAGCCGGACGCGACGATGCCGCGGTTGCCGAGCAGCGTGTTCGCGGCCGCCGCGTACTCGGCCAGCGCGTTGCGGGAGGGCGCCGAGTAGCCGCCCTCCTGGCCGGCGCGCACCGGCTCCTCGAACGCGGCGGCGAACGACAGCGGCCGGTCCGAGCGCACCGCAATGTGCACCAGGTCGGGGATGGTGTGCGGCGCGGTCGCGGTCTTCTTCGCCTGCGGCAGCGACAGGACGAACGCCTCCACGAAGCCGGCCGCCAACTCCCTGGCGGCGGCCAGGTCGCCGCCGAGGTTGCCCGCGAGCTCCTGCAGGTCGATCGTCGCGAAGCGGTAGAACACGCCGGCAGAGAACTCGGCGTGCCCCATGTGCGCACTGCCCGTGGTGTCGTTCCAGAAGTCGGTCACGTCGTCGACGGCCGAGAAGTAGTCCAGCTCGATGTCGGTGCCGTGAGTGGTCAGCGCGTGTGCGACCTGGACCGCCCCGTCCACTCCGGCGTCGTCGACCTCCGCCAGCATCCGCCCGAACAGGTTGATCACCCCGTTGCGCGAACGCAGCACCGCATCCACCCGGCCCTTGGGCAGGACGCTCTTGTCGCTCGTCTTCTTGATGTCCTTCGCCGCCTCCAGCCCGGCCCGGAACTCCTCCGCGAGATCGGCGAGTTCGGCGACCGCGCTGCCCGGCACGTACACCATCGCGTTCGTCGTCACCGCCGCGCTGTCGCCGTCGACCTCGAACTTGATGCTGCTGCCCGCCGCCACGTGCTGTCCCGCCCGCGCCGCCAGGGCGCCCGGCCAGGCGCGTTCCTCCTCCAGCAGCCGCGCCACCCGCTCGCCGATCCGCCGCGTACGCAGCGCCGCGTCGCCCATCTGCTCCTGGAAGTAGGTGCGGGCCGCGCGCTTCCACGACTGGCTGCTGACACGTGTCCGTTCGGTTCCGCCGTAGGCGACCGTCTTCACCGAGTTGTTGTCGTCCCGGTTCAGGTTCGCGAACGGCACGCTCTGCACCACGTGCACGTCCACGAACCGCGCGCCCGTGTTCGACTTCGCCACCATGCTCTTCTCCCTCAAGTCGTTTTCATGAACCTGCATCGGTTGGGTGTCGCCGGCGGGCGGCACCCAGCCCTGCACCCGCTACTTGTCGCCGCCGACGTTTTCCGCGTTGTCCGCCTCCCGCGCCGCCCGCACACCCGACCGGTGCCGCTCGCGGTAGAAGTCCTGCAGCCAGCGCCGCTTCACCTCGCCCCCGTACTGGCGCCAGCCGGCCAGGTCCCGCAGCAGAAGCGCCCAGTCCACCGGCGCGCCGGCCTCCCGCAACTGCCGCACCGCCCCCGGAAGGTGCCGGTGCAGGCCGTCCACGCTCTGCCGCGACAGCAGGTTCAACCGCGTCTCCGCCGAACTCTCCCGCAGCCCTCCGGACGCGACCGCCTGCGCGAACGACCGACCCAGACTCTGCCGGGGGCGCCATCGCGCTTCCGGCACCCCGTCCTCCGGCCCCGCCACGGCGGCACCCTGCGGCGCACCCTCGGCGTCCCGCACCGCCTCGACCGCCTCGGCCGCCCCGACCGCCCTGGCCTCCACGACCTCGCCCTCTGCGCCCGCGGGCACCGTGTACTGGCTGCGCCGCTGCGCGGCGATCATCGCCGCCATCGTGTAGTACGCCCGGTGCACGTCGTCCCCGGCACCGTCCGGAAGCCAGCGCGCCACGAACCGGTGCATCGACGGCACCCGGTCCAGGCCCTTGCCCGCACCGCGCCGCAGCGCCGACCGCACCCCCGGATCCGCCGCACACCGCTGCTCCACCCACGCCGTGAACGCCGCCTCCGGCCCCCTCTGCCGGCGACTGCCCCGCTGCGCGGGAACGCCGCCCCCCGCTGGCGTCACCAGCAGTTCCTGCTCGACCACCCTCACCGCTTCGCTCACCTCGCCACCTCCTTGCTCGCACCCCGACGGGCAGAGCCGCCCGCCGCCGGGGCCGGGATGCTCTTGCGCCGGCCGCCGTACAACTCGATCCGCGCCGCCTCACAGGCCCGCGCGCCCCGCACCGACACCACCGCCCGCGCGGTCACCGCCTCGAACGCCTCCTCCGCCAGCCGCCGGAACACCACGCCCGCGCCCTCGAAGTCCCGCCTCCCGAACCGGTCCCAGAACTCCGCTTCCGCGGCCGGCCAGTACCGAGCACCCGCGTCCACCGCCCACGCGCAGTCCTTCAGCTTCGGGGCGTCGGTGAACTGCTGCCACGCCTTCTTCACCGCCAACTCCAGCCGCCGCCCGTACATCTCTCCGACCGCCCGCAACTTGCTCACCAGCGCGGCGGAGTCCGGTGCCCGGCGCTCCGACAGCCCCAACACGGGCGGCGTCGAGGCGTCGACGAACTGGACGTCCTTCGCCTGGCCGTCCTGCTCGAACCCCAGCGCCCGCACCCGCAGCCACTCCGAGACCTCCGGCGCCGTCCGGAACACCTCCGGCCGCCGCGGCCGGCTCTCCCCCGGCAGCTCACTCAGCAGCAGCGCGTCCACATCCCGCCACAACGCCCTGCCCGAATCCGCCGGCCGCGGATAGGAGTTCCCCTCCTTGGAGAGCTGCCAGATCAGATACGGATCGCCCTCCCGCGCAACCTTCTCCCGCCACGCCCACGTGATGAACGCATCCCGCACCCGCCGCCCGTCCCCGTCCGGCACCAGCAGCAGCGCATGCTGCGAGCGCCCCGTCAACGACGAACACGGCCCCTGCACCCGTGCCGGCACCCCCAGCGGGTCGCTCAACTCCGCCTGCTCCCACGGACACAGGTCCTCCTCCCGCCGCACCTGCCCGCCCGGCTCCACCAGATTCGCCAGCAGCGTCTCGAACAGGCTCGCCCCCTGCGGGTGGTACGACAGGGTGCTGCGCAGCGGCCCGGCCTTCGCGTCTGCGGCCTTCACCGCGCCCACCGTCCGGCTCGAACACCGGCCCGACGCCCCGAAGTACTGCCACACCAGCAGGTGCAGCACCGCCTCCGCCGTCTCCGGCAGCACCGGCGCGCCCGCCGCCACATGCTCGAACCAGGCGTGGTTGTTGCCCGACGGCCTGGTCGTCACCAGCTTGTCCACCCCCGCCGTGTTCGACGCGTCGCACTGCTGCGCCAGCCGCGGGTCCTGCAGGAACGGCCGCACCTCATCGAACACGTCGAACCGGTGCCAGTACCGGTCGAGATACGCGCCGACGGCCTCCACATCGAACCGCCCCCCGTCCTGGACCCGCTCGCGCCGGACCCCCCACAGCCCCGGCCCGCGCTCGTCCAGTCCCGTCACCCGCGCCGTGATCGCCGCCAGCACCCGGTACAGTCCGGCGAGAGCCGGCGGCAGGCCGACGGCGATCTCCTCGATCTCGTGCGCGTCCACCAGCAGCCGCCGCAGACCCACCGCAGCGGGACGCTCCCCGCCCTCCGCGAGCGGCGGCAGGCCTGGAAGCCACCGCACCGGGATCCACGGCTCGTCGACCAGGTTGAACACCGCTGGCGCCTCGGGCACCGTCACAGCCCTCTCCTTCCTCTTCTTCTCGCCGACCACCGGCTCCCGCCGCGATGCCGCGCGCTCCTCCTGTGCTTCTGGTCCTGCGGCGCCGTCCCGGGACGCCGCCGCAGCAGCAGCTTGCGGCCGCTCCCCGGCCGTACGCGGAGCTGCCACGGCAGCCATCCGCGGCAAGGTCGCTGCGGCCCGCCGTAGCGGCTCGTCGACCGTCCAGCCCCGCGTCACCCCGACATCGGACAGCTGCAGTTCCTGACCCCCGACCCGGCCGATCCACCGGCCCTCGCGGTCCTCGCGCAGCACCACCACCCGCAGGTCGTTGAGCATCGCCGTCCTCGCCCACGGCCCCGCGAGCCTGTCGCCCTCCGACTCCCCCGCCACCCAGCCCGCCGGCAGCGGCACCGAATGCCGCAGCACCTCGACCGCATCCGCCCGCCCAACGCCCCGGCCCCGCGACCAGCCCGGCACCCGCAACCGACCCTCGCGATCCAGACTCACCCCACCCCCCGACCGCGCATACACGAACACCACCCGCGCCGTCTCAGCTCCCAACCGCGTCGCCAGCAACTCCTCCGACACCCCCTCGGGAGCATCCGTCAGCACCGACCAGTCACCGTCCACATCCCCCGGCGCCGGAATCCGCACCAGCTCCGCGAGCTGCGCCTCCGCCAACTCCCCCGCCTCGCGCCGCACGTCCCACCGCTCGAACTCCCGCCGCGCCGACTCCTCCAACCGCCGCCCGAAGTCCTCCTCGTACACCGCATCGACCAGCCCCTGCACATCCCCCGGCACCGCCACCGCCCGCCCGCCCAAACCCGCCAGCAGCGTGCTCGTCCGCACCAGCAACGACGCGTCGTACACCGACCCCCACGACCCCGGCACCCGCACCCCACCGTGATCCCCCACCGGCTCCAGCACCACCAGCCGCAGCTTCCCGCCAGCCCACCCCGGCCGCTCACCGCGCTTGTGCCGCCACCCGCGCCCCGCCCGCTGCAGCAACTGCGCCAGCGGCGCCAGATCCGACACCACCAGGTCGAAGTCCAGATCCAGCGACTGCTCCACCACCTGCGTCGCCACCAACACCGAACCCGCCCTCACCCCCCCACCGCTCCCCTTCCCGAACGCCTCCTCGCACTCCCCCGAAATCCGCTCCCGGACCAGCGCCGGAAACCGCGAGTGCAGCAGCCGCAGACCCCCCGCACGCCCCACCAACCCGGGAAACTCCTCCCGCAGGAACAAGAGCGTCCGCTGCGCCTCCTCGACGGTCGTGCAGCACACCAGCACGCACCCGCCGCCGTCCACCACCGGCGCCACCAGCTCCACCAACGCCGCCCGCCGCGACCCCGCCGCCGGCGCGCCATCCTCGTGCACGTCCCACCGCACCGGCCGCCGCTCCACCACCAGCTCCCGCGCCCGGTCACTGTCCACCGCCCGCGGCTCGCTCACCCGACCCGTGGCCGCGTCCACGAACAACCAGCCCGGGTAGGACGGCTCGACCACCGCCCGGTCCTCGAACCCCGCCCCGCGCCGGTACGCCTCCACCAACGACGACGCCGCTCGCCCCGTCAACGTCGCCGACAGCAGCACCACCGGCGCCCCCAACGCCCCCAACCACTCCAGCAACCGCACCAACAGGCTTTGCATCCACGGCCCGTACGCATGCGCCTCATCCACCACCACCACCTTGTTCGCCAACCCGAACAGCCGCAGAAACCCGTACCGCACCGGCAGAACACCCGTCAGCGCCTGGTCCACCGTCCCCACCGCCAACGGCGCCAACAACCCCCGCCGCCCCGCCCACAACCACTGCGCGGCCTCCGTCGACGTGCCCTCCTGCGAGGAGATCCCCCTGCTCTCCCGAACCTCCTCCTCGCCCTCCCCCGACTCCTGCGCCGGCTTGAACAGCGGGCTGAGGCGCGCCATCCCGTGCACCGGCATCAACCCCCGATCACCCTCGAGATTCCTGTCCGCGAAATCCCGCACCCGCCCGAACATCGCATCCGCCGTCGCCATCGTCGGCAGCGCGAAGTACAGCCCCCCGGCCCCCGACGCCCTCGCCAGCACCGACGCCGCGAACAACGCCGCCTCGCTCTTACCGTCACCCGTCGGCGCCGTCACCAGCACCAGGCCCGGCCCCGACACCAGAGCCGGCAACTCCCTCGCCAAACTCTGCTGCAAAGGATTCGCCTTCTCGAAGTCGAACATCTCCTCGATCGCCCGAGCGGGGAATACCGCCTGCCCCAGACCGGCCTCCGCCACCCACCCCTTTGCACCGGAAACCGCCACGTCGAAGTGCGCCCGCAACGCCCCCTCGTCCGCCACCCACCCCTCAACCGGAGTCCGACCCTCGATCACCTCGACCTGGCTCACCAACCAGTCCGCCACCACCACCAGACCCAGCACCACCACCGCCGCCCACCCCGACAGCCCCGCCACCGGCATCGCACCACCACCGACGATCCCCCGCACCGCCTCCGCGTGCGCCGCCCGCTGCTCCGCCCACCGCTCCGCCGTCCCCAGCCCGGGCAGGTACGCCGACGGGTGATCCAGCTCCTTGCGCTGCAGCGCCCGCTCGAAGCAGCCGTGATGACCACCGAGCAGCTGCGCGACCTGGTGCGCCGGCCACGACCGCACCCGACGCCCCTCTGCCGGGTAACCCCACCCCTGCAGCAGCTCCACCAAGCCCCAGTGCGTCGCCGCCTCGTGCCGCACAGACGCCGGGCTCGAGGCCTCCGCATAGCGGGGGTCGGATGCCAGCTTCGCGAACTCCTCCTCGACCAGCGCCTGGAATGACGGGCTGATCTTCCCCATGTCGTGCAACCCCGCCCACACCATCACCAACCGGCGCGCCTCGGCCTCCTCGACCCCCAGCTCCTCGGCCAGACGAACCCGCAGCGGAGCCCCCAGCACCGCATCCCACAGCGCGCCGGCCACCGCGGCGGTGTCGAGAAGGTGGCAGATCAGCGGATACGCCTTATCCAGCCCGTCTTCCTTCCCCCACAACAAAATGTCGATACCGCAGAACGGGCGGGCCTCGAACTCATTGCTCATGCCGAAGGAGGTATCAGCCCCCACTGACAAACCGCGAGCCACTCATAGAAATCGATCATAAATTGTCAAAGCTGATCAAAACAAATCAAACTTGCATGGCTACAGTTAGAATTCTCTCAATGTCCGCCAAGGTCTACTGAAAACAGCTGCGGGCTGCATTTGCCCCCCCGTGATGCCGCGCGGCGCGCGAAAAATCCGATGATCAGCCGCCAGTTCCGGGGATCTGACACCTTCTTCGGGCTTGGGCTTCCATGCCACCGTCAACGTGAGCGCCTTAACGGGAGGGTGACTATCCCGAGGGCCATCAGGGGCGCGATCTCCGCGCGGCACCATTCGGTCGGAGGTTGGCCTCCATGCGCAATCTCCCATCCGGGGCGCAGAATTGCTCCAGGCCAACACGGATCGGCCAAATTCGAACATCCGCCCCTTTTTGCAGATGCAAGCTCGGAAATATGATTTACGGCCCGCGAGTCGAGGCCTTCGTGCCGTAACCTCCGGTTGACCCTCGCCCAACCGCCCACCAGATGAGCCTGCCGACACCTGGATGGGAAACCGCGACGACAGGGAAAGGAGGGTGCCGTGACCGACTGGCTCACGCGCCTGTGGGAGGTGGTCCAACAGGCTGCCACCACCGGATATCCGGTGGTGGCCGTCGCGTACTACCTGATTTGCCTCACTGAGATGGTGTACCAGCACCTTCAGTGAACATCCCCGAGGGCCGCCCTGGAATCAACATACGGCGGCTCTCGGGCCCCATCCGGTGCGCCCGGGACAGGTGCCCCCTGTGGGACTGTGCGGACTGGACGAAGTCACTCCACAACCGTACGTGCTAAAGCGATCTCCCCGCCCATGGGCCCCTTAACTTGGCCTCTCGGCCTGCGAAACCAAAACCCTTGCGCTTCGCACAGAACCTTACGACTGCGATAACCTTCTGTCGTCATCGCTCACGCGTTGGTCTGCCCGTTCTGTGCGAAGCAGCAAGGGTCAGAGAACCTTCTCTCCGCGCAAGCGGAGGTCATCCGAGTTCATCGTCCGCCACTCGTTTGAGTGTCGGACTTTGCACAGGCGGCAATCAATCACCGGTCGAGCTCGTGCCAGCAGGTGCACACAAGAGGCTTCGGCCGTGCGCTTCTGGGAGCCCCTTCCTGCGCGAGCGGCACCAGCCCGCACGGGCGGGGCCTTGCCGACGTCTTGCAGGGCTTCTCCCCTGGCGAGCGCTTGCCGTCGGCGGATGCCGCAGTGGAATCCGCCGCCGAGTCCTCCCCGCGCGAGCGGGGGTCAGCCGCCGAGGTAGAGGGCATGGCGAAGCCGCGCCCCGTCCTCCCGGGATGTTCACGAGTGGTGCTGACCGGCGGCGTACCGAGCCGATCGAAGATCGTTTCCTGAGCGGCTGGTGATCGTTTCCCGAAAACCAGGTCGCCACGGGCCAGCTCTCCGGACCAAACTGCACCGGCAAATACCCGCCGGCCCTGCCCCTGCTGCGGTCACCTCGTCTTTGACCTCGACGACGGGTGGCCCGGCTCGTTCGCCATCTGTCCGGTCTGCTTCTGGGAAGACGACGCACAGCAGTTCCGCTGGCCGTTGATGCCTGGCGGTGCGAATCGCGTCTCGCTCGTCGAAGTCCAGGAGAACTTCCAAGCCTACGGAGCCTGCGATCACCACGGCCGTCGCTTTGTGCGACCGCCCCTCGAAGACGAACCCGTTGATCCAGCATGGCGCCCATCGACCTGACCCGGGACAAGGGACGACCAGGAGCAGGTGGGGCCCCGCCCCTGGCCCGACAACAAGTCAGTGATGTGCTGGTGGCTCCCGAGCTTCTGGGGACCATGCGACCAGCCGGAGCCGGGTGCGGATCGGTGTGTGGTGATCGACCTCGGTTCTGTCTGCAATGAGCGCGATCTCCATGCCCTCGTGAAGCGGGAACTCGGCTTCCCTGCGTTCTACGGCATGAACTGGGACGCTTTCTGGGACGCGATCACCGGTCTGATCGAGATGCCCGACGAACTGCGCTTCGCGTACTGGGCCGAGCTGGAACTTCGAGTACCGCAGGCAGCTTCTGCGCTTCGCCGCCAGTTTGCCGGATGCCACGCGGAGACGCACGGCTTCAACGTCGTCTACGACCGGTAGCGCCGGATTGCCGACTGCTGACAGACAGCCGGACTGCCTACTCGGGCGCACCGACGCCCGCACGTAGCGGACACGATGGCGCTCAGCCCTTGATCAGCAGGTCGTGAGGCTCGTCCTCGGGCGTGAAGATCAAGACGAAGGTCTGCCACCTGCCCGCCGACGTCCCGAGGGCGCCTCTCCGTCCTCCCTGCGCGAGCGGGGGCAGTCGCCACGGTCCGTGCGATGGCTGGCTTGCACGATGTCCTCCCCCGGGGGTCGGCTATTCGGAGGCGGGCGACTGCTGAAGCGCGAGGTCTTCTCTGTTGCCGGCAGGGGCGGCCGTAGGCGGGCGGCCGGGGTGACGACCGGAACCGTCCTGCTGCGGCGTCGTACCGCCGTGGCAGGATGCATCCGCGCACCGTTCCTTGGTATCTGAACCTCCACCAACAGCCGGACATGGCAAAGAAACTGCAAAGCCGTCATAGCGCTGCAGGTCGCGAAGTCTCCTCCCCGCGAGAGCGGGGGTCAGCCGGCGGTGTACTCCTCGCCGGCCACGGTGATGGACTCCTCCCCGCGAGAGCGGGGGTCAGCCGTTGGGCGCGCCCGCGACTTCCGGGCGCAGCGTCTCCTCCCCGCGAGAGCGGGGGTCAGCCGCCCTCGACGCTGGTGATCTCGGCCTGGATGGCCTCCTCCCCGCGAGAGCGGGGGTCAGCCGGACGGTCGGCTGCTGTACGCGGTGCCGGGGCACTCCTCCCCGCGAGAGCGGGGGTCAGCCGGCGATCAGGGCGCCGACCGCGAGGGCGGAGGGCTCCTCCCCGCGAGAGCGGGGGTCAGCCAGTAGTCCGAGCCGTAACGGGCCTCGTTCCACGCTCCTCCCCGCGAGAGCGGGGGTCAGCCGGTGACGCCCCGGCCCTCGCCGCGCTTGCGGTACTCCTCCCCGCGAGAGCGGGGGTCAGCCGCGCTTGCCCTGCCGTACGCCGCCCACCCCGACCTCCTCCCCGCGAGAGCGGGGGTCAGCCGGTCGCCCGCGCGGTCGGCCTGGTGGCGGCGGTCTCCTCCCCGCGAGAGCGGGGGTCAGCCGCTCCCCGAACGCCCCCCGGCCGGCCCCCGGTCCTCCTCCTCGCGAGAGCGGGGGTCAGCCGTGCTAGCTGCCGCCGGTGGGCAGGGCGCAGGCCTCCTCCCCGCGAGAGCGGGGGTCAGCCGGTCGCTTCCACGGACGACCGGACGTGCTGGACCTCCTCCCTGCGAGAGCGGGGGTCAGCCGCTGACGCTGGTCATGGAGGACGACGCCCAGCTCTCCTCCCCACGCGAGCGGGGGTCTGCCGCTGTCTATTCTGGGGCTCTGGGAGAACCCACGGTCCTCCCCGCGTGAGCGGGGGTCAGCCGTCGTACGCGCGGGCAATGCGTGTCTTCACCTCGTGCTCCCGGCGCGAGCGGGGGTCTGCCAGTCGGACGGCTGCGGTGCGGCGGGTTCTCCCTGCTCGCGTGGGGGCAGCCGGCGACCTGGTGCACGCAGCACTGTCCTCCCGGTTATCGGCAGGGGCGCCTGCAGGAGGGTGCCTGGGGCGACGACCAGAATCGTCCTGCTGCAGCGTCGTACCGCCGCGGCAGGATGCACCCGCGCACCGCTCCTTGATGTCTGAGCCCCACCAACAGCCGGACATGGCAAAGAAACTGCAAAGCCGCCATAACGCTGCAGGTCGCGAAGCCTCCTCCCCGCACGAGCGGGGGTCAGCCGAACCCGCCGCCGCACTGGCCCGACCCGGCTCACTCCTCCCCGCACGAGCGGGGGTCAGCCGTACGGGCTCGGCCCGCGGTTTCGGGGAGTCGACTCCTCCCCGCACGAGCGGGGGTCAGCCGGCGGAGGCCGCCAGCGCGATTGCGGCGGCGAACTCCTCCCCGCACGAGCGGGGGTCAGCCGGTGATGTTGGCGCCGACGGTGCGCGCGGTGTCCTCCTCCCCGCACGAGCGGGGGTCAGCCGGGCCGGCCCACCCGGGTGACGGGGTGTCCGGCCTCCTCCCCGCACGAGCGGGGGTCAGCCGGTCGCGGGCCTCGCGCAGGTGGGTGTCGGTGGCTCCTCCCCGCACGAGCGGGGGTCAGCCGCCGTACCCGCCGTACTTGACGCACGTCGCCAGCTCCTCCCCGCACGAGCGGGGGTCAGCCGCGGCCGGGCCGGCGGGGCGGGGGCCGGTCATCCTCCTCCCCGCACGAGCGGGGGTCAGCCGCGGCTGGCGGTGCTGGTGGGCACCCCGGACCGCTCCTCCCCGCACGAGCGGGGGTCAGCCGGCGGACGCGTTCTACCTGCAGGGGACGGCATCCTCCTCCCCGCACGAGCGGGGGTCAGCCCTTTTACGTGTTCGAGGCGCGGCAGGATGGCAACTCCTCCCCGCACGAGCGGGGGTCAGCCGCAGGAAGACCGGCCGCGGACCCGGACGTGCGACTCCTCCCCGCACGAGCGGGGGTCAGCTGCGGGCGCGGGGTCGGCGCCCGGAGGCGGACGACTCCTCCCCGCACGAGCGGGGGTCAGCCGCGGTCGTCGGCGGGGGTGTTCCTCGGTCATCGCTCCTCCCCGCACGAGCGGGGGTCAGCCGGCAGTCAGTTCGACACTTTGGCCACTCTGCCCCTCCTCCCCGCACGAGCGGGGGTCAGCCGCCGGCCTCGACGGGAGCGGCGACATTGCGCTGCTCCTCCCCGCACGAGCGGGGGTCAGCCGGCCTCCCACTGTCGGCGACGGCTTCGAACTCCTCCCCGCACGAGCGGGGGTCAGCCGGCTGTGGTGTTCGATGTCGGCTCTCGGTGCGGTGCCCATCGCCACCGGAACGCACGGGGACCCGCATGTCTCGGCTCATCCTGGCGGAGGATGCCCGTACGACCCGCGCACGATGCGACGGGGCGAGGCGGTGGATGAAGGTGTGGTTCCCACGACTGAGGAGGGAACCCGCGGTGGATCGATTGGACCGGGTGGGTCGGCCGGCTGCGTACGGGGCGGCGCTGGTGATGGCGCCCTATCTGTTGATCAAGGTCTCGTGGGTGGTCGGCGCGATCGCCGGACTCCTGCCGATCGGCGAGGGATTCGGCCTGGCCGGCTGGGTGGTGCTCAACACCGTGACCATCGTCATGGCAGGCACCGGGATCGTCATGGCCCTCGCCCTCGTGCGGCCCTGGGGAATGCGGATACCGGGGCCGCTGGTGGCGTTCGCTGCCTGGGTGGGTTCGGGATTCCTCGTGGCCATGCTGCCGTATGCCGCCCTGGCCTCGCTGTTGGGCGGGTCGGACGGTGAGCAACCGAGTGGCAGCGATGATCAATCGATGCCGGGCTGGGAAGCGGTGCTGATCGAGATCAGCTTCGTGGGGATGGGGCTGGGCCTCGCGGTCGCCCTGCCCGCATACCTTCGACGGCGTTGGCCGGATGCGTTCGCCGGCCGGGTCGGCGGGAACGGCGAGGTCGGCCCGCGCCGTGTGCTGTGGGCGGTCGGCGTCGGGGCGGCGGTCGGAACGGTCTGGCTCTACTGGGCGGCCGGCGGTCCGGCCGGTGTTGCGCACCCGTCGGCGCGGGACGCCAACTGGCACTTGCTGAACGGCGTCTGCGGACTGTGGGCGCTCACCGCTTCCGCTGCCACCTGGGCGGTCGGTCGAGGCCACCTCGTGCGGCTGCCCCGTTGGGTGCCCCTGACGTTCGGCTGGCTGGGAACGGGCTCGCTGTTCGCTTGGAGCGCGTGGAAGCTGCCGCTCACGTCGTACGTGGCGCTGGCAGAGCGTGCCGACACGTTGCCGCCGGAGAGTCTCGCGGTCGCGGCCGTCCTGCACGCCGCCGCAGTGGTGGCGGGGGCGGTCATGGCGCTGGTGCTCGTCCGCGCTTCGACTGCAGGGGGGATCCCGGGTTCGGCGGTCGGAGCTGGTCGGCCGCAGCCAATGCGAGGCGGATGACCCCTCAGCCTGCACGTCCTCGTCGACCACTTCACCGGGCCAACTGTCCTGCCACCACCTGGTGTTGTTCCGCCACGGGTACGTGACCCGGCCGCGAAGAGCCTTGTGGCTGGCTGCGCGGGCCCGGTCTGCCTTCGGCGAGCCCCTTGAACGGCGGACACTGCTGCTGCACAGCCGCGCAGCGCGGTAATGCGCGCGGTGGTCAGCGCCGCAGGTGTTCCTGACGGGAGGCGTGCGGCTCGATCGTGCTCGCCGCGCCCAGGTATGGGGTGGACCCTTTCAGAAAACGCGTCGTTCCGCTGGAGGATTGATTATCTGATGGCCAGTCAGAAACTCGCGGCCACCTGCACCGAGGCCTACGTCGAACGGGCCGCCTCCCACGCCGAACGCTGGTCCGACCATGCTCCCGTCACCGCAGTCTTCGACTTCGGCCAACTCCCGTAGCGCTGACGGCAGATGGCGAGCGCCCTGGTTAGGCCCCTCGGCCACAGCCACATCCGACCGGGGCAGAACCAGGGCGCTCGCCTGCCCATCACCCCACCGCAGACCACACAGCGGAGGTCGCACAGTTCACACCCGACGGGCCGGACACCGGCAAGGGAAACGACTCGATCTGTAAAAACTCGGAGCCTGCCTCGGTCCACCGCCCTCACCGCGCAGGAGGGCGTGTGGGTGGCTGCGTAGGTGAGAACGAAGAAGGTTTGTCGGCGGCATCCGAAAGGATGTCCGGCATGACGCTGCTTCCTGTTACCGCGCCCGCCTCGCTGGTCCGACGCCACGGCCTCGACCCGGAGGCCCACGACTGGGGCATGAAGGCGGAGCACGCGGTGGCGACCCCCGCCGGGGACGCCTACGTGCTGAGCATCCTGTGGCGGCACGACCGGTACCCCCGCGATCCGGCGGTGCCCCGCTTCAGCGAGCGGATGATCACCCGTTACGACGCCGACGGGACGCCCGTCGCCACCGCCGTGCTGGAGCAGCACTCGGACGGCCGGGTGGGGGCCGTCGGCTGGGGCAGCGACGCGAACCTGGCGGTGCTCCCGGACGGCTCGCTGGCGGTGAGCACCAGGCCGGGCAGCACCCACCTGGTCTCCCCCGGGCTGGACGAGGTGCGGGCCGGCTGGCCGATGCCCACAGCGGGCGTGCTCGCGGACGGGCCGGCGGGCGACCCGTTCGCCGCGTCGGTCGCGGTCACGCCCGGCGGGCGGCTGCTGTGCACGACCTCCGAATACAAGGTGGACAACTGGGCGGGCGCGATCCTCAACCTGGTCGCCGTCACCGAGCCCGGCGACGTGCTCGCCCCCGGGCACAAGCCGCAGCTGCGCGCGATCGCCACGCTGGCCTCCCGGACGCCCCGTCAGACCGGTGCCGACGCCCAGTCGCACGTCGTGTTCGGGGACGCGCCGGTGCTGGGGGCCAACCGCCCGTCGCCGTCGCTGGCCGAGGCCCTCACCGAGCTCACCGGGACGCACCGCAGCCTCTACGGCTACGACCGGTCGTTCATGACCCGGCCGTCCGCGCTCGGCGACGACCTGTTCGTCGTCCCGGTGTACGGCCACACCTTCCGCTCCGGCAGCCGCGGCCAGGAATTCAGCTTCGCGCTGCTCGACGACCGGGGCACGGTCCGCGGCCGCCTCGGCGGCCTGCATCTCCACAACGACAGCCCGTTCACCGGTTTCGACTTCACCGTCGCCGCCGACCCGTACCGCGCCCGCGCCTTCCACCTCAACCGCTACGGCCTGTACGCCTGGACCGCCGACGGAGCGCTGCGGGCCCGGGTGTCCACCGCCGACAAGCCGTTCAAGCCGCTGGTGCACTTCACCCTGCTCGACTGCACCCCTGCCGGCGAACTCCTCCTCGCCCACCGCAAGCAGCACTTCGTGCTGCGCGTCCCCGTCCCCGCCGACCTCGCCGACCTCCCCACCGCCGTCGAGGCCGCGCTGTCCGGCATCGCCAAGGCCCGCAACGCCGCCAAGAAGCGCTACCAGCCGGTGAATTGGCTCTGGGCGGAGGAGACCTCCACCGTCCACCGCCTGTGACCCGGTCGTTCAGGCCAGCTTCCCGACCGGCCCCGCCGTCGTGGTCTCGACCCAGTTCATCGTCCGGGCCGTCTCGTAGCCGAGCGCGTGGTTGATGCCGGTCATGTGGGTGCTGGTGGTGGTGCAGATCAGCTCCAGGTCCGGCCGTTCGGCGGCGATCAGCCACGTCTGACGGACCTTCACCCCCCAGGCCCAGCCCGCGCCCGCGGTGCGCGGCGAGCACCGAGGTGTCGTGGATGTAGCCGATCTCCCGGCGGTGCGGGTAGCTGCGGACGACGTGCACGCCGACCACCTGCCGGGTGCTGTCGTCGACGGCGACGACCACCCGCTGTTCGGCGCGCGGCCACGGGTTTCGGTCATGCGCGATTTGACGGTGCGTCAGAAGTCCGGCCCGACGGGGGCGTCTGCGGAGGGCTTCGATTGCGAGTTCCGTCGACATGGTTGACCGCATTGAAGTGGCCATGGCATTTTCGTGCGGCGCAGGCGTGCACCAACCGGTCGCACGTCCGCAATCCCCCACGAGGAGAGCCATGTTCAAGAGATTCGCCGCCGCGCTCGGCGCGGGCGCGGTCGTTGCGGGTGCCCTGACCTTCGGTGCCGCTCCCGCGCAGGCCGTTCAGGCGGGCGACCTGACCTCCACCATCGCGCTGAGCAACTGCTCCGCCTCGCTGGTCCGTTACCCGAGCTCGGTGGACACCGACCGGGCGATGATGCTGACCAACGGCCACTGCCTGCCCACCATGCCGTCGGCCGGTCAGGTCATCCAGAACGTGAGCGCCAGCCGCAGCGGCACGCTGCTCGACTCCTCCGGCACCTCGCTCGGCACCGTCCAGGCGGACAAGGTGCTGTACGCGACGATGACCGGCACCGACGTCGCGCTGTACCAGCTCACCGACACCTTCGCCGCCGTCACCTCCAAGTACGGGGCGACTGCGCTGACGATCAGCGACACCCACCCGGTCGACGGGTCCTCGATGTACATACCGTCCTCGTACTGGAAGCAGGTGTGGAACTGCTCGATCAACGGGTTCGTCGGCACCCTGCGCGAGGACCAGTGGACCTGGCACGACTCGCTGCGCTACAGCACGGGCTGCAACACCACGCACGGCACGTCCGGTTCGCCCATTGTCGACGCCGCCAGCAGGAAGGTCGTCGGCATCAACAACACCGGCAACGACGACGGTGCGATGTGCACCATGAACAACCCGTGCGAGGTGGCCGCGGACGGCACCACGACCGTCACCAAGGGCCAGAGCTACGGTGAGGAGACCTACTGGTTCACCACCTGCCTGGGCACCGGCCGGGTCATCGACCTGAACGTCAGCGGCTGCCTGCTGACCAAGCCGGCCGGCACGGCCGTGTCGGTGACCAACCCGGGTAACCAGTCCACTGCGGTCAACGGTTCGGTCAACCTGCAGATCCAGGCGTCCGGCGGCACCGCGCCGCTGAGCTACTCGGCCACCGGCCTGCCCGCCGGCCTGTCGATCAACGCCTCCACCGGCCTGATCAGCGGGAGCGCCACCACTGCGGGCGGCTCCTCGGTGACCGTCACCGTCAAGGACGCGGCCGGTAAGACCGCCTCCGTCACGTTCTCCTGGACGGTCACCACGAACCAGGGCACCTGCACCCCGGCGCAGCTCCTCGGCAACGCGGGCTTCGAGACCGGCACCGCGGCCCCGTGGACCACCACCTCCGGCGTGGTCGACAGCTCCGCCTCGCAGGCCGCGCACAGCGGTTCGTGGAAGGCGTGGATGGACGGCTACGGCTCCAGCCACACCGACAGCATCTCGCAGACCGTCACCATCCCGGCCGGCTGCAAGGCGTCGCTGAGCTTCTGGCTGCACATCGACACCGCCGAGACCACCACGTCGAGCGCGTACGACAAGCTCACCGTCACGGCGAACGGCACCTCGGTCGCCACGTACTCCAACCTCGACAAGAACACCGGCTACACCCAGAAGACCATCGACCTGTCGGCCTACGCCGGCCAGTCGGTGACGGTGAAGTTCAACGCCGTCGAGGACGCCTCGCTGCAGACCTCCTTCGTGATCGACGACACCGCGATCCAGACCAGCTGAGCCCCACGGCCCGGCGGATCCACCCGAACGCTTCCGGTGGATCCGCCGGGCTGAGTCCTCAGCGCGGCGGGGTCCGGGTGTCATGGCGCCCAGCACGGGGTGCGGCCCACGCCCAGCACGGGGTGCGGCCCGCGCCACGCCGAGCGACCCAACGAACCCCGTCGCCGGGCCCCGTCGCCGGGCCTCGGCGGGGGTCCGGTCGGGGACGGGGGCGCCGGGCCGGGGACGCCGTCGGACGGAGGACGGGTCATGCCATCAGGGTCCCGGACGTGTGGTCACGACTTCCGCGAGTCGACGACCCGGCGCAGCTTGCCGAGCGAGCGTTCCAGGGTGTCCTGGTCGACGACATCAACGCCGACGGTCATGCCGACGCCGTCCTTGACGCCCTTGGCGAGGGCTGCGGCACCGGCCTCGCGCTCGTCGGCGGTCGCGTCCGGCCGTGCTTCGACACGCACGGTCATGTGGTCCATGCGTCCGCGCCGGGTCAGTTCCAGCTGGAAGTGCGGGGCGAGGGCGGGGATGCGCAGGACGATCTCCTCGATCTGGGTGGGGAAGACGTTGACGCCGCGCAGGATGATCATGTCGTCGCAGCGGCCGGTGACCTTCTCCATTCGGCGGAAGGCGGGCCGCGCGGTGCCGGGCAGCAGCCGGGTGAGGTCGCGGGTGCGGTAGCGGATGATCGGCAGGGCCTCCTTGGTGAGGGAGGTGAAGACCAGCTCGCCGCTGTCGCCTTCGGGCAGCGCCTCGTCGGAGAGGGGGTCGACGACCTCGGGGTAGAAGTGGTCCTCCCAGATGTGGAGGCCGTCCTTGGTCTCGACGCACTCGCCGGCCACCCCCGGGCCGATCACCTCGGACAGGCCGTAGATGTCGACGGCGTGGATGTCCAGGCGCTCCTCGATCTCACGGCGCATCTCCTCGGTCCACGGCTCGGCGCCGAAGATGCCGATCTCCAGGGAACTGGTGCGCGGGTCGATGCCCTGGCGCTCGAACTCGTCGAGGAGCGTCAGCATGTAGGAGGGGGTGACCATGATGATCCTGGGCCGGAAGTCCTGGATGATCTGGACCTGGCGGGCCGTCATGCCGCCGGAAGCCGGTATGACGGTGCAGCCCGCCCGTTCGGCGCCGTAGTGGGCGCCGAGGCCACCGGTGAACAGTCCGTAGCCGTAGGAGTTGTGCAGGATGTCGCCGGGGCGGCCGCCGGCCCCGCGGATGCACCGGGCCACCATGTCCGCCCACATCGACAGGTCGTTCGCGGTGTAGCCGACCACGGTGGGGCGGCCGGTGGTGCCGCTGGAGGCGTGGATCCGGCGAACGTCCTCCCTCGGGACGGCGAACATGCCGAAGGGGTAGTTGTCGCGCAGGTCGGCCTTGGTGGTGAACGGGAAGCGGACGAGGTCGGCGAGTGTGCGGCAGTCCTCGGGCCGGACGCCGGCCTCGTCGAACTTACGGCGGTAGAACTCGACGTTCCGGTAGGCGTGTTCCAGGGTGCTCCGGAGCCGGGTGAGCTGGAGTGCCTTCAGCTCCTCGGGGTTCAGGCGCTCGCCCTCGTCCCGCAGACCGGTCGGGAGTGCGTCGCCCAGTCGCCGGGGCCCGCCGACGGGACGCGTCGTGCCGGTGGTCGTGCTCATCGTGTCTCCTTCACGTCCTTGAGGCTGCGGCTGCGGCCGCGGAACTCCGCGATCACCTCGTCGCCGCGCAGGACGGTGATGTCGTGGATGCCGCTGCGGCCGAATCCGGTGCGCTCGTGCCACTCGTGTCGCCCGACCGAACATTCGGTTACTGTCTCGATTTCGGCCAAGTAATCCAGCATCGGCAGTGCCTGTCAAGAGGTGAGCGCATGTCGCCGAACCTGGTGGTTCTCCTCGGCCCGATGCGCCACGTCCGCGCAGTCCTTCGCCTGTCCGACCTACCGTTCACCGGCAGTACAGGTCCCCAGGAAACACCGCCAAGCGTTCCTGGGGCCCTGCCCGGTCCGCGGTCACTGCCGGCGGACGCTCAGGGCGGCTCAGCCGCCGATCGTCTCCGACCAGCGGCCCCGTGACAGGTGGATCACGCCGTCGGGGTCGATGCGTGCCGTGCAGCCGAACAGCGGCAACCCGCCCTCGACTTCGCGCCAGTTCCTGATCCGCTCCAAGTCGTTCCACAGCCGGCGCGGGCCGCTCTGGTGGACGGTCGGCGGCTCGTAGCGCTCCGCCTCTGCCCGTGCCCACGACCCGTCAGGGTGCACGAGGTGGGCCACACGCATACCCGGTCGCTCTTCGAAGTCGATCTCGATGCCCGGCACCGTGATCGTGAGCATTGACCACGTTTCCCAGTGCTCACGGATGTCCGCCACCGGGTATCGGTACGTTCGTACCTCTTCACCCTCGGACTCCCGAGCGATCTTGAACAGGTGGTCCGGACCGGCGGGGTAGTTCGGACCGTGACGAGTGACCATGAACCCGGCCCAGTCCCGTTGGACATGGCCGGTGGCTCCGCCGTCCGGGTCCTTCCACGCGGTCAGGATCAGGGCGGTGTCGGCGATGGTGGTGACGAGCCGCCCGCCACGGCGGAGCGCCTTGAGCCACGAGACCGGTACGGGGCGTGCGGCCACCGTGGCGACGATCCGGTCGTAACTCCCGGGAATGGGCCCTGTGGCGTCCAGCGTGAGGAACTCCGGTGCCAACCCCATCGCGGCGAGACGGTCCGTCGCCGCACGGGTCAGGTACTCGTCCACGTCCACGCTCGTCACGTGCTCGGCGCCCAGCCTCCGACAGGCAATCGCGGTCAACCCGCCTGCCCCGGTGCCGATGTCGAGCAGGTCGTGTTCGGCGTTGATCCGGGCGTGCCTCAGCATCTTGACGACCAGCTCCGTGAGCGTGGCAGAACTCGTCGCGCGGCCCGTCGGAACGTCGTCCGGCGCCGCATGGTCCGCGTGGAGTCCACCCACACTGGTAACGACGGAGGTACTGCCGTACGCCCGCCGGAACCACAACTCCGGGTCCTGCGCGCCAACCTGGAGTCCCCAGCCACCCGCTTCGACCGGCTCCCACCATCGCGGCATCAGCAGATGCCGGGGCACCTCCGACACCGGCCGTCGCCAGCGGGAGTCGGGGTCGGTTGTCTGCTCGGCCAGTTCCTGCGCGTATTTCGTCCAGCTCATCAAGTGCCCCTTCTACAGACCGAACTGAGGGTTGCACGCCGGCTCGGTCGGGGCACAGGACTGGCTGTCGTTCGGCGGGCAGTGGCTCAGCGTCGTCGGCCCCGGTGCGACGTCGTACTTCGGGGCGCAGGCGGGCGTGTTGGACGGGTCGCAGTCGTTGCTGTCGTTCGGCGTGCAGGCTCCCGTGACGGTGCTGCGCTTCGGCGGGATGCCGGCAGCGATCTGCGCCCACGCCGGGCCGCTGAGGATGCGTCGGAGCCCGCCCGCGTCCTTGACGTTCTCCTTTCCCAGCCACCGGCCGATGACGCACGGGGCAACGGTCCCGTCGGGGAGGATGGCCACCCGGCCACGCGCGCAGTTGCCGCACAGCGCGTCCATGGTCGGCGCCTGCCCGTTGCCGGCCCGGCCGATCCCACGTGCGTCGTCCACGGTGATGTGGTGAACGCCCAGCGCAAGCAACTCCTGGCGAGCCTGCTCCACGAACTGCTCGTCGTGGCAGCGGACGATGCCGACCCGGAGTGGGATTCCGCGGTTCAACGCCGTGACGATGTTGGCCCTGGTCCGCCTGTGGCTCCCGGGAAGGCGGGTCACCCGGTCGTGCTCCCCGGCGTTGATGGAGTAGTACGAGGTGGCCAGCCGAACGCCAGGACGGGTGACGGTCTCCCACGCTGTTTCGGTGAGGTGGTAGAGGTTGGAGAAAACCTCCACTTCCAGGCCCAGGCTCAGCGCGTGGTCCACAAGGTCTCGCCACCCGGGGAAGGCGGTGGGCTCTCCACCGATCAACTGAACTACCGTTACTCCGAGTTCGGCGCACTCGGCGACCACCTTCATCCAGTCGTCGAGCGTCATCGTGCCGTGCGACTGGTGCGGGCCGGAGTCGTTGAAGCAGTGGCCACAGTTCAGCTGACACTTGTTGGTCAGCTCCAGCTCCACCGACTCGGGCACGATGAGCGCCATGCTCTGGGGACGTTCCATGATCGCGGTCACGGGGGACCTCCTTCGCGGTTGTGTGTGGGAAAGCCCCGCCCCGGCAACTGACTGCCCATCAACCACCGGGGCGGGGTACTGCCGATCCGGGCTGTCCGACGGCCGGATCGGCGCCGCCCGGCTCAACCGGGCGGAGTCTGTGGTGTGTGACTACGCGCTCAGGTCAACGAACGGGGGCGGCGGACCCACAAGGTGCACCGCCCACCCACTTCGCGCCGCTGACGGAATCCGGGAGCGTCGTCGTACTCACAGGCCCACCCGGCCGCGGATCGCGTCCCGGCACAGTGCCGACCCGTGCCGGCAGGCGCTACGAGTACGGACGCAGCCCCGCCTTCGACGCCACCGAGCAAGCCAGTCAGAGCCATACGCGCCGCCGATCATGGCGAGCGCGATGCCGCTGCACGCCCACACCCACCGACGGTCAGGGTCGCTGTCCACCAGGAAGAGCAGCGCAGCCGGCACAGCGGGGCCGGCGCTCACCGCGACCGTCACAGCCCGATCTGCGAGTGCGCGGCCGGTTGTTGCGGGGTTCACGTCGTACCTTCCGGTTCGGCGGACAGCTGCGCGGCCAGGATCGGGCGGACCGACGCCATCGCTTTCCTGTCACAGCTGTCGCAGCAGCCCAGCGGCCTCCACCCGGCCCGCATCCCGACCGGAGCTGCCTTGGCCGCCTTCTCGGGGCTGTAGTCGGACAGCGGGTCGTAGTTCGGGGGGAGGACGTACCTCTCCCACTTGGCAGTCACGACGCTTCCCGCCCCGCCGCGTTGATCCGGCTGCCGAGCGACCGGGCCCGGAGTTGCTGACCCAATCCCGACGCCGCCGGCTGCCCGGCCAGCCTGCACCTCGCGGGATCGGCGGACCACTCCCGGCCGCCACGCGGCGGGCGCAGCCAGACCTCACCGTCAAGTTGGCCGGCGTACTCGCCGATTCGGCCGTCGGGGTCCTGCACGAGGGTGCCCTTGGCCAAGCCGTCAGGGAGTTCCGAGAGCGGCGGACCCAAGGGATCGGGGCTGGACTGACTGAACGTCATGACTGTTGCTCCGTACTGCGATTGCACTCCGCGATGGTCACCGTCTGTGCATCAAGCGTCGCGGTTCGGCGCTACCCTGAACAGGCGCGGCACGTTCCAACCGGGTCTCGGAACGCACTGGGGCTCTGGGCCCCGGCGCGTGGAACGTGTGGAACATGAAGGGGAGAGGGAGCGGCCATGGCCTTTCAGAAGCAGCGACCTGATCCGACTCGGAGTGCGCGCCACTTCTACGGGTCCGAGGTCTTGAGGCTTCGGGAGGAACGTCGTTGGTCCCTCGCTCGTCTGGCAGCTGAGGCGCACTCCTCCCCCGCCTCCCTGTCCCGGGTGGAGAGCGGGGATCACCGCGTCCCGGAGGGCCTGTCCGAAGAGCTGGACAGGGCATTCGAGACAGGCGGTCACTTTGTACGCCTGCTGCCGCTGGCCCGCCAGGAAGACCACCCTGCGAAGTACCGCGAGATCCTGACTCTTGCCGACAGGGCCACGGTGGACGAGTCCTACAGCCCTGGTATTCACGGCCTGCTCCAAACCGAAGCGTGCGCCCGGCACATCCTCCGCTCCGGCATCCCCTACGGTCCGGAAGAAGAGGTTGAGCAGCGGGTACGCGCGCGGATCGGGAGGCAGATCCGCATGCGGGAGAGCACAGAGTGCCGGTACTGGTTCATCCTCGACGAAGCCGCGATCCGTCGCCAGGTCGGCACCCCGGCCGAGATGGCGGAGCAGCTGCACACAATGCTCGCGGCAATGCGGCTTCCGAACGTCGTGGTGCAGGTGCTCCCCTTCGCCGCCGGCATCCACTCCGAGACCTCATCCATGTCCATCCTTGAGCTGGAGGACGGCCAGCAGGTTGCGTACGAGGAGAGCACGCGGACCGGAACGCTCTTCGTGGAAAGCCATGAGGTTGCAGAGCGCAGGGCACTCTACGATCTGCTGAGGGCTCAGGCGCTGTCCATGGCCGAGTCCGAGCGACTGATCAGAGCTGCGCTGGAAGGACGAGCCCCCGATGGCCCATGACGACCCCAAGTCACCTGCTGAACGCCGCTGGCGTAAGAGCAGCTACAGCAATTCCGACGGCGGCCAGTGCATCGAGGTGGACGACCTGCACCCGGGCCATGTCCGGGACTCCAAGGACCCGAGCGGACCGCACCTGGAGTTCGCCCCCGCCGCCTGGGCGGCCTTCGTAACTGCCACTGTGGCCGGCGAGTTCGGCGACGTCTGACCGCGGACCGCTCTGGAGACCCCACTACCCACCCGAGTAGTGGGGTCTCATCGTGTCAGGAAGCACTTACCCGCTCGCGCCGAACTCCGCACCCGCACGGGCGGGTTGACGGGAACGGCCGCGATCCGGCCGGCCAGCTCGGCCGCCACGCTGTTGAAGATCTTGGCAGGCAGAGGCGCGGCCTGCGACGAGAGCAGGGTCTCACGCGGTGGGCCAAGGCCCCACGCGCGACGATCCGTACAGTGACCGTCCGGTAGATTCGGCAGGCAGCTGATCGACACAGGGGCGGCCACGTGCCGCACGTTCAACGCGGGGGCAGTGGGTGCGGAGCGGACACGCGCAGGACCGTCGCCGGGAGGCCCTGCTGGAGTGCTGGCGCGCGATCGAGCTGTTCAGCCCGCCGGCCATCCCTGCGCTGCCGCGCCGGCGCCGCGCCGCACGCTCGGGGCCCGCGGACGAATACGTCGTCGACACGGATCCCCAACCGGGCCGGGAACGGCTGCCGTTGCCGTGGGATCCGCAGCACCCGGACACCGCCAAGCGCCGGGCCCCGTACGGCAAGATGTGGCGCCACGAGGTGTACGGGGGCGTCTTCGACCTGGAGCTGCTGCGCCAGGCAATGATCGCGATGCTGCCCGAAGGAACCGACCCGGATCCCGGGGTACCGCAGGCCGAGCTGGTGTTGCCGGGGCAGAGTGCGATGTTCGCGTTGGTCCTGGACGACGAGGGCCGGCCGATCGAGGACACGTCGGTGATCTCCGCGTGCGCGTGGGCGACCGGTCGACTCTTCGATCCCGGACCGTCCGTGCCGGGGTGGCTGGACGGCTTCGAGGAGCTGAATGACGCCTTCGGCAACGCGATCGACGCGCTGGCCGCCATCCCCGTTCCCTACACCTCGGGCTCCGGACCGGTGCCTGAGCACCAGCCCGACCCGCAAGCCCCGGCGGCTCCCGCACCGGCGTCGACGGCCTCCGGATGGCGGGAGTTGCTGGCCGAGATCCTGGGTGGCGCCGCCGTGGGCGCGGTGGGGGCACTGTTCGGCGAGGTCGCCGGCGCCGCGCTGAAGGGCGCGACCGAGCCGCTGGTACGGCGCGCCGCCGACTGGGCTGCTGCCCGCCGTGTCGCCCCGGAGTGCACGGACGACGGCCGACCGGGCCAGACCGAGCGCGGCTCCTCCGTCGTGCCTGCGGCACCCGACCCTGCGGCACCCGCCCCTGGCCCGCCGGCCGGGGAGGATGCCCCGGGTCCCAGGCCTGTGGGTCTTGCCGACCTGGTGGCACTGACCGCGCAGATCGCGGACCTGTGCGGGGTGGAAGCACACCTGCGTCCGCGGGTGATCCGCGTGCGCAGCCGGCTGGTCCACCGTCCGCGTGATCCTCGGGCAAAGGTCGCCGCCGCCGCGCCGTTCCTGAACAGCCTTCTTCCGCCCGACCTGGCCCGGGTGCGCGCGGCGGCCGGCCAAGGGCTCGGGCCTGCGCTGGACGCCTACCTGACCGAACAGGGTTCGGTGGACATGGCGGCGCGCACCGATGTACGGCAGGTGCGCGAGGCCGTCCTGGCCGGGGTGGCTCCGGCTCTGGTTCCGGCCGGGCGGTGGCCCTCACCGGCTCGTTTCCCCCTCGCGTTGAGCCAGCAGTTCGCCGTGGACCGGATGCTCGCCGACCGCGACGGCACCGAGGGCGGGCTGTTCTCGGTGAACGGTCCGCCGGGCACCGGCAAGACCACGATGCTGCGCGACCTGGTGGCCGCCCTGGTGGTCGAGCGTGCAACGGTGATGGCCGGCTTCGACCGACCCGGGCAGGCATTCACCGGCCGTACCTGGCGGGGCCTGGACCGGCAGGGCAAGCACCGGCGTTACGTCGCCCGGCTGGACCCGCGGCTGACCGGGTTCGAGATCGTGGTCACCTCTTCCAACAACGGCGCGGTGGAGAACATCACTGCGGAATTGCCAGGGCTGGACGCGCTCGCCGAGCCCTGGCGGGGCGGCCCGGACCACTTCTCCGATCTCGCCTCGGCACTCCTCCGCGGCGCTCCGGCATGGGGCCTGGTGGCAGCCGTGCTCGGCAACAAGACCAATCGCAAGGAGTTCGGCGAGCGGTTCTGGTGGGGCCGCCTGCCGGAGAACGAATCCGATGCCCGCACCGCTGCCGGCCTGCCGCCGCTCAGCGGCATGAAGGCGATCCTCAGCAGCTGGATCCCGCCGAACTCGCCAACCCCCGGACAGCGCCCGGCCGCTGGGACCGGCGCTGCCGCGACCGCGGCCCCGACCATGGCCCCGGCCCCGACCATGGCCCCGGCCCCGGCCCCGGCCCCGGCCCCGACTGCAGCCTCGACCGCGGCCCCGGCCCGGCCCGTGCCGTCGTGGAGCGAGGCCGTCGCCGCGTTCCGCGCGGCCGAGGCCGAGGTGGAGCGCCTGCGCGGTCAACGAACCCGCCTGGCCACCGAGTTGGAGGCCGTCGAATCCCCGCGCGCCCGGCAGCGGATCACGGATCTGGACGCCGCGATCGCGCCGGCCGACGAACGGGTGGCCACCTCCGTGACCCGCCTGGCTGCGGCCAACGCCGCCGTCGCCTCCGCCCGTGCCGCCACCGCGACGGCCGAGGCCGAGCTCCGCGCGGCCGGCGGACTGGTACCCGCAGCCCGCCAGGAGCTGGCAGCCGCCCGCGCACGGCTGTCCGGCGCGCGGGAACGGGCCGCGCACCACCGCGAGTACATGGACGCGCTGACCACCCGCTACGACGCTCCCCCGACCGTCGAACGCGGTGTGCGCGGCGGACTGCGCCGACTGCTGCAGAGCACCGCCGACCGGCAGGCCGCCGAGCAGCATCGCGACCGCACCCAGGCCGAGATCCTGGACCTGCTCGTCCAGCAGCGCCGCGCCCTCGACGACGCCGTGGAGCAGGTCGCCGACGCCGTCCGCTCCGAAGCCCTGGCCGCCGGCCTGCACGCCGACGCCGACCGCGTGGTCGCCGACGCCGCGACCGCACTCGCCAACGCACAGACCCGCGAGCAGGCCGCCCTCGCCCGGGAGAACGCGGCCACCACCGACCTCGCGGGCGCCCGCACCGCCGCGACGGCGGCCCGGCGCGACCTGGACGCCGCCGTCGCCGACCTCAGCGTCCGCCACCGCCAACTGCGGGGCGCCGCGTCGACCTTGCCCTCCCTGCCGCTCGGCTGGCTCCACCTCGACGAGCGCGAGCAGGAACTCGGCTCGCCGTGGTCCGACGAGGCCTGGTCGATCGCCCGCAGTGACCTGTTCCTGCGTGCCCTCGACCTGCACCGCGCCCTCGTCGCCGGGGCAGCCAAGCAGGTCCACGGGAACCTCCAGGTCCTCATGGAGCTGATGACGAACACCAACGGGCCGATCCCCGACGAGGAGGTCGAGCGCGCCTGGCAGACCCTCTTCCTCCTGATCCCGGTCGTCTCCACCACCTTCTCCTCGATCGGCAGCATGTTCGCCCGTCTCGGCCAGGGCACCATCGGCTGGGTCCTCGTCGACGAAGCCGGCCAGGCCACCCCGCAGGCCGCCGTCGGTGCCCTGTGGCGCGCCCGCCGCGCTGTCCTCGTCGGCGACCCCCTCCAGCTCGAACCCGTCGTCACCATGCCCACCGTCCTGCAACGCCGGCTGCTCGGTGCCTACGGCGTCGACGACCAGTGGCTGCCCTCGGCCACCTCCGCCCAGGCCGTCGCCGACCGGACCAACCGTTACGGCACCTACCTGCCCGCTCCTGACGGCGACGACGAACACGTCTGGGTCGGCTCACCCTTGCGCGTCCACCGCCGTTGCGGGGAGCCGATGTTCACCATCAGCAACGAGGTCGCCTATGGCGGCCTCATGGTCTACGGCACGCCACCCAAGGCCTTCCCCGACGAGGAACGCGACGGCCTGCTGCCGAGCCGCTGGCTCAACACCGACGACCCCACCCGGCCACCGGACGCCCCCTGGGGAGAACGCGACCGCCGTGCCTTCGAGTTCGTCCTCGACCGCCTGGACCAGCACGGCATCGATCTCACCCGGCTGCGCATCATCGCCCCCTTCCGCTCACTCGTCTCCGAGTGCAAGAAGATCTGCGGCGATCGCCCCGGCTGGACCTTCGAGGTCCTCGACGAACGCTGCGCCACCGTCCACCGGGCCCAGGGCAAGGAAGCCGACGTCGTCATCCTCGTCCTCGGCGGCGGCCGGCCCGGCGCCCGGGGCTGGGCCGCCCGCACCCCACACCTGCTCAATGTTGCCGCCAGCCGCGCCAAACACCGCCTGTACGTCATCGGGGAACGGACCCTGTGGGCCCCACTCCCCCACTTCGACGTCCTGTCCGGCGAGGTCGAGGAGTTCGACCACATCCGCGACCGAACCGCCTGGCCTTCGGGGGCAGTCGGCCAGGGGCTTGTCGGTGGGACTCGCTAGCGTTCGCCTCTTGATCATCAGTTCGAGGAGAGGGGCGTGCCTGTGCGGCGCTCGGAGTTCGTCGAGGGCGGCCCGGACAGGGCCGTCGGCCCCGAGGACGAGGACGTCTTCGTCATGCCGGACGCCTGGCGTCGGGCCCTGATCCCGCGCCGGGGCGGCATTCCCCGGAAGCCGTCCGCGCCGGGGAAGAGCCCGGTGACCTCGTACCGCGACGGGCTGCGGCAGACGGGGGACTGGCTGGAGCAGGCGCTCACCTCGGAGCACAGTGACCCGGAGCTGGTCGCGGCCGCCCGCGCCCACCGGTCCGGCAGCCGGGACCCGCTCGGTGCGGCAGTGCTCGCCGCCGTGTTCTCGTATCCCCGCTGCAACGAGGTCGGCGTGGCCGTGGACGCCTGGGTGGCGGAGTTCGGCCTGCCGTTCGCGGCCAGGGCCACCGTCGAGCTGTTCACGACGGCTGAGGAGGTGTCGGATGCGGAGTGGGCGGTGGTGCGGCCGCTGCTGTCGTTGCCGGGCTGGGTGCGCGGGCCGAGCAGGATCCGGAGCCGAGCGCGGGCGTGATCGACTCCCAGTCGGTCAAGGCGGACGCCGTCGTCGGCCCTGACAGCCGCGGCCTCGACGGCGGCAAACGGGTCAACGGCCGCAAGCGGCACGCGATGGTCGAAACCCTCGGCCTGCTGCTGGGGGTGATGGTCACCGCGGCGGACATCGGCGACCGCGCCGCCGCCCGGGTGCTGCTCGGCCGAGTCGCCGCCGCGCACCGCCTGCTGGCGCTGGTCCGGGCCGGCGGCGGCTACCTCGGCAGCCCCCGGCGGGCGGTGGGCGACGTGCGCGGGAGTCCTTTCGCCGGGCGCAGAGAAACCCTTTGCCCGCATGGTTCGCGTGACGAAGAAAATGGCGGCGCTCCGTTTCCCGGAGGAGGAGAGCCGGGAATGCGCTGAGAAATCCAGGAGCCCGCTCGCCATCCGCCATGCAATCACCTTCGGCCCGCATTCCGCCAGGAGGAACATCAGGCGGAAACCATGGGGAAGTTCCAGCAGAAGCCGCACTGAACAGGAAAGATCGGCGAGAAACAGCCGGAGTGGCTTGATCGTACGTCAGTTGACTGTCGCGCCTGACGGGATTTGCGATATACCGTCCCGGGCACTTCCTGCCCGGCAATCCGCCAATCTCCTCCTGGCGTGATCACCTGCCGACCTCGAATCTCGAATGAGGGGAAATCACATGGCAATCGGACGACGGCAACTCCTCACCTCCGTCGCGCTGACCGCCCTCGCCGCACCCGTCCTGGCCAAGGGGAACACGACCCGCGCCTCCGCGGCCACGGCCACGGATACGGGCATGGGTACGGGCACGGGCATGGGTACGGGTACGGCCGCGCGGATGGCCGCCGGCTCCGGGCCGCTGTTCATGCAGGTCGTCGCCCACGAGGACGACGACATCCTGTTCATGAACCCGGACCTGTCCAACGCCCTCGCCAACGGCACGCCGTCCGTCACGGTGTTCGTCACCGCAGGGAACATCACCGGCGACCCGTGCGCGGGCGGCTGCTGGGACCCGGCCGGCGACCCGCTGCGCACCTGGAACCGCCAGATGGGCGCCGTCAACGCCTACTCCCGGATGAGCGGGGTCGGCGACAACGACCCGGCGACCGACGAGATCGGGCACTGGGTGGTCGAGGCGTGGACCGTCGCGGGCAAGCAGGTCGAGCGGTACATGCTCAGGGACCGGTCGGTTCACCTGATCTTCCTCAACCTGCACGACGCCGGGCTCGCCAACGTGCTGAACGGCGGCACCGACACCACGGTCGTCCCGAAGGACAGCCCGCTGTCCGGGCCGTCGGCCTACACGGCGGCGGACGTCGTCGAGGTGCTGCGGCAGATCATGGTGACGTACCGGCCGACCGTGCTCCGGGCCCAGGACGAACTCCCGGACACCCGCTACAAGGACGACCACTCGGACCACATCGCCGCCGCGAAGTTCGCAGGCATGGCGGCGAGCCAGTACGGCGGCTCGCTGATCCAGGTGAACTACCGGGACTACAACATCAGCGACTGCCCGGTGAACCTCGACCCGGCGACGGTCGGCGCCAAGGGCGTGTTCGTCTCCGAGTACGCCAGCCACGACCACTCGGGGAACTACGAGACCGCCTGGTTCTCCCGGATGTACTACCGCTGGTCGCGGGGCACCTCCTGGGCCGGACTGAACCAGGACGGCCGGCCGCAGGTCTTCGTCGTCCGGGCGGGCTCCCTCTACACGTACTGGCGCCAGGGAGACGGCAGTTGGGGCGGCCCGGCGCGGTTCGCCGACCCGGGCGGACGGCTGGCGCCGGGCATCGCCGTCGGCACCAACGCGGACGGCCGGATGGAGGTCTTCGCCCGCCGCCTGACCGACCACCACATCGTCTCCGTCCCGCAGACCACGCCCAACGGCGTGTGGCGGGACAGCTGGGCCGACCTCGGCAACCCCAACGCCGGACTCAGCAACGCGGGCCAGGTCGGCGTGCCCGCGGTGGTGGCCTCCCAGGACGGCCGGCTGGAGCTCTTCGTCAAGAACGGCGGCGGCGGCCTCAGCGCGATCCGGCAGACCAGCCCGAACGGCGCCTGGACGACCACTTGGGACGACCTGCACGGCACCGACATCCAGGACCCGGTCACCGCGATCCGCAACGGCGTCGGGAGGATCGAGGTCTTCGCCAGCACCCGCGACGGGGTCGTCAACTGGTGGCAGACCGCTCCGAACGACGCCTTCAACGGCCCGGGCCCGATCCCGAACTCCCGGCCGGCCAGCCCGCCCAGGGCCGCGCTCGACCAGGACGGCCGCATCGAACTCGCCTACCGCGAGGCCGGCACCGGCGCGATGCTCGTCAGCTACCAGACCCAGCCCGGCGGACCGTGGAGCCAGTCCCCGACCAGCCTCGGCGGCCACCAGGGCGTGGGCGAGCCGGCGATGGCCAACCTCGGCGGGCGGGTCGTCCTGTTCGAACGCAACGGCGGCGGCGGCGTGAGCACCACCGCCCAGACCGCCCCGAACGCCGGCTACGGCGCCTGGCAGGACCTCGGCGGCACCGTCCTCGACTACCCGACCGCGCTCGTCGACGGCGCCGGTGTCCTGTACGTCTTCGCCATCGGCACGGACGGCCGCGTCTACTACCGCACGGGCACGACGCCCACCAGCCTCGGCGGCTGGCAGGCCATGCCCCTGTGACCGCCGGTCCCGCCGACCGGTCGGGCACCTTCCCGACCGGCCGGCGGGCCGGGTCCGCGGAAGCGCCGGTGGGAGCGCTCTCACCGTTGCTGAGAGGCCGTCACGTCCCGTTGTTCCTTGCTGAACCAGTGGCGCGTGTCGCGGCTGACCTGGACATTAGGTGCTGCTACGCTCCCGATCCGTGTGGGATCGCTCCCATACATCACCAAGATTCTGGGGGGTGACGTGTCGAAGGCACAACAAGGGGATTCGGCATTCGGGGGCATGCTGAGGGCGCTCCGTCGTGAAGTGGGATTCACACATGAGGAACTCGCCCGGCGTTCCCGGGTGAGTGTGAGGACGATCAGCGACATCGAGCGGGGCCGGGTGCGCCGACCGCAGCGCCGCTCCGTCCAGCAGCTCGCGGAGGCGCTCGGCCTGGGGTCCTCGCGATTGGAATGGTTCCTCCGCGCCGCACGAGCCATTCCCGGCAGCGGGCTCGATCAGCCGGACGGGAGCCGTCACGAGACCCCGGCCGCCGGGGAGGTCGGCGAACAGCCGTCCGCAGTGGTCGTGATGGTCCTGCCGTTGAACGCGATCGGCGAGAGCGGTCCGTGCTGTCGGCGCCGCCGACGCTGTCCGCAACCCCGCCCGGCCGGCCCCCGCCACCTGCGCCGGGCGGGCTGACGGCCGTCCACGACCTGGAGTGGGCAACTGAAGCGCCCCGGCCGTGGCTACCCGGGGGCCCCGGCCCGGTCGTCCAACCCGTGGGCGTACGCCAGCAGTTCGCGGGCCCGCACCGCCGCGTCGGCGACCAGCCGCTCCAGCGGGTCGGCCGCGTCCTGCCGGGCGGGCGGGGCGGGCAGCGGCGGCAGGTCGGGCAGCGGTGCCGGCCGGCGGCCGAACACCTCCTCGGCCGGCGTACCGTCCGGCAGCTCGACCTCCGTCTCTTCCTCCCCCAGGCTGCCGACGATCGCCTGCATCAGCACGGCGGCCCGGACTTCCTCCCGCACCTGCTGCGCGCCGCGCCCGCGCAGCAGGAGCAGCAGCGTCGGGTCGTCGTCCAGCAGCCAGGACAGCTGGTAGCAGAGCGCGGCCGTGTGCTCGCAGGGGTGGTCGAACGCGTCGCAGTCGCAGTCCGCTTCCAGGTCGCCGTAGCCGGGCAGCAGCCGGACCCGGGCGTCCTCGGCGGCTTCCAGCAGGTCGGGCGGCAGGTCTCCGGCGAGCAGCTGCTCGATGACGTCCGGCCGGTCGGCGGCCTTCTCCCAGAGCAACTCCCAGTCGTCTTCGTCGAGTTGCTCCAGGGTGAGCACCGTCGTGAACGCGGTGTCGCCGTCGTGGCCGGTGGTGGAGAGGCGCCCGGGGCTGACGGTGATCGGCCCGAGCCGGCCGGTCCGCGCGCAGGCCCGGCCCTTCTTCAACGTGCGTTCTCCGAGGGAGGTGTCCTCCAGCGCATCCGCCCAGGCCCGGCCCCACCAGGACTGGCCGCGTACCTGGCTGCCCCGGCGCGCGGTGAAGGCCGGGAAGCCCCGTGCGCCCGTGTCGTTCCCGCTCATCCCGCACTCCTCAGTTCGACCAGGTCGGCCAGCTCTTCGTTGGTCAGCTGCGTCAACGACTGTTCCCCGGAGCCGAGTACCGCGTCCGCCAGGCCCTTCTTCGCTTCGAGCAGGGCGGCGATCCGGTCCTCGACGGTGTCCTCGGCGATCATCCGGTGGACCTGGACGGGGCGGGTCTGCCCGATGCGGTGGGCGCGGTCGGTGGCCTGCGCCTCCACGGCCGGGTTCCACCAGCGGTCGTAGTGCACGACGTGGTCGGCGCGGGTGAGGTTGAGTCCGGTGCCGGCGGCCTTGAGGGAGAGCAGGAAGACCGGCACCTCGCCGTCCTGGAACCGGCGGACCATCTCCTCCCGCCGCGGCACCGGGGTGCCGCCGTGCAGCAGCAGCGTGGGAACGCCGCGCTCGCGCAGGTGTGTCTCCAGCAGCCGCGCCATGGTGACGTACTGGGTGAAGACGAGCGCTGCTCCGCCCTCGGAGATGATGGTGTCGAGCAGTTCGTCGAGCAGTTCCAGCTTTCCGGAACGGCCGGCCAGTGGGGTGCCGGCCGGTTCCTTGAGGAACTGCGCGGGGTGGTTGCAGATCTGTTTCAGGCCGGTGAGCAGTTTGAGCACCAGTCCGCTCCGGGCGATGCCGTCGGTGGCCGCGATCTGTGCCATGACCTCGCGGACCTGGGTCTGGTACAGGGTCCGCTGCTCGGGGGTGAGGGCGACCGGGCGGTCGGTCTCGGTCTTCGGCGGGAGTTCGGGGGCGATACCCGGGTCCGACTTCTTGCGGCGGAGCAGGAACGGCCGGACCAGTTCGGCCAGCCGCTCGGCGGTGGGACCGTACTCCCCCGGCTCCGCCTGGTACTCCCCCGGCTCTGCCTGGCACTCCCCCGACTCCGCCTGGCACTTCGCGCGTTCGGCGTCGATGGCGGCGATCCAGCGCCGGCGGAACTGGCCGTGGGCGCCGAGGAGTCCGGGGGTGGTCCAGTCGAGGACGGCCCAGAGTTCGGAGAGGTTGTTCTCGACCGGGGTGCCCGTCAGCGCGATCCGCGCGCCACCGGGGATCAGCCGCAGCGCCTTCGCGGTGTCGGAGTGCGGGTTCTTGACGTGCTGGGCCTCGTCCGCGACGACCGCGCTCCAGCGGTGCGCGGCGAGCCGCCCGGCGTCCAGGCGCATCGTGCCGTAGGTGGTCAGGACGAAGCCCGAGTCGGCGCCGTCCAGCGTCCGCTCGGGGCCGTGGTAGCGGCGGACGGGCGTGCCGGGCGCGAACTTCTCCACCTCGCGCTGCCAGTTGCCCAGCAGGGAGGCCGGGCAGACCACGAGGGTGGGGCCGGCGCTGTCCGGGTGCTGCTGGCGCAGCAGGTGCAGCGAGATCAGCTGGACGGTCTTGCCGAGGCCCATGTCGTCGGCGAGGCAGCCGCCGAGGCCGAGCGAGGTGAGGCGGTCCAGCCAGCGCAGGCCGCGCAGTTGGTAGTCGCGCAGGGTGGCGGCGAGCGCGGCGGGCGGCTCGACCGGCTCGGTGCCGCCGTCGGGTTCGGCCAGCCGTCGGCGCAGCGCGAGCAGCCAGGGGCTGGACGCGATCCGCACCTGCGTGCCGCCGATCTCGGTGTACCCGGTGAGGGCGACGGCGAGTGCCTCGACGGCGGTGAGCGGCGGTAGCTCGCGTTCGCGGATCTTGCGGGCGAGGTCGGCGTCGATGAGTACGCACTGGCCGCGCAGCAGGGCCAACGGCCGTTCGCTGGTGGCGAGTTCGGCCGTCTCCTGCTCGGTGAGGGGTTCTCCGTCGAGGTCGAACTGCCAGCGCAGATCGACCGTGCCGTCACCGCCGAAGAAGGCTCGCGGGTCGGTGGGCGCGGCCCGCTCGCCGCCGAGGACGGCACGGGCGGTGAGGGAGCGGACGGCGTGCTCGGGCCACTGCACCTCGACGCCGTGGGCGCCGAGCAGCTCGGCGGTGTCGCCGAGCAGCTCCTGCACCTCGTGGTCGGCGAACTCCACGGCGGAGGGCACCGGCAGCAGGCGGGCGAGCGGCTGCCAGGTGTCGGCGGCCCGCCGCAGGGCGAGCACGGTGTCGGCCTGTGCCCGGGGCCCGAACCCGGCCGCCCCGACCCCGGTGAACAGCTCGTGCACGTCGGCGCGGACGGTCGGATCGGCCAGGCTGGACACCTGCGGCACCACCCGCAGGCCGGTCTCCCCGCCGCCGGACACCACGTCCAGGCGCAGCGTCAGCCGGATTCCCGAGTCGAGGCCGGCGGAGATCTCCTCGGCCCAGCCGCGCAGTTGGGGCACGTACTGCGGTTCGACGGCGGCGAACGCCCGGCGGCCGGCCAGCGCGGGTGCGTCGGCGGTGCGCGGCAGCGTGTCGGCGACCGCGTCGACGAAGGACCGCAGCAGGCCGTCGATGTCGGGCAGCAGCAGCGGCCCACCGGGCGGCACGGGCAGCGGAACGGCGAGCGCCTCCGCCGGTGCCGCCGCGGCCAGTTCGCGCAGGCGCCGGACGTCCTCCGGGTCGAGCGGGCCGACCCGCCAGGTGTCGTAGCCGGCTTCGGACACGCCGGGGAGCAGCCGTTCGCGCGCGACGAGGTGCAGGGCGAGGGCGGTGGCGGCGCCCCAGAACGCGGCGCTGGGCGTGCTGGATTCGCCGTGCGGCCGGCGGGCCAGGGTGAGCGCGGGCAGCGCCTCGGCGACGGTCAGGCGCAGCACCGGGCAGCGGCGCACCGCGAGCGCGCCGCCGTCGTCCGTGACCAGGTCGGCCTCGCCGGGCTCTCCGAACGTCGGCCGCGCACCGGCGTACCGGTACACGAGCCTCCCGGTGCGCGCCGGATCGCCCGGCTCGAAGGCCACCGCGCACTGCGCCAGCAGCTCCGCCTGCTCGCGCGTCATCCCTGTCATCCGTTCCGCCCCCTGGTTCCTTGCGACATCAACTTCCACCGCCCGCACAGCGGTTGGCCCTTATCCCGGCCCGGTTACTGCGGGTCCTCGGGGTGCGGACCGGTCGCGTACGGGTTCGGCTCGCCCTCGGCGAGCACCCCCACGAACGGTTCGCCCTCCCCCGCGAAGGTGTACGCGCCGCCCTCGATCCGCCCGATCAGGCCGTGCGTCCATTCCGCTTCGCTGTCGGCCGAGTGCACCCACATGTTCATGATTTCGCCGATGTGGCCGAGCTGTTCGGGCCCGTCCTGCGGCACGTAGTACCCGGTGACCTCGGCCCGCCACCGCTCCAGCCCCGCGATCCGCTCCCGGAGCAGCGCGACGGCCTCGTCCCGCGGCAGGTCGACGATGAATCCGATGGCGGCCGAGAGCACGTCGAGCTTCTGGTCGTACGAGGTCAGCGCCTCGCGCAGCAGCTCGAAGTACTCCGCGGTGCCCTGCTCGGTCATCTCGTACTCGACCCGCGGCGGTCCGCCGACGGCGCTCGGCGCGACCTCGTGCGCGACCAGCAGCCCCTGCTTCGCCATCTGCTTGAGCGCGTGGTAGATCGAGCCCGGTTTGGCGCTCGACCACTCGTGCGCCCCCCAGAACTCCAGGTCGTTGCGCACCTGGTAGCCGTGCGCCCGTCCGTGCTGACGGACCGCACCGAGCACCAGTAGCCGGATGGCGGACATGAGTGGCTCCTTCCTCGCCGGGACCAGACTAATCAAATTTGACCAGCTGCGCGCAACAGATTACCGTCCCGGGCTAGTCAAGTTTGATTACTGCACTACTGCCTGGATCACTTGCTGGAGGGGAACGCTTTGAACGACCACGACCCAGCGATCGCCGTCGAGGACCTACGGAAGAAGTACGGACCCAACCAGGCTCTCGACGGCCTCGACCTCACCGTCCACCGGGGCACCGTCCAGGGCATCCTCGGCCCGAACGGCGCCGGCAAGACCACCGCCGTCCGCATCATGTCCACCCTGCTGCGCCCCGACACGGGCCGGGTCCAGGTCGCGGGAATCGACGCCCTGACCCGCGCCGCCGAGGTCCGCTCGCGCATCGGCCTCCTCGGCCAGCACACCGCCGTCGACGAGGAACTCAGCGGCCGGCAGAACCTGGAGATGTTCGGCCGCCTCCACCACCTCGGCACCCACCGCGCCGCCGCCCGCGCGGCAGAACTCCTCACCCGGTTCGAACTCACCGACACCGGCCCGAAGGCCATCAAGCACTACAGCGGCGGAATGCGACGCCGCCTCGACCTGGCCGCCTCCCTCATCCGCGACCCCCAGGTGCTCTTCCTCGACGAACCCACGACCGGCCTCGACCCCCGCGGCCGCACCGAGGTGTGGAACGCGGTCCGCTCCCTGGTCGACGGCGGCACGACCGTCCTGCTGACCACCCAGTACCTCGAGGAGGCCGACCAACTCGCCGACCGCATCGCGGTGATCGACCACGGCAAGGTCATCGCCCAGGGCACCCCGGACGAACTCAAGACCACCACCGGCGGCGACCGCATCGACGTCGTCCTCCGCGACCCCGGCCAACTCGCCCTCGCCGCCGCCCTGTTGCCCGGCGAGACCACCGTCGACGAGGACCGCCGCCTGCTCAGCGCCCCGGTCCGCGACCGGATGGCCGCCCTGACCGAGGCCGTGCGCGCCCTGGAAGCTGCCGGCATCGTCGCCGAGGACATCGCAGTACGGCGGCCGACACTCGACGAAGTCTTCCTCCACCTGACCAGGACGGAGACGGCATGAGCACGGTAACGAACCTCCACTGGGCCACCGCCGACTCCTGGACCATGACCAGGCGCGAACTCGCCCACTGGGCACGCCAACCCGTGCGGGTGGTCGTCGGGTTGGCCTTCCCGGTGATGATGCTGCTGATGTTCCACTACCTGATCGGCGGCGGCCGGGGTGTCGAGGGCGAGTTCAAGAACTACCTGCTGCCCGGCATGCTCACCATGACCATGGCCTTCGGCCTCGAATCCACCATGCTCTCCGTCACCCAGGACCTCGGCAAGGGCATCATCGACCGCTTCCGCTCCATGCCGATGACGCCCGGCGCCGTCCTGATCGGCCGCAGCATCGCGGACATGCTCCAGTCCGCCCTCGGCCTGACCGTCATGCTCGCCGTCGGCTACGCAATCGGCTGGCGCCCGCACAGCACCCCCGCCTCGTCCCTGGGCGCGGTGGGCCTCCTCCTGCTCCTCCGCTTCGCCATGCTCTGGATCGGCATCCACTTGGCCATGCTCGCCGGCAAACCCGAACTGGTGCAGGCCGTACAGATCCTGGTGTGGCCCGCCAGCTTCCTCTCCAACGCCATCGCCTCCCCCGACTCGATGCCGGCCTGGCTGGGCGCCACCATCGAATGGAACCCCATATCCGCCACGGCCACCGCAGTCCGCACCCTGTTCGGCACCCCGCCCGGGGCGGACGGCTCCTGGGCCACGACCCACGCCGAACTGCTGGCGGTGGCCTGGCCGTTGGCCCTGATAGCGGTGTTCCTCCCGCTCGCGGTGCGGCGCTTCAGGGGCCTGAACCGGTAACTGCCCGACAGGGGGACAGTGACGGGCCCTCGGAGTACCCCGAATACCACGAGGCCCGTTACTGTCCGCACTTCGCCTCTCTTACTGCGGCGCGGGCTGCCGACCGCGCGCCGCTGTCCCCACTGGCCGTCAGCCCTGTTAGCCCGGCCAGGCAGCGGTGTTCCACCGACCGAGTCACCGCCGCGGCCGTCCTCGCAGCCGGGCGGGCTTCCGGGTACGCATCGGGCTCGACGGGGACCGCCCCGTCCGACACACCCCACCCAGAACCTCAGGAGGCCGCCATGGCCCGCACCAAGCCCCGCGTCCTGATCGCCCTCGCCGCCCTCGGCGTCCTGGCCGCAGGCGCCGCGACCGCCGCCGTCGCCGGGGCCGTCGACAAGCCCGCCGGCAAACCCGCCATTGCCGCCCCCGACACCCCGGCCGCCCGGGATCGCTCGGCCCAGGCCAGGTACGACCAGGTCGTCAGCGACTTCGTCGACGTGGCCGGTTCCCACGGGAACGCATTCGCCACCGCGACCTGCCCGCCCGGCGAGGTACCCATCGGCGGTGGCGCCGCGACCAGCGACATCGACATCTTCCTCACCGACTCCCACCCGAACGGCGACTCCTGGATCGTGGCGGGCACCAACACCAGCTCCCAGACCGAGTCCATCCGCGCCTTCGCTGTCTGCACCACTCCCTGACCCACGAGTCGGACCGCCCCGGGCCCGACGCCCGGGCCGTCCGCCAACCGCGCAGGCCGAACGTGCACCGGCACGGTCAGCGAGGACCGGCGACCGGCTCCAGGCAGCCGGTCTCCAGGTCCATCAGGTAGGACAGGGCACGGCGGTCGGCGCCGAGCACACCCAGAAAGAGATCGACCGCGCCGTCGACGTCCTCGTACGAGCGCTCCACCGCGAGCTCGACAAGCTGGTCGGGATACATCAAGCGGCTGACCATGAACTTGACGCCCTTGATCCCGAAGCCGGCGCCCTCCACCTCGCCGAGGTCGTCCCAGCCGTGTTCCAGCGTCAGCCGCAGGCGCTGGACGACTGCCTCCATCGGCACCCGCAAGCACGCCACGAGCCGGTAGTTCCGGGAGGCGAGGACCAGCAAGCTCTGCTGGAACGCCGGATTCCTGCCCGGGTAGGGGCCCCGAACGGCCGGCTCCCACTCCCGTTTCGGCCCGGGAATCTCGATCTCCGCCATCGCCAGGCTCCCCCTTCTGCGACCTGCTCCAGCTCAACGCGCCAACGGTAGCCGTGAGCCGGCATTCCACGACAGGTCAGCCTGCCGGACCGGCCGGGCAGCCATCCCCGCGCTCGTCGGCATTGCTCCCTCGACGACGAGACTGCCCTGGAGTGCCTGCGGCCACCTGACGCCCCGGGCTGTGGGTGCCGGGCCCGTCAGGTGGCCGCGGGCTTTCAGGTGGCCAGGAAGCGTTCGTGGAAGACCTGGCAGTCGGGGGCGGCGCGGCGGACCGCGTCGACCATGGGTGGGGGGCCGCAGGCGTAGAGGTCGGGGGCGGGGCCGGTGTGTTCGGCGAGGGCGGCGGCAAGCAGGTCGGCGGGGGTGCCGACCGGGCCGGTCCAGGTGGGGTCGGGCTCGCGGACGCAGAACTCGTGGCGGAACGCGGGGAGTTCGGCGGCCACTGCCTTGAGCTCGTCCTCCCCGAACAGCTCCTCGGGCGTGTTGGCGCCGAGGAACAGCCGGGCCGGCTGCGGGTCCTGCCACTCGGCCATCTGCCGGGCCATGGCGAGGAGGGGGCGAGGCCGGTGCCGCCGGCCAGCAGCCAGCGCGGGCGCAGCCCGGTCTCGTGGAGGCCGAAGGCGCCTTGCGGGCCGTGCACCGTCAGCGGGTCGCCGGGGCGGACGCGTTCGGCGAGTGGTCCGGAGAACGCGCCGTCGGGGCGGAGCCGGATGTAGAACTCCATCCGGCCTTCCCAGTTGCCGTTGTTGGCGAGCGAGTAGGCGCGTTTGACGCCGGTGCCGGGCAGTTCGAGTTCGGCGAACTGGCCGGCGTCGAACTGGCAGTCGGGGCTGTCGGTGAGGGTGACCTCGAGCCGGACGGTGTCCCGGGCGACGGTGGTGATCGACGCGACCTCGGCCAGCCGTTCCGGTACGCCGCCGTACAGGATCCGCGACTGCGGGTACGGGAGTTCGGCGGTGAGCGGCCCGCGCGGAACGGTGCGGCACAACAGGACGCCGCGGCAGGCGAGTTGGTCGGGCGGGAGGGCCTGGTCGCTGTGCGGGCCGAGGTCGTACTCGCCGGAGGTGACGGTGGCGTGGCAGGAGCCGCAGGTGCCCTGCTTGCAGGAGGCGGGCAGTGCGGCCCCTGCCTCGGCGGCCGCCTCCAGGACGGTGCCGCCGGGCGGGCAGTTCAGCTCCAGCCGGGCGCCGTCGGTGGTGGTCAACACCACTTGGTGGCCTAGAATCTGACGGTCAGTCATTTTGCGGCCGGTTCCAGCGCGGCGGCGAGGTCGGCGGCCGGGTCGCCGATCAGCCGCAGGTCGAAGCGCTGGACCAGCGCGTCCACCAGGTTCGGGGTGAGGAAGCCGGGCAGCGTCGGGCCGAGGTGGATGTTGCGGATGCCGAGGGCGAGCAGGGCGAGCAGTACGGCGACGGCCTTCTGCTCGGTCCAGGAGAGGACCAGGGTCAGCGGCAGGTCGTTGAGCTCGCAGTCGAAGGCCTCGGCGAGGGCGGCGGCGATCCGGATCGCCGAGTGGGTGTCGTTGCACTGGCCGAGGTCGAGCAGCCGCGGGATGCCGTCGATGTCGCCGAAGTCGTGCCCGTTGAAGCGGTACTTGGCGCAGCCGAGGGTGAGTACCACGCTGTCGGCGGGCGCGCCGACCGCGAAGTCGGTGTAGTAGTCGCGTCCGGGGGTGGGCCCGTCGCAGCCGCCTACCACGAAGAAGTGGCGGATGGCGCCGCTGCGCACGGCGGCGGTGACCCGGTCGGCGACGGCGAGCACGGCGTCGGCGGCGAAGCCGACGGTGAGCATCCGCTCGGGCTCCTCCTCCGGCGAGGCGGGGAAGCCGGGCAGTGCGCGGGCGGCTTGCAGGACGGGGCCGAAGTCGCCCTGGGCGAGGTGGCGCACACCGGGCCAGCCGACGGGGCCGGTGGTGAAGATCCGCCGCCGGTAGCTGCCGTGCGGTTCGATGATGCAGTTGGAGGTCATCAGGATCGGGCCGGGGAACGCGGCGAACTCGCGCTGCTGGTCCTGCCAGGCGCCGCCGTAGTTGCCGACCAGGTGCGGATAGGCCTTCAGCAGCGGATAGGCGTGCGCGGGCAGCATCTCGCCGTGGGTGTACACGTTGATGCCCTGGTCGGCGGTCTGCTTGAGCAGCTGCTCCAGGTCGTGCAGGTCGTGGCCGCTGACCAGGATGGCCTTGCCCGCGACGGGCGTGGTGCGCACCGCGGTGGGCTGCTGGGCGCCGTACGCGCCGGTGTTGGCGGCGTCGAGCAGTTCGATGGTGGCCAGGTTGAGCCGGCCCAGGCCGACGGCGCGCTCCACCAGGTCGGCGACGTCGGTGGGTTCGCCGGCGAGGTGGGCGAGGGCGCTCTCCACGCCGCCGAACACCTCGGCGCTCTCCTTGCCGAGGACGTGCGCGTGGTGGGCGTACGCGCAGATGCCCTTCAGCGCGTACAGGTGCAGCGCGCGCAGGCCGACCACGTCCGGTCCGACCAGGGCCAGGCCGGCGTCCACGCCCACCTCGGCGGCCTGCCGCAGCAGCGCGTCCGGGTCGTCGGCGGGCTGCCAGGCGGCGGGGCCGGTGAGTTCGCGCGGTTCCTGTCCGGCGGCCCGGGCGGCCTCCTCGTAGGCGGCGCGGGCGCGTTCGCGGTGGGCGACGGCCTGCTGGATCAGCGCGCCGAACCGCGACGGGTTGAAGTTCACGTTGGTGAGCGTGGTGAACATCGCGTACAGCACGAACCGCGACGCCTCGTCGTCCGCCGCTCCGAGGGTGCGAGCCTCCGCGGCGTACTGGGCGATGCCCTTCGCCGCGTGGATCAGCAGATCCTGCAGATCGGACGTGGCGGCGTCCTTGCCGCAGTTGCCGATCGCGGCCGCGCAGCCGGGAACCGTCCCGGTGCGGTCGGTCTGCTCGCACTGGTAGCAGAACATGCGGTCCTCCTGGACTCTTGCCTCGCGCCCCGGGGCCGACGGACCCCACGCACGGTCGTGCCTCCACGCTACGAACCCCGCCCGCGCCGCCGCAGGTCCCGTACGTCCCCGCGCCCCGGGCCTTCCGGCCCCTTTCGGCTGGCTCGGCCGGGCCGCAAGTCCCTTGCCGCGAACGGCCGGTGGCAGCCGTTCGATTCTTCCCGGGCCGGGCGTCCGATCGCTGTTGATCCGTTGTTGATCGGCGGGGGCCAGCATGGGGGACGTGCCGGTCCCGGGGGTGGGTTCGAGTGGTGATCGGCCATCAGTTTCGGCGCGGCCCCGCTGCGGGGCCGCCGAGATCACGGGTGGAACAGATCATGCGTGTCCGTCAGCTCTCCGTCGCCGCCGTGGTGGCGGCCCTGGGTGTGTCCCTCGCCGCGTGCGCCGACGACCGGCCGTCCGGCCCCGTCGCCCCGGCCGCGCCCGCCGGGCCCGCCGCCCCGGTGGCGCCCGTCTCGGCGGAACTCCCGGTGTCGCCCGTCCTGGCGAACGCGCCCAGCACGCCCGCCACGCCCGCCACGCCCGCCACGAAGGGGACGCGCCCGTGCGCGGCGGCGGACCTGCGGGCGACGGTGGCGGCGGGCTCGGTGGTGTCGGCCGCGGACCGGCCCGCGGTGGAGCGGATCGAGCTGGCCAACCGCAGCGCCGCCACCTGCACCATGCAGGGCTTCCCGGGCGTCGACCTGGTGAGCGACGGGACGACCTGGAGCCTGCCGCGCTCCCGTTCGACGCAGGCCCGGCAGGTGACGCTGCCGCCCGGCGGGACGGCGTACGTGCTGATCGACTACCAGCCGTACCGGGGTCGCGGGCAGCGCGGCCAGTCCGAGTTCAAGGTCACCTCGATGGTGCTGACCCCGCCGAACGACACCGGCAGCCTCACCGTCCACTGGGAGGGCGCCAACCCGCAGGACCACCGCACCACCACCCAGCCGGACACCCAGGTCCGTCCGGTCACCGCCACCCGCTGAACCCGCAGCCGGTCAGGACGCGGACGGGGACTCAGGGTCCGGACGGACCGCGCCGAGGATGGGGAGCATGGTGATGGGCGCGAGCTTGATCACCGTCCCCGGGTGCGGGGCGTGCACGACGGTGCCGCCGCCCACGTAGAGCGCGACGTGGCTGGCGTCGTTCTGGTAGATGATCAGGTCGCCGGGCCGCAGGTCACGCAGCGGGATCCGGTGCAGCGCCGCCCACTGCTCCTGGCTGGTGCGCGGGACGGGGACGCCGGCCGCCAGCCAGGCCTGCGAGGTGAGGCCGGAGCAGTCGAACGCGTCGGGGCCGGTGCCGCCCCACAGGTACGGCTTGTCGCGCTGGCCGAGCGCGAAGGCGATGGCCTTGCGGCCGGCCTCGGACGCGCTGCCACCGGGGCCGAACACCCCTGCGGCGAGCATCTGCTGACGGGACTCGTCGGCGCGGTCGTAGTCCAGCTGCTCCAGCAGTTCGAGCTGGTCGGCGGGGGTGGAGTCGAGCAGCTGGGCGGTCCGGGCGGCGGCGGTGCGGGCCTGCTCCACGGCCTGCTGGGAGTCCTGCGCGGCGGCGGCCGCCGCCTCCTCGGCCTGCCGTGCCTGCTCGGCGGCCAGCACCAGCCGTCCGCGGGCCTCGCGCACTTCGTTCAGCACGTCGGCGGCGCTGTGGGACCGTTCGAACGCCTGGTGCTGGTGGCCGAGGAAATCCTCGGCCCGCTCGGAGAGGAACAGCCGGGCCAGCGGGCCGAGCGACCCGAGCGGACCGTTGCGGTACTGCTCGGCGACCAGCCGCGCGGCCTGCGTCTCCGCCTCCTCGACCCTGGCCCGCTGATGGTCGGCCTCGGCCGCCGCGTCCGCCGACTCCTTCTTCCTGCGCTCGAGTTGGACGCCCGCTGCGGTGGAACGCTGCTCCGCCGTCTCGGCCTCGTGCCGGACCTTGGCGAGGTCCTTGCCCAACTGGTCGAGCGCCGCCCCGGCCGGCTGACCGGCCACCTCCTCCCCCGCTGCCTCGCCACCGGCCACCTCCTCCCCCACCGACTGGCCGGCCTCCTCGCCGGCCTGCTCGCCCGCCGTCTCGCCGTCGGCCGACTCCTGGACGGTCTCGTTGTCCGGAACGGGCAGCGGCTCGGCGACCGCGGGTGCGGCGATCGTCAGCAGCAGCGCCACGACCAGCGCCAGCACTGTCGCTCGCCAGGACCGGGAGGTGCCACGGGACATGAGAGTCCACCGCCCTCGTTCAACTGCACCGGACGCGCCACTGACCGGTCGGGCCCCCTGAACCCACCGGCCGCCGCACATCCATCGGATGATCGGAACCCGGCCACTCTGCCACCCGCCCCACCCAGTCCCCCGCAGGCCGGGCCCCGAATCCCCGAGTCTCACTCACCCGGCGGCAGCCTCCCCCACGACGGCCCAACCCAGCTCGCGGGCCTGCCCGGCGACGATGTCGAAGTCCGCCGAAGCCCGGAGCGACGCGACGACGGCCCGGGTCAGCGGGGCGCCCGCCAGGACGGCTGCCACCGTGTCCCGATCGACGGACCGCTCGTAGTAGTCCTCGGCGAAACCCACGAAGGCGTCCGGGCTCCCGTCCACGACGAGGTCGAACAGCCAGCCGCCGCCGTCCGACTCGTGGGGGCCGAACTCCACCGGCCCGCACCGCCAGGCGCTGTCACCGGCCTCGCGCCACGCGCACACCGAGGCGTCGAAGAACCCCTCGAACTGGAACTCCGGCTCCTTCGCGTAGCGGGCGAGCGAAGCGGGCAGCCCGTCGAGCAGCCCGGGCCAGTGCGCGCGGTCCTCCTCCCGCCACGGCGTCGCGTCGCTCTCGTGGTCGAAGCCGTAGAGGAACACCCCGGCCGGGTCGAACACGATCGCGTACAGGTCGCCCCCGCCGTTCTCCATCCGCGCCAGATCCACGCCCTCCCGCCAGCCGGGCACGAACGTGTGCATGAGTTCGTACCCGTCGAGGATCACGTCGAGCATGGCGATCGCCCGGCAGCGGTCGCGCAGCACAGCGGGTTCGGGCAGCGCGGACACCAGTTCACGAACAGTCATGGCGCCCATTCAACAGTGCGTCACCGACACCCCTGACCTGCGCCTTCGCTCCGCCCGGGAGCGGGGGCGGCGGGCCCGTGGTTTCGTGGGGCGCATGACCGGTCGTCAGCGTTGGGGGTACCTGGGGGCGGCGGGCGCGTTCGCCGTCTGCATGGCGGGCACCACGCTGCCCACGCCGCTGTACGGGCTGTACCAGGAGCAGATCGGCTTCTCCGAGCTGATGGTGACGGTGGTGTTCGCCGTCTACGCGTTCGGGGTGATCGGCGTGCTGCTGCTGGTCGGCAACGTCTCGGACGCGGTGGGGCGGCGCCCGGTGCTGCTGGTCGGGCTCGGCTGCGCGGCGGCGGCCGCGGTGGCGTTCCTGGCGGAGGGGGGTCTGCCGCTGCTCTTCCTGGGCCGGCTGCTGTCCGGACTGTCGGCGGGCCTGTTCACCGGCACCGCCACCGCGTACGTGCTGGAACTCGCCCCGCCCGGCCGCCGGGCCCGCGCCGGGTTCGTGGCCACCGCCGCGAACATGGGCGGCCTCGGCCTCGGCCCGCTGCTGTCAGGGCTGCTCGCCGAGTACACCTCCCACCCGCTGACGCTGCCGTACCTGGTCCATCTGGCGCTGCTGGCCGCCTCGTTCGCCGTCACCTGGTCGCTGCCCGAGACGGTGCCGGACGCCGAACCGCTGCGTGCGGCGCGCCCGCGCCGGCCGAGTCTGCCGCCGCAGGTGCGCGGGGTGTTCGTGCCGGCCGGGATCGCCGCGTTCGCCGGGTTCTCGCTGCTCGGGGTGTTCACCTCGGTCAGCCCGGCGTTCCTCGCCGAAAACCTGGACGTGCACAACCACGCCGCGGTCGGCGCGATCGTCTGCCTGGCGTTCTTCGCGTCCACCGGCGGCCAGCTGCTGGTGCCCCGACTCGGCGCGGCCCGGGCGATCCCGCTGGGCTGCCTGGTGCTGATCGCCGGACTCGGCCTGCTCGCCCTGTCCCTCGCCACCGACACCCTGACGCCACTCGTCCTGGCCGCGCTGGTGGGCGGCACCGGCCAGGGGATGGGGCTGCGCGGAGCCGTCGGCGAAGTGGCGGACGCGGCCCCCGCCGAGGAGCGCGGCGGGGTGCTGTCGGCGCTGTTCGTGGTGGCGTACTTCGGCATCTCGGTACCGGTGATCGGCATCGGCCTGCTCAGCGGCCCGCTCGGCCTCACCCACGCCGGCCTGGTCTTCGCCGCCTGCATGGCCGCCCTGGCGGCCGCCTCCGGCATCTACCTGCTGCGCCGCAACGTCCGCCCGCCCGCGGTACTGCGGAATCACCGCGACGAGGACGCCAGGCGATGAGCGGTCGGGGACAAGCGGTGGCGGCGGCGCCACCCGCCCGACGCCCCGTCAGTGAACCGCCTCCGGGAAACCCTCAAGACGCTCGCCGACCCGCTTCCCGCGGCATCGGCCCCGCCGGACAACCGCCAGCAGGACCCGACCTGCCGCTGACCACCGTCACCACCCACGCCGGCACAGCCCCCGCCGCACCGCCAGCCCCTCGGCGCAGGCGAACAGCGGCTCCGCACGGTCGACGACGACACGCGCGGACGTCAGCACCAGCCGTCCGCCGTCCGCCGACCGCGTACCAGGACCCGGGGCCGCCCGTCCCGTTCACTCCGGTGAGCCGAAGCCGTTCCACTCATGCCCGCTGAAACCCGTTCCCGCTGTGGGAACCGTGGACCCGCGCGCCGGCCCCGCAGGTGAGAGACCGGCGCGCGGGGCGGAGGGTCAGGAGGTCTTGGTGATGAGCAGCACGGTGTACGTCCCGCACTGGGAGCCGTTGACCTGGTTGCTGACCACCCAGCCGACCGGGATCGGGGACGGGCCGCAGACCACCATGCTGGTCTGGGTGGTGACCTTCGTCAGCGTGTACACGGTGTAGACCCCGCACAGCCCGGAGTTGCCGAACGCCTGGGTGATCACCCAGCCGGCGGGGATCGGCGACTGTCCGCAGACGGTCAGGCTGGTCTGGGTGGTGACCTTCGTCAGGGTGTTGACGTTGTAGGTGCCGCAGGCCGAATTGTTGCTCTGCACCTGGGTGATGACGTACCCGGACGGGATCGCGGACTGGCCGCAGACCTGGAGCGTCGTCTGGTCGGCGACCTTGACCAGCGAGTACCCGGGGTAGCTGCCGCAGCCGGCGCCGCTCTGCATCGTGGTGATCACCCAGCCGTCGGGGATGCGGGAGTTGGAGCACACCTGGAGCGAGGTCTGGGTGGTCACCAGCGTCACGGTGTACGTCCCGTAGGTGCCGCAGGCGGGCGAGTTGGGCTGGATCGCGGTGATCACCCAGCCGGGGAGGATCGCGGACTGGCCGCAGTCCTGGAGCGTGGTCTGGGTGGTGACCTTCAGCAGGGAGTACTGCGGGTAGTTGCCGCAGCCGGCGCCGTTCTGCGAGGAGGTGATCACCCAGCCGTCCTGGATCGGCGACATCGCGCAGGCCTGGTACGAGGTCGCCGTGGGCGGGATCAGCGTCACGGTGTACGTCCCGTAGGTGCCGCAGGCGGGCGAGACGGTCTGGACCGCGGTGATCACCCAGCCGGGGAGGATCGCGGACTGCGCGCAGTCCTGGAGCGTGGTCTGGGTGGTGACCTTCAGCAGCGAGTACAGCGGGTAACTGCTGCCGCAGGTCGGGCCGGTCTGCATCGCCGTGATCACCCAGTGGTCGGGGACGAGCGAGTTGGAGCAGGCCTGGATGGTGGTGGCGTCGCCCAACTCCGTGATGGTGAACAGCCCGTAGCCGCTGCACCCGGCCCAGTTCTCGCTGGTGATCACCCAGCCTGCGGGGACGGGGGTGTACCCGCAGATGGTGGTCGTCGCTCCCTGCGACACTGCCGGAGCGGCCGGTGCCACTGCCGGAGCTCCCTGTGCCACTGCCGTGGCGGCCTGCGCCGTCGGCGCGCTCACAAGCGTGACGGCGCCCAGCAGGACGGCCATCACCGCGATCCATCTGGTCAGTATCTGCCGAAGTCCTGTCATCTCCGTTGCCCCTCCTGGTCGGTGTCCGGCGCGGTGAGCCTGGCAGGCCGCCGGGTCCGTGAACAGACCGCGTCCCACCTGCGGCGTTACCGCCGGATCGGGGCCGAAAACCGTTCGCCCACCCCTGCACCGCCGTGGTCCACCGCGCCCCTCGGGATCGGCCCCCGCGGAAGGACGACACCCGGCCGAGCTCGAAGGCGGCAGCTGGTTGACGGGGCATCCGTTCCCCAACGTGCCTCCCACCTGCGGCTGCGCGGGAGGGACCAGGCAGAATCGGCGTCATGCGTACCCTTCTCGTCATCGGCATCGGCGCGGGCGATCCCGACCACCTCACTCTGGAGGCGGTCAAGGCGATCGGCCGCACGGATGCGTTCCTGCTCCTGGACAAGCCCGAGGAGCGCCAGGACCTGATCCGGTTGCGGCGACAGATGATCGCCGAGCACGGGCGGCCCGGGCACCGGGTGGTCGAGTTGATCGACCCCGCGCGCGACCGGAGCACTGCGGCGTACCGGGAGGCCGTCGAGGAGTGGCGGGAGCGGCGGGCCGATCTGGTCGAGCAGGCGGTGACGGAGGAGCTGGCGGACGGCGAGACCGGTGCCCTGCTGGTCTGGGGCGACCCGGCGCTGTACGACAGCGTGACCGCCGTGCTGGACCGGATCCTGGCGCGCGGCCGCACCGAGTTCGAGTACACCGTCATCCCCGGCATCAGCAGCATCTCGGTCCTGGCCGCCCGCCACCGCACCACCCTGACCCGCACCGCGCGGCCGGTGCGGATCACCACGGGGCGCCGCCTCGCCGCCGAGGGCTTCGGGCCGGGCTCGGAGGACGCGGTGGTGATGCTGGACGGGCAGGCCGCGTTCACCAAGATCGACCCGGCGGGTGTGCACATCCACTACGGCGCCTACCTGGGCACCGAGGACGAGATCCTGGCCTCCGGTCCGCTCGCCGAACAGGCGGACCGGATCGCGGAGTTGCGCGAGCAGGCGCGCGAACGCAAGGGCTGGATCATGGACAGCTACCTGCTGCGCCGCACCGAGGACTGACCCCGCACACCCCATCGAGCGGACGGGTGCGGAGCCCAACTCCCTCACCCGTCCGCTTCCTGGACGAACCGGCGCTCGTCCAGGACCGCACCCCGGCCGAACTGAACGCCGCCGCCCGCGCGTTCCGCGACTCAGCGCGCCGACGGACCGTCCGAAACTGCTGGTCGCCTCGTACTCCCGACCGACTCGGCGAGGCCCTGCCGGTACTTGCCGAATCCCCGGTCGAGGGTCTGGCGCTGGACTTCACCGGACCGGCCCCCGGCAACCTCGCCGATCTCGCCGCGGCCGGCGGCCTGCCCGGCAAGCGGCTGGTCGCGGGCGTCATGGACGGCCGCAACGTGTGGATCAACGACCTGGAGAAGTCGCTGGCCACCCTCTCCACCCTGCTCGGCCTGGCCGAGCACCGCCGTCCCCGCCGAGCACCTGTGGGTCAACCCCGAGTGCGGCCTGAAGACCCGCGGTTGGCCCGGGACCCGCGCCGCGCTCCACAGCCTGGTCGCCGCCGCCCACACCCTCCGCGCGGAGCTGACGGGCTGACGGCCCGTCCGGCTGACGACCCCGGTGGTTCAGACGTCGAACCGGACGCCGGTCAGCCGCTCCGACAGCTCCCACAGCTCCCACAGCCGCCGTCCGGCCTCGGCGTCCACGGCCGGCGGGCGGCGGCGAGCGCCGTCGGCCAGCCGGCGCGGTGGAGGTGGGCGAGCAGTTCGCGGTGCAGGTGTTCGAGCACGGGGGTACGCACCCAAGGCCGCCGTGCACACGCTGGTGCAGTCGCTGCGCTACCAGGTGCAGGCCGACACGCCGTCCGTGCGGGTGCAGGAGGTGGTGTTGCCCTGGTCGACACGGCGATGACGGCTGGCCGGACGGGCGCGGTCCGCAAGCTGTCGGCCGCCGAGGCCGCCACCGCGATCGTCCGGGGCATCGAGCGTGGCCGCCCCGTCGTCGCGGTGGCGCCTCCCGCGCCCTGCTGGCGCTGCTGCGCGTGCACCCGCCGATCGCCCACCGCATCCTGCGGGACGGCTGAACACCGCCCTGGTTCTCGGCCGGAATTCAGCTCTGACGACCGCCCTACGACCTCACCACCGGCAGGACGTTCTCCCGGTACGACTTGCCCGGGTCCTTCGGATCCGTCGCGGAGTTCCCGCGCGGTGCGAAGTCGCACGCGATGTACGTGTCGAACCAGAAGTAACCGTCCTTGTCGGGGCCGCCGGCGCGCAGTCCGCCCACCCGGGCGCAGCCGATCTTCGTGGTGGACTTCCACACCAGCTGGGTGAAGTTGCCGGTCTCGCGGGAGAAACCGGGCTTGCTGTAGTCGTAGGACGCGGCCCCCGCGTACCAGGAGTCCACCGCGTCCTTGCAACCGTCCGGCGTATAGCCGCCTTCGGGGTTGTCGCCGGCGAACGAGCTCCAGCTCAGGGTCTCGCCGTACGCACGGGCCAGGCCGTCGTGCTGGAAGCCGCCCGGCTCGGAGATCTTCTGTGCGCGGGACTTGGCGTACTCCACGATCTCCGGATCGATTGCGAGCGGAGGCGCCTGGTGCTTGGCGCGGTACGCGTTGATGGCCGTGAGGCAGTCGCTCTGGAACCCGTTGTCCGTCCGGTCGGCGAACGCACGCCGCACCGGACCGGCAGCCGTCGCGGGCTGCATCACCGTCATCATCGCCACGGCCGCCGCAGCCGCCGCCAGGGCAACCCTGCGGACCTGAGGTGCAATCAAGGAGTCCTCCTACTCACGCTGATCCAGCTGCCCTGCTTAACGCCCTCACCTCCCCCAGGGCACGGCACCCGGCCGACGGTGCGGCGCGCACCCGGACCTGCGCAATCGTTGTTACAGCCTCGGTACGTCCGCCCAGTGTGTCGGTGGCGGGCGCTACAGTCCGCCCGTCGTCGAGTAGGAGCGTCGTGAACAGCAGGATCGACTGGTCGTCAGTCCGGGAGCGGGTCATCGCCGTGGAGGAGGCGGCTCGGCGTGCGCGTGGCCTCGCGCCATCTCGGCATCCGACGTTCGAACCCGTCCTGACTCCCGACGAGATCGCGGAGGTCGAGGCGCAGTGCGGTGTCGAACTCCCCGCCGACTACCGCTCGTTCCTGGCCGAGGTCGGGGTGAACGGCCCAGGTCCGTGGTTCGAGCTCACCTCGTTGCGCCGAGTCGACGGCAGGTGGGGGTGGGTCTGGGACGACGACGAGACCTTGCGCTGGCTGCTGGACTCCAGCGGGCCGTTCGTCGAGACCGAGGACTGGCCGACCCGCCAGGCGGAAATCCTTCGAGCCGCCGGATACGAGCCCACGCCCCAAGGCGCAGACGACGGCTCCGACTTCCGCAGGGCCTTCGGCAGGGCCGGCGACGAACGCCGGTACCGGGAGCGCGGGCGGGGTGCGATCCACATCAGCAACGACGGGTGTGGGGCAACCGGCTGGCTCATCGTCGTCGGCCCGCATCGCGGGGAACTCCGCGACCGGGAGCAGGGCATCAACCCGCCCTTCGAGCCGTACGTCGACGCGGCGGGAAACCGCCACACCTTTGGCACCTGGTACCTCGAGTGGCTCGAGCGGTGCGAGTCGGCGGCTCAGTGATCAAGGGCACCCTGGACGCACTGGGGTGTTTACAGGTGACGTGCATTCCGGGGCTCGGGAAGGGCGGTGCGGAGCGGGCGTTGATCGAGGCGGTGCGGGTTCGGGCGGAGCCGCGCCGCTCACGTGAACGGCCTCGCAGGCTCTCCGCCCTCGCCCGTACGGATGAACACGCGGGGCGCGGAAAGCGGCGGACCCGACAGCTGGTTGACGGCTCGTCAATCTGACACCGCCTCAAAATCGCGGGACACCAGTCCTGTTGCCGGTCCGGCGCGTCCGCGTGTTGCGGGGCGCGCAACACCCTCACGATCCGGCATGCTGCTGTCCACCCCGGCGCAGCGGCGGCCGGGGTTGGCGCGACCGGCCCGTGATGGGCCGGCGGGTACGGGTGGAGGATTCGGGTGCGGCGTACATGGCGACCCGGCGGATCGACGAACGGCCGACGGGGGTGTGGAGCGTGATGGCGGGGCCTGTCCGGGACGGCGGGCTCCTGCCGCTGGATCGTGAACTGAACAGGGAGTGCCGGGAGTTCGCGGAGACGTTGCGGGAGCTGTTCCTGGAGCTCGGTATCTCGGTGCGCCGGTACGCCACCCGGTGCTATCTCAACCCGGGCACGCTGTCCCGGTATTTGGCGGGGTCGCGGATCGCGCCGTGGCAGTTCGTCGAGGAGTTGCTGCACCATCTCGACGAGGACTGCGGAACCCGGCTCGACCCGCCTGCCCTGGAGGGGCTGCGCCGCAGGCATGTGGCGGCGCTGAAGACGGCGGCGTCGATCGGCCGGGCGGTGCAGCAGTTGGAGGGCCAGTTGCAGGCGGCGGACCGGGAGGCCCGCCGGGCGGGGGCGCGCGAGGAGCAGCTGGACCACGCGCTGGACGACACCCGGCAGACCATCGCCGATCTGGACGCCCGGCTGGTCCGCCTGGAGTCCCGGCCCCTGCTGCCCGCACCGCCGGACCGCCCCGAGCCGTCCGCGCCGCAGGAGCACACCGAACCACCCGCGACGCCCGACCGCGCCGACCTGCTCGCCGAGCGCGACGCGCTGGCCCAGGAGGTGGAGCGGCTGGCCGAGGAGCTGGCCCGCGCCCGGGAGCGGGCGGCCTGCGCGGAGACCCGGTGCGACCTGTTCGAGCGTCAACTCGCCCTGGTGGAGCAGCAGCAGGGCCTCGCGGACATCCCCTTGCAGCCGGCCTGCCCGCTGGAGGAGGGTCCGCCGCCGAAGGTGCTGCTGGTGGACGACCGTCCGGACAACCTGATGGTGCTGGAGGCCGTCCTGGGGCCGAACGGCCACCGGCTGGTGCGGGCCGCGTCCGGCCCGGACGCGTTGCGGGCGCTGCTGGAGCCGGACGAGTTCGCGGTGATCCTGTTGGATGTGCAGATGCCGGGGATGGACGGCTACGAGACCGCTGCGGCCATCAAGCGCCGGGCCCGGACCCGCGACATCCCGATCATTTTCGTCACCGCGATCGGCACGGATCCGGACCATTCGATGCGCGGTTACGCGGCGGGCGCGGTCGACTTCATCCCGAAGCCGGTCGATCCGTGGGCGCTGCGCGCGAAGGTCGCCGTGCACGTCGAGCTGCACCGTGAGCGGCGCCGCCACGCCACGCTCCCCGCACCGACCCGGCACACCATCGCGAGCACCACCGCCGTGATCCCGAAGGCCGGTGCGCCGTCAGCGAGTTGATGGTCTGTCAGGTAGCCAGTTGCCGTGCAGTCCGAGCGGCACCCGGACGGGCAGGTGGATGCGGGCGACGGGTTCGCCCGCGAAGTCCTGCGCGGCGAGGATGACCAGGTCGGCCGCGCCGCGTTCGGGGTCGTGCGCGTACGCCATGAGGTAGCCGTCGTCCTCGGCGGTGGGTGATTCGGCGGGGACGAACATGCCCTCGCCGACGGCGCCGAACCGGCCGAACTCGTGGGCCTCGACTGTGCCGCGCAGCAGGTCGTGCTTGAGCAGGGCGCTGCTGAACCCCTCGTTGGGGCGCGGGTCGTCGGGGCCGGTGGGTGCGGCGTACAGTTCGGCCGCGGCGGCGTACCCGTAGCGGTGCGGGCGGCCGACCCGGCGGGGGTCGACGCGCGGGAACTCCTGGGTGCGGTCGTCCAGTCGCTCCTCGCGGATCCTGCCTGCCGCCAGGTCGATCCGCCAGCGGTCGAGGGTGGGGCGGCTGCGGCCGAAGTCGCGGATGGTGAAGTCCTCGGGGTGGCGGACCACGTCGATCACCACCTCGGTGCCGTCCTCGTACGCGTTGAGGGTGTGGCCGACCAGGCAGGGGGCGACGTCGAACCAGCGCACCGGCCCGCCGCTGCGCGGCATGATGCCGACGCGGGCCTGGTGGGTGTCGTCCCAGGTGAACGGCACGCCGGTGGGCAGGTGGGCGGGGCTGAACACCACGGGGGCGTCGAACAGGACGACGTGGTGCTCGGTGAGCGCGAAGTCGTGCATGTACGGGTTGCCGGGGGTGTGGATCAGCGTGGTGCGGCGTACGGTGCCATGGTGGTCCATCACGATGTGCTGGACGTGCTCGGTGCCGTACCGGAATGCGAGCGAGTGCAGTTCCCGGGTGTGCGGGTCGTAGACGGAGTGCGCGTTGGCGCTGTAGCCCTCGGGGGTGGCGCCGAGGTCGCAGGGGCCCAGGGTGTCGAGTTCGTAGCCGAGTTCGTAGGGGCGGATGCCGCCTTCGATCAGCGCGAAGGTGCGGCCGTCCAGCCCGGCGACCTGGACGTTGGGCGCGAAGTCCAGCCGGGGGTCGACGGGGGTGCCGCGGCGCGGTTCGCCGAGGTGGTCGGCGACGGCGGCCGAGCGCACCCAGCGGTTGCGGTACCACTCGGCGCGGCCGTCGCGGATCCGGACGCCGTGCACCATGCCCGGGCCGAGGGTCCAGATGTGCGCGGCGGGGTCCTCGATGCCCAGCGCGTTGGGGCCGTTGCGCAGGTAGCGGCCGTTCAGGTGGGCCGGGATGCGGCCGGTGACGGGCAGGTCGTGGGCGGTGATCTCTTCGGTGACCGGGGCGAAGCTGCCCGTCAGATAGCGGTTGATCGTCATGCCGGCTGTCCTTGTCCGTGCGGTTGGGCGGGGGGATCTTCGACGGCGGAAGGTCCGTATGCCGGCCGTCCTTGTCCGTGCGGTTGGGCGGGGGGATCTTCGCTGGCGGAAGGTCCGTTCGGGCCGCTCGGAAACCGTCCGTGCGGTTCGGCGAGGAACGCCCGGCCCACCGCCGCCATCAGTGCGTCGAAGCGGTGGGCGGCGCTCTCCGGCGGGAAGTGGCCGGCGAGTTCGAGGCTCACCGCGCCGTGGGCGGCCGCCCAGAGGAGCTTGGAGATCTCGTTCGCGTCGCCGGGCGCGAAGACGCCGGCGTCGATGCAGTCCTGGACGGCCGCGACGGAGGCGTCGAAGGCGTGGTCGGCGTCGGCCAGCGCCTCCGGTCCGGGCCGGTAGCCGGGCACCGCCTGCTCGAACATCACCCGGTAGTAGGCGGGTTCGGCGAGGGCGTGCGCACGGTAAGCGGCGCCGAGGTCGTTCAATACGGTCAACGGGTCGGCGGCGCGCGGGACTTGCTGCTGAGCGCGGCTCAGCCGGGCGAACCCCTCCCGGTAGAGCGCGTCGGCCGTGCCCTCCTTCCCGCCGAACATGGTGTACAGGACCTTGGTCGAGGCACCGATGCCGGTGGCGATCCGGCGCATCGTCAGCGCGGCGGGCCCCTCGGTGACCAGGAGGTCGATGGCGTGGTCGAGGATCGCGGTCCGCACGGCACTCTGGCCGATGCGTTGGGCGTCCTGGTAGGGCGTGTTCACGGGCAACACCGTAGCCCGCCGGTAACAGCGTTACCCACACTTTCCGACAATCCGTTGCGTCGTCAGCCTGCCTTTCCCGTACGGCAGTTCGCGGTGGCGACTTATCCGGACTTACTGGTAGGAAACTTTCCTTTCACCTAATCTCCGAAGGAAACGGCTCGGCGCGGCCCACCCATGGTGTAGGGCCGCATCCCCTCACCGCCGGCCGGCGCATCCCGCCCGAAGGGAAACCCTCATGACAACCGAGACCACACCAGGGGACGTATTCGACGCCACCCAAGACACCGGCTCCGCACCGGACTTGACGGAGCGGCCGACGGCCGCGGCCCGCCTGGTGGTCCTGGTGGTGGTCGTGGTCACGACGCTCGGCGCCGCACTCGGGTTCGCCCTGCACACCTGCCACCGCGACGGACCGCACCGGATCGTCCCCGCCGACGCCACCTTCACCCTCGACGAACCCGGCCTCTACTACCGTGACGCCGCCTCCGGCCGGATCGCCCGCACCCCGCGCGGCGGCGACGGCCCGACGACGGTCGGCGGCCCGTCCTGCGAACGCTTCTACGCCGCGGGAGACCGCGCCCTGTGCCTGCGCATCAAGCCCGGCCGGCCCGCCTGCACGGAAGCGGTGATCTACGACCGGCACTTCCACCGGCTGCACACCCTCGTCCTCCCCGGCGTCCCGAACCGGGCCCGGGTCTCCCCGTCCGGGCACGTGCTGTCCTGGACGACCGTCACCCGAGGCACCCACGCCACCGCCGGCTACGCCAGCCGCACCTCGATCCTCGACCTGCGCTCCGGCTACCTGGCCAAGTCCGTCGAGGACATCCGGCTGACCGTCGACGGCGTCCCCTCCCACGCCACCGACCTCAACTACTGGAGCGTCAACGTCGCCGCCGACGACAACCACTTCTACGCCACCGTCTCCGCCGACGGCCACACCCACCTGGTCGAGGGCGATCTGAAGACCTGGACGGCACACACCCTGCGGGAGAACGTCGAATGCCCGACGCTCTCCCCGGACGGCACCCGGATCGCCTTCCGCAAGCGCGTCTCCGCCGGCCCCGCCGACCCCTGGCGCCTGTACGTCCTCGACCTCGCCAACCTGCACGACCACCCCGTGGCCGAGACCCGCGCCGTGAATGACCACGCCACCTGGCTGGACGCCCGAACGCTCGGCTACGCCCTCCCCGCGAAGAGCGGCCACGGCACCGACCTCTGGTCCGTCCCGGCGGACGGCACCGGCCGACCCCACCTGCTGGTGGCCGGTGCCTCCTCGCCCGTGATCATCGCCAACTGACGCCCACCGGCTCCCTCCGCTGCCCGCAGGCGTCTCACCGCACCTCCAGGTTCGCCATCATCCCCATGTCCTCGTGCTCCGCGTTGTGGCAGTGGAACAGGTACCGGCCGCGGTAGCCGTCGAAGCGGGTGATGATCTCGGCGGCCTCGCCCGGCCGCAGCGAGACGGTGTCCTTGAGCCCGGCGTCGTGCGGCAGCGGCGCGCGGCCGCCCCGGCTCAGGATGCGGAAACCGACCAGGTGCAGGTGGATGGGGTGGTGGACGTCCGCGATCAGGCGCCAGACCTCCAGATCGCCGAGCCGGACGCCGACGTCCTCCCGCGCCGGGTCGAACGGGCGCCCGCCGATCAGCCAGCCGTGGCCCTCGCCCATCCGTCCGGCGCGGAACGCGAACTCCCTTGTCCGAACGGCCTCTTCGCGCCGCCACTCGGGCAGGTCGGTGGCCAGCGCCTGCGGCACCCGGGTGTCCTCCCGCTGCGCCCGGACCACCCGGAACGCCATCACCTCCCGGGTCCGGCCGCTGCCCAGGCGGTTCAGCAGCCGGACCGTCCCGCCGACCGGCACCGGGCCGAAGTCGACCAATAGGTCGTACCGTTCGGCCGGCGCGAGCGGCAGTCGGCGGTGCGTCACGGGCGCGGCCAGCAGGCCCTGGTCGGCGCCGATCTGCACCAACTCCAGTGCCCGCCCGTCCTGGTCGACCGCCTCCAGCTCGTAGTGGCGGGCGTTGGAGCCGTTGAGCACGCGCAGCCGGTGCCGCACCGCCGCCACCTCGTGCACCGGCCACGGCGCGCCGTTGACCAGGACCACATCGCCCAACACCCCTGCCATGTAAGGCTCTTGCACCCCGGGGCGGTCGCGCAGCGCCGGGTCCAGAGACGGGTACACCAGGCTGCCGTCGGCGGCGAACGCCCGGTCGGTGATCACCAGCGGCAACTCACGCTCGCCGTCCGGGAGTTCGAGCGCCTTCTCGCTGTCCTCGCGGATGATGTGCAGCCCGGCCAGTCCGCGCCAGATCGCGGGGGCGGTGTAGTCCATCCGGTGGTCGTGGTACCAGAGCATGGTGGCGCGCTGCTCGTTGGGGAAGGCGTACTCGCGCACGACGCGGCTCTGCACGGCCCGCGGGTCCGCCATCCCGCCACCATGACCGCCATGTCCCCCGTGGCCGCCGCTCTCGGGCCAACTCGCGGGCAGCACAAGGTCGGTGGGGTAGCCGTCGAACTCGGCGGGGGTACGTCCCCCGTGCAGGTGGACCACGGTGGGGACGGGCAGTTCGTTGCGGTGCGTGACCACGGTGGGGCGGCCGCGGCGGGCCTCGATGGTCGGGCCCGGGAAGCTGCCGCCGTACGTCCACACCGGGGTGCGCACGCCGGGCAGGATCTCGGCGACGGCCTCCCGCTGGGTGATCTCGTACCGGTCGACGCCCCCGCTGGTGGACACCGGCGCCAGCACCTGCGGCCTGGGCAGCGGCACGTGGAACGCGGGCGGCAGCCCGATCCCGCTGCGCAGCAGTCCGCCCGTCCCGGCGGGCCGGTGCGCGAGCGCCGCGGCCGAGGCCAGGCCGCCCGCCGTCAGCAACCCGAACGCGCCGCCCAGTGCGAGCAACCGCCGCCTGCTGACCATGAGTTGGCGCTCACTCACCGGACACCTCCGGCGCCCGGCCGGGCAGCGGGGCGCGCAGCAGGCCGACGGTGAGGACGGTGAGGCCGGCGATGGTGGCCACGCCGAGCGGCAGGTGCAGCCACAGCGCGCCGTCGATCCCGGCGAAGTACTGGACCGTCTCGGCGATCACCACCAGCGCGGTGCCGGTCAGCGGCCAGCCGACCCGGCGGCGGTACCAGAACACCATGGCGGCGATCAGCTGCGCATAGCCGAGGCTGGTGACGGCGTTGGCCCCGGCCAGGTGCCAGCCCAGGCCGTCGTACGAGCCACTGAGGTAGACGCCGGCGAACACCGGCTGCCCGTACACGGCCACCATGTGCACGGCGGCCAGCACGCGCAGCACCTGCCCGGCGGGACCGGTCCGGTCAACACGGCCGGCGCGGTCGGCCGGTTCGGCGTGTTCGGGGACGGCTGACACAGCCATGACGGTGTACTCCCTCAATCCTGGTACGGGGTACGGAACTTGCACCTCCTCGACGCTATGTCCCCGCGGCTATCCCGTCTAAGATCAATATTGCTATGGGGTTATGCCGTTCCCGGCATGGAGGGCGATGACCCGTTGCAGCAACACGGGGGGCGGCCATGGACCTGCACGCACTGACCCAGTTCCTGGTGGTGGCGCGGCTTGAGCACCTGAGCCGGGCCGCCGAGGAACTCCGGGTCGCCCAGCCCTCGTTGAGCCGCACCATCGCCCGGCTGGAGGACGAGCTCGGCACCCCGCTGTTCGACCGCGGCGGCCGGCTGCGCCTGAACGAGGCGGGCCGGCTGTTCCGCGGCTACGCGGAGCGGGCCCTCGGTGAACTGGAGGCCGGGCGCCGGGCCGTCGCGGAGGCGGCGGGCGACGGTTTCGGGACGGTCCGGCTGGCGTCCGAGACCTTCCTGACCTTCACCGCCCCGCTGGCCGCGTACAAGCGCGCCCACCCGGCCGCCGAGATCGACCTGCGGCAGCTCCCGGCCGACATGATGGGCCGTCAGCTCCGCGCGCACGAAGTGGACTTGTGTGTCGCCTCGCAGCCGGTCCGCACCGAGGGCCTGCAGAGCGCCCAACTCCTGGACGAGCCGGTCTGGTTGGCCGTGCACCGTGACCACCCGCTGGCCGGCCGCGGCTCCGTCGCCCTCCCCGACCTCTCCGCGCTCCCGTTCATCACGGCCCGGCCCGGCCACTGGAACCGCCGCCTGCTCGACCAGCTCTTCGGCCCGCTGGGCCACCCGCCCCGGATCGTCTGCGAGAGCGACGAACTCGCGGCCATCGCCGACCTGATCACCGCCGGCCTCGGCGTCGGTCTGATCCCCGCCGTCGGCCGCCAGATCGCCACCCGCCTCCCCCTCGCCCTCCTCGCCGTCGACCACCCCGCGTGCCGGCGCACCCTCACCCTCCACTGGTCCGAGTCAGCCCGCCTCTCCCCCGCCGCCACCCTGATGCGCGACACCCTCCTCAACTGGCGCTGGCCGACCGGCCCCTGAGGATTCCGCTACGGCTGTTGCGTAATGACGCCGCTCCCACTAGCCTCATCCTCATTACGAGACACGCGTAGCGGAATCGAGGTGGGGACATGGCCAGGCCGCGGGACACCGCCGTCGACGCCAAGGTGCTGGAGGCGGCGCGCGTGCTGCTGCGCGAGCGCGGCTACGCGGGGTTCGCGCTGGACGAGGCGGCCGCCCGCGCCGAGGTCGCCCGCACCACCGTGTACCGGCGCTGGCCCACCAAGGACCACCTGGTGGTCGCCGCCTTCGCCACCATGTTCGAGACCGCGCCGATCCGGGAGACCGGCGACGTCCGGGCCGATCTGACCGCCACCCTCACCGCGATCGCGGCCGGCCTGCGCCTGCCCGCCACCCGCGCCCTGGTGGCCGAGCTGATCGCCGCCGGCACCCGCCACCCCGAACTCGGCGACGCGCTGCGCCCGTTGTGGACGCAGCGCCGCACCGCGGCCGCCGAACTGCTCGTCCGGGCCACCGCCCGCGGCGAGTTGGCGGCCGACGCCGACCCGGCGCTGATCATCGACCAGCTGGTCGGCCCGCTCTACTACCGGGTGCTGATCAGCGGCGACCCGATCGACGACCGGTTCGCGCGCGCCCTGGTGGACACCACCCTCGCGCGCCACCACTGACGCCCAACGACCGAATCACCACGGGGGAAACCATCATGAGCCTGTTCACCTGCGAGGTCAGCGCCGAAGCCGAGTTCCCGGGCACCCCGGAGACCATCTGGCAGCTGCTCACCGACCACGACCGCTACCCGCAGTGGCACCCGGTGGTGGTCCGGGTCGAGGGCGAACTCGCCGCCGGCGCCCGCCAGACCGAGGTGGTCCGCACCGCCTCCGGCCGCGAGCTGACCTTCCACCCGGTGCTCACCGTGGTCGACCCGGGCCGCGAACTCTCCCGCGCCGGACGCCTGTTGGCGCCCGGGCTGCTCGACAACAAGCACTCCTACCTGATCACCGACCTCGGCGACGGCCGGGTCCGGGTCGTCCAGTCCGAACGCTTCACCGGCCTGCTCGCCGCCTTCTTCCACGGGCGCACCGCCCGCGACACCCGGGCCCGCTTCGCCACCGCGCTCGCCAACCTCGCCCCGCTCGCCGCCGTCGGCGTCACCGTCGCCGCCGCCTCCGACCAGGCGGCCCCGGTGGCGCAGCCCGCCGCGGGGTGCGTCGCGGGGTAGCGTGGCACGGTGAACGGCACGGAGATCTTCAGCGGCGGCAACGACGACGGCATGGTGCGGGTGCGCGGCGCGCGGGTGCACAACCTGCGGGACGTGGCGGTGGCCGTGCCGCGCGGGGCGGTGGTGGCGTTCACCGGGGTGTCGGGTTCGGGGAAGTCCTCGCTGGCGTTCGGGACGCTGTTCGCGGAGGCGCAGCACCGGTACCTGGAGTCGGTCTCGCCGTACGCGCGGCGGCTGTTGCGGCAGGTGGAGGCGCCGCAGGTGGACTCGGTGACGGGGATGCCGCCGGCGGTCGCGCTGGAGCAGCGCCGTTCGGTGCCGTCCTCGCGTTCCTCGGTCGGGACCATCTCCACCATGTCGAACCTGCTGCGGATGCTGCTGTCGCGGTGCGGCGACTACCCGGCGGGCGCGGCGCGGCTGGATTCGGACGCGTTCTCTCCGAACACGCCGGCCGGTGCCTGCCCGGAGTGTCACGGGCAGGGGGTGCTGCACCGGGTCACCGAGCAGTCGCTGGTGCCGGATCCGTCGCTGTCGATCCGGCAGGGCGCGGTCGCGTCCTGGCCGGGCGCGTGGCAGGGCAAGAACCTGCGGGACATCCTGGGCGCGCTCGGCCAGGACCTGGACCGGCCGTGGCGGGAGCTGCCGGCCCGCGACCGCGAGTGGATCCTGTTCACGGACGAGCAGCCGGTGGTGACCGTCCATCCGGAGCGCGAGCCGGGCCGGATCCAGCGTCCGTACCAGGGCAAGTACAGCAGTGCGCGCCGCCTGGTGCTGAAGGCGTTCTCCGAGTCCCGCAGCGAGGCGACCCGCGCCAAGGCAGCCGCGTTCATGACCCAGTCCCCGTGCCCGACCTGCCACGGCCGCCGCCTGCGCCCCGAGGCCCTGGCGGTGACGTTCGCGGGCCTGCCCATCACCGAGCTCGCGGCTCTGCCGGCCGACCAACTCGCTGCCCTGCTGCGTCCGTTCACCGCCGGCGAGGGCCCGACCGGTCTGCTCACCACCGACCTGACCGACCGGCTCGCCGCCCTGCGACGCCTCGGCCTCGGCTATCTCTCGCTCGACCGCGCCGCCCCCACCCTGTCCACCGGTGAGCTCCAACGCCTGCGCCTGGCAAGCCAGTTGCGCTCCGGCCTGTTCGGCGTGGTGTACGTGCTGGACGAGCCGTCGGCGGGCCTGCACCCGGCGGACACCGAGGCGCTGCGCGAGGTCCTCACCGAGCTGCGCGCCGCCGGCAACACCGTCTTCCTGGTCGAGCACGACATGGCGGTGGTGCGCGGCGCGGACTGGCTGGTGGACGTCGGCCCGGGCGCGGGCACCGGCGGCGGCCAAGTGCTGTACAGCGGACCGGTGGACGGCCTGCGCGAGGTGCCCGGCTCCGCGACCCGCCGCTTCCTCTTCGACCCGCCGCCCCCGCCCGCGTCCCGGGGCCGCACCCCAACTGGCCTGCTGCGCCTGCGCGGTGTGACCCGGCACAACCTGCGCGACGTGGACGTGGACGTGCCGCTGGGCGTCCTGACCGCGGTGACGGGCGTCTCCGGCGCGGGCAAGTCGACGCTGCTCGGCGCGGCCGCCGACGCGGCGGCCACCGACCCGTCCGTGGGCCGGGTGGTGACGGTCGACCAGACGCCGCTGGGCCGCACCCCGCGCTCCAACCTGGCCACCTACACCGGCCTGTTGGACACCGTCCGCAAACTGTTCGCCGCCACCGACGAGGCCCGCCGGCGCGGCTACGACGCGGGCCGGTTCTCGTTCAACGTCGCCTCCGGACGCTGCCCGACCTGCGAGGGCGCGGGCGCGATCGAGGTCGAGCTGCTGTTCCTCCCCACCGCCTGGAACCCGTGCCCCGACTGCCACGGCAGCCGCTACAACCCGCAGACCCTGGAAATCACCTACCGCGGCGCCACCATCGCCGACGTCCTCGCCCTGACCGTCGACGCCGCCGCCCCGTTCCTCGCCGACGTCCCCGCCGCCGCCCGCATCCTGACCGTCCTCCGGCAGGTCGGCCTCGGCTACCTGCGCCTCGGCCAGCCCGCGCCCGAACTCTCCGGGGGCGAGGCCCAACGCGTCAAACTGGCAGCGGAGTTGCACCACGCCCGCCGCCACCACACCCTCTACCTCCTCGACGAACCCACCACCGGCCTGCACCCCGCCGACAGCGAAGTCCTCACCGCCCAACTCCACCGCCTGGTCGACGCCGGCGCCACCGTCCTCCTCGCCGAGCACCACCTCCCCCTGATCGCCACCGCCGACCACCTCATCGACCTCGGCCCCTCCGGCGGCGAGGCCGGCGGCCGCATCCTCGCCACCGGCACCCCGCCGGTGGTCGCCGCCACTCCCACCAGCCCGACCGCGCCCTACCTCGCCGCGTACCTCGGCTCAATTTGACCCAACCGCACCACCGTTGACATCCTCACCCCCTACGCTCGGCCCCGAACACTCCGAGCCGTGGGGGCGAACAATGGACCGTCATGACATCGAACTGGCCGACGCGATCGAGGCGATCCGGCTCGAACTCCTCGACGCCTCCGAACGCGGTCGCGGCCAGGCCATCCAGTTCGAAGTCGGCCCCGTCACCCTCGACTTCACCGTCGAACTGAAGCGCGACGCCCGCGCCAAGGCCGGCATCAAGGCCTGGGTCCTCTCCGCCGACACCGAGGCGGGCGTGGCGGGCACGCGGACCCACAAGGTGTCCGTCACCCTGACCCCGAAGGACGCCGACACCGGCGGCAGCGTCAACATCTCCAACGACGACCTGGGCAGCCGGGACGGATTCTGACCTTGGCTCTTCGCCCCCACCACGTGGCGGCCGTCCGGGGCGCCACCCAGGGCAGCGGCTTCCTGCTCAGCCCGAGGCTGATCCTGACGGCGGCCCATGTCGGCGGGCCGTCACCGGAGGCCGCCGTTCTGGGCAGCGGCACCGGCTGGACGCCCTGCACCACCGTCTGGCGGTCCGCCGGCTTCGACGCCGCCCTGCTGCTCGCCGATCGCGACCTGCTCCCCGCCGACGCGGCAGCACGCTTCAGACCACTGCGCTGGGGAACCCTCGATACGCTCGATCCCTTACTGGGCTGCCATCTGACAGGCTTCCCGCTGGCAGGGCGTGACCAGGAGGGCCGCCTCGACACGGTCCAGGTACTGGCCACCCTGACCCCGGCCGCCGGAACGCGAACCGGCCGCCAGGTCCTGGTCGTCCAGCAGCACCTGCCGCGGGCCCGACGCGGCATCGGCTCACCGTGGCTGGGCCTGTCCGGTGCCGGCGCGGTTGCCCGGGACCACCTGCTCGGCATCGCCGTCCAGGACCGAATGCCGGCCATCTGGGAACACTCCCAGTTCGAGCTCGTCACGGTGACGGCGTTGCTCAGCCACCCCAGTTTCTGCGAGGCGCTGTACGAACACTTGGGTGAACTCCCGCGTGCGGAAGGCCTCTCCGTGACCGAGATCGCCGACCGCAGGTTCGAACGCGACTACGCGAAGGCCATCGAGGCGGACTACGGCCGCATCCGCATCTTCGGCCTTCGCCAGGCGACCGGCCACGGCCGCCGCGGCTGGGACCTCACCACCTCCTACCTGAGCCTGGAGATCCGGTCCACGACCACCGGTCCCGACCTCGGCCCCCAGCGCGCCGAGCGGATCCTCGCGGGCCGCCGCCGGGTGCTGATCCGCGGCGAGGCGGGTTCCGGCAAGACCACCCTCGTGCAGTGGCTGGCCGTCGGCGCGATGAACGGCACCCTCGGCAACGACCTCGCCGCGTTGAACCACCGCATCCCGCTGGTCCTCCAACTCCGCAAGCTGCACCGCAAGGGCGTCATGCAACCCCGGCCCGAGCAGTTCCTCGCCCTCGACGACCGAATGTGCGCCGACCGCCAACCGGCCGGCTGGACCGACCGCCAGCTCCGCCGCGGCCGCGCCGTCCTGCTCGTCGACGGCCTGGACGAGGTGCCGAACGAGCAGCGCGACGAGGCACTGAGCTGGCTGGAACGCCTCCTCGACCACTACCCCGACCTCCTGACGGTGGCCACCGTCCGCCCCTCCGCCGTCCCCCGCGACTGGCTCGCGCACCTCGGCTTCGACGAACTGCTGCTCTGTCCGATGAACAGTCAGGACCGCCGCGAGTTCATCGAACGCTGGCACCGAGCCGCCCTGCGCGAACTCCTCGCCTCCCCGCACAGCGACGCGGAGGAGCGGCGCTGGCAGCAGGAGGTCGAACAGGACCAGGCCGATCTGCTCCGCGCACTGGAGTCGGTGCCGGAACTCTCCCTGCTCACCGACAGCCCACTGCTCTGCGCGATGATCTGCGCCCTGAACCGGGAGTCGGACGGCGCACTGCCGCGTCACCGGATGGCGCTGTACCGCGACGCGATGGCGATGATGCTGGTCAAGCGCGACGAGGGCCGCAAGGTGCAGGGCGCGGAGCAGCTCCAGGCGTCCGAGGAGGAGCAGCTGGCGATGCTCCGTCGGATCGCTCACTGGCTGGTGCGCAACAACCAGTCCGAGGGCCATCGCCGCGACGCCGTCGCCCAGCTCGCCAAGGCCCTGCGCGACCTGCCCGCCGTCGCCCGGCACACCGACGCCGAGCCGGCCTACATCCATCTCCTCAACCGCACCGGCCTGATCACCGAAACCGGCCCCGAGACCTTCCAGTTCATCCACCGCACCTTCCAGGACTACCTGGCCGCGATGGAGTTCCGCGAGGAACGCGACTTCGGCCTGCTGGCCGGCCACGCCGCCGACGAGCAGTGGGGCGACGTCATCCGCATGACGGTCGGCCACTGCGGCCGCCGCGAACGCGCCGAACTCCTCACCGCCGTCCTCGCCGCCGCGAAGGCCGCCCCCGACCATCTCAGGCCCGCCATCCATCTCCTCGCCGCCACCTGCCTCCCGAGCGCCCCGGAACTCGACGGCGAGGTCCGCGACACCGTCCTCGCCCGGCTCCGCGACCACCTCCCCACTCTCCTCACCGGCGAGGTCGCCGCCCTCCAGCTGGCCGGCGTCGGAGAGGAACTCGTCCCCCTGCTACGGGAGATCGCCGAGCACGACCCGGATCTGCTGGCCGAAGCACACCCCCTGGTCCCGAACGTCCTGGGTCTCATCGGCGGGGCCGACGCACTCGCCCTGCTGGCGACCCTGGCCGAGCAGGAGGACCCGCTGCCGAATGTGATCGACCAGTGGCCGCACTTCGAGGTCGACACCTTCGCCCGGCAGGTGGTGGACCGGGCCGATCTCTCCGGCGTCCCTGTGCAGCTCCGGTCGCCCGCGCAAATCGACGCACTGGTCGGCCACCCGACACTGCGTCACGTCTGGCTCGGCGGACCGGCCATGCCCGTCGATCCACGGCGATGGAGCCAACTGGCCGACCGGATCGAATACTTGACCCTGTCGACGCTCCCCGGGCTGCGGGACATCTTCTTCCTCCGGCAGTGGACGCGCCTCAGCAGTCTCGGCCTCTACCAGTGCCCGGAGCTGGACGACCTGACTCCGCTGCGCAGCCTGCCACTTGAGGCCCTCGCCATTCGCTCCGTCCGGGCCGAGCAACGGTTCGACGAGCTGTGGGCGATCCTGCGGAACATGCAGAAACTGCTGGTCCTCACCCTGCTGACCCCCGACCCCGCCGCACTGCCCGGACGAGAACCACTGACCGGTGTCGGTCACCTGACGCTGATCGACGTCCCTTCCGGCTACCCGATCGCCCACCTTCGCCGCCTGTTCCCCGACCTGGAACAACTGACCCTGGTGGCCGACCACAACTGCACCTCGCTCGACCTGACGCAGCTCCCCCACCACCTCCGGCTGCACCTCACCATTCCCGACGCGACGGCCCCACCCCACCTGGCGGGCCGGGAACACTTCCCGCCCGACCACCTCACCGTCCACCAACTGGGCAGCCCCGCACACCTGCCCAGGCCCGGCCGTGGCTGATGCCCATCCACACCTGCGGCTGAGAAGATGCCTCAACTGTCAGGTCTGGCGGGCGTGGGACGCGAGGCGGTCGGCGAGCGCGATGACGCGGTCGCGCAGTTCGTCGGGGCGCTCGATGACGAATGGCCGGTCGAGCACGGCCAGTGTCCGCGGCACCCAGTCGAGCCGCTGCGCCCGGATCTCGACGCGCCACCAGCGCTCGACAGCCGGGTCCTGGCCGGCCGTGGGCTCATGCTCCTCCAAGCTCGCGACGGCGGCGGGGAGGTGCGCGCGGATCTGCTCGGCTGTCCCGTGGATCCGCAGGGTCACCTCGTGCCGGTACTCGGCCGTGGCGAATCCTGACAGCACCCGCTGTACCGGCTCCGGACCAGCCGGTGCTTCGAACGAGCCGGGCAGGGTCCTCGCGGCGGCGATGCGATCGAGTCGGAGGGTCCGGTCCTCGCCGATCCGGGCATCCCGGCCCGTCACGTACCACCGGCCGCCATGGGCGACGATCCCGTACGGGTGCAGTGTGCGTTCGCTGTGCCGTCCCTCGCGGTCGGTGTAGCGGATGGCGACGGGTCGGCAGTAGCGCACCGCGTCCGCGAGGGTGAGCAGGATCCCGGCGTCCGGACGGTCCGGCTCGCCGGGCTCATCTGTGAAGGCGAGGGCTTCCAGAAGTGCGTCGAGCCGGTGGGCGGTGTGTTTGGGCAGCACCCGCCGGATCTTCGCCGACGCCGTCTCGCTCGCCGTACGCTCCGCCGTGGTGAGTCCCGCCCGGCGGCCGGCGGCCAGGCCGAGCAGCACGGCCAGCGCCTCGTCTTCGCTGAGCATGAGCGGAGGCAGGCGGTAACCGGGCGCCAGCCGGTATCCGCCGTAGCGGCCTCGCACCGATTCCACAGGCACGTCCAGGTCGATCAAATGGTCCACGTACCGCCGTACGGTGCGCCCTTCGACGCCGAGACGGTCGGCGAGTTCGGCCACCGTGCGGGTGCCGCCCGACTGCAGTAGTTCCAGGAGTGTCAGCACGCGGCCGGTGGGTCGGGGCATGTCCGCAGCCTAACGCGAATACAGGACCGATTCTGTCCACTATTTCTCCTAGCCTCCGACGTGCACGCCTCAGCACGGCCAAGGAGATTTCCATGAACTTCGTCTCGATCCGCATCATCACCGGCGACGTCGCGCGACTCGTCGGCTTCTACGAGCGGGCCACGGGAGTGCGGGCCGTATGGGCCACCGAGGACTTCGCCGAGCTCACGACCGCGGGCGCGACCCTCGCGATCGCCGGCACCCGCACCGTCCCACTGTTCGCCCCCGGCTCCGCCCGCCCGGCGGACAACCACAGCGTGATCACCGAGTTCCTCGTCGACGACGTGGACCGTGTCCACCGGAACCTGACCGGCTTCGTGACCGACTTCGTCAGCGGCCCCACCACAATGCCCTGGGGCAACCGGTCGCTGCTGTTCCGCGACCCGGACGGCAATCTCGTCAACTTCTTCACCCCCGTCACCCCGGAGGCCATCGAGAAGTTCGCGCGCTGACGCCACGCGCAGCCGCCGCTCAGCCGGAGCTCCCGGCCGGCACCGCCCGAAACGGTGCCGGCCGCCGGCGCCACCGCGTCCGCGCCCACCGCGTCCGCGCCCACGGCGTCCGCACCCACCTCCCCCGCCTTGACCCCTCGCGAACGACATCGGCATCACCCCCGAGGAGATCCTCGCCTGCCGCCGCATGGTTAAGTCACCCGCATGTCACCCACTTCACCACCACCGCCCATTCGACTCGCCACACCCACCGACCTACCGTCGCTGCCCGCCCTCCAACTCGCCGCCGGCGAAGCCTTCCGCAGCATCGGCATGGCGGAGATCGCGGACAACCCGCCGCCCCGCGCGGAGGACTTCGCCCCGCACCAGCAACTCGGGCAGCTGTGGGTCACCGTGGACGACTCCGACCGCCCGCAGGGGTTCGTACTGGTCCGGCTGCTGGACGGCTGTGCCCACGTCGAGCAGGTCAGCGTCCATCCGGCGGCCGCCGGCCGGGGGTTGGGCCGCGAGCTGATCGACCACGTTGCGGGGTGGGCGGCCGGGCGCGGGCTCGCCGCTCTGACGCTGTCGACGTTCCGGAGCGTTCCGTGGAACGCGCCGTACTACCGACGCCTCGGCTTCCGCGAACTCCCGCACGAGGACCTCACCCCCGGGCTGCGCCAAGTCCTCACCGAGGAGGCCGCGTTCGGCCTCGACCTCTCCGACCGGGTGTGCATGCGCCGCCCGGTGACCGCGGCCGGTCAGGAGTCCGTGCGGAGCAGCGAGTAGATCACCTGGTCGTGCCACCCACCGTCGCGCCACTGCGCGGAACGCAGGACGCCCTCGCGCGAGAAGCCCGCCTTCTCCAGGGCCCGCTGTTCTGCAAGGTTGGCGCAGTCCGTCCAGGCCTGGAGCCGCTCAGCACGCGTGTGGGCGAACAGGTAGTCGGCGAGCAGACGTTGGGCCCGGGTGCCGACACCACGCCCCTGCGCCGCCGGGACCAGGCCGATGGCGAGCGTCCAGCACGCGGACGTCTCCGGCCGCCCCCAGCTCCCGGCGAACCACTCGACCCGCCCCACCGTCCGCCCGGCCTCGGCAACGGCGAGTACGCCACCGTCCGCACCGAGCAGGCCGTTCTCCGCGAAGCGCCGCCGCAACCCGTCCGCCGAACGGAAGCCGAACCACTGGTAGGCGCCGACACCTTCCGGCCCACCGAACTCACGCTCGAACAGGTCGAGGTCGTCGGCGGTGACGGGGCGCAGCGCGATCTCGTCCGGCATGGGGTCAACTCCTTGATCGTCTCGGCTCGCCCTCACCTTACGACGGCCCATCTCCCGCCCTGGCAACCGGTCCTGGCCACACTCCGGAAGCCCCGAGCCCGGACCCGCAGCAGACTTCAGTCGACCGTGAAGCCTCCATGGGCCGCCGTCTCGCGCAGCCACCCGAGCCACTCGCGCCACAGATCGCCGGTCTCCAACTCGGCTCGCTCGTCGGCCGGTTCCTCCTCGTAGCGGTCCAGTGCCTGCGTGATCTCCTGGGAGCCGACCAGCCACGGGCCGTTGCCCAGCAGCTTGAACTCCGGAATCCCGGTGTGCCCGGCCACGGTCTGGGCCGAGGCGGCCCGCTCGGCCGCGTTGTAGGCGTCCCGGCGGGCCTGGTCGGCCGACCGCCAGTCCTCGATGTCCTTGAACGGCCAGGCGGGAAAAGGCTGTTGCTCGGCCGGGTAGGTCATACCGGTGCGGCGCATCACGTCCCGGCAGACCGCCATCCCGGCGAGGTTCAGCTGGAACTGAAACGGCGCCGTGAGCGAGAAGTAGGACTCCGAGCACCTCGGAACGTGATCGCAGGTCAGACCACGGGCGGTGCAGGACTCCCACCGAGTCCGTGCTTCCGCTGCCGCTTCGGGCAACTCCACCCACTCCAGGTCATAGCTCATGTGTTCCCCATCGGACGGTCCAAGGCGGCCCGCACAGAATGCCAGGCCATGACCTGCCACGACGACCAAAAATCGCCCCTGGCCGCAGCCCGCCAGGGCGCCTCAGACCTTCCGGCCGATCTGCGGCGTCGTTCGCACCTCCAGCGCGGTGAGGAGTTCACCGACCGGGTCGTCATGCTGCCGCGGTGCGGAACTTGCGGTGGCACGCAGCCCTGCGGCGACGCGGCGGTGGGGGCCGGCCGGGGCGATGCCGCCCGGAACCGCGTCCGCACACCTCGGCCCGGACGCCGCGCTCGCCCGAACTGCCGCAGGAACGCGGGAGGCCCGCACCGTCCGACGGTGCGGGCCTCCAACCTCCGTCCGCGGGGCCTCAGTTGGCGAGGCCGAAGTCGCCTGTCACGGGGGCAGCGATCTCGTTGACGCCGACGACGGTGACCTTCTCGAGTTCGGTCCCGGGCAGGTCGGCCACCGAACTCTGGCCGCTCCTCGGCGAATTGGCATTGCCGCCACCGAACTGCCCGTCGGCGTTGCCGCCCCGAACCCGCATCCGCAGGTCCCCGGCGGCTCCTCCGTGGACGGGACTACCGGGCGGCCAGTACGTCAACGGCCGGGCGCGGCGGCGGCACGCTCGACGGGTTCGCCGTGGACGAGTCGGCCGGGCGGCGGCAGCGCGGGGTAGACCTTGTCAACGGGCCGGAGCGCGACCGGCGAGCTGACCTGCTGGCTCCCGGGAACGCCACCCGCGACGGGCGCTCCGCCGGGCGTAGCAACCTCACCGGCCATCGGGACGCCACCAGGGGTGGCCACGTCTCCCGGCCGTTGGATGCCGCTGGGGGTCTTGACACCGGCGAACTTGAAAGCGTCACCGAACCCGGTCGAGTGACCGGGCTTGATGCCCATGATGTTGTCCAGCGACATGCCCGGATTGAGGTTGTTCTTGGCGGGCAACAGGTTCGGCTTGGAAGCAGTGCCGTTGTTGGGCGACATGCCCGGCTTGGCGGCCGTCGTGTCGGCCGGCTTCGCGCCGGGCTTGGCGGCGGTCGTGTCGGCGGGCAACTGGTTCGGCTCGGCGGCCGTGGTGCCGGCAGGAGCCACGCCCGGCTTCCCGGCCGTGGTGCCGGCCGGCTTCGCTCCCGGCTTCGCTGCTGTCGTGTCGGCCGGCTTCGCACCGGGCTTGGCCGCGGTCGGACCAGCAGGCTTCGCAGCCGTCCCGTTCGCCGGCTTCGCACCCGGCTTCGCCGCCGTCGTGTCGGCCGGCTTCGCGCCGGGCTTGGCGGCGGTCGTACCAGCAGGCTTCGCAGCCGTCCCGTTCGCCGGCTTCGCACCCGGCTTCGCCGCCGTCGTGTTCGCCGGCTTCGCTCCCGGCTTCGCCGCGGTCGTACCAGCAGGCTTCGCAGCCGTCCCGTTCGCCGGCTTCGCACCCGGCTTCGCCGCGGTGGTCCCGGCAGGAGCCGCACCCGGCTTGGCGGCAGTCGTGCCGGCAGGCTTCGCAGCCGTCCCGTTCGCCGGCTTCGCACCCGGCTTCGCCGCCGTCGTGTTCGCCGGCTTCGCACCCGGCTTCGCCGCCGTCGTGTTCGCCGGCTTCGCACCCGGCTTCGCCGCCGTCGTGGTGCCCGCAGGAGCTGCGCCCGGCTTGGCGGCCGTCGTGTTGGCCGGCTTGGCAGCCGTCGTGTTGGCAGGGGCCGCGTTCGGCTTGGCGGCGGTGGTGTCGGCGGCGGTGGAGTCGGAGGGGCTGACCGGGGCGCCGACCGCGGCGGCGGTGGGGGCAACGAGCAGGGTGATTGCGGCGGCCGCGAGCATCGCGGTGCCTCGGAATTGTGGTGCCATGGAAGTTCCTCTTGATCCCGGCCGGGCGGCACACTCGGTGGCGGCGGGCCCGACTGCAGTGGACGGGGTTGAGTGGACTGCCCTGATACCTAACCGCCCGTCAAAAGGTTCCTGCCGACTCGGCCCGCATTCCATACCGACGGACCATCAGTTAGTTCACCCTTCTCCCGCTCGGTCCGCGCCGCCCGCACCGCACCGCCCGGCATGGCGCTCGCCGCGAAACCCGGGGCTGCTGGTCGAATCCGTGCTCCACGTCCGCACACGTCGCTGCGGGGGGGTCACCCGAACGGCCCCGGCCCGATGTCGCTGAGGCCGGGGAAGTGCCCGCGCGACCAGGGCATTTCCCCGGCCCCGGCAGACGCCGGGGACCTCACAATTGACGCCGTACACCGCCCCCTTCCCTTCCCTGCCCGAACACGGCGACGGCTGGGTTCCGCACAGCCAGGCCCAGTTGATCACCGCGCTGCCGATCAGGACGATCGCGCCGCTGACCTCCCGCAGCATCTGGCGGCACGTCAGTGAGCACCAACGGGAGGTCACCGCCCGTCGCGCGAACACCAAACGCAGCGCCCCGGACCGTCACCGCTCAACGCCTCGGCGCAGCGTCCTGCTCGCCGGGACCAGCACAGCCCCAGCTTTCAGCGGATCGCCACTCGACGACTACCCGCCCACCACGCCGTCACCGAACCCGGGTGCACCACTCGGTGGACCGTCGCCCGGTGAAACGTGAGCAGCGCTCAGGGGTGGGCAAGCAGGCCGAACCTCACTCTCACTCCCCCGCGCGAGCCCCCCGCTCCACCAACTCCACTGCCCAGCCCCGCACTTGCTCATCATCGTGCAGGTACGGTTCACCGGGCCCGGAACGCAGATCGATGCCGAACAGCTTGGTCAGCCCCCACCAGGACGCCTCGTCCCACTCCAGCGCATCGTCCAGCACCCACCGCCCGGCCCACCGGTCCGCCGTTTCCCGGTCGACCCGGCCCTCGGCGACGGCGTTCAGCCAGTCCGCGATCTCCGCAACTCCTGGTTGCATCTGGTTCACGATCGTCCCTCCGCCGCTTCCTGCGCGGTCAGTACCTCGTCGCCGTGCTCGAACGCCCAGGCCCCGAAGGCGTCGATCGGGGCCAGCAAGGTACGGCCCAGTGCGGTCAGTTCGTATGCTACGCCGGGGCGTTGCGGGTGACGTTCGACCAGGCCGTGGTACTGCAGGCGGCGCAGCGTCTCGGTGAGCACCTTCGCGCTGATGCCGCCGATCCGTTCCCGCAGTTCGACGGGGCGGCGCGGGCCGTCGCGCAGGGACCAGAGCACCACGGCGTTCCAGGTGTTGGAGAGCAGGTCGAAGGCGAGCCGGGCTCGGCAGTCGGCGAGGAAGTCGTTGGTCGTCGTCACGTACCGAATGGTGCCTGGCCGGCTCCGTACTGTCGAAGGAGATCAGTCGAACCCCGCACAGAATGGAACCAGTCGATGAATTCCTCCCTGAAGATCGGCGTTCTCGGGACCGGCCGGATGGCCGACGCGCTCGCCACCCAGTGGGCGCGCGCCGGTCACCGGGTCACCATCGGCGGCCGGGACGCGGCCAAGGCCCGCCGGCTCGCCGACCGGATCGGCCACGGCGCCCGCCCGGCCGGTCTGCGCGCGGCGGCGGAGGCCGGCGAGGTGGTGCTCGCGGCGCTGCCGTACGGCCCGGGAACCGGCGTCGTCCGCGAGCTGCGCGACGCGCTGGCCGGCCGCACCCTGATCGACTGCGCCAACCCGGTCGGCCCCGGCTTCCAGCTTCTCACCGGCCAAGGACCGTCCGCCGCCCACCAGTTGGCCGAGGCCGCACCCGACGCCCGGGTGGTGAAGGCGTTCAACCTCTGCCACGAGGACGTCTGGCGCCGGCAGCCCCCGGTCTTCGACGGCCGCCCCCTCGCCGTCCCCCTCTGCGGCGACCACCCGGACGCCCTCGCCCACACCGCCACCCTGGTCCACGACCTCGGCTGCACCCCCGTCCACGCCGGCCCCCTCTCCCGCGCCCACCTCCTGGAGGCCACCGCCGCCCTCTTCATCGGCCTCTGGCTCGGCGAACACGCCGACGCCCAGGCCATCGCCCCACCCCTCGCCCACACGGCGGGCTGACCCGATCGCCCACCAACCTGACGACCGCCGCCACAACGACCATCCAGCACACTGGAGTTCGGCGGCTCCTCGGGAGGGCGCACGTCGAGCAGGTCGGCGCCCTCAGCCTCTGGCAGCTGTACCGGCGCACAACCGTTTCACGCGAGCACCAGTTGGTCCTCAGCAACAGCGGGCCGGCCTCTCCAGGAATCGTTCGTTCGACGCGCCGCACAGGCCACTGTGCTCACGTCGAGCGCCAGGGCGACGGTCTACCCAGGCCGCAGCCACAACGAGCACCCACTGTCCCGCACCCCGCCCGCTCCGCTGAGTGTCGGTGCCGTCCGCTATTCATGCCCCACGCACACAGAACACCCTGACCCCGCCGAACTCGCCGCCCTCCGCGACGATTTCGCCGCCGCCGGAGGCAGTCGCGCTCTCGGCTGGGCGGGGGTGCACGCCTTCGAGGCGGAGCACGGCGTCGTCCTGCCGGAGCCCTACCGGACCTTCGTCGCCGAGATCGCCGACGGCTCGCCCGTCGGGTCGCCGTTCTACGGGCTGGTGCCGGTCGCCGAGTTGCCCACCGACTGGGGGGCCGACCGGCGGAAGCGGGTGCTGGCGCGGGCGTTTCCGCTCGTCGAGCAGTGGGCGTGGGAGGACGACGAGGACACTCCGGAGGAGGAACTCGACGACACGATCGAGCCGGTCTTCAACCACGGCTCGGTCGTGCTCGGCACCGACGGCTGCGGTATGTTCTGGCATCTGATTGTCACCGGACAGCACCGCGGTCACGTCTGGTTCGTCGACGGCGAGGGCGCCACCCCGTTCGGCGCACCGTTCGGCGGGACCACGGCCACCCCGGGCTTCGCCGGCTGGGTCGCCCACTGGGCGGAAGGCAAGGAGTGGTTCGACGCCAAGGCCTGAACACCGCCCCGGGGCGGCGTCAACTCAAGGCCGCATCAACGCAGTTCAACAGTGACACCGTACTTCCGCAGCAGTTCCACGGTCACGTCGAAATAGGTGTCACCGGTCCGGTGGTCCAGCACGTGCCCGGCGAGTGGGCCGCGGGCGATGTCGGCGCTGTGCCAGACCAGGGTGACGGTACCGAACCGGGAACTCCCGCCCCCACGCCGCCTGTTCCTCGCTCCGCACACCTCTCCCCCGCTCCCGGGCACTCTGGCCAGGCGCAGCCTGTGGCCGGCGGAGGGCGGGCGGCATCGCGTTTTCCCGGCGCCCCCGCTCGGCGTGTCCGCTCGGCGTGTCCGCTCGGCGTGTCCGCTCGGCGTGTCCGCTCGGCGTGTCCGACGGTCCGGTGCAGGTGGGGACGGGGCAAAGCAATCCACTGGATCCTCCGCCGTGAACGGGGCAAAATCCCGGGGAACCGCAGCGAGAGGGAGCTTGTTTGGACGTGTTCGCGTGTGCCGGGTGCGGCACCGAGCTGACGGCGCCGATGTCCCGGGTCGCACTGCCCGTTCACACCCACCACGGGGGCTGGGAGGAGCTTCATCCTCCGCTGATGGAGCCGGCGACGTACGCCGTCGAGCCCCGGCCCATCGGGCCGCCCTGGCGGTTGTGGGAGGACGTCGGGGCTGAGGCGGCAGCCCGGCAGGGGGTGTACGCGCCGGTGTACTCAGTGTCCTTCGGCGCGCGGAACCAAATCGTCATCGCGCCCGGCGACTCCCGGTCCATGACGCTGATCCTCGAGAAGTGCGAGGGGTACTGCCGGGGCGTGGATGGCCGGGACGGGCCCAATCTGGCCTGCACGGGGTGCGGACGGGCCGTGGCGACCCGGATCGACGATTGCGGCTCGTGGCAGACGGTGTGGCTGGAGCCCGACGCGGTCGTACGCCGCCCCTCGGGGCTTCCGGCCCAACCACCGCCCGGCTGGGCGGACTTGGAACGTGCCGAGCATCGCGTCCCGCCCGTCGAACCCGACGGGTCGTGGAGCCGCCGCTGGGAGGCCGCGGTCGGCGTCGCGCTGGCCCACCTCGTGGTGGCCACCGGGAACCGGCCGGTGACCCTCCCCGCCGGCCCCGTCGCCGACTTGCTCGGCCACGCCGTGGCGCGCTACCTCCCGCCCGGGCCCGACACCCGCTCGGTGGGGCTGGCCGGCCCGGGCCTCCCCGAGCCCCGGCCCCGCCCGGACGTCCTGCTCGTCCCCCGCCACCCCGGCACGGGCGAGCCGTGGCAACCGTCCGACAGCGGTGCGACGGTGGTGCCGCTGGACAGCGGAGTCTGGGCGTACCTCGCCGGACCGGGCGAGACCTCGCCGACGCCCGCCACGGGAGTGCTCCCGCCGGGCGTCCTGCGCGACGACTACCCACTGCCACCGCACCCCTGGTACCCGCTGCCGGCCCACCACCGGGCCTTCCTGGACACCCTGGTCCGACTGCCCGCGATCCGCTCACCCCGGCTGCGCCGGTTCCACGACGCGTGCCGATGACGAACGCCCGACGGGCGGGCACGCCCCTGTGGGCCGTGGTGCCTGCTCAGCGTTCGAGTCACGGAGCCACTTTTTCAGGCCGATCACCTCAGCCGGGTCCTCGACCTCGCAGGCCGTCGGGCCCGCCTCGCCCGGGGACTTCACCAACTGGGGCTCCCACTCCCGAATGCGCGCGGCAGCGAGTCTCACCCCACCGGCGGCCGCACCCACGGCGCGTGGCGCTCGTCCGGACCCAACTCACCGCGCCAGTACCGGAATACCGTCCCCCGGACGATGGTCAGCCGACCGGCCGCGATCAACCCGTCAGCCGGATCCGCGCCGCCCGCGTCGGCTGTGAAGGCGACCAACACCGGTGGCAGCGAGCCAAGTTGGCGCTGGACGCGCGCCATCTCAGCCGGTGTCGGGTCGCGGAAGGCCGGGTCCTGGAAGGTTGCGGGGCAGGTCACCAACTCGGGCTCGTCGAAGCGCAGTTCGAGCAGGTGGTGGTACGTGAGGTCGTGGCCCGTGCCCAGCACCAGGCGGGACGGGTCCCAGGAGACCACGTCCCAGTCCCACCAGGATCCTTCGGGCAGTTCGACGGCCACCGGACGTCCGCCGCTCAGCCGTCGAGCAGGGCGGCCAGGTAGCGTTCGGCGTCGGCCGCCAACTCGGCGCGGCCGGGCGGGTGCGCGTGGCCGCCGCCCGCCGTCGCGTTGAACAGCACGCCCTCGCACCAGCGCACCAGCCGCCGCGCGTCCGCGAGCGGCTCCGCCGAGCCGCACGCCCGCAGCAACTGCACCGCGACCTCCACGAAGCCGGCGCCCAACCGGTCGTAGACGGACCGGAGTTCGGGCCGTCGGGCGGCCTCCAGTGCCAGCTCGATCCGGGCCACCGTCAGCACTCGCCCGGCCGGGGTGAGCGCCTGGTCCAGCCCGTCCGCCACCACCTGCACCAGCAGTCGCCGGGCCGCCGCGCCGTCCCCGACCGGCCGGGTCGGCACGTCGCCCACCATGCCGACCGTCTCCACCTCGGCGATCCGCACCAGCGCCACCTCGAGCAGCGCCGAGCGCGTCCGGGCGACGTTCGACGTCGAGCCCACCGGGAGGCCTGCGGCCTCGTCCACCGCCCGGTGCGTCAGGCCGCGCAGGCCGCGCTCGGCAATCACGGCGATCGCCGCATCGGCAATCCGGGTCGGTCGCGCCACAGTCATGGTGCCGATCATCCCGCGCCCCGACCGCAACTCCCAAACCCCGCCGCGCCGTCGCACACATACTGTCAGCAGGACGCTACCGTCTGCGACATGGACGAGACCCGCCCCCGACCTGCACCGATCGGCCCCGGCGCGCTGGTGTGGTACGCGGCGTACGGGTCGAACATGAGCGCCGACCGCCTCGCGCGCTACCTCACCGGCGGTCGCCCGACCGGCGCCGCCCGCACGCACCGGGGTTCTCGCGACCGCACACCGCCCGCGCGGTCGCTGCCGATCCGACTGCCCGGGATCCTGTACTTTGCGCACGAGTCGCCGCTGTGGGGCGGCGGCATCGGGTTCTACGACCCGTCCCGCCACGGCGAGATGCCGGCCCGGGCCCACCTCCTCACGGCTGGACAGTTCAGCGACATCGCCGCGCAGGAGATGCGCCGCGAATCCGGCGCCGGCCTGGACCTCACCCGGGCTCTGACCACCGGTCGCGACCAACTCGGCCCCAGTCACTACGAGATGCTGCTCCGCCTCGGCAGCATCGACGGGATCCCCGTCCTCACCTTCACCTCCCCGTGGACGGTCACGGACGCCGACCTCAACCCGCCCTCCGCCGCCTACCTGATCGCCATCGCCACCGGCCTCGCCGAATCCCACGGCTGGACGCCCGCCCAATCAGCCGTCTACCTCGCCACCCGCCCGGGCGCCACCGTCCGCTGGACGCCCCGGTCCGCCCTTCGGGCCATCGGCTCGGCCTTCGCCGACCCCAGCAGACTACATCCGTAGTACGCTCTGCCTCAGCACCCGGAACTACAGATGTAGTCCAGTCGGCCGATCGGAGCTTCGCCATGCCGTCCGCCTCGCACCCCGCCCACAACGCCCGCCCCGCAATCGTTCTCGGTGGTGGCATCGGCGGCCTCGCCGCCGCTCTCGCCCTGCACCGGCGCGGCATCCCCGTCACCGTGCACGAACGCGCCGCGAGCCTCGAACCGGTCGGCGCGGGGCTGGCTCTCGCTCCAAATGCCTTGCGGGCACTGGATGTTCTCGGTGTCGGCGCGCGCCTGCGCGCCCTCGCGGTGCGGCACCCTGCCGTCGGTCTGCGCCGCCCGTCCGGCCGGTGGCTGGCCCGGACCGACACCGAGGCCGTGCAGCGGCACTTCGGCGATCCGGTGCTGGGCGTCGCCCGGGCCGAGCTGATCGCCGCCCTGCTGGACGCCCTCCCGCCCTGCACCGTCCGCACCGACTCGCCGGCCACCCTGCTCGACGCCGGCGACGCACACACTCCCGCCCTGGTCGAGACCGGCGACGGCCGGCACGAGGCCTCGCTGGTCGTCGCGGCCGACGGCATCCGCTCCGCCACCCGCACCCAGCTCTTCCCCGACCATCCCGGGCCGCGCTACTCGGGATTCACCACCTGGCGCACCGTCATCGACGACCCCGGCCACCCGCCGACCGCCGTCGGCGAGGTGTGGGGACGCGGGGCGCTGGCGGGCATCGTGCCGCTCGCGGGCGGGCGGGTGTACGTGTACGCGGCCGCTCTCGCACCGGCGGGACAGCACGCCGATGACGGCGACGAGCACGCCGAAATGCTTCGCCGGTACGGCAGTTGGTGCGCCCCACTGCCCGAACTGCTCGGCCGCACCGACGCCGGACGGGTACTGCGGAACGACGTCTGGGCGCTCACCGACCCACTGCCGGCGTTCCACCGCGGACGGGTCGCGTTGCTCGGCGACGCCGCGCACGCCATGTCACCGTTCCAGGGTCAGGGCGCCTGCCAGGCCATCGAGGACGCGCTGGTCCTCGCCGCCGCCCTCCCCTCCCCACACCACGCCTCGGACCCACTCGCCGCCCTCCCCTCCCCACACCACGCCTCGGACCCACTCGCCGCCCTCCGCGCCTACTCCGACGCCCGCCTCCCCCGCACCTCCCGCATCGTGGCCGGCTCCCACACCATCGGCCGCCTGGTCGCCACCCACACCCGCCCGGGCGTCCTCCTGCGCGACGGCATACTCACCCTCGCCGGACGCCTCCCCGCGAGGGTCCTGCTCGACCGCTCCGCCCCCACCTACACCTGGCAGCCGCCCGCCCTCGAGAACCTCGCCGAACGCTGACCGATCCGGTCAACTGCCTTCGCCAACACCCACGTTCGCATCGCCGAAGGCCACGCTCGCCGCCCGGACCAGCCCGGCCAGCGGGCGGGACCGGCTGGCCTGGGCCCAGGCCAGTACGGTCGTCACGGTCGGGGCGTCGAGCACGGGGACGACGGCAACTCCCGGGCGCAGCAGGCTGCGAGAGGACTCGGGGAGGACGGCGCGGGTCCGGCCGAGGGCGACCAACTGGGAGAGTTGGGTGTGGTCGCGGATTGCCGGGCCGGGGCCGTCGGGGTAGCTGCCGTCGTGGCGCGGGTAGCGCGGCGCGGGCAGTCCGGGCAGGTCGGCGAGGTCGGCCATCCGGAGCGAGGTTCGGCCGGTCAGGTGGTGGCCGGCCGGGAGCAGGGCGATCTGGCCTTCGGTGTGCAGTTCTTCGGTGTCCAGTCCGGCGGTCGAGTCGAACGGCAGGTGCAGGAGCGCCGCGTCCACCTCGCCCTCGCGCAACAGCCGTCCCTGCTCGCCGAATTGGCACAGCCGGACGTCCACCGGCACGGGGCTCGCTTCCGGGCCGGTCCCGGCGGCGTACGCGTCGAGGAGCGCCGCCAGCAGCTCGGTGGACGCGCCGGCCTTCGCCGCCACCACCAGCCCGGGCGGCTGCCCGGCCCGCCGGGTGCGCGCCTCGGCCGCGGCCACCGCGGCCAGCGCGGTGCGGCCCTCGCGCAGCAGCACCCGCCCGGCGGCGGTCAGTGCCACACCCCGGCTGTCGCGTTCCAGCAGGACGGTGCCGAGCCGCCGCTCCAGTTGCGCGATCGCCCGGGACAGCGGCGGCTGCGCCATTCCGAGCCGCCGCGCCGCCCGTCCGAAGCTCAACTCTTCCGCCACGGCCACGAAGTAGCGCAGTTCCCTGGTCTCCACCGGACCAGCCTACGGCGATACCCGCACGGTATTGCCGGGCAACCGGATCGGTCTTTGCCACCGGACCGGACCGGACCGGAGCATGGACGGCATGAACGAGAACACGAACGGGCGGACCGTGGCGCTGGTGACCGGCGCGAACAAGGGCATCGGATACGAAATCGCGGCGGGCCTCGGCGCGTTGGGCTGGCAGGTCGGCGTCGGCGCCCGCGACGCACAGCGGCGCGAGGACGCGGTGCGGACCCTGCGTGCCCGTGGCGTGGACGCGTTCGGGGTGCCGCTCGACGTCACCGACGACGACTCCGCGACGGCCGCGGCCGAGCTGCTGACGGAGCGCTTCGGACGGCTCGACGTCCTGGTCAACAACGCTGCGGTGGCGGGCGGTTGGCGCCAGGAGCCGACCACGGCCGACCTGGCGGGAATCCGGCAGGTACTGGAGACCAACGTGCTCGGGGTGATCCGGGTGACCAACGCCGTCCTGCCGCTGCTGCGCCGCTCGGCCGCCCCGCGGATCGTCAACATGTCCAGCGGCGTCGGGTCGTTGACGCTCCAGTCCGACCCCGAGGCGTTCACCGGCCCGACCTCGGCCGCCTACGGCCCGTCCAAGACCTTCCTGAACGCCGTAACCGTGCAGTACGCAAAGGAGTTGAGCGACACCGACATCCTGGTCAACCTGGCCTGCCCCGGCTACTGCGCCACCGACCTCAACGACCACCGCGGCACCCGCACCCCCACCCAGGGCGCCACGATCGCCATCCGCCTGGCCACCCTGCCCGCCGACGGGCCGAGCGGCCAGTTCTTCAACGAGGACGGCCCACTGCCCTGGTGATCGAGGCCTGGCTCAAAGCTCCCCCGCCCACGGCGGGTTGGCGCCCGCCACCGCCACCGTCCGGGCCGCGACCCGCGCCGCGAAGTCGCAGGCCCGCCCGAGGCCGTCGAGTGTCAGCGCGTCCAACCTCCCGCCCAGGAAGCCCTGTTCGGCGAGCGAGTGGAGCAGGCCGGCGGTGAACGAGTCGCCCGCGCCGACGGTGTCCACCACGGTGGTCGGTGGCGCGGGCACCCGGATTCGTCGGCCGTCCAGGGAGGCGAGCGCGCCGTTCTCGGCCAGGGTGATCACCACCAGGCGGGCGCCGGCCTCGTGCCAGTGGTCGCAGGCCTGTTCGGGGGTGGTGCCGGGCAGCAGGTGGGCCAGGTCGTCGGCGCTCAGGCGCAGGATGTCGGCGAGCGAGCACCAACGGGCCATTCGGCGCCGGTAGTTCGCCGGGTCGACCAGCAGCGGGCGGACGTTCGGGTCGATCGAGACGGTGGCGCCGTCCCGCACCTCGGCCAGCAGGTCCTCGATCCGCGGTCCGCCGGGCTCGCGTACCAGCGCGAGCGAACCGGTGTGCACGCACACCGCGCCGTCGGCGCGCGCCGACGCCAACTCCCGTTCCGTCCAATGCCAGTCGGCGGTTCCCTCGGCGTGGAACGAGTAGTCGGCGTGGCCGTCGCCGTCGAGCGCGGCCAGTGCCAGGGTGCTGGGCTCGGTGGCCCGCACCGTACCCGACAGGTCCACGCCGGAGCCGGCCAGGTGAGCGCGGAACAGTTCGCCGAACGGGTCGGTGGAGATCCGCCCGAGGAACCGCGTCGGCGTGCCCAGCCGGGCCAGCGCCACCGCGGTGTTCGCCGGACCGCCGCCCGGCAGCACCCGCAGTGCCAGCTCCCCCGGCCGCGCCGCGCCGCGCTCCACGAACGCGTCGGCGACGCACTCCCCGACCACGGTGATCGACCGACCCGCCATCGAAACCAGCCTCCCATCAGGGCAGACGCACATCGGACCCGGTCCGGACTCCATCACCGCGACCCGCCCCGCGTCAATGCGGACCGGCCCGGGGGTGTCACCACCGGGCTCCTCGGCGGTGGCCACCGCGACGCCTTCCAGCGCCGCGCGACCTCCCGATCGGATCAACCCGCCTGCGGCATCGGTCTGTTCGCCCGCCCGATGGCGAACGCGCGGATGCCGCAGCGGCGTTGGCGGTCAGGTCCGCACGGCCTCCAGGAAGCCGTTGAGGGCGGCGCCGGTGGCGGGCGGCAGGGTGCGGCCGTGGGTGGCGGCGATGTCCTCGAGGGAAGTGAAGCGGGTGGTCCAGCCGTGGGCGTCGAGCCAGTCCGCCGTCCCGGGTCCGAGGCCGCCGCGCCACAGGGCGGTCATCTCGGTGAGGCCCTCCTCGACGGGCGTGCGGCTGACGTCACGGCCCTGTTCGACCAGCAGGCGGCTGCCGGTTGCGGACAACTCGCCGACGGTGGTGAGCAGTTGGGCTGCCTGGTCGGCGTCGAGGTAGACCAGCAGCCCTTCGGCGAGCCAGGCGGTGGGTTGCTCGGGGTCGAAGCCGGCGGCGCGGAGCCGTTCGGGCCAGTCGGGGCCGGTGAGGTCGGCGGGCAGCGCGGTGCGCTCGCACTGCGGTCGGGCGCCGCGGGCGGTGAGGACCTGCTCCTTGAAGGCGAGGACGGGCGGCAGGTCGATCTCGTACAGGCGGGTGCCGTCGGGCCAGGGCAGTCGGTGGGCTCGGGTGTCGAGGCCGGCGGCGAGCACGACGACCTGGCGGGTGTCGGCGGCGAGCAGCCGGTCGTCGTAGTGGCGGGTGCGCAGGATTCCGTGCATGAGCAGGCGGCGGGCGAGCGGTCCGAGCGGCTTGCCGTTGCCGGGGCGCGGCGGCTGGCCGGCGGCGGTGACGAAGGCGAGCGCGTAGGGGTCGACGAACAGCGGGTCGGGCTGGGCGCTCTCGTAGGCGCGGCCCCGGGCCACGGCAAGGGCGGTGCGGGACACGGGGCTCAGGTGATCGGCGGCGGGCAGGCCGGGGGTGACCGGCTCTTGGGTCGTCATGCCGGAAAACTACATCGGTACCGATGCATCTGTGAAGATGTATTCTGCCGCGCATGGACGGCGTACGACTGCTGCGGCTCGGCAAGCGACTGACCGAGCTCGGCCGGGAGATGGTCACCGACCACGCCTCGGCGACCCTCTCCCCCGGCGAGATCGCGGTGATCTCCGACGTGTACCGGCACCCGGACACCTCGGTGCAGGACATCCGGGTCCGCACCGGCTTCGCCCAGAGCCACGTCTCCACCTCGGTCGCCCGGCTACGCGAACGCGGCCTGCTGGACGCCGCGACCGACCCGGCGGACGGCCGCCGCACCCTGCTGCGCGCCTCCGAACTCGCCCGCGGCTACATCAGGGCCCGGGTCGCCCGACCGGCCGAACCCGTCATCGCCAGGGCCGTCCCCGACCCGGAGCAGGCCCGCCGGGTCGCCGAGCTGCTCGACGAACTGGCCGCACTGCTGCTCCCGCAGGACACCGAGGCGCGCACGCCCGCGCCGGACACCGATGCGCGCATGCCCGCGCCGGACACCGACGCGCGAACGGGCGGACCCGGCCACCGTCGATGACCATGGACGGGTCGGGAACCCCTCGTCCCGCCATGGTCCGCACCGCCGAACAGGCCGTACCCCCGGCGGACCGTCCAGCCATCGGAGGCCGTCAATGATCAAGATCACCGAAATCCGCGAGTGGCGCGGGCACGACGTGGTCGACCAGGAGAGCAAGAAGATCGGCACCCTGGAGAACATCTACGTCGACACCGCCACCGACCTGCCCTCCTTCGCCACCGTCACGGTGGGCCCGATGTTCAGCAAGCGCCGCCTGGTGTTCGTGCCGGTCGCGGACGCGGTGGTCGGGCCGGACTACGTGCGGGTCCCGTACGACCGCAACCTCGTGAAGGGCGCACCGTCCATCGACCCCGACGGCATCCTGGCCGCCGAACAGGAACCCGAGGTGTTCTCGCACTACAACCTCGACTACGCCACCGGCGCGGGCGGCGAACGGCGCCTCGCCCGCCGCTGACACCGCTGCGCGGGCAGCGGAAACGGCTCAGGCGGCCAGGCCCGGCCGGTGCCGCTCGACGTCCGCCTTGAACGCGGCGAGTTCGTCGATGACGTGCCGGTCGGTGAAGCCGAGGCCCTCCACCAGGTGGTCCCAGAGGCCGTGCGGCTCGGTGTCCAGCTGCAGCATCACCCGGGTGCCGTCCTCCATGTCGGCCCCGGCGCGGTGGAACGTGACCACGCCGGAGTGCCCGGTCCGGTCCTCGCCGCCGCTCCAGGCGATCCGCTCCAGCGGCACCACCTCGGTGGCGGCGGCCCCGCGGCCCGCTCCGCCACGCATGCAGGCGGGTAGCGACACGCGATCGGTCCACGCGCGGTAGACCGCCTCGATCGGGGCGTCGATCTCCACGGATTCCTCGATCCGGCCCATGGTGTTCTCCTCTCCTCACCGAATGCGGCCGCCCGGCTGCGGTCCGCGTCCGGGCTGCGCCTGCCCCGTCCGCCGGCCGGCATGCACCGGCAGCCGGGGGGGGTGCAGGCACGGAAACTTCACACGTTTGCCAGGCATGACCCTCAGCCGATCGGGTACCCGGGGACGGACCGGCCGGAGACGAGGCAAGGAAAGGCATGCCTGTGCCCACTGATGAACTTCTCCTGTCCGCACCCGCCGGGGCGACCTCCGAGCCGCTCGGAGCGCCCTCGGCCGCCCAGGCCGACGCCCTCGCGGACCCGACCCACGCGAACCGCGTTCTCGCGGACCCCGCCAGCGCCCTCGCGGACCCCACCCACACGGACCGCGTTCTCGCGGACCCCGCCAGCGCCCTCGCGGACCCGACCCACACGGACCGCGTTCTCGCGGACCCCGCCAGCGCCCTCGCGGACCCCACCCACGCCACGCCCGCCGACGCCCGCGAGCTGAGCCGCGTGCTGCTGCGCCGTCTGGCGGGCCTGGAGGAGGGCACCCGGGAGTACTCGTACGTCCGCAGCACGCTGGTGGAGCTGAACCTGACGCTGGTCCGGTTCGCGATCCGCCGCTTCGGCCGCACCAAGGAGCCGTACGAGGATCTGCTGCAGGTCGGCTCGGTCGGCCTGATCAAGGCCATCGACCGCTTCGACCCCGGCCTCGGGGTGGAGTTCACCACGTACGCGGTGCCGACCATCGTCGGCGAGATACGGCGCCACTTCCGCGACACCACCTGGTCCGTCCATGTGCCGCGCCGGCTCCAGGAGTTGCGCCTCGACCTGGCCAGGGCGCAGGACGCGCTGGCGCAGACGCTGGACCGCGAGCCGACCGTCGCCGACCTCGCCGCGCACCTGTCGCTGCCCGAGGAGCACGTGATCGAGGGCCTGGCCGCCGCCAACGCGCACACCGCCGGCTCGCTCGACCTGACCGTCCCCGGCGAGAGCGACGGGCAGCAGCCCGCCGAACGCCTCGGCCGGGTGGACGGCGGGTACGGGCTGGTGGAGCACCTGGTCGCGCTGAAGCCGCTGATCGCCCAACTCCCGGAGCGTGAACGGCTGATCCTCTCGATGCGATTCACCGAGGACCTCACCCAGTCGCAGATCGGCGCCCGCCTCGGCCTGTCCCAGATGCACGTGTCCCGGCTGCTGTCCCGCACCCTGGCCAGGTTGCGCACCGGCCTGACCGCCGACGGCGACGAGATCTGACGTTACGTCAACTCCGTGTAGCGCAAGGGCTTTTGACCCCGACCACCCCACCGCACAGCGCACCCGGCCTCGACCGTCGCGCCCGCCGTGCGTATGGTCGAACCAGACCGGTCGAGGGAACAGGACGAGGATGCCAGCCGAGAACATGCCCGTGGCCCCCCTGGCGGTGGAGGTGCGGCACACGCCGTCGAACGCGGCGGTGTGCACGCTGTCGGGCGATCTGGACATCGAGACCCTGGAGCCCGCCCGAGAGGCGCTGGACCAGCTGCTGGCCCAGCGCCTCCGGACGCTCGTGATCGACCTCGGGCGGGTCGACTTCTGCGACTCGTCCGGGCTGAACCTGCTGTTGCAGACCCGGATGACCGCGGCCGACACCGAACTGCCGTTCCGGCTCGCGGCGCTCTCCGGGCCGGTCCGGCACTTGCTCGAACTGACCGGCGCGAAAGCCGTGTTCACCATCCACGACACTGTGGACGCGGCCCTCGACGCCGACCGGTGAGACCCTCCGTCCGCGTACCGTCCGCCGCACCAGGCATAATCCGGCCCCGGCCGGGCAACCGACCCGTGAGCCTGCCGTCGAGACCGAAGGGAACCCGCCCGTGACGCCCAGTCGGGGAACCCTGGACGGCGACCGCCCGGACGCCGGCGCGGTCCTGCCCCCCGGCGGCCAGCGCCGCCGGCTGCGGCTGGCGGGCATCCCCCGGCCGGTGGCCCGGGCCCGCGCGTTCACCGCTGAGGCGCTCGCCGACTGGTCGTGGTCCACCCCGTCCGACGCCGACCTCGGCGAGGACGTCGTGCTGCTGGTCGCCGAACTCGTCGGCAACGCCATGCTGCACGCCGGCGGCCCGCTCGAACTCGTCCTGGACGCCACCCCGGCCCGCCTGCGGGTCGAGGTCTCCGACGCCTCCTCCGTCCTGCCCGCCCTGCGCACCCCCCACCGCCCCGGTCTCCCCGGCGGTCACGGCCTGTACATCGTGCAACGCACCGCCGACCGCTGGGGCGCCGACCCGCACGCCCGCGGCAAGTCCATCTGGGCGGAAATCGACGCCTCCCGGCTACGCGCGTAGGCCGCGCGCGCCGGCAACCGCGAAGGCGGCCCCCTGCGATCGGAGGCCGCCTCTCTCTGCGCCGCTCACCGGCCGCGACTGCCTCACCGGCCGCGATTGCGTTGCCGGCCGCGACTGCCTCACCGGCCGCGATTGCGTCGCCGCCGGCGCAGCATGTGCCGCCGCTCCTCCTCGGTGCGGCCGCCCCACACCCCGTAGCGTTCCCGGGTGGCGAGCGCGTGCCGCAGGCACCGTTCGCGGACGGGGCAGCGGGCGCAGACCGCCTTCGCGGCCCGGTCGCGGTCGTCGTGGGCCTGGCCGCGCTCGCCGGCCGGGTGGAAGAACAGCCGGGAGTCGGCGGCCCGGCAGGCGCCCTGCAGCTGCCAGTCCCACTCCTCCTCGATGGCGGCGGGCAGACGGGAGATCACGGTCATCGGCTTCCTCCTGGCGATCAGACAGTCGGATCGACGGACGAACTGGTGTGCCCGTCCGTGTAACCGCGATCCGCCGCCCGAACCGCCCTCGGCGCCGGTTCCTGCGAGGCTTGGGGGCCGCTCCGGTCAGTCCTCCTCGGGCTCCGGCGGCGAGGACACCGGCACGGCGAACTCGGGACCGTCCTCCGCCGTCTTCTCGCTCTCGTCCGGCGGCGGCGAGCCCTCGGCGGTCATCTCGGCCTCCGGAGTCTCGGTGGGCGGCCACTCGTCGGCCGGTGCGTCGTGCGTTCCGTGCGTTCCGTGCGTGTGATGCGACATCTCGCCTCCCGCAGCAGTCGTCGCCCCCTCGTCTCCATGGTGCGTCCCGATCCGCCGCCGCACCCGGCCATCGCGCTCCGCGTTCTTCCCGCAACGGACCGTCCCCGGCGCCCGGTTGGCACCATCGCGACGACAGGCGCACGGTGGACGGGGGGCCCGTTGTCCGCTGTCGCGAGAGGAGAGTGTGGCCATGTCGTCCAAGCGACGCCGCAAGAAGAAGGCCCGCGCCAGGCACAAGGCGAACCACGGCCGTCGGCCCCAGTACTGAGGCCCACCCGCGTTCCCCAAGTGCCCAGCACCGAACGCCGACGATCCCGAAACGGCCGCCAATTCCGGACCCAGCCCCGGACGGCGGCCGCTTCCACGCTCTGCCGGCGCTCAACTCACCGCGCTTCCCCGCCCACCCGACGTCGCCCGCCCGACGTCACCCGCCCGCCCGACGTCACCCCGCCCGCCCGACGTCATCCCGCCGTCCCGACGCGGGCCTCCGCCCGGGCGTGTGCGGCAGCCCTGATCGGGGACAGGCCGCAGGCCCACACCATCACCGCGCCGAGCAGCCGGGCCAGTGGGCGGTCCCAGAGGCGGCGTACCAGCCAGGGGCGGCGGATGCCGAGTTCGTTGCGGGCCCAGCCGGGCAGCAGCCCGACGGCCGCGTCGGTGAGCACCCGCACCGCGAGCCGCTCGCGCCGGCTGCGCCCGAAGCCTCGCAGGAGCGCGACGGCCTCCAACGCCTCGGGGCCGGCCCGCAGTTCGCCCCGCACCCGGGCCAGGTAGGCGGCGACCTCGGCGCGCGAGCCGGGCACCCCGTCCGCGCCGAGCAGCTCGCCGATCAGCGCCACCTCGGACAGGTACGCATCGCACCCGGCACCGGTCAACTTCCGCTGCCCGGCAAAGACTTGGTGCCCCAGCAGGAAGCAGGACACCTCCGCGGTGTGCACCCAGCAGAGCAGTTCGGGATCGTCGGCCCGGTACGGCCGGCCCGTCGCGTCGAAGCCCCGGACGTACCGGTGGATGCGGCGCACGCCCGCGATCGCGGCCTCCGCGGCCGCGGAGGAGCCGAGCGTGGTGGTGGAGACGAACCGCGCGGTGCGGTGCAGCCGCCCGGTGGGGTCGGTGCGGTAGTCGGAGTGCTCGGCGACGGCGCGCATCGCCACGGGGTGCAGCGATTGGAGCATCAGCGCGGCGAATCCGCCGACCAGCATCCCGGCGGGGTGTTCGTGCACCCGCCACACCACGCTGGACGCACCGAACAGCCCGGGGTCGCCCAGCGGCCGGTCGTAGCGCTCCATATGAAGGTCGGCGCCGTGCACTGTCGCGTTGATCTCCCGCAACAGCCTCCGCCGCAGCACCTGAACCGGCCGCCGCCACCCGCCTGTCACCGCCGTGCACCTCCCGGCCCCTGATCTTCCCTGGTTCTCCCTGCCGCCACCCTACGCCGCGCGGCCCCGCCACCGAACGGGGCTGACAGCACACCCGGCGACCAGCTAGGATCACCGGCGATGACTACTCATGGATTGGAGGTCCCGTCCCTTCGAAGTGAGTGCTGATGCACGACACTTCGCTGATGGACGAGGACACTCGTACCTGCTTCTGGCCGCGCGTACGGCAGTTCGCCGTTCCCCCGGCCATGATCGATACCGCCACCGCCCGCCGCGAGGCCGGCGACTGGGGCGGCGCCTGCGCTGCTGCCCGGTTCGACGTGGAATTCGACGTCCGGGCTGTCGCCCGCGCGTACGGTTCCGAGCTTGCCGGTCAACTGCGCTCCGACCTACGCCACTTGGCTCCGGACCTGCTGCGCTGGCACCTGCCGCGGACGGCCCCTGACGGGCTGCTGCGGCCGGGGCTGCGCGCCACGCTCGCCCGCTACCCGCGGGACGGACCTGCCGCGTTCCACCTGGTGGCGCACACCGCGCCGCGCCACGCGGCGTCGGACCAGCGGATCGGACTTTCGCTGTGGCACGCGGATGCCCCGGCGGGCCGCCCTCAGCCACGTTTCCGCCTCGACCTGCACCGACACCTCTGGGACGCCCGCCGCGCCCCCGAACTCGCCGACCGGACAAGTGATCTGACGTACAGTCAGTTCGCCGACACCGGATGGGAGTTCGAGGCACGGCTGCTGCGCACGGCGGACGGGCTCCCGCCCGACACGCCGGTCGCGGTGCGGCTGTCCTCCCGCCAGTTCCTGCTGCTCGACCCCACCGGCGGGGCCGTCGGCGCGGAGCTGCGTGCGGCGCGCGGCCTGCCGGTGCTCCCGGACGCCGCCACCTGGGCCCCGCCCGACGTGTGGCTGCTGCGCTCGGGGGCGCTGGACGCCGACCGGTTGCATCCGCTGGTCGCGGCGGCGCTCGTCCCGGGCCACCGCCCGGCGCGCGCGGCGCCGCCGTCCTCGGCGGATCCGCTGCTGGTGGACTGCCGGGGCGCCCGGCACCGGCTCGCGCTGGTGGACGGCCGGCTCACCGCACTGGACCATCCGCCGGAGCAACTGCGGCGCGAGGAACTGCTGTTGGCGTTCGGCGGCCCACCGCTGCCCTGCCTTCAGGCCATCGACCGCGCGCACCGGCAGCCCGACGACCTGGACGCCATCGTGCAGCGGCTGCTGCACGGCGACCGGTCCGGCGCGCTCACGGCCGTCCGTCAAGTGATCGGCGGGGAAGCACCGTTGCTCCCCGGACCGCTCGCCGACCGGCTCGCCGAGGACGACAGCCAACGGCAGACGGCCGCGCTGCACCGGGCCGGGCTCGACCCCGGCCGGCTTCGCCGTGCCCGCACAGCCGCACTCGCGCTGTCCGAACCGCTGCCGAACGGCCGCCCGCACCGTCCCCGCCCGCCACGCGGCCACCGGTGGTGCCTCCGCACCGACTGCGCCTTCGCACACCGGCACTGACCTTCGCCCGGCGCAACCCGAAGCACCGGCATCCGACTCTTCCCTCCCCAGGTGATCACCCATGCCTTCCACCGCCCAACTCGCCGTCGCTGACAACCTGTTGACGCTTCTCGCCGAGTCCACCACCGAACCCCGCCAGGACCTCCAGATCGAGGCCCTGACCCTCGCCGTCGCCGCCGATCTCCCCGTCCTTCTCTGGGGCGAACCGGGCATCGGCAAGACCGCCGCGCTGAACCAGCTCGCCGCCGAACTCGACCTGCCGCTCACCACGGTGATCGCCAGCGTGCACGAGCCGTCCGACTTCTCCGGCCTGCCGGTGATCGGCGCGGACCCGGCCACCGACGGTGTGCCGCTCGCCCCGCCGGACTGGGCGGTGCGCCTGGTCCGGCAGGGCCGCGGGCTGCTGTTCCTCGACGAACTCTCCACCGCCCCACCGGCCGTGCAGGCGGCGCTGCTCCGCCTGGTGCTGGAGCGCCGCATCGGGGCGCTCCAACTCCCGCCGGGCGTAAGGATCGTGGCGGCGGCCAACCCGCGCGCGTCGGCCGCCGACGGCTGGGAGCTGAGCGCACCGCTCGCCAACCGGTTCGTCCACCTCGACTGGATGCACGACCCGCAGGTGGTGGTGCGCGGCCTCGGCGGGGTGTGGCCGCGCGCCGAACCGCCCCGGCTGGACGCCGAACGGCTGCCCGCCGCCGTCGAGTTCGCCCGCCGCGCGGTGTGCGACCTGCTGACGGTGCGACCCGAACTGACCCACCGGCTGCCGTCCGCCGAAACCCGGCGCGGCAGGGCCTGGCCCTCGCCGCGCAGTTGGGAGATGACGATGCGGCTGCTGGCGTTCGGTTCGGCCGCCGGCTCGTCCCGCGAGGTGCTGTCGATGCTGGTGCGCGGCACGGTCGGTGACGGGCCCGGCCTCGAACTGCTGGCCGTCGTCGACCGGATGGACCTGCCCGCCCCCGAGGACCTGCTCGCCGACCCGGACAACGCCGAACTGCCGGCCCGCGGCGACCTGCGGCAGACCGTGCTGGACGCGGTGGTCGCCGCCGTCCGCTCCCGGCCGACCCGGCAACGCTGGGACGCCGCCTGGGCGTTGATGACGCGGGCGCTGCAGACCGGCACCGCGGACGTGCTGGTGGTACCCGTCACCACGCTCACCTCACTGCGCCAACCCGACTGGGAGGTACCGGCGTTGATCGAACGGTTCGCGGGCGCGCTGGAACTGTCCCGCCGGGCCGACCGGGCCGCCGCCCGGGTCAGCGCCGCCGCCGGTGCGGGCCGCCGATGAGCACGCACCGCCCGGCCGCCAGCCCATCGACACCGACCCCACCCGCGTCGACCGCGCCGAAGCCGCGCCCGCCGAAGCCCCGCCCCGCACCCGTCCCGCACCGGCCGCACGACCCGAAACAGTGCGCACCCCACCCGCGCGCGCCCCGCCCGGCCGGGCCGCCGCTGGACCTGGAGAAGCTGTACGCGGCCCGCCTGCAGGCGGTCCGGGCCCGCCCGTACCTGGCCACCGCGCTGTTCGCGATGCAGGTGGTCGAATCGGTACAGGTGCCGACCATGGCGGTGGACCGGTACTGGCGCTGCTACGTCTCCCCCGCGTTCGTGGCCGCCCGGTCGGAGGAGGAACTCGCCTCGATCTGGGTGCACGAGGTCTCCCACCTGCTGCGCGACCACGCCGCCCGCGGCGACCGGGCGATGCGCAAGTACCGGCTGTACGGGCCGGAGGGCCGGCTGCGGATCAACCTGGCGGCGGACTGCGAGATCAACGACGACGTGTTCGGCGACGGCCTGGTCCGCCCGAAGGACGCCGTCTACCCGGAGACCCTCCGCCTGCCGCCGGGCCTGCTGATGGAGGAGTACCTGACGAGGTTCACGCTCGGCCCGCAAACCGACCTCACCGGCTGGGTGGAGTGCGGAAGTTGCGCGGACGGCCTGGACCGCGCGTGGGAGCTCGGCCCGGACGGCAGCCAGGGGCTCCAGCCGCACGAGAGCGACCTGGTCCGGTTCCGGGTCGCCGAGGGCATCCTCGGGCGGCCGGGCGAGACCCCGGCGGGCTGGCGGCGCTGGGCCCGGGAGGCGTTCCATCCGCCGCAGCCGTGGCGGGAGTTGCTCGGCGCGGCGGTCCGCTCGGCGGTGGCCGGCGCGGGCGCGGGCTCCGACTACACGTACGGCCGCCCGGCGCGCCGCGCCACCGCCCTTCCGGGCGTGGTACTGCCCGCGCTGCGCCACCAACTGCCGCGGGTGGCCGTGGTGGTGGACACCTCCGGCTCGGTCAGCGACCAGGAGCTGGGCACCGCGCTGCTGGAGATCGCCGCGATCGCCCGCACCCTCGGCGGGCGGCGCGAGCTACTGTCGGTGATCTCCTGCGACGCCGCCGCCGGGCAGGTCCAACGGATCGGCGGCGACGGCATGTTGACGCTGGTCGGCGGTGGCGGCACCGACCTGCGGGAGGGCTTCGCGGCCGCGCTGCGCCTGCGCCCCACCCCGGACGTGGTGGTGGCGCTGACGGACGGCCAGACGGCGTGGCCGTCCCGCCAGCCGGCCTGCCGGACGGTGGTCGGCCTGTTCCGCCGCCCCTCCCACATCAACGAGGACGATCCGAACTATCGGCCGGAGCGACCGCCGGAGTGGGCGCGGGTGGTGCAACTCGGCTGAGCACCACAGAAGTTCAGCTCAGCCGGAAGTGCAGGGTGTCGCCGGGGCGGGCCTGCGCGGCGGCACCGAGGTCGGCCCGGCGGACCACCGCGATGACGGGGTAGCCGCCGGTGACGGGGTGGTCGGCCAGGAACAGGATCGGCCGCCCGGACGGCGGCACCTGCAGCGCCCCGCCGACCATGCCCTCGGAGGGGAGTTCGCCGGTGCGGGCGCGCTCCAGGGCGGGCCCGTCCAGCCGCATGCCGACCCGGTCGCTGTCGGGGGTGACGGTGTACGGCTCGGTGAGCAGGGTGCGCAGCGCGCCGGCGGTGAACCAGTCCTCGCGCGGGCCGGGCAGTACGTGCAGCACGGTGCGGTCGGCGGGGGCGGGTCGCGGGGCGTGGTCGGCGGTGGGCCAGCCGGTGGCGGCGTCGCCGAGGGGCAGCAGTTGGCCGGCCGCCAGCCGGTCGGGGCCGATTCCGGCGAGTGTGTCGGTGGCACGCGAGCCGAGCACCGGGGGGACGTCCAGGCCGCCGCGGACGGCGAGGTAGACCCGCAGGCCGCGGGTGGGGGTGCCGAGGCGCAGCCGGGCGCCGGCGGGGACGCGCAGCGGGGTGCGGGCGGGAGCGGCGCGGCCGTCGATCCAGGCCGGGCAGTCGGCGCCGGTGAGCGCGCAGGTGGTGGCGCGGGGGAAGGCCAACTCGAGTCCGCCCATGGGCGCTTCGAGGCCGGCGGCATCCTCGGGGTTGCCGACCAGCCGGTTGGCCAGCCGCAGCGCGTCGCGGTCGGCGGCCCCGGCCCGGCCGACGCCGAGCGCGGCCAGCCCGGGGCGTCCGAGGTCCTGCACGGTGGCGCCGAACCCGGCGCGGACGACCAGCAGTTCGGCGCGCGTCATGCCCCACTCCCCGCACTCTCCGACACCTCGACGAAGCGGACGGCGGTGCCTGGGCGCAGTCGGGTGGGCGGGTCGGCGGCGGGGTCCCACAGGGTGAGTGCGGTGCTGCCGAGCAGGTGCCAGCCGCCGGGCGAGGGGCTGGGGTAGATGCCGGTGTACTCGTCGGCGACGGCGACGGATCCGGCGGGCACCCGGGTGCGGGGTTCGCTGCGGCGGGGCAGGCGCAGTTGCGGGTCGAGGCCGGTGAGGTAGGCGAAGCCGGGGGCGAAGCCGCAGAACGCGACGCGGTAGTGCGCGGCGGTGTGCCGTTCGATCACCTGGCGTTCGGTCAGCCCGGCGCGGGCGGCGACCTCCGCGAGGTCGGGTCCGTCGTAGCGGACGGGCACGCGGACGGCGTCGGGCTCGTCGGCGGTGCGGGCGGCGGCGGTGCGCGGCAGGGCGGCGAGGGCGGCACGCAGGCGGTGCGGGTCGGTGACGCGGGGGTCGTAGCGGACCAGCACGGTGCGGGCGGCGGGGACGAGTTCGGTGACGCCGGTGGGTGGTGCGGTGCGCAGTGCACCGTGCAGCTGCTGGACCTGGTCGGCGGTGTCGACCTCGACCAGGACGGCGTCGCTCCCGCATGGCAGTACTCGCACCGGACCGTCCTGTTCCGTTCGCCCGGCCACTGCTGGGCCGTCCTCGGCTCAAGCTACCAAGCGTGCGACGGGTGCGGTGCGTACGCCGTACACCGGAGCGCGGTCCGCGCCGGACGGAGGCCGCGGCAGGCGGACGCGGCAGGCGGAGGCGGCGACATCAGGCGGACGCGGGAATGCCGTCCGCGGCCCCCGACCGCTCGGTGTGCGGGGGTCGCGGACGGTGCGCACGGCGCAGGCCACGCTCCCGCGCCGTGGGCCGCCCCGGTCTAGGCCGGGGTCGCTTCGCGTTCGGCGAGACGGCGCGCCTTGCGCTTGCTCAGGGGTTGGTCGGGGAGCCAGCCGAAGGCCAGGGTGCTGCCGACCAGGCCGAGCAGCAGGCCGATGAAGAACCCTCCGATGTTGGAGGTGATCCAGCTGCCGAGGGTGGCGAGGACCGCGACCAGGGAGTAGAAGAGCCGCTGCACGGGGTGGAAGATCAGCAGCAGTCCGCAGAGCACCATGAGGGTCGGGATGACGTAGCCGGCCAGGCCGAGCAGGCCGATGCGGATGACCATGTGCATCGGGGCTTTTTCGGTGAACAGGATCTCGGCGCCGGCCAGGGTGACCAGCAGGCCGCCCCAGAACGGGCGGCGGTCGCGCCAGCCCGCGAAGCCGGTGCGGGCGGGAACGGCCGGCGGGGCGTCCACGACGGGGTCTTCGGAACCGGTGGGCCGGGCGGCCGCGGTGTTCTCGGCCGCCCGGTCCGGTGCCGAGTCGAACTCAGCAGCCATCGGTGCTGAAGCTGAGGTGCATGTTGGGCAGCCGGAACACTCCGGCGGTGGTGGCGTAGTTCCGCTGGCGGAAGTGGTCGACGGTCACCTCGTCGCCCTGCTGGCCGAACATTCCGGGCGGGCCCTGGACGGGGCCCTTGTCGAAGGTGCTGGCGTCACGGCCGACTTCGAGGCCCTTGAACTCGGCCTCGCCGCTCATCAGGTCGGAGTCGGTGGTGAGGTTCTCCGCGTGCACCGGGGTGCCCTTGTCGCCCGCCGTGATCAGCAGGTTGATGCCGCCCAGGTTGACGCTCTGGCAGAGCTTGGTCAGGTCGGCCGACTTGACGGCGGTCTGGATCAGGAACAGCTGGCCGCCGGTGTCGCCGGCGTTCGGGCTGTTCTCGATCATGTTGTCCAGTACGCCGAACTGCGCGACCCCGGTGCCGTGCAAACGGTCGGCGGTGACCTCGAACGCCATGCCGGAGATGGCGAACTGGTTGGCGAGGACGTTCTGCGCGGTCAGGGTCACCAGGACGCCGGCGGTCACGCAGGCGGGTATCGCCATCAGTGCGGCGCGGCGCAGCCGGACCCGGCCACGCCCGGAGGGGGTGACTGCGGGTTGTTCTGCGGGGTGGGGCATGTGCAGCTCCAGAGGGTTCGAGTGGGGGTGCGCTGCTCGCGGGCGGTGAGGTCCTGGCGTGGACGGATGCGTCAACGAGCTTTTCTTGCAATGAAGTTGACGATCTTTCTCATACCTGTGAGCTGTCTGGAAGTTACCCCGGGGTACATGGCGGGTCAATACTTCGCGCACCGTCCCCACACATCTGAACGTCAGTCAACTCCTGTGACTGGAATGACCATTGGGGCGAGGAATCACTCGAACTCCGCTCACCGACCTGCCAACTTCCGCACATCTCCTTGACGTTGCCGTCCGACCCCCCATAGAACTTGGCGATGTACCCGGCGGTAACCCCGCGCTGTCAGGGCGCGGCCCCGGGTGATATTCCGCCTCGAATGTCGGCGCCCTCGTGACCCCGGGCGCCGCGCCCGACACCACGTCCCGCCCGGCACCACGTCCCGCCCCGGTATCACGTCCCGCCCCGGCGGTACGGACCGGCCCCGGTACCACGGACCGCCCGGCGGCAGGTGCGGTCGTACGCCTTCGGGCCAGTCGCTCGTGGCGTCGAGCGACCCACCCGCTCGCCGAACACCCGCACGCCGCACCACTGTTGAAGCGTCCAGCACCGGCCGCCACCCCCCGACCCCTTGCCGTGAGGAGTTCCCCCACCATGCGCCGTACCCAGCCGGACCTCTCCGCCAGCAGCTCCGACCGCCCCGCCGCCCGCCGCGGCTCCCGGCGGCTGCTCGGCCGCCTCGCCGTCCCGGCCGCGCTGGCCAGTGCCGCGCTGCTGGCCGGCACCGTCCCGGCCTCCGCCGCCGCACCGGGCGGGCCGTACACCGGCATGGGCAACTGCCCGCTGACCGCGCCCGCCATGACGGACCCGGCGAACCTCCAGGTCGGCTGCATGGTGTCGATCACCAATGGCGGCAAGTTCACCCTGGGCAGCACCGTGGTGCCGTTCAACTCCCCGATCAAGCTCCAGTTCGGCTTCTACTGGGACAAGTCCGGGCCCACGGTGACCTTCCCGGACGGCACCACCGCCAACCAGTACACCGTGGTGCCGCCCACCAACGGCCCGCTGATGAGCGCGCCGATGGTGGAGATCACCATCCCGGGCATCGCGAACTTCCTGCCGGGCATCACCAGCGTCTTCGCCCAGGTCGAACTGGCGGGCCCCGTCACCAAGTTCACCCCGATGGCGACCGGCGAGCCGTACCCCGTCTTCCAGCTGCCGATCAAGCTGCACCTGTTCAACGCGCTGTTCGGCCCGGACTGCTACGTCGGCTCCAACTCCGCGCCGCTGGTGCTGAAGCCCACCACCGGCACCACCGCCCCGCCCGCGCCGACCGCCCCCATGACCGGCGACCCGGGCACCGTCGACCTCAACATGGACCCGAACGGCCACAACGCGCTGGTGATCTCCGAGAACAACGCGAACCTGGTCGACAACACCTTCTCGGTACCCGGCGCCAACGGCTGCGGTCTGCTCGGTTCGCTCAACCAGATCATCAACTGGACCATGAACCTGCCCGCCACGCCCGGCAAGAACTCGGTGAGCTTCCAGCAGACCAACGCCAACTTCGCGCTGGACGAGAGCCTCTCCGACCTGACCGCCGCGATGGCCGCCAGCGCCGCCCACTGACCCGTTCGTGAAGCGGCCGCCGGCCGCTCCCCCACCGACTCGTGCCCGCCCCCGCGGGCGGGCACGCGCTCCGCACCCCCGGAGCAGCGCCCCGGCCACCCGGCCGCGGCCACCCTCACCGGACGCCCCACCCACCGGAAGGAACCCTCATGCGCAACCGTCTCGTCGCCGGCGCCGGCGCCCTGATCGCCGCCACCGCCCTGGTCGCCCTCCAGACCGGCACCGCCAACGCCACCGTGGCCGGGCCCCTCCTCTACACCAGCAGCGGCGTCGCCGTGAACGCCGGCGACGCGCTCTCCGCCGACCTGGTCACCGGCACCGCGGCGACCATGTTCAATCCCGGCACCACCACCGGCGTCACCTGCACCGCCTCCCACATCGGCGGCACCGTCGGCACCAACCCCCTCGTCTCCCCGACCACCAGCGGCACCGCGTCCGGCCCGGTCAACACACTGACGTTCAGCGGCTGCACCTCCAACGTGCCCGGCGTCACCGGGGTGATCAGCCTGACCATGAACAACCTGCCGTACACGCTCGCCATCTCCGACACGGCCGGCTACCCGGTGGCTCTCACCCCCTCCGCAGGCGTGATCCAGGCCACCGCCGTCCTCAAGACGCTTGCCGGAACCGCCACTTGCGTCCTGCACGCGAGCGTCCTGAACGGCAACGCCACCAACGTCCCGCCGCAGATCAACCTGGTCAAGCAGCTCCTCACCAAGACCTCCGGCCCGAGCATCTGCTTCCCGAGCATCGAGTTCACGGCCTCCTACGGCCCGGTCACCGACACCGCTCCGGGCAACGGCCAGGTCGTCCTCGTCAACTGACGCTCCGCACCCGGCACTTCGGCGCCGCGCCCTCCCCGGGGCGCGGCGCTCCGCCATAGCGGGACGTCAACTCTCCCTGCCCGTGGTGCGCGCCTGCACCCGCTCCCCCACCGGAAGGAACCCTCGTGCGCAACCGCCTCTTCGCCGGAGCCGCCGCCCTGGCCGCCACCACCGCCCTGATCGCCCTCCCCGGCACCGCCGACGCCACGACCCGAACCCCGGCTCTCCACACGATCAACGTCGGCGGCCCGCTGTCCACGGACCTCGCCTACGGCACCGTGGCCACGATGTACAGCCCGGGCACCACCACCGGCGTCAAGTGCACCGCCTCCCACATCGACGGCACACTCGCCGCCAACCCGAACACACTCACCCTGTCCGGCCCGGTCAACGTGCTGACGTTCAGCGGCTGCACCTCCAACGTGCCCGGCGTCACCTCGGTGACCAGCCTGACCATGAACAACCTGCCCTACACGCTCAGCATCTCCGACACGGCCGGCTACCCGGTGGCTCTCACCCCCTCCGCGGGCAGCGTGATCCAGGCCACCGCCGTCCTCAAGACGCTGGCCGGAAACGCCACTTGCGTCCTGCACGCGAGCGTCCTGAACGGCAACGTCACCAACGGCCAGACGCAGATCGACCTGGTCAAGCAGGTACTCACCAAGACCTCCGGCCCGAGCATCTGCTTCCCGAACATCGAGTTCACGGCCTCCTACGGCCCGGTCAGCCTATTCAACTGACGCTCCGCACCCGGCACTTCGGCGCCGCACCCGCCCCGGGCCGCGGCGCTCCGCCATGCCGGACCGTCAACTCTCCCTGCCCGTGGTCCGCGCCCGCACCTGCACCCGTTCGCCCTGCGGAAGGAAGGAACCCTCGTGCGCAACCGCCTCCTCGCCGGCGCCGCCGCCCTGGCCGCCGCCACCGCCCTGATCGCCCTCCCCGGCACCGCCGACGCCGACGCCGACGCCTACGCCAGCGACGGCGCCGTTCTCTACACCGCCAACAACGTGCCCGTCAGCCCCGGCGACCCGATGTCGATCGACCTGACCAACGGCACCGTGGCGACGATGAACAACCCGGGCACCACCACCGGCGTCAAGTGCACCGCCTCCCACCTCTCCGGCTACGTCACCTCCAACCCCGCCGCCACCGGCTCCGCCACCGCGTCCAGCCAAATCGACGCGCTGACCTTCAGCGGCTGCACCTCCAACGTGGTCGGCGTCACCGGCGTGACCAGCCTGACCATGGACTACCTGCCCTACACGCTGAGCGTCACCGACTCGCCCGGCTACCCCGTCACGCTCGCCCCGGTGTCAAGCACCCAGCCCAAGGTCACCGCGATCCTCAAGACGGTGACCGGCACCGCCACCTGCATCTACCTCTCCACCGGGTCGGCCATTTACGCCAACGCCACCAACGTCCCGCCGCGGATCAACCTGAGCCTCCAGCGCTACGTCAAGATCGCCGGGCCGAGCATCTGCTCCGCGAACATCGACTTCACCGCCTCCTACGGCCCGGTCACGGACACCGCCCCGGGCAACGGCGGCATCGTCCTCGTCCAGTAACACCCCGCACCAGCCACCCCGGTGCCGCGCCCTCCCCGGGGCGCGGCACCCCGCCGCACCCTGGCCGGCACACGCCCCCGCTCCCCCTGCGGAAGGAACCCTCGTGCGCAACCGCCTCTTCGCCGCCGCCCTCGCCGCCACCACCGCCCTGATCGCCCTCCCCGCCGGCAGCGCCGGCGCCGCGCCCAAGACCCCGGCCCTCCCCGCCGTCGGCAACCCGCTGTCCGCGGACCTCGTCCCCGGCACCGTGGTGACGATGTACTCCCCGGGCTCCACCTCGGGCTTCAAGTGCACCGCCTCCCACCTCGGCGGCACGCTCGCCGCCGACCCGAACGCCCCGGGCACCTTGTCCGGCCCGGTCGACACGCTCACCTTCGGCGGCTGCACCACCAACATTCCCGGCTTCGTCTCCGTGACCAGCCTGACCATGGACAACCTGCCGTACACGCTCGCCGTCTCCGACGCGCCCGGCAACCCGCTCGTTCTCCTCCCGACCTCGGCGGGCTACCTCCAGGCCACCCTCGTCGCCAGGACGCTGGCCGGAAACCTCACGTGCGTCTTCCGCGCGAACGTCCTGAACGGTAACGCCACCAACAACCTGACGCAGCTCAACCTGAGCGCCCAGAACCTCACCAAGGCGGCCGGCCCGAGCCTCTGCTTCTCGTCCATCGACTTCTCCGCTTCCTACGGACCGGTCACGCAAGGCGCCGCCGCTCTCGTCAACTGACGTTCCCGACCCGGAAGTTCGGCGCAGCGCCCGCACCTGCACCTTCTCCCCAACGGAAGGAACCCCCGTGCGCAACCGCCTCTTCGCCGCCGTCACCGCCCTGATCGCCCTGATCGTCCTCCCGGCCGGCACCGCCGGCGCCATGCCCGCAACCCCGGCCCGCCCCACCGTCGGCGGCCCGCTGTCCACGGACCTGGCCTACGACGATGCGACGCTGTTCTACCCGGGCACCACCAGTGGCACCAAGTGCGCCGCCTCCCACCTCGGCGGCACGCTCGCCGTCAACCCGAGCAGCCCGGGCACCCTGTCCGGCCCGGTCAACGTGCTGACGTTCAGCAGCTGCGTCTCCAACACCATCGGCGTTACCGCCGTGATCAGCCTGACCGTGGACAACCTGCCGTACACGCTCGCCATCGCCGACACGGCCGACTCCCCGCTGGTTCTCGCCCCCACGAGCGGCTCCATCCAGACCACCGTCGTCCTCAAGACGCTGGCCGGAGTCGCCACCTGCGTCTACCGCGCGAACTTCCTGAACGGCAACCTCACCAACAACCTCACGCAGATCACCCTGGTCAAGCAGCTGCTCACCAAGTCCTCCGGCCCGAGCATCTGCTACCCGAGCCTCGAATTCACGGCTTCCTACGGCCCGGTCAACCTCTTTAACTGACGCTCCACACCCGGCACTTCGACTCCGCCCCCGCTCCCGGAGGCGGCGCTCCGCCCTGACGGCCCGTCAACTCTCCTTGCCCGTGGTCCGCGCCCGCACATGCACCCGCTCCCCCTGCGGTCCGAACAGGCTCAGGAACTCCACCGGCGTCGAGCCCGCGTTGGTGAACACGTGCGGCGTGCGGGTGTCGAACTCGGCCGCCTCGCCCGCCTTCAGCACCACGTCGTGCTCGCCGAGCCGCAGCCGCAGCTGACCGGACAGCACGTACAGCCACTCGTGGCCCTCGTGGGTGCGCTGCTCGGCGTCCTCCCGGGTCCCCGGCGGGACGATCGTCTTGTACGCCTGCATCCCGCCGAGGTTGCGGGCCAGCGGCAGGTACGTCCACCCGTGCCGGACGAACGGACGCAGCCGCACCCGCGGATCGCCCGTCGGAGGTGCGTCCACCAGCTCGTCCAGCGCGACCCCGTGCGCCCGGGCCAGCGGCAGCAGCAGCTCCAGGGTCGGCCGGCGGCCGCCCGACTCCAGCCGAGACAGCGTGCTCACCGAAATGCCGGTCTCCTCGCTGAGCTGCGCGAGCGTGGTGCCGCGCTGCTGCCGGATCGCCCGCAGCCGCGGCCCTACCGCCGTCAGCACCGCCTCGAAGTCCTCACTCAACTCGGCACTCCTCCCGTTCGACATCCACTCACCCTCCATTTGCCACCTCAGCAACATTGTTTGTCAATCCGGCCACGGCGCCGCACCATCGATCCATGACCGCCACCCACCGCGATTCGCACCCGCACCCTGCCCGCCACCACGACGTCCTGGTCGTCGGCGGCGGCGCCGCCGGACTGAGCGGCGCCCTCGTCCTGGCCCGGGCCCGCCGCTCCGTCCTGGTCGTCGACGCCGGCCGGCCGCGCAACGCGCCCGCCGAGGGCGCCCACGGCCTGCTCGGCCAGGAGGGCGTGCCGCCCACCGAGCTGCTCGCCCGCGGCCGGGCCGAAGTCGCCTCGTACGGCGGCGAGTTCCACGACGCCGAGGTGCGCGGCATCACTCGGCAGCCGGACGGCGCCTTCCGCGCCGAGCTCTCCGACGGCAGCGCCGTGCACGCCCGCCGGGTGCTGCTGGCCACCGGCACCACCGACGTCCTGCCCGAACTGCGGGGCCTGGCCGAGCGCTGGGGCCGGCAGGTGCTGCACTGCCCGTACTGCCACGGCTGGGAGGTCCGCGACCGCCGGATCGCGGTGCTCGCCACCGAGCCCGCCGTCGCCGTTCACCAGGCGCTGCTGTGGCGCCAGTGGAGCTCCGACGTCACGCTGCTCGCCCACAATGCCGGCCCGTTCACCGAGCAGCAGCGGCGCGAACTCGCCGCCCGCGGCATCACTGTGCACACCGGCGAGGTCGTCGCCGTCCTCCCCGAGAACGAGGCCGACGCGCTCACCGGCGTCCGGCTCGCCGACGGCACCGTGATCGACTGCGACGCGCTCGGCGTCGGCACCGGCCTCGCCGTGCGCGCACCGTTCCTGGCCGGTCTCGGGCTCACCCCGACCGCGCTGGTCCGCGACGGCGTCAAGCTGGGCGAACGCCTCGCCACCACCGACCCGGCCGGCGCCACCGAGGCCCCCGGCGTGTGGGCGGTCGGCAACCTCACCGACCCGATGGCCCAGGTCGCCGTCGCCGCCGCCGACGGCCTGCGGGCCGCCGCCGCCATCAACGCCGACCTGATCGCCGAGGAGACCCGACTCGCCGTCGAGGCCGTCCAGTTCTGGGAGAACCGCTACGGCGAGAGCGAGCAGATCTGGAGCGGCCGGCCCAACGCCTCGCTCACCCACGAGGTCACCGGCCTCGCCCCCGGCCACGCCCTCGACCTCGGCTGCGGCGAGGGCGGCGACGCGATCTGGCTGGCCCAGCAGGGCTGGCAGGTCACCGCCGTCGACATCTCCCAGGTCGCCCTGGACCGGGCCGCCGCCCGCGCCGCGGCCGCCGGCGTCGCCGACCGGATCAGCTGGCAGCGCACCGACCTGGCAAACGCTTTCCCGTCCGGCTCCTACGACCTGGTCTCTGCCCAATTCCTGCACTCCCCAGCCGAGTTCCCGCGCGAGCGGGTGCTGCGCCGCGCCGCCGACGCGGTCGCCCCCGGCGGTACCCTGCTGATCGTCAGCCACGCCGTCGCCCCCGCCCGGCACCAGAACCACGCCCCCGACGAGGCGCACCCGCAGGACGGCGCGCACACCCACGACCACGCGCACAACGACGACGAGCACAACCACAAGCACGCCGGGATGACCTTCCCCACCCCCGCCGAGGTGCTCGACTCCCTGCACCTGGCCCCGGGCGCCTGGACGGTGGAGCGCGCCGAGGAGCACCCCCGCCGCGACCACCCCGAGCACCCCGTCACCGACCCCGACGCCCGCCCGCACCGCGACTCCACGGTCCACCTGCGCCGCGCGGCCTGACCCACCCCGCACTCCCCCTCTCTACGGCCGCCCGCGCACGCACGCGGGCGGCCCCTTCTCGTCCACCCGCCCGTTCTCGTCCACCCGCCCGACGCGCCACCCACCCGACCAGCCGTCCGCCCGACCAGCCACCCGCCCGACGCGCCACCCGCCCGACCAGCCACTCACCCGCCGAGCCACCCGCCCGACCGGCCGTCCGCCCTATGATCACGGCGTGCCCGCAATCCGCCCCGCGTCCCGTCCCAGGTTCCGCCCCGGCTTCCGCAAGGCCCTGGCCAACCACGAGGGCGCGGTGCTGCGTTGGCTGTCGATCGCGTTCCGCGTCGCCGCCGTGCTGCTCCTGCCGTGGATCGTCGACCTGGCCCTGAACGTCCGCGGCCACTTCGGTGCCCGCAACCTCTCCAACTCCTGGGTCTGGCTGGACCTGATCGAATCCGCCGCGCTGCTCTCGCTGGCCTCCCTGGTCCACCGCCGCCACCGCGCCACCAGCCCGATCGCTTCGGCCACCGCCGTCCTGCTGGCCATGGACGCGTTCTTCGACCTCTGGTCCGCCCACCGCGGCGACGCCTTCCGCACCGCCGAGATATTCGCCTACGTCGCCGAACTCCCCAGCGCCGCCCTGCTCGCCCTCCTCTCCTGGTACTCCCTGCCCTGGGCCGCCGCGCTCCGCCCGACCCCGATCACCTGACACTCAGTTCCCTCAGCCAGGACACCGAGTCCCCTATCACTCCACTTGACCCCGCCGAAGAGTGGATCTGTGGCACGGAGTGTGGTCTAGTGGGGGTACTGAGTTCCCTCCGCGCCGTGAAAGGACAAGGTGGCCGTGAGCTTGAGGATCGTTGTCTGTGTGAAGTACGTGCCCGACGCGACCGGTGATCGTCGCTTCGCGGACGATGCGACCACCGATCGGGAGGGCGTGGACGGCCTCCTGTCGGAGCTGGACGAGTACGGCGTCGAGCAGGCGCTGCGGATCGCGGAGGCGAACGACGGCGCCGAGGTGACGGTGCTGACGGTGGGCCCGGACGACGCGAAGGACGCGCTGCGCAAGGCGCTGTCGATGGGCGCGGACAAGGCCGTGCACGTCAACGACGACGACATCCACGGCACGGATGTGATGGGCACCTCGGCGATCCTGGCCGCGGCGCTGGAGAAGACCGGGTACGACCTGGTGGTGTGCGGCATGGCGTCGACCGACGGCACGATGGGCGTGCTGCCCGCGCTGCTCGCGGAGCGCCTGGGTGTCGCGCAGGCCACTCTGCTGTCGGAGGTCTCGGTCTCGGGTGGCACGGTGACCGGTCGCCGGGACGGCGACGCGGCGACGGAGACGGTGCAGGCGGCGCTGCCGGCGGTGGTGTCGGTGACCGACCAGTCCGGTGAGGCCCGCTACCCGTCGTTCAAGGGCATCATGGCCGCGAAGAAGAAGCCGGTGACCTCCTTCGACCTGGACGACCTGGGCATCGACGCCGACGCGGTGGGTCTCGCGGGCGCGTGGACGAAGGTCGCGGACATCACCGCCCGCCCCGCGCGGAGCAAGGGCGTCATCGTGACCGACGAGGGCGACGGCGGCAAGCAGCTCGCCACCTACCTCGCCGAGCAGAAGTTCATCTGACGGGCCGCCAGGAACCATCGAAGGATACGGAGTTAGTCATGAGTGAGATCCTGGTCCTGGTCGACCACGCCGACGGCGCGGTGCGCAAGCCCGCCCTGGAACTGCTGACCCTGGCCCGCCGTCTGGGCACCCCCTCCGCCGTGGTCCTCGGCGCCGGCGACAGCGCCGCGGGCATCGCCGCCAAGGCCGCGGAGTACGGCGCGGCGAAGGTCTACACCGCCGACGCCGACGAGTTCACCACCCTCCTCGTCGTCCCCAAGGTCGACGCCCTCACCCAGATCGCCAAGACCACCAATGCCGCCGCCGTGCTGGTCACCTCCAGCGGCGAGGGCAAGGAGATCGCCGCCCGCACCGCGCTGCGGCTGGGTTCGGGTCTGATCACCGACGCGGTGGACCTGGAGGCCGGCGAGAGCGGTCCGGTGGCGACGCAGTCGGTGTTCGCGGCGTCGTTCCAGGTGAAGTCGGCCGTCACCACCGGCGTGCCGGTGATCACGGTGAAGCCGAACAGCGC